>NZ_JBNJLS010000025.1:0-145592 GCF_050510915.1 Streptomyces odontotermitis | reverse complement strand
CGGCGCTGCAGGACGTGGTGGGCCGGCACGAGAGTCTGCGGACGCTCTACCGGCAGGACGCGGACGGGGTGCCGTACCAGGAGATCGTCCCGGCCGCCGAGGCGCGGCTCGACGTGCTGGTCGGTGAGGTCGCCGCGGAGGAGCTGGACGAGGCCGTCGAGCGGACGGCCGCCCACTGCTTCGACCTCGCGGCCGAGATCCCGGTACGGGCCTGTGTGCTGACCAGTGGGGCGGAGCCCTGCAAGCACGTCCTTGCCCTCGTCATCCATCACATCGCGGGCGACGGCGAGTCCCTGGCGCCGCTGATGCGGGACCTCGCGGTCGCGTACGACGCGCGCCGTCGCGGTGCGGCACCCGACTGGCCCGCGCTGCCGGTGCGCTACGCCGACTACACGCTCTGGCAGCGGGAGTTGCTGGGGGACGCGGGGGATCCGCACAGTGTGCTCGCCGTGCAGTCCGCGTACTGGCGCGAGGAGCTCGCGGGGGTCCCGCAGCCGTTGCGGCTGCCCGCCGACCGGCCCCGGCCGCCGCGGGCCGGCCACCTCGGGGACCGTGTGGAGTTCAGCATCGATGAGCAACTCCTGCTCGCTGTGGAGGAGTTGGCGCGTGCGCGCGATGTGACCGTGTCGATGGTCATGCAGTCCGTGCTCGCCGTGCTGCTGCACCAGCTGGGCGCCGGGGATGACATCCCCGTCGGCTCGCCCATCGCGGGCCGCACCGACGCGGCCCTCGAAGGCGTCGTCGGGTTCTTCGCCAACACCTGGGTGCTGCGCGCCGACCTGTCGGGCGCACCGAGCTTCGACGAACTCCTCGAGCGGGTGCGGGTCAAGGCCCTGGCCGCGTACGAGAACCAGGACGTGCCCTTCGAACGGCTCGTGGAGGTGCTGAGCCCGGACCGGTCGACCGCGTACAACCCGCTGTTCCAGACCATGCTGGCCTGGCAGAACTTCGGCGGGACCGGCTTCGGGCTCCCCGGGGTCGAGGCGGCGTTCGAGTGGGCGAGGACCGGCACCGCGCGGTTCGACCTCTTCTTCAACCTGGCCGAGGTGCCGGTGGCCGCGGGGCGGGGCGTGCTGGGGCAGGTGGAGTACGCCACGGATCTCTTCGACCAGGGGACCGTGGAGCGGCTCGCGGACCGGTTCGTGCGCGCCCTGCGGCAGCTGGTGGCCGAACCCGCGCGCCCGGTCGCCGCAGTGAACCTCCTCGACGCGACCGAGCACGAGGTGCTGCTCCACGGGCTCAACGACACCGCGGTGGACCTGCCCGAGGCGACGGTCCCCGGGCTCTTCGAGCGGCAGGCGGCGGCCACGCCGGACGCGGTCGCGCTGGTGGCCGGTGAAGTGACCTGGACCTATGGGGAGTTGAACCGGAGGGCCGAGCAGGTCGCCGGGCTGCTGCGGCGGCGGGGCGTGGTGCCCGAGACGGTCGTCGCGGTGTCGCTGCCGCGCACCGCCGACCTCGTGGTGGGGCTGCTCGCGGTCCTGAAGGCGGGCGGCGCCTACCTGCCGCTCGACCCCAAGTACCCTGGTCAGCGGCTTGAGTTCATCCTCCGTGACGCACGGCCCGCGCTGCTCCTGACCGACGCGGCGACCGCGGCGGGGGTGCTGCCCCGCACGGATGTGCCGGTGCTGCTCGTCGATGTCCTCGACCTCGAACTCGGACTCGACCTTGACCTCGACCTTGACCTTGACTCCGATCTCGGCCTCGGCACCGACCTCGGCACCGGCACCGGCCACGACCTCTCGGACGCCGACCGCACGGCGCCCCTCACCCCGGCCCACCCCGCGTACGTGATGTACACCTCCGGCTCCGAAGGCGCGCCGAAGGGTGTCTCCGTCACGCACGACGGCCTCGCCAACGGCGTGCTGCGGCTCGCCGAGCGCACCGGGATCGCCCCGGGCACGCGGACTCTCGCCGCCACCTCGGTCAACTTCGACGTGTCGGCGTACGAGATCTTCACGACCCTGACCCACGGCGGCACCGTCGAGCTCGTCCGCGACGTCCTGGAGCTCGGGGAGCGGGACTCCTGGGAGGGGCAGGTCATCAGCACCGTGCCGTCGGTCTTCGCCGAGCTGATGGACGAGATCGCGGGCAAGGTGTCCGTGGAGACCCTTGTCTTCGCAGGTGAGGGGCTTCCGGCGGGGCTTGTGGAGCGGGTGCGGGCGGCGTTCCCGGGGGTGCGGGTCGTCAACGCGTACGGGCAGACGGAGTCCTTCTACGCCACGACGTACGACACGGCCTGCGCCACGACTCACGCCACGGCCTGCGCCACGACGTACGCCACGGCCCACGCCACGCCGTACGGCCAGGAGCCCGGGAACGACCTAGTGGGAATCACCCCCATCGGCACCCCCCTCGGCAACATGCGCACCTACGTCCTCGGCCCCGGCCTCGTCCCGGTCCCGCAAGGTGTGACGGGTGAGCTCTATGTGGCGGGCAAGGTCGCGCGTGGCTATCACGGGCAGCCCGCTCTCACCGCGGCCCGCTTCGTGCCCGACCCGTTCGCGGACGAGCCCGGCGCCCGGATGTACCGGACCGGTGACCTGGCCCGCTGGAACGCGGAGGGGCATCTCGAATACGTGGGTCGCGCCGATGCCCAGGTGAAGGTGCGGGGCTTCCGCATCGAGCCGGGGGAGATCGAGGCCGTGCTGACCGCGCACCGGGGGGTCGCCCAGGCCGCCGTGGTGGCGCGGCAGGGTGGGCAGCTCGTCGGGTACGTGGTGCCGGACGCGACGTCCATCGGTGCCGGTGCGGAGTCCGTCGGTGCCGGTGCGGAGTCCGTCGGTGCCGGCGCGGAGCCCGTCGGCGACCTCGACGTGGACCTGAGCTCCGGTGTCTCCGCCCGTGAGCTCCGCGCCTTCGCCCTCCGGCGGCTGCCCGAGTTCATGGTGCCGTCGGCGTTCGTGGTCCTCGACCGGCTGCCGCTCGCGCCCAACGGGAAGCTGGACCGGGCGGCCCTGCCCGACCCGGAGTTCACCGGCGGGACGTACCGCGCGCCGCGCACCGACCGCGAGCGGATACTCGCCGAGGTGTACGCGGACGTGCTCGGGCTCGACCGGGTGGGCGTCGACGACGACTTCTTCGCCATCGGCGGCGACAGCATCCGCTCCATCCAGGTCGTCTCGCGGGCCCGCGCGCGGGGCGTCGTCGTCACGCCCCGGCTCGTCTTCCAGCAGCGCACCGTGGCGGAGCTCGCGGAGGCGGCGGCACCGGACGACGTCCGTGCCGCGGGCCGGAACCGCGCCGCAGGGGGCAGCCCCTCTCACGCGGACGGCAGGCCCGCTCATGCGCCCGGCAGGCCCGCTCACGCGGACGGCAGCCCCGCTCACGCGTCCGGCACGGAGCACGGTGCCGTGCTCGAGGAGTTCGTCGGCGGCGGCACCGGCGATCTGCCGCTGACGCCCATCGGGCGGTACCTCCTCGAACTGGGCGGCGGCCACGACCGGTTCGCGATGTCCATGGTCGTGGAGGTGCCCGCGGGGCTGGACGACGAACGTCTCGACGCGACGCTGACCGCCGTCATCGACCGGCACGACATGCTGCGCTCGGCCCTCGTGGCCGACGGCGAGGGCGGCGGCTCCCTCCTGGTCGGCCCCGCGGGCTGGGTGGACGTGCCCGAGCTGATCCACCGGGTCGCGTACAACGGGCCCGTCAAGGGCGAGCGGTGGCGCGAGCGCGTCGGGACCGAACTGGACGCCGCCGTGGGGAGGTTGAACCCGCGGGCCAGCATCATGGCGCAGTTCGTGTGGTTCGACCGGGGTGCTGCCGAGAGTGGGCGGCTGCTGATCGTGCTGCACCACTTCGTGGTGGACGGGGTGTCGTGGCGGATCCTGCTTCCGGACCTCGCGGCCGCGTGGAAGGACGTTCGGGAGGGCAGGCCCCCGCGCCTTCCGGCTGTCGGGACCTCCGTACGGCGCTGGACACACGCCCTTGCCGAGGAGGCCGTGCGGCCGGAGCGCCTGGCCGAACTTCCCTTGTGGTGCGGGGTGCTGGACGGCCCGGATCCGTTGATCGGTGCCCGTCGCCTGGATCCTGCCGTGGACGTCGCCTCGACCGTGGAGCGGCTCTCGGTGCGTGTGCCGACGGCGGTGACCGAGGCGCTGCTGACGCGGGTGCCCGCCGCCTTCCACGGCGGCGTCAATGACGGGCTCCTGGCCGCGCTCGCCCTTGCTGTGACCAAGTGGCGGCGCGGGCGGGGTGTCGAGGAGTCCTCCGCCCTCGTACGCCTGGAGGGGCACGGTCGTGAGGAGTCCGTGGTTCCGGGGGCTGATCTGTCGCGGACCGTCGGCTGGTTCACCAGCATGTATCCCGTACGGCTCGACACCTGCGGCTTCGATGTCGACGAGGCGTTCGACGGGGGTCCGGCCGCGGGCGGTGTCGTCAAGGCCGTCAAGGAGCAGCTCCTGGCCCTCCCCGACAAGGGCATCGGGTATGGGCTGCTGCGCTACCTGAACGAGGAAACAGCCGCCGAGCTGCGGGAGTTGCCGTCCGGGCAGATCTCCTTTAACTACCTGGGCCGCTTCTCCGCGACCGGGGACATGCCCGAGCACCTCCGCGGCCAGGGCTGGACCCAGGACACCGCTCTGCCCGCCCTCATCTCCGCGCCCGACGCCGACATGCCCGCCCTCTCCGCCCTGGACATCACCGCCCTCGTCACCGACACGGCCGACGGGCCCGTCCTCGACGCCCACCTGGCCTTCCCCGCCGGGCTGCTCACCGCCCAAGAGGTCCAGGAACTGGCCGACTTGTGGTGCCGCGCCCTCACCGGGATCGCCCGGCACGCCGACTCCCCGCGCGCCGGCGGCCTCACCCCCTCCGACCTGCCCCTGGTCGAGGTGGACCAGGCCGACATCGAGACCTGGGAGGCGCGTTACCCAAGCCGGTGCCTGACCGACGTATGGCCGCTGACGCCCCTCCAGTCCGGGCTGCTCTTCCACTCGCTCCTGAACAAGGGAGCCGTGCCGCGGTCAGAGGGTGCCGTGCTGCCGCGCGAGGGAGCTGCGCTGCCGCGCAAGGGTGCCGTGCTGCCGCGCGAGGACGCCCTGGACGCGTACCAGATGCAGCTGACCTTCCACGTGTCCGGCGCGGTCGACCCGGAGCGGATGCGGGCCGCCGGGCAGGCGCTGCTCGACCGGCACGCGGGCCTGCGGACGGCCTTCGCGCCCGACGCGGCGGGACGGCAGTTCCAGCTCGTCCTCGACCGGGTGGAGCTGCCCTGGTACGAGTTCGACCTGCGCGGACTCGACGGCGCCGAGCGCGAGTCGACCTTCGCCCGCGTCCTCGCCGACGACCACGCCGCCCACTTCGACCCGGCCGCGCCGCCGCTGCTGCGGCTGACCCTGGTGCGGCTCACGGACGACCGCTCCGAGCTCGTCCTCACCGCCCACCACGTCCTCTTCGACGGCTGGTCGTTCCCGCTGCTCATGCGGGATCTGCTGCTCCTGTACGGGTCCCACGGCGATCTCGCGGTGCTGCCGCGGCCCCGCTCCTTCCGCGACTTCCTGTCCTGGCTCTCCTGGAAGAACCCGGACACGGCCGCCCTGGCCTGGGCGGACGAGCTCGCGGGCGTGGACGAGCCGACGCTGCTCGTGCCGAGCGTGGTGGCGGGACGCACCGCGACCGGCAGCGCGGGCCGGGTCGAGGTGGGCCTCACGCCCGAGGAGGCGCGGGTGCTCTCACGGCGCGCCGCCGAGCTCGGCGTCACCCTGAACACGCTGGTCCAGGGCGCCTGGGCGGTCCTCGTGGGACGGCTCACCGGCCGCCAGGACGTGGTGTTCGGGGCGACCGTCTCGGGGCGTCCCGCCGAGCTGCCCGACGTCGGCTCGATGGTCGGGATGTTCATCAACACCCTTCCCGTACGCGTCGAGTACGCGCCCGGCGACACCCTCGCCGAGCTCCTGACCAGGCTCCAGGACCGGCAGGCCGCGCTCCTCGACCACCACCACCACGGCCTCTCCGACATCACCCGGGCCACCGGCCTGCACTCCCTCTTCGACAGCCTCGTCGTCTTCGAGTCGTACCCGGTGGACCGGGCGGGCCTGGGCGAGGCCAACGCGGCGGCCGGACTCGCCATCACCGGGATCCGCCCCTCGACCGGCACCCACTACCCGGTGACGCTGATGGCGGAGGCCGACCCGGCGCTGCGCCTGACCCTCCAGTACCAGGAGCGGACCGTCGGCGAGGAGGCGGCGACGCTGCTCGCGGGCCGGCTCGCGAGCGTGCTGCGGCAGCTGGTGGCCGACCCGCACGTGGCCGTGGACCGCGTCGACGTCCTGGACGACGCCGAGCACGCCCGGCTGCGGGAGCTGGGCGACACGGCGGTGTCCGTGCCGGACGTGACCCTCGCCGGGCTCTTCGAGCGGCAGGCGGCGGCCACGCCGGACGCGGTCGCGCTGGTGGCCGGTGAAGTGACCTGGACCTATGGGGAGTTGAACGAGCGCGCCAACCGGCTCGCGCGCCGGCTCGTCGAGCGGGGCGTGGGGCCGGAGACCGTGGTCGCCGTCGCCCTGCCGCGCACCGCCGACCTCGTGGCCGGGCTGCTCGGCGTGCTGAAGGCGGGCGGTGCCTATCTGCCCGTCGACCCGCGCTACCCGAGCGAGCGCCTCGACCAGATCCTGGTGGCGGCGCGGCCCCGCATGGTCCTGACGGACCGGGGGACGGCTCCTGGGCTGCCCGTGTCCGGGGACGTGCCGTCGCTGCTCATCGATGACCTCGACCTTGACCTTGACCTTGACCTGGACCTGGACCTCGACCTCGACCTCGGCGCCGGGTCCGGGTCCGGCGAGGACCTCACGGACGCCGAGCGTTCCGTGCCCCTCTCCCCGCAGAACCTCGCCTACGTCATGTTCACCTCGGGCTCCTCCGGCACCCCGAAGGGCGTATCCCTCACCCACCACGCCCTGGTCAACGGCGTGCTGCGGCTCGCGGGCCGCGCCGGGATCACTCCGGGCGCCCGGACCCTGGCCGGCACCTCGGTCAACTTCGACGTGTCGGCGTACGAGATCTTCACGACCCTCACCCACGGCGGCACCGTCGAGCTCGTCCGTGACGTGCTGGTCCTGGACGAGCGCGAGGGCTGGAACGGCGCCGTCATCAGCACCGTGCCGTCCGTCTTCGCCGAGCTGGTCGACCGGATCTCCGACCGGACCAGCGTGGACACCCTCGTCTTCGCGGGTGAGGGGCTCTCCGCGAGCCTCGTGGAGCGGGTGCGGGCGGCGTTCCCGGGGGTGCGGGTCGTCAACGCGTACGGGCAGACCGAGTCCTTCTACGCCACGACCTTCGCCGTCTCCCCCGGCGACGAGTGGACGGGCGGCGGGAACGCCCCGATTGGGCGGCCGCTCGGCAACACCCGCACCTATGTGCTGAGTTCGGGTCTCCAGCCGGTGCCGCCGGGCGCCGTCGGCGAGCTGTACGTGGCCGGGAGCGTGGCGCGCGGCTACTTCGGTCGCGCCGATCTGACGGCGGAGCGGTTCGTCGCCGACCCGTTCGGGCCGCCCGGCTCCCGCATGTACCGGACCGGTGATCTGGCCCGCTGGAACGCGGAGGGGCAGCTGGAGTACGTGGGCCGCGGCGACACCCAGATCAAGGTGCGCGGCTTCCGCATCGAGCCCGCCGAGATCGAGGCCGCCCTCACCGCCCACCCCGAGGTGCGGCAGGCGGCCGTGGTCGCCCGCGAGGGGCGCGGCGGCAGCGCGGACCGGCAGCTGGTGGCGTACGCCGTCGCGGACCTGGCACCCATCCCGGACGACGCCCCCGACCACCTCGACCCCGACGCCTTCGCGGCCTCCGGCGCGTTCAACGGATGCGGCGCGTTCAACGGATGCGACGCGTTCGAGGAATTCGACGAGTTCGACGAGTTCGACGAGTTCGGCGAGCACCTGTGGACGTACGCCGTATCGCCCGAAGAGCTGCGCGAGTTCACCGTCCGCCGACTCCCCGAGTTCATGGTCCCCTCGGCCTTCGTGGTCCTCGACCGGCTGCCGCTGCTGCCCAACGGCAAGCTCGACCGGGCCGCGCTGCCCGAGCCGGACTTCACCACGGTCGCCTACCGGGCCCCCCGCACCGAGCGCGAGCGCGTCCTCGCCGACCTGTTCGCCGAGGTCCTCGGCGTGCCCACCGACGAGATCGGCATCGACGACAACTTCTTCACGCTGGGCGGCCACTCCCTGCTCGCCACCCGCCTGGTCAGCCGGATCCGCACCGAGCTCGCCGCCGAACTCCCCATCGGCACCGTCTTCGAGGCACCCACCGTCGCGGAGCTCGCCCGCACCCTGACCCCCGGCCTGAAGATCCGCCCGCCGCTGGCCCGCGCCGCCCGCCGCACCCTCCCCGAGCGTCTCCCCCTGTCGTACGCGCAGCGCAGGCTCTGGTTCCTGGACCGCTTCGAGGGGCCCTCGGCCACGTACAACATCCCGCTGGCCCTGCGCCTCACCGGCGACCTCGACACGGCGGCCCTCGCGGACGCGGTCCGTGACGTGGTGGCCCGGCACGAGGCCCTGCGCACCGTCTACCGGCAGGACGGCGCGGGCGTGCCCCACCAGGTGATCCTGGACGCCGACGCCGCCGAGGCGCGGCTCGACATCCCCGTCACGGTGGTCGACTCCGCATACGTGCGGGACGCCGTCACGCGCGCCGCCGGACACTGCTTCGACCTGTCGGCGGAGATCCCGGTGCGGGCCCGCATCCTGCGCACCGGCTCCGAGGACTACGTCCTGTCGCTGCTCATCCACCACATCGCGGGCGACGGCCAGTCCTTCGCGCCGCTCGTCCGCGACCTGTGCGCCGCCTACGCCGCACGCCGCCGCGGCGAGGCGCCCTCCTGGGCCGAACTGCCGGTCCAGTACGCCGACTACACGCTCTGGCAGCGCGAGCTGCTCGGCGACGAGGCGGACCCGCACAGCGTGCTCGCCGTGCAGTCCGCGTACTGGCGCGAGGAGCTCGCGGGCGTCCCGCAGCCGCTGTGCCTGCCCACCGACCGGCCCCGCCCGGCCCGGGCGAGCCACCGCGGCGACATGCTGGAGTTCCGCATCGACGAGGAACTCCTCTGCGAGGTCGAGGAGTTGGCGCAGGAGCGCGACGTGACCGTGGCGATGGTCATGCAGTCCGTGCTCGCCGTGCTGCTGCACCAGCTGGGCGCCGGGGACGACATCCCCGTCGGCTCGCCCATCGCGGGCCGCACGGACGAGGCCCTGGACGGCATGGTCGGCTTCTTCGTGAACACCTGGGTGCTGCGCGCCGACCTCTCCGGCACCCCGACCTTCGAGGAACTCCTGGAGCGCGTACGGGGCAAGGCCCTCGCCGCGTACGAGAACCAGGACGCGCCCTTCGAGCGGCTCGTGGAGCTCCTGAACCCCGAGCGGTCCACGGCCCACCACCCGCTGTTCCAGACGATGTTCGCCTGGCAGAACTTCGACAAGGCCGCCTTCGACCTGCCGGGCCTGCGGGTGGACCATCTGCCCGTGAAGACCGGCACGGCCAAGTTCGACCTGTTCCTCAACCTCACCGAGGTCGCCTCCGCCGACGGGCGCGGCCGCGAGGTGCAGGGCTTCCTGGAGTGGGCCACGGACCTGTTCGACCGGGCGACGGCCGAGTCCCTCGCGGGGCGCTACGTGCGTGCGCTGCGGCAGCTGGTGGCGGAGCCCGGACGGCCCGTAGGGGCGGTGGACCTGCTGGAGGAGGGGGAGCGGGAGCGGCTCCTCCCCGAGTCCGGGGCGCGCGACGAGGCGGTCGTGACCGAGTCGGCCGACACCCTGGCCGACCTCGTGGAGCGGCAGGCGGCGGCCACGCCGGAGGCGCCCGCCCTGGTGGCGGGTGAAGTCTCCCTCACATACGCGGAGTTGAACGCGCGCGCGAACCGGCTCGCGCGGGAGCTGGTCCGGCGCGGCGCCGGCCCGGAGACCGTGGTCGCCGTCTCGCTCCCGCGCACCGCCGACCTGGTGACGGGCCTGCTCGCCGTCCTCAAGGCGGGCGCGGCCTATCTGCCGCTCGACCCCAAGTACCCGGGAGAGCGCGTCGAGTTCATCCTCGGGCACGCGCGCCCGAAGCTGATCCTGACCGAGTCCGGCACGCGCGCGGATGTGCTGCCGCGTACGGACGTGCTGCCGCGTACGGACGTTCTGTCGCGCGCGGATGTGCTGCCGCGTAGGGACGTTCTGCCGCGCGCGGACGTGCTGGCGCGCACAGATGTGCCGGTGGTCCTCGTCGACGCGCTCGACCTGGCGGCGGGCCCCGGCCACGACCTCTCGGACGCCGACCGCACGGCGCCCCTCTCCCCGGCCGGCCTCGCGTACGTGATGTACACGTCCGGCTCGACGGGCCACCCGAAGGGCGTCTCCCTCACCCACCACGGCGTGGTCAACGGCGTGCTGCGGCTCGCCGAGCGCACCGGGATCGCCCCGGGCACCCGGACTCTCGCCGCCACCTCGGTCAACTTCGACGTGTCGGCGTACGAGATCTTCACGACCCTCGCGCACGGCGGCACCGTCGACCTGGTCCGCGACGTCCTCGAACTGGGCGAGCGGGACTCCTGGCACGGCCAGGTCATCAGCACCGTGCCGTCCGTCTTCGCCGAGCTGATGGACGAGATCGCGGGCAAGGTCTCCGTGGACACGCTGGTGTTCGCGGGGGAGGCGCTGCCGGCCGGGCTCGTCGGGCGGGTGCGGGAGGCGTTTCCGGGGGTGCGGATCGTCAACGCGTACGGGCAGACCGAGTCGTTCTACGCCACGACCTTCGCCGCCTCTCCCGGCGACGAGGGGGCCGCCGTTCCTGGTGAGGGTGAGTCCGTGCCCGTCGGCACCCCCCTGGACCACATGCGCGCCTACGTCCTCGGCCCGGCCCTCGCCCCCGTACCCCCGGGCGTGACCGGCGAGTTGTACGTGGCCGGGAGCGTGGCGCGCGGCTACTACGAGCGCGCCGATCTGACGGCGGAGCGGTTCGTCGCCGACCCGTTCACCGACGTGCCCGGCGCCCGCATGTACCGGACCGGTGACCTGGCCCGCTGGAACGCGGAGGGGCACCTCGAATACGTGGGCCGCGGCGACACCCAGATCAAGGTGCGCGGCCTGCGCATCGAGCCCGCCGAGATCGAGGCCGCCCTCACCGCGCACCGGGGGGTCGCCCAGGCCGCCGTGGTGGCCCGTGCGGGCGGACGGCTCGTCGGGTACGTGGTGCCGGACGCGACGTCCATCGGTGCCGGTGCGGAGTCCGTCGGCGACCTCGACGTGGACCTGACCGCCACCTTCTCCGTGCGTGACCTGCGGAGCTCCGTGGCGCGGCGGCTGCCCGAGTTCATGGTGCCGTCGGCGTTCGTGGTCCTCGACCGGCTGCCGCTCGCCCCGAACGGGAAGCTGGACCGGGCGGCCCTGCCCGACCCGGAGTACACCGGCGGCGGGTACCGGGCCCCCGGCACCGAGCGGGAGCGGATCCTGGCCGCCGTCTACGCGGACGTGCTCGGCCTGGAGCGGGTGGGCGTCGACGACGACTTCTTCGCCATCGGCGGCGACAGTATCCGCTCCATCCAGGTCGTCTCGCGGGCCCGCGCCCAGCGCGTCACCGTCACGCCCCGGCAGATCTTCGAGCGCCGCACCGTGGCGGAGCTCGCCGCGGCCGCCACCGACCAGGGCGCGGACGCGGTCCTCGAAGAGTTCGAGGGCGGCGGCACCGGAGCCTTCCCGCTCCTGCCCATCGCCTCCTATCTCCTCGAACTCGGCGGCGACCACGGCCGGTTCGCGATGTCCACAGCGGTGGAGCTGCCGGTGGGGATCGACGGTGCCGGTCTCGAAGCGACCCTGACCGCCGTCATCGACCGCCACGACGTCCTGCGTTCCGCCCTGCGGGGCAGCGTGCTGTCGGTCGGGGCACCGGGCTCGGTGGACGTGGCCGCGCTCATCCACCGGGTGGAGTGCGGCTCGGAGTACGGCTCGAAGTGCGGGGAAGAGCCCGCGCGCGAGCAGGCCGAGGCCGAACTGGACGCCGCGGCAGGCCGGCTGGACCCCGAGTCCGGCGTGATGGCGCAGTTCGTGTGGTTCGACCGGGGTGCTGCCGAGAGTGGGCGGCTGCTGATCGTGCTGCACCATTTCGTGGTGGACGGGGTGTCGTGGCGGATCCTGCTTCCGGACCTCGCGGCCGCCTGGAAGGACGTTCGGGAGGGCAGGCCCCCGCGCCTTCCGGCTGTCGGGACCTCCGTACGGCGCTGGACACACGCCCTTGCCGAGGAGGCCGAACGCCCTGAGCGCACGGCCGAACTTCCCTTGTGGTGCGGGGTGCTGGACGGCCCGGATCCGTTGATCGGTGCCCGTCGCCTGGATCCTGCGGTCGACGTCATGTCCACGGTCGAGCGGTTCTCGGTGCGTGTGCCGACGGCGGTGACCGAGGCGCTGCTGACGCGGGTGCCCGCCGCCTTCCACGGCGGGGTCAACGACGGGCTCCTGGCCGCGCTCGCCCTTGCTGTGGCGAAGTGGCGGCGCGGGCGGGGTGTCGAGGAGTCCTCCGCCCTCGTACGTCTGGAGGGGCATGGTCGTGAGGAGGCCGTGGTTCCGGGTGCTGATCTGTCGCGGACCATGGGCTGGTTCACCAGCATGTATCCCGTACGGCTCGACGTGGCGGGCTTCGACGTGGAGGACGCCCTCGACGGGGGTCCGGCCGCGGGCGGCGTCGTCAAGGCCGTCAAGGAGCAGCTCCTGGCCCTCCCCGACAAGGGCATCGGGTATGGGCTGCTGCGCTACCTGAATGAGGAAAGCGCGGCTGAGCTGCGGGAGTTGCCGTCCGGACAGATCTCCTTCAACTACCTGGGCCGCTTCTCCGCCGCCGACATGCCCGAGGAGCTGTCCGGCCTCGGCTGGTCCAGGGCGCCCGAACTCCTGGGCCTGGAGACGTCCTTGGGCGACGACCTGCCCGCGCTCTCCGCCCTGGAGATCGACACCCTGGTCACCGACACGGCCGACGGGCCCGTCCTCGACGCCCACCTGGCCTTCCCTGCCGGGCTGCTCACCGCCCAAGAGGTCCAGGAACTGGCCGACTTGTGGTGCCGCGCCCTCACCGGACTCGCCCGGCACGTGGAGCGCCCGGACGCGGGCGGCCTCACCCCCTCCGACCTGCCCCTGGTCGAGGTGGCCCAGTCCGACATCGAGACCTGGCAGCGGCGCTACCCCGGCCTGACCGACGTATGGCCGCTGACGCCCCTCCAGTCCGGGCTGCTCTTCCACGCGCTCCTGAACGACGACGCGTTCGACGCGTACCAGATGCAGCTGACCTTCCACGTGTCCGGCGCGGTCGACTCGCAGCGGATGCGTGCCGCCGGGCAGGCGCTGCTCGACCGGCACGCCAACCTGCGCGTCGCGTTCGCCCCGGACGCGGGCGGCGAGCTCCACCAGATCGTCGCCGAGGGCGTCGAACTGCCGTGGCGCGAGCTGGACTTGCGGGACATGGACGGAGCGGAGCGCTCGGCGGCCCTCGACCGCTTCCTGGCCGACGACCACGCCACCCACTTCGACCCGGCCGAACCGCCGCTGCTGCGCCTCTCCCTGGTGCGGCTCGCGGACGACCGCTCCGACCTGGTCCTCACCGCCCACCACGTCCTCTTCGACGGCTGGTCGTTCCCGCTGCTCATGCGGGACCTGCTGCTCCTGTACGGGGCTCAGGGCGAGACTCAGGGCGGGCCCCAGGGCGAGTACGGGGCCCAGGGCGAGCTCACGGCCGCCCTGCCGCGGCTCCGCCCCTACCGCGACTTCCTGGCCTGGCTCACCGGGCAGGACGACCGCGAGGCCGCGGCCCGCGCCTGGGCCGAGGAGTTCGCGGGCGTGGACGAGCCGACGCTGCTCCTGAGCGGGCCCCGCACGGGCCGCGACCCCGGCGCACCCGTGGGCATCGGCCACCTCGACGTCCCGCTGCCCGTCGAGGAGGCACGGGCCCTCTCGCGGCGCGCCGCCGAGCTCGGCGTCACCCTCAACACCCTGGTCCAGGGCGCCTGGGCGGTCCTCCTGTCCGGGCTCACCGGCCGCCAGGACGTCGTCTTCGGGACCACCGTCTCGGGCCGCCCGCCCGCAGTCACCGGCATCGACTCCATGGTCGGCCTCTTCATCAACACCCTGCCCGTACGCGTGCGGTACGCGCCCGGCGACACCCTCAGCCAGGTCTTCACCGCCCTCCAGGACCGGCAGAGCGCCCTCCTCGACCACCACCACTACGGGCTCTCCGACATCCAGCGGGCCACCGGCCTCAAGGAGCTCTTCGACACCCTCGTGGTGTTCCAGTCGTACCCGGTCGACCAGGCGGGCCTCGCCGACGCGGGCGGCGCCGCCGGGATCACCTTCACCGGGCTGCGGCCGTTCACCGGCTCCCACTACCCGCTGACGGTGCTCGCGGGCGCCGACCCCTACCTGCGGCTCTCCCTCCAGTACCGGCCGGACGCCGTCGGCAAGGACGCCGTCGAGGTCATCGGCGACCGGCTCGTGCGGGTCCTGCGCCAGTTCCTCGCCGACCCGGCCACCCCGGCCGTCCTGGTCGACGCCAGGAGCGAGGCCGAGCGCGTGCCGTCGCTGCGCCAGCGCAACGCCACGGCCGTGCCGACGCCCGAGGTCACGGTGGACCGGCTCTTCGAGGAGCAGGCGGCGGCCACGCCGGACGCGGTGGCGCTCGTGTCCGGTGAAGTGTCGCTGACGTACGGGGAGTTGAACGCGCGCGCCAACCGGCTCGCCCGTGAACTCGTGGACCGCGGCGTCGGCCCCGAGACGGTCGTGGCCCTCTCGCTGCCGCGCTCGGCCGGACTCGTGGTGGGCCTCCTCGCCGTGCACAAGGCGGGCGGCGCGTACCTGCCGCTCGACCCCGCATACCCGGGCGAGCGGCTCGGATTCATCCTGGACGACGCCCGGCCGCGCCTGGTCCTCACCGACGCGGCGACGGCGGCCGCGGTGCTGCCGCCGACGGACATTCCGGTGCTCCGCGTCGAGGACCTCGACCTGGACCTGACGCCGGGCACCTGCGCGGACCTCACGGACGCCGACCGCAGCAGCCCGCTGCTCCCGCGCAACCTCGCGTACGTGATGTACACCTCCGGCTCGACGGGCACCCCCAAGGGCGTCGACATCAGCCACCGCACGGTCGTCAACGGCGTGCTCCGGCTCGCCGAACAGCTCGGCGTCGAGCCGGGCAGCCGCACCCTCGCGGGCGCCTCGGTCAACTTCGACATCTCCGTCTTCGAGCTCTTCACGACCCTGGTGCGGGGCGGCGTCGTGGAACTGGTCCGCGACGTCCTTGAGCTGGGCGAGCGGCGGAACTGGCGCGGCAACGTGATCAGCACCGTGCCGTCGGTCTTCGCCGAGCTCCTCGACGAGATCGCGGGCGCGACGGCCATGGACACGGTGGTCTTCGCGGGCGAGGGCCTGCCGTCGGGGCTGGTGCGCCGGGTCCGGGAGGCGTTCCCGGGGGTGCGGATCGTCAACGCGTACGGGCAGACGGAGTCGTTCTACGCGACGACGTTCACGGTGCCGGGTGGCGAGCTGCCCGCGACCTCCGGCAGCGCCCCGATCGGCGGACCCCTCGGCAACATGCGCGCCTACGTCCTGGGCCCGGGGCTCATCGCGGTCCCGGAGGGCGTGACGGGCGAGCTCTACGTGGGCGGGAACGTCGCCCGCGGCTATCACGGCCAACCGGCCCTCACCGCGACCCGCTTCGTCCCCGACCCGTACGGCCCGCCCGGCGCCCGCATGTACCGCACGGGCGACCTGGCCCGCTGGAACGCCGAGGGGCAACTGGAGTACGTGGGCCGCGCCGACAGCCAGCTCAAGGTCCGCGGCTTCCGCCTCGAACCCGGCGAGATCGAGGCGGCCCTGCTCGCCCACCCCGACGTGAGCCAGGCGGCGGTCGTCGCCCACGAACCCGGGAACAGGAAGGGGAACGAGAACAGGAACGAGAACGAGAACAGGAACGGGACGCAGGGGAGGCAGCTGGCGGCGTACGTGGTTCCGGTAGGTGTGGAGAGCGAGCCGACGCTCGCCCCCATCGACACCGGCTCCCTCCGCGCCTTCCTCACCGACCGGCTGCCCCGCTTCCTCGTCCCCGCGACCTTCACCGTCCTCGACCGGCTGCCCCTCACCCCCAACGGAAAGCTCGACCAGGCCGCGCTGCCCGAGCCGGAGCTGACCACGGTCGCCTACCGGGCGCCCCGCACCGGCCGCGAGCAGACCGTGATCGACCTCTACGCCCAGGCACTCGGCGTGCCCGCGCACGAGATCGGCATCGACGACGACTTCTTCGCCCTCGGCGGCCACTCCCTGCTCATCATCCGGCTGCTCGCCCGCGTGGACGCCGAGTTCGGGGTGCGCGTGCGGGTCACGGAGTTCCTCGCCGGGTCCACGGTGCAGGAACTGGCCCGCCTGATCGACCGGTTGGAGGCGTCGGACGGCACCGCACCCCCCGCCGCCCGGCACGCACTGCCGGAGAGCGAGACCGAGCTCGACCCCGGCCTGCGCTTCCCGCCCGTCCCGCCGGGCGCCCCGCGCACCGTCCTCCTGACGGGAGCCACCGGCTTCGTCGGCGCCTTCGTCCTGCGCGAGCTGCTCGACCGGACCGGCGCCGACGTCCTCTGCCTGACCAGGGCCGCCACGGACACGGAGGCCCGCTCACGCCTCCACGACGCCCTCACCTCGTACGGAATCGACATCACGCCCCACGCCGGGCGCGTCCACGCCGTCCGCGGCGACCTGGCCCGGCCCGCTCTCGGCCTGGACCCGGAGCAGCGGTCCAGGGTCCGCGACGAGGTCGACACGATCGTCCACGCGGGCGCCCACGTCCACCACTTCGCCCCGTACGAACGCCTCAAGGCGGCGAACGTCGGCGGCACCCGCGCCCTGCTGCGCCTCGCCGCCGAGGGCCGCCCCAAGCGGCTGCACCACGTCTCCACGCTCGGCGTCTTCCAGGGCGACGGCCGCCTCGTCACCGAGGACTCGTCCTGCGACACCGAGCAGCACGAGGACGGCTACTCGGCGAGCAAGTGGGCCGCCGACCGACTGGTGCAGCGGGCCATCGACCGCGGCGCGAGCGCCCGCATCCACCGGCTCGGCCGGATCTGGGCGGAGACGGACAGCGGCGCCGTCAACGAGGACGACATGTTCTGCCGTCTCCTCGCCACCTGCGCCGCCCTCGGCTCCTACCCGGACGACCCGTCGATGTCGGCGGCGCTGCTGCCCGCCGACACGACGGCCCGCGCCCTGGTGGCCCTGCTCCTGGACGACGCCACCGGAGCCGGACCCCAGGGGGCGGTCCACCACCTCCACCACCCCGAGGAGACGTCCCCGGCCGACTTCCTGCGCGTCCACGACGCCCTCCACGCCACCCGCACCCTGCCGCTCCCCTTGCCCGAGTGGCTGACTCGCCTCCGCGAGGCCGCCGAATCGGGGCGTGACCTGCCCTTCCTGCCCTACCTCCGGGTGATCGAGGAGCACCTGGCCGAGACGGCCCCGCAGGACGCCCTCAACGCGTACCGCAATGACGCGACTCTGCGGGAGCTCACCCGGCTCGGGGTGACGGTGCCGGAGATCGACGAGGGGATGATCATCAACTTCTGGCGGGCGAGGGCGAGTTGAGTTTCACGTGAAACAGTGACCGCCAGCCGGTGACCGCCAGCTGGTTACCGCCAGCTGGTGACCGGCAACGCGAAAGGCCCGAAGCGTGCTGCTTCGGGCCTCTCGTGTGCCGCGGGGGCGGACGCGGTACGGGGGAGCGTCAGCCCCGCTCGTCCCGCTCCGCCGCCTCGGCCTCCGCCTGCTTCGCCTCGACCTCCGGGTCGAGTGCCCCCTGGCCGCTGCCGTCGACCGAGGTCAGCGGCGTCGTGCTCTCGCGGACCTCCGTCGGGGCGGGCGGCTCGACCAGCCAGTCCGGGTTGGCCTGCTTGTCCCACCACTTCCAGGCGACCACGGCGGCGGCGCTGAGAACGCCGAAGACGGCGAGACCCTTGGCGAGCCGGCCGGCCCGGGCGCGGCGCTCGTGCTTGCGGGCCAGCCGCTGGATCTCCTTCGGCGAGACCTGACCGCGCAGCGCGGCGAGCGCGGCGGCACCGCGCGCGGCCGCCTCCTCACGCACCGGCTGGGCGGCGGACACGGCGTGCTCGATCCGCGGTTTCGAGTAGTCGGCGGCCTGACGCGAGTAGTCGGCGGCCTGCCGGGCGGCCCGGCGGGTCCGGACAGCCGCTTCGTGCGCGGCGTGGTCGACCTTCGGCGGCACATGCGTGCGCGCCTGCTCGATACGGGGCGCGACCCGGCTGCCGTATTGGGTGCGGGCCTGCTCGGCGGCGAGCTGGGCAGCCGTGGACACCTTGGGTGCGAGACGTACGCGCGCCTCGTGTGCGTAGTGCGCGGCCTGATCCTTGGCCGTTCCGGCGTAGGGCGCCACCACTTCCGCGGCGTGACGCACGCTGTCCTTCGCCGAGCCGGCCGCGGCGCGCACGCTGTCTTTGCGGGTCACGGGATCCTCCTCCTCGGTGGCGTATAGGTATGTCACCTTTCCACCCTTTCAGGGATCATGCCTTCCGGAGAGCTCCGGGGCATGCGAGGGCGGGGCATCCGGGTCACGGGCGCTGATCCGGACTGTGTCCGAAGTCCCATCAATTCGGTGCAGGAAACGTGCAACGGGAGTTCTCGGACGACGATGCCACGGATTCCCGCCGAGCGTCCCCCACCGTCGCTTATTGGCCGTCTACCCACGGACTACAGCCGACTACTCACCTCTTCCTCGTCGGCTACTCGCGCCATCCCGTCCGTGCGAGGATCGGGGAGTCACAGAAGACAACGGAAGGCAGACCGTGGCCGAGCAGCTTTACGCCACCCTCAAGACCAACCAGGGCGACATCGTGGTCCGGCTCCTGCCGAACCACGCCCCGAAGACGGTCAAGAACTTCGTGGACCTCGCCACCGGCGAGCGCGAGTGGACCCACCCGCAGACGGGCGCCACGTCCACGGACAAGCTGTACGACGGCACGGTCTTCCACCGGGTGATCAGCGGCTTCATGATCCAGGGCGGCGACCCGCTCGGGAACGGCACGGGCGGCCCGGGCTACCAGTTCGAGGACGAGTTCCACCCGGAGCTCTCCTTCGACAAGCCGTACCTGCTCGCGATGGCCAACGCCGGCCCGGGCACCAACGGCTCGCAGTTCTTCATCACCGTGTCCCCGACGGCGTGGCTGACCCGCAAGCACACCATCTTCGGCGAGGTCGCCGACGACGCCAGCCAGAAGGTCGTCGACGCCATCGCGGCCACCGCGACCAACCCGCGCACCGACCGCCCGGTGAACGACGTGGTCATCGAGTCCGTGGTCGTCGAGAGCCGCTGACACCGAGGGACACCGAGGGAACCAATCCGCCCCGCCCGTCCGTAAGGAAGGGCGGGGCGGTGCGTTCGCCAAGAGACACATCAGCGCCGCCTTCGTACGGACAGTGAGGGGACCCGACATGGACCAGGCGCCAGGCAGCCCGCAGGAACCGCGGGACGCAGCGGGGTTGCCCGGCTGCTACCGGCATCCGGACCGCGAGACCGGCATCAGCTGCACCCGCTGCGAGCGCCCGATCTGCCCGGAGTGCATGGTCAGCGCCTCGGTCGGGTTCCAGTGCCCGGACTGTGTGCGCGGCGGCTCGGGCACCGGCCACGCGCCGGCGGCCAACCAGCCCCGCACCCTCGCGGGCGGCACGATCGCCGCGGATCCCCGGCTGCTCACCAAGATCCTCATCGCGATCAACGTGCTGGTGTTCATCGCCATCCGCATCGACGACCAGCTCGTCGGGGACCTCGTCCTGGTCGGCCAGTGGCCGCCGCACCCGTGGGCGCCGACCGAGGGTGTCGCCGAGGGTCAGTGGTACCGCCTGGTGACCTCGATGTTCGCGCACCAGGAGATCTGGCACATCGCGTTCAACATGCTGGGCCTGTGGTGGCTGGGCGGCCCCTTGGAGGCGGCGCTCGGCCGGGCCCGCTACTTCGCCCTGTACATGCTGTCCGGCCTGGCCGGCAGCGCCCTGACGTACGCCGCCGCGGGCGCGAGCGACTCCTCGCTCGGCGCGTCCGGCGCCATCTTCGGCCTGCTCGGCGCGACCGCCGTCCTGATGCGGCGCCTGAACTACGACATGCGGCCGGTCTTCGCGCTGCTCGCGCTGAACCTGCTCTTCACCTTCACCTGGCCGGACATCGCCTGGGAGGCGCACGTCGGCGGCCTGGTCGCGGGGGTCGCGATCGCGTACGGGATGGTGCACGCGCCCCGGGAGCGGCGGGCGCTCGTGCAGTGGGGAGTCTGTGCGCTGGTTCTCGTGGCGGTCCTGGTGACCGTCGTGGTCAGGACCGCTCAGCTCGCCTGATGCAAGCCTTGCCCTGAGTTATCCACAGCGCTATCCCCAGTGTGGATAGGTCTGAAGATCTGTGGATAACCCTTTGAAGGTTGACGCCGGTGTGATCGGCCGACCGCAGTGCGGACGGCCGCTCGCCCCTTGTCTTTCCTGGGAAAACCCGCCTGCGGATCCGGCGGACGGTTGTTCCCACCGGTTCCCCACAGCCCGCACAAGATCCGGCACGCGCTGTGGACAACTGTGCGGCGGCCCTACGTTCCGGGGGCTACTTCCACTGCGTGGAGACGCCGAAGCCCGCCGCGATGAAGCCGAAGCCGACCACGATGTTCCAGTTGCCGAGGGCGTCGATGGGCAGCTTGCCGTCGGTGACGTAGAAGACCACGATCCACGCGAGTCCGATGAGGAACATCGCCAGCATCACCGGAGCAACCCAGCTGCGGCTGGTCAGCTTGATGTTCGTCGCCTTCTTGCTGGGCGGCGGAGTGTAGTCGTCTGCCTTCTTGCGGATACGTGACTTCGGCACGAGGGTTTCTCCTGTCGATGCGCTGCGTGGCCGCGCAGGGAACGTGGGATGGCTCCGGAGCAGCGTACAAGGGGAAACTGAGCGCTCCCCCGGGCGTCCGTTAGCGTAGTGCTTCCGCGGCGCCGAAGGAGATAAGGGTACGTTGAGCAATTCCGCCGACTCCCACGAAGGCAGCAAGAGCCGCGCGCCCTGGCGTTCCGGACCCCCCTCCCGCTGGCGTCCGGTGCGCTTGCTCACGGCGGCCGTCTTCGCCCTCGCGGGGCTGATCTTCTTCACCAGCTTCAACACGGCCAAGGGCACCAACATCCGCACCGACCAGTCCTTGCTGAAGCTCTCCGACCTCATCCAGGAGCGCAGCCACAAGAACAAGGAGCTGGACGAGTCCAACGGCTCCCTGCGCGACGACGTCGAGTCCCTCGCCGAGCGCGACAACGGCAACACCAAGGAAGAGGACGCCAAGCTGGACGCCCTGGAGAAGGCGTCCGGCACCAAGAAGCTCAAGGGCAAAGCCGTCACCGTCACCCTCAACGACGCCCCGCCGAACGCGACCCCCAAGCTCCCCGGCTACCCCGACCCGCAACCCAACGACCTGGTCATCCACCAGCAGGACCTGCAGGCCGTGGTGAACGCCCTCTGGAACGGCGGGGCCAAGGGAATCAAGGTCATGGACCAGCGCCTGATCTCCACCAGCGCGGTCCGCTGCGTCGGCAACACCCTGATCCTCCAGGGCCGGGTCTACTCGCCCCCGTACAAGGTGACCGCGGTCGGCGACCCCGACGAGCTGAAGAACGCGCTCGCCGCGTCCCCGGAGATCCAGAACTACATGCTGTACGTGAACGCGTACGGACTCGGCTGGAAAGTCGACGACGACGGGGCGGTGACTCTTCCCGGGTACTCGGGCACAGTGGATCTCCACTACGCGAAGCCTGTGGAGTAGCCCTCGTAGCCTCGTAGCCCTCGGGAGGTCCGTCCTGTGTCGGTCCGCGTGCTCGTCAGGACGTTCAGCGAACTGTGCATCACCGTAGGCGCGTTGATTGTTCTCTTCGTCGTCTATGTCCTGTTCTGGACGGGCGTGAAGGCCGACAACGCCATGGACCACCAGATCGACAAGCTCCAGGACAAGTGGGCGCAGGGCTCCGTGCCCGCGAGTTCGGGCGGCTCACCGTCGGATGCCGCCCCCGCGAAGCCCGGCCCGTACAAGGACGGTGAGCCCTTCGCCGTGATGTACATCCCACGCTTCGGTTTCACGTGGAACAAGCCCGTGCTCCAGGGCACCGGGACCGATCTCCTCAAAAAGGGCCTCGGGCACTACGCCTCCACGGCCCAGCTCGGGCAGAAGGGGAACTTCTCCGTCGCGGGCCACCGCCGCACCTACGGCGACCCCTTCAAGGACTTCCCGAAGCTGCGCAAGGGCGATGCGGTGGTGCTGACCGACGGGACCACCTGGTTCACGTACCGCATCGACACCGCGGAGCCCTACAAGACGCTGCCCAGCGATGTCGATGTGATCGACCCGGTTCCGCGTAAGTCTGGATTTGAGGGGGCGGGCCGTTACCTCACGCTTACGACGTGTGAGCCAGAGTGGGGCCACAGTCACAGGCTGATCGTCTGGGCGCATCTTGATGCCACTCAACCAGTGGAGGCCGGTAAACCCGAGGCGCTGCGCCGTTAGTCTGGGTGCCGTAGAGCGACGGAAGGGACGGCATGTACGGCTGGATCTGGCGGCATCTGCCGGGAAACGCCTGGGTGAAGGCGCTGCTCTCCCTGATGCTCGTCTTTGCGGTGATCTATGTGCTCTTCCAGTACATCTTCCCGTGGGCGGAACCGCTCCTCCCCTTCAACGACGTGACGGTGGACGGCCAGTGAGTACTCCCAGCACCCCCAGCCGCATCCTTGTGGTCGACAACTACGACAGCTTCGTCTTCAACCTCGTCCAGTACCTGTACCAGTTGGGCGCCGAGTGCGAGGTGCTCCGCAACGACAAGGTCGAGCTGAAGCACGCCCAGGACGGCTTCGACGGCGTACTGCTCTCGCCCGGCCCCGGTACGCCCGAGCAGGCCGGCGTCTGCGTGGAGATGGTGCGGCACTGTGCCTCGACCGGGGTGCCGGTCTTCGGCGTCTGCCTCGGCATGCAGTCGATGCAGGTGGCGTACGGCGGCGTGGTGGACCGCGCCCCCGAGCTGCTGCACGGCAAGACCTCACCGGTCACGCACGAGGGCAAGGGCGTCTTCGCCGGGCTCCCGTCCCCGTTCACCGCGACCCGCTACCACTCGCTGGCCGCCGAGCCGCCGACCGTCCCCGCCGAGCTGGAGGTCACGGCGCGCACGGAGGACGGCATCATCATGGGCCTGCGCCACCGCGAACTGCCCGTCGAGGGCGTGCAGTTCCACCCCGAGTCCGTCCTCACCGAGCACGGCCACCGGATGCTGGCCAACTGGCTGGTGGAGTGCGGAGACACGGGGGCCGTCGAGCGGTCGAGCGGCCTGGCCCCGGTGGTGGGCAGGGCCTCGGCGTGACGGCCCTTCGCCCCGAGCGTGACTCCGGGTCCCCGTACGAGGAGGAGTACCCCTCCTCGTACGGGGACCGCGGCACGTTCGAGGCGGCCGTGAACGGTCTGGACGACCCGCTCACGGACCCCCTGCCCGGCCAGCACCCGTCGCCGTGGTTCCGCAGCGGCCAGCGGCAGCAGGAGCTGCCGCAGGAGCCGGAACCCGAGTGGTACGACCCACAGGGATACGTGCAGGACTGGTACGGGGAGCAGCAGGCGGCTCCTCAAGCGCCGCCCGTGGCTGAGCCCGCGCCTGAGCCCATATCTGAACCCATATCCGTGCCCGAGCAGCCCGAGCAGCCCGAGGAATTCGGGCAGTTCGAGCAGCTGGAGCAGCTTGAGCAGTTCGACGACGAGACCGTCGGGCTGCGCACCTCGGACACGCGCCGTGCCGTCGAGAGCGACGGCGAGAGCGAGAGCGAGGGCCGCGCCGCCCGCCGCAAGGCCGCCAAGCGCGGCGGCCGCCGCGCCGTCGGGGGCGCGAGACCCGCCTCAACGGGTGCTCCGCTGTCCCGGGTCGAGGCCCGCCGGGCCGAACGGGCCCGCAAGCCGGGCCCGGCCGCCGTGGCCAGCCGTGCCGTCGGCGAGCTGTTCATCACGGTCGGCGTCCTGATGCTGCTGTTCGTCACGTACCAGCTGTGGTGGACGAACGTCCGCGCGCATCAGCAGGCGAACAGAGCCACGCATGACCTCCAGGACAGCTGGGCCAAGGGCAAGGGCAAGCCGGATGCCTTCGAGCCGGGCCAGGGCTTCGCGATCATGCACATACCCAAGCTCGATGTCGTCGTGCCGATCGCCGAGGGCATCAGCAAGCCGAACGTGCTCGACCGCGGCATGGTCGGCCACTACAGCGAGGGCTCCACCAAGACGCCGATGCCGGACGCGAAGAAGGGCAACTTCGCGGTGGCCGGGCACCGGAACACGCACGGCGAGCCGTTCCGCTACATCAACCACCTCAAGCCCGGCGACCCGATCGTCGTAGAGACGCAGGACAAGTACTTCGTCTACAAGATGGCGAGCATCCTCCCGCAGACCAGCCCCGGCAATACGGGAGTCATCGCCCCCATCCCAAAGGGGTCGGGCTTCACGGAGCCGGGCCGGTACATCACACTGACCACCTGCACCCCGGAATTCACGAGTAAGTATCGAATGATCGTCTGGGGCAAGATGGTCGAGGAACGGCCGCGCAGCAAGGGAAAGCCG
Organism: Streptomyces odontotermitis; assembly: GCF_050510915.1. Taxonomy (NCBI): domain Bacteria; kingdom Bacillati; phylum Actinomycetota; class Actinomycetes; order Kitasatosporales; family Streptomycetaceae; genus Streptomyces; species Streptomyces odontotermitis. The sequence goes on along the minus strand of NZ_JBNJLS010000025.1, from coordinate 120,997 downwards.
AGCGCGCTCGTCGACTAGCGGGACCAGCCGACAGGTGACGGACAGACGGGGCAGATGACGTGGCACCCACGACGGGCCAGGACGAGGACGAGCGGGCCGAGCGCGTGGAGTCCTCCACGACGCCACCGCGGCGACCGAACGCCCGCGGCCCCATAGCGACGGCGGTCAGCGTCTTCGGCGAACTCCTGATCACGGCGGGCGTGCTGCTCGCCCTCTTCGTCGTCTACTCCCTGTGGTGGACGAACGTGGTCGCCGACCGCGAGGCCCACAAGCAGGGCAACAAGGTGCGCGACCACTGGGCGTCCAAGGGCCCGGGCGCGCTCAACACGAAGGACGGCATCGGCTTCCTGCATGTCCCCTCGATGAGCGGCGGCGAGGTCCTGGTCAAGAAGGGCACCAGCACCAAGACCCTCAACGACGGCGTCGCGGGCTACTACACCGAGCCGGTCAAGTCGGCCCTGCCGGACGCGAAGTCGGGCAACTTCACGCTCGCCGCCCACCGCGACGGCCACGGCGCGAAGTTCCACAACATCAACAAGATCGAGAAGGGCGACCCGATCGTCTTCGAGTCGCGCGACAAGTGGTACGTCTACAAGGTCTTCGCGACGCTCCCGGAGACCTCGAAGTTCAACGTCCGCGTCCTCGACCAGATCCCCAAGGAATCGGGCAAGAAGAAGGCGGGCCGCTACATCACGCTGACGACGTGCACGCCGGTCTACACGTCCCGCTACCGCTATGTGGTGTGGGGCGAGCTGGAGCGGGTGGAGAAGGTGGACAACAAGAGGACGCCGCCGGCGGAGCTGCGCTGAACGGTAGGTCTTCGTACGACGGAGCCCCGGCCCCCTCAACAGGGGGCCGGGGCTCCGTGGTGTGTCGGCCGGGGCCGGGCGTCGGTGTCAGCCGAAGAGGCCGCCGCCGCCCCCTCCGTCGTCCTCGCCGTCTCCGCCGGTCTGGCCCTGGTCGTTGTTGCCGCCGGGGCCACCGCCGCCGCCCACGGTGACGAGGTTGATCTGGGTGCCCTCGGTCACCTGCTCGCCGCCGTTCGGCGTGGACGAGATCACCAGGGCGTTGTCGTCCTGGGAGCCGCTGATCTGGCCGACCACCAGTCCGTTGTCCTCGATGGCTTTACGGGCGTCCTTGAGCTTCTGCCCGGTGAGGGTCGGGACGGTGACGGGCTGGTCTTCCTTCTTCTTGGCGACCTGGATGTTCACGCTCGAGCCGGGGTCGGCCTGCACGCCCGGGGCAGGGGTCGTCGTGATGACCTTGCCCTCTTCGACGGTGTCGCTGGCGACTTCTGTCTTGGTACCGACCTTGAAGCCTTCTTCGGTCAGCCGCTTGACCGCGTCTTCGTACGTCTGGCCGGTGACGTCGGGGATTTGCTTCTGCTCCTTCTCCTTGGCGATGGACAGCGTGATCTTGCTGCCCTTCTCCACTTCATCCCCGAAGGACGGGTTCGTTTCGAGGACCTGTCCCTCAGGCTGCGTGGACTCGACAGACTTGGTCTTGACGTCGAACTGGTACTTGTCGTCTTCCAGCTTCTCCGTGGCCTTGTCGACGTCCATGCCGATGACGTTCGGCACCGCGACCTTCGGCGCTCCCGTCGACACGGTCACCGTGATCGTGTCGCCCTTCTTCACCTTGGCGTCAGCCCCGGGATCCTGATCGCAGATCTGCCCCTTGGGGTACTTCTCGCACGGCTTCTGCTCGCCCACCTCGACGGTGAGGTCCACGTTGCTCGCCGTCTTCTTGGCTTCTTCGAGCTTCTCGCCCACGAGGTTCGGCGCCTTCAGCGAGCTGTTGCTGTTCCCACTGTCGCTGACCACCCACTTCCCGATGAGGATCGCGCCCACAAGCACCAACAGCCCAGCCAGGATCAGCAACCAAGTAGAAGCGCTGCTCTTCTTCTGGCGGCGGCCGTGGCCGCCCTCGTCGTAGCCGTAGCCGCCGTCGTCCGGGTTGACCGGGGGGAGCATGGAGGTCTGCTGGCCGCCGTTCTGGGGGCGGAGCATCGCCGTCTGCTGGTCGTCGGGGTGGCCGCCGTAGCCGACCGCGCCGAGCGCCGCCGTGGCCGCCACCGGCTGGCCGTCGAGTGCGGCCTCGATGTCGGCGCGCATCTCGTCGGCCGACTGGTAGCGGTAGTCGGGGTCCTTGACCAGGGCCTTCAGAACGATCGCGTCCATCTCGGGCGTGATCTCGGGGTCGAAGACCGACGGGGGCTGTGCCTCTTCCCGTACGTGCTGATAGGCCACCGCGACCGGAGAGTCACCCACGAATGGAGGTCGGACCGTCAGCAGCTCATACAGAAGGCAACCCGTCGAGTACAGGTCGGAGCGGGCGTCGACCTGCTCGCCCTTCGCCTGCTCGGGCGACAGGTACTGCGCCGTGCCGATGACGGCGGCCGTCTGCGTCATCGTCATGCCGGACTCGCCCATCGCACGGGCGATGCCGAAGTCCATGACCTTGACCTGGCCGTTGCGCGTCAGCATGACGTTCGCGGGCTTGATGTCGCGGTGGACGATGCCGTTGCGGTGGGAGTACTCGAGGGCCTGGAGGATGCCGATCGTCATCTCCATGGCGCGCTCCGGCAGGAGCTTGCGGCCGGAGTGGAGAAGCTCCCGGAGGGTCGAGCCGTCTACGTACTCCATCACGATGTACGGGATGGAGACCCCGTCGACGTAATCCTCGCCGGTGTCGTAGACCGCGACGATCGCCGGGTGGTTGAGCGAGGCGGCCGACTGGGCCTCACGGCGGAACCGGGCCTGGAACGACGGGTCGCGGGCGAGGTCGACGCGGAGCGTCTTCACCGCCACGGTGCGACCGAGGCGGGTGTCGTGCGCGAGGTAGACCTCCGCCATCCCGCCGCGGCCGAGCACCTGGCCCAGTTCGTACCGGCCGCCGAGGCGACGCGGCTCTTCCATAGCTAATCCAGCCCTCTCCGTCGGTCCCGACCGCACCGTTGTGTGGTCCGGCGGTGTGCTGTCCGGGCATACCGTACCCGGCTCGCCTTACGTGACCCGGCCGCGACCGTCACCCGATACCGGACCGGTACCGCAACGTGCACCGATGTGGAGGGGGCGTGACACGGGTCACTTCTTGCTCTCGACGACCGCCTTCATCACGTCCCGCGCGATGGGGGCGGCCAGACCGCCGCCGGAGATGTCGCCGCGGCTCGCCTTGGAGTCCTCGACGACGACGGCCACGGCGACCGGCGACCCGGAGTCGGTCTTCGCGTACGACAGGAACCAGGCGTACGGGTTCTTGCTGTTGTTGATGCCGTGCTGAGCCGTACCGGTCTTGCCGCCCACGGTGACGCCGGAGATCTTGGCGTTGGTTCCCGTTCCCTCGTTGACGACCGTCTCCATCATTTCCTGGAGCTTCTGGGCGTTCTCCTTGGAGAGCGGCTTGCTCAGCTCCTTCGGCGAGTGCTTCTCGACGACGTCCAGGTTCGGCGCCTGCAGCTCGCTGACCATGTACGGCTCCATGAGCGTGCCGTCGTTGGCGACCGCCGAGGCGACCATGGCCATCTGCAGCGGCGTCGCGGCCGTCTCGAACTGACCGATGGAGGAGAGGGCCGTCTGCGGGCGGTCCATCTTCTCGGGGAAGTTGGAGGCGTTCGAGCGGACCGGGACGAACTGCTCGGAGTTGAAGCCGAACTTCTCGGCCGTCTCCAGCATCTTGTCCTTGCCGAGGTCCGAGCCGATCTTGCCGAAGACCGTGTTGCACGACACCCGCAGCGCCTGCCGCAGCGAGGCGTTCTTGCAGTCGATCGGGCCCTCGTTCTTCAGCTCCGTGTGCGTGTCCGGCATCGTCCAGGGCAGCGGGGACTTGGTGGGCGAGTCGATGCCGTTGTAGAGGCCGTGCTCGAGCGCGGCCGCCGCGGTGACCACCTTGAAGGTGGAGCCGGGCGGATACGTCTCGCGCAGGGCGCGGTTCAGCATCGGCTTGTCCTTGTCCTTGTCCAGGTCCTGGAAGGTCTCCGCTTCCTTGTTGGTGTTCCCGGCGAAGCTGGACGGGTCGTACGACGGCGTGGAGGCGAGCGCCAGGATCGCGCCCGTCGACGGGTCGATCGCGGCGACGGCGCCCTTGCCGCGGCCCTTCAGACCCTCGTAAGCGGCCTTCTGCGCCGCCGAGTTGAGGGTCGTGACGACATTGCCGCCCTCCTTCTTCTTGCCGGTCAGCATGTCGAGGCTGCGGCGGAAGAAGAGGCGGTCGCTGTTGCCCGTGAGGATGTCGTCCTCGATGGACTCGAGCTGGGTGGCGCCGATGCGCTGCGAGGCGTACCCGGTGACGGGCGACCACATCGGCCCGTTCTTCCAGGTGCGCTTGTACTTGAGGTCGTTGCCGGGCGTCGCCCTGGAGCCGGTGATGGGCTTGCCGTCGACGATGATGTCGCCGCGCGGCTGGGCGTAGCGCTCGATGGTGACGCGGCGGTTGTCCTCGTCCTTGGCGAGGGTGTCCGCCTTCACGTACTGGAGCCAGTTGTCCCGGGCGAGCAGGGCGAGGACGAGGAACCCGCAGAAGAGCGCGATCCGACGCAGGGGCTTGTTCACGGTCGGACCACCTGGGTCATTTCGGCGTCGGGGTTCGCTGCGGGGGCGGGCGCCGGACGGCGCGCCGTATCGCTGATCCGGATCAGGATGCCGATCAGCGCCCAGTTGGCGATGACCGACGAACCTCCGTACGCGATGAACGGCATCGTCATACCCGTCAGCGGGATCAGGCCCATGACGCCGCCCGCGACCACGAAGACCTGGATGGCGAAGGCGCCGGACAGGCCGACCGCGAGCAGCTTGCCGAAGGGGTCGCGGGCCGCGAGCGCGGTGCGCACGCCGCGCTCCACGATCAGGCCGTAGATCAGCAGGATCGCCATGATCCCGGCGAGCCCGAGCTCCTCGCCGAAGGTGGCGAGGATGAAGTCGGAGTTGGCGGCGAACTTGATCAGGTCCGAGTGCCCCTGGCCGAGGCCGGTGCCGAGGGTGCCGCCGGAGCCGAAGGCCCACAGGGCCTGCATGGCCTGCTCGGAGTGGACGACGCCGTCCTGGACACCGGCCTGGCTGAGCTTGTACTCGCGCATCGGGTCGAGCCATGCCTGCACACGCGTCTGGATGTGCGGCTCGAAGCTCGCCACGGCGACGGCGCCGACCGCGGACATCAGCAGGCCGAAGACGATCCAGCTGGTGCGCTCCGTGGCCACGTACAGCATGACGACGAACATGCCGAAGAACAGCAGCGAGGTACCGAGGTCGGTCTCGAAGACGAGGATGAGGATCGACATCGCCCAGACGACGATGATCGGGCCGAGGTCGCGGCCGCGCGGCAGGTAGAGGCCCATGAAGCGGCGGCTGGCCAGGGCGAGGGCGTCGCGCTTCACCATCAGGTAGCCGGCGAAGAAGACCGCGATGACGATCTTCGCGAACTCGCCGGGCTGGATGGAGAATCCGCCGACGTGGATCCAGATCTTGGCGCCGTAGATGTTGAGGCCGAGCCCCGGAACGAGCGGCAGGAGCAGCAGGACCAGGGCCGCGACCATTGAGATGTACGTGTAGCGCTGCAGGACGCGGTGGTCCTTGAGGAGCAGCAGCACGCCGACGAACAGCGCGATGCCGATCGCCGAGTACATCAGCTGGTTCGGCGCCGCCGCGCTGAAGTTGGGCAGCTGCTGGAGCCGCTCCGACTGGTCCAGGCGCCAGATGACCACCAGGCCGAGGCCGTTGAGCAGCGTCGCCAGCGGCAGCAGCAGCGGGTCGGCGTAGCGCGCGAAGCGGCGCACCACGATGTGCGCGACGCCCGCGAGCAGGCCGAGGCCGAGGCCGTAGCCGAGCAGCCCCGCGGGGAGCTGGTCGTCGATGGCCAGGCCCACGTTGGCGTACGCGAACACGGGGATGATGACGGCGAACACGAGGAGCGCGAGCTCGGTGTTGCGCCGGCTGGGCGCTCCGATCGCGCCGATCGTCGACGTATGCGTAGTACTACTGCTCATGGTGTGCAGGGGCCCCCAACGGCTGCTTACTGCTTACCGCACAGCGAGACCAGCTTCTTCTCTTCCTCAGTGAAGCTGGGGCTGTCGGTGGGTGTCGGCGGCTCGGTCTTGGCCTTGTCGTCGGTCTTCTTGTTCTTGTCGGCGTCGCCGCTCGTGGTCGGGTTCGGGGTCGGCGTCTGCTTGATGCCGGTGGTGCCGCCCGCTTCGCCCTCGCCCGTCTTCGCGTTCTTGTCGCGCTCGGCCTCGCGGCGGTCCGCTTCCTTGCGGCACGCGGACGCCTGCACGCCGAGCTCCTCGATCTTGCTCTGGGCGGCCTTCAGATCGTCCTCGGGGATGGTCCCCTCGACCTGCTTGCGCTGGTACGGCGGCAGGTACTTGAGTTCGATCTCGGGGTGGTCCTTCTCGACCTTCGACAGGCTGACCCAGGCCAGGTCCTGGTCGATGCCGCGGTAGAGCGCGACGTGCTTGTCCTTCGTGCCCACGTAGTACTGGGTCTGCGTCCAGCGGTAGCCGCCGTACAGACCGCCGCCCACGACGGCGAGCGCGAGCGCGATGTACGCGGATCTCTTGAGCCACTTCCGGCGGCCGCCGGGCTTCACGAAGTCGTCGTCCCCGTAGGCGGAGAAGCCGCCCTCGGGGACGTAGCCCGTGGTGTCGCCGCTGCCGGGCGGGCCGAAGCCGCCGCCGGAGGGCTGGGGCGGCACCGGGCGGCCGAGGCCCGAGGCGCGGCCCGCGGGCGTCTGCATCGCGTCGCTGTCCTGGGCCTGCAGCTGGTTCTCGGCGACCGCGCCGACGACCACGGGGGTGTCGGAGAGCTGGCCCGCGAGGGTGTCGCCGCTGTCGATGTCCAGGACGTCGGCGACGATCACCGTGATGTTGTCGGGGCCGCCGCCGCGCAGCGCGAGCTGGATGAGCTCCTGCACGGTCTCCTGGGGGCCCTGGTAGCTGGCGAGGGTGTCCTCCATCGTCTGGTGCGAGACGACGCCGGAGAGACCGTCCGAGCAGATCAAGTACCGGTCGCCGGCGCGGACTTCGCGGATGGAGAGGTCCGGCTCGACGTGGTCGCCGCTGCCCAGGGCGCGCATGAGGAGGGACCTCTGCGGGTGGGTGGTGGCTTCCTCTTCGGTGATGCGGCCCTCGTCGACGAGGCGCTGCACCCACGTGTGGTCCTGGGTGATCTGCGTCAGGACGCCGTCCCGCAGGAGGTACGCGCGGGAGTCGCCGACGTGCACGAGGCCGAGGCGCTGACCGGTCCACAGGAGGGCGGTGAGGGTGGTGCCCATGCCCTCGAGCTGGGGGTCCTCCTCGACCATCAGGCGCAACTGGTCGTTGGCCCGCTGCACGGCGGTGCCGAGCGACGTGAGGATGTCCGAGCCCGGTACGTCGTCGTCGAGCGTCACGAGCGTCGAGATGACCTCGGAGCTCGCGACCTCACCCGCGGCCTGGCCCCCCATGCCGTCGGCGATGGCGAGGAGACGGGGACCGGCGTAGCCCGAGTCCTCGTTCCCCTCCCGGATCATGCCTTTGTGCGATCCGGCGGCGAAGCGCAAAGACAGACTCATGCGCACCTCGCCCGTCGGCTCCGGGTACATCCGCACGGTGCCCACCCTCCGGTCGGGAGCGCGCTGGCGTCCAAGTCCTGGACCGCGTCGGCTCGCTCGCTCCGCTCGCTCATTGTCGTACTACTTCCGCAGCTCGATGACGGTCTTGCCGATGCGGATCGGCGCGCCAAGGGGAACGGGCGTCGGGGTGGTGAGTCGGGTCCGGTCGAGATACGTGCCGTTGGTGGACCCGAGATCCTCGACGATCCACTGGCCGTCACGGTCCGGGTAGATCCTGGCATGCCTGCTGGAGGCGTAGTCGTCGTCCAGCACGATCGTGGAGTCATGTGCCCGGCCCAGGGTGATCGTCTGGCCCTGCAGGGCAACCGTCGTGCCCGTCAGGCTGCCTTCGGAGACGACCAGCTTGCTGGGGGCGCCGCGGCGCTGGCGGCCACCGCCGCCGCCCTGCTGGCGCTGCTGCGGAGGCGCGGCCTGCTGCTGGCGGGCGGCCTGCTGCGGGCGCGCGCTGTCACGGCGCGATCCACGCTGCGTGACGCGCGTACCGAACAGGTCGCTGCGGATGACCTGGACGGCCACGATCACGAACAGCCACAGAACGGCCAGGAAACCCAGCCGCATGACCGTCAGGGTCAGCTCTGACATTGCCCCCGCTTCACCCTTCGGCTTGCCGGTAAATGATGGTGGTGCTGCCCACGACGATCCGCGAGCCGTCGCGGAGCGTAGCGCGGGTGGTGTGCTGCCCGTCTACCACGATGCCGTTGGTAGACCCGAGATCCTGGATCGTCGAGGGCGTTCCGGTCCGGATCTCACAGTGCCGGCGCGATACGCCGGGGTCGTCGATCCGCACATCGGCGTCGGTGCTGCGTCCCAGCACCAGCGTCGGGCGGGAGATCTGATGGCGATTTCCATTGATCTCGATCCAGCGCCGCACCTGGGCGCCCGGCAGGGCGCCGGGTCCCGGTCCCTGAGGACGCTGCGGCGCCTGCCCGCCGGGACGGCCGCCGGGAGGCGGCGCGGCCGGCATGGGAGGGGCGGCGGAGGGCTGCGGGTATCCGTAGCCACCGCCGGGCGCGCGGTTTCCGGGGGCGGGGCTCGCCGGGGCCGGGGCCGGTGTCGCGGGGGCACCGGCCTGGGAGCTGCTGGAGGCGAGGGTGCGGCTGCGCACGCGGTACAGGCCGGTGTCGAGATCCTCGGCCTTCTCCAGGTGGACCTTGATGGGGCCCATGAAGGTGTAGCGCTGCTGCTTCGCGTAGTCGCGCACCATCCCGGCGAGTTCGTCGCCGAGCTGTCCCGAGTAGGGGCTCAGGCGCTCGAAGTCGGGCGCGCTGAGCTCCACGATGAAGTCGTTGGGGACCACGGTCCGTTCGCGGTTCCAGATTGTCGCGTTGTTGTCGCACTCGCGCTGCAGGGCGCCGGCGATCTCGACGGGCTGGACCTCGGACTTGAAGACCTTGGCGAAGGTGCCGTTGACCAGACCTTCGAGTCGTTGCTCGAACTTCTTCAGGACTCCCATGGGGCACCTCCTCCGTCGTTGTCGTCCTGGTACTGCTTACTGATCGTATCCACGCGCCGGGAAATCGGCTGGTTCCCCCTGTCCGCCCAGTCGACGAGTGTCGCCTCTCACAAGGCATGCCCGCAGCATGCCCGTTCAGAAGGCTCCTGGACCCTTCCCGGCCCCTGAGGGGACCCCTAGTCGGTGCCCCGGTTTTTCAGGGTCTTCCCAGGGATCGTAGAGGGGGCCTGAAGCCAGTGTCCCGCACCCGGCTGTGGACCTCTCGGCCATCGGGACCGCGGGAGGCGCCCCGGGGGCGGATGCCCTGCGGAAAGGGATGTGAATCCACCCCCGGCAGCGTGCTAATCTTCTGGATGTCGACAGGCGCTCGCCCCACGGGGAGGGAGCCGGGAGACACACCCAATGCGCGGGTGGCGGAATAGGCAGACGCGCTGGATTCAGGTTCCAGTGCCCGCAAGGGCGTGGGGGTTCAACTCCCCCCTCGCGCACAGCGAAACGGTCCTCATCGTGATCACGATGAGGACCGTTTTTTGTGCGTTCTCGGGTGTGAGGAGTCTCTCAGGTACGGACCACGCCGTGCGGTGATCCGCGGAGGGTCCGGGGGCGTCCTGTCCTTCGTATGAAGGAGGCGCCGGACCGGCTCCGTTGTCGGTGGCGGCGAGTACCTTCATTGTCACGCGGAGTCGCACGGCGGGTGCGCGCGGAGGGGAGACGGGGGCGGTTGGCCATGGTCGACGGCGGTGCGGTGGTTCCGGGTCAGCGGGCCGGGGCGGCGGGGGCGCGGCTGCCACGGGTGCGGGGGCTCGCGGACGTCTCGGCGGCCGGGGCGGTCTCGCCCAAGGCGGAGGGCAAGGCGCTGCGGGAGCGCGTCGCGCGGTCCGCGCACGCGGAGTTCGAGCAGGACGCCGCGCGGCCGGACGCGGTGGCGGCGCTGGAGGAGTCGAGCCGCGGCCGCATCGAGGACCTCGTGCCGATACGGAACGGGCGGATGGCGGCGACCCCGTTCGCCTTCCTGCGCGGCTCCGCCGGACTCATGGCGTACGACCTCGCGCGCACGCCCGTGACGGGGATCGGCGCCCAGATATGCGGCGACGCGCACGCGGGCAACTTCGGGCTGTACGGGGATGCGCGGGGCGGACTCGTCATCGACCTCAACGACTTCGACGAGACGGTGCACGGCCCCTGGGAGTGGGACGTGAAGCGGCTCGCCGCCTCGCTGGTGCTGGCGGGGCGTGAGGCGGGCGCGGGTGAGGACGTCTGCCGGGAGGCGGCGTACGACGCGGTGGGCGCCTATCGCCGGACCATGCGCGTCCTGGCGAAGCTGCCCGCCCTGGACGCGTGGAACGCCATCGCGGACGAGGAGCTCGTCTCGCACACCGACGCCAGGGACCTCCTCGGCACGCTGGAGCGGGTCTCGGAGAAGGCCCGGCGGAACACGAGCGCGCGGTTCGCGGCCAAGTCGACGCGGACCTTGGAGGACGGCACCCGGCGGTTCGTGGACGCGCCTCCGGTGCTGCGGCGGGTGCCGGACGCGGAGGCGGCCGCGGTGGGCGGGGCCCTCGAGGAGTATCTGGGCACGGTGCCGGAGGACCGGCTGCCGCTGCTCGCGCGGTACGCGCTGCACGATGTGGCGTTCCGCGTCGTGGGCACCGGGAGTGTGGGGACCAGGTCGTATGTGGCGCTGCTCCTGGACCACCGGGGCGAGGCGCTCGTACTGCAGGTGAAGGAGGCGCGGCCCTCGGCGCTGCTGCCGCAGCTGCCGGTGGCCGGGTTCAAGAGCCCCTCGGTGGTGCACGAGGGGCGCCGGGTGGTGCGCGGGCAGAAGCAGATGCAGGTGGTCAGCGATGTGCTGCTCGGCTGGACGACGATCGGGCAACGGCCGTTCCAGGTACGGCAGTTCCGCAACCGCAAGGGCAGTGTCGACCCGGCGGCGCTCGCCGCGGACCAGCTCGACGACTACGGCCGCATGACGGGCGCCCTGCTGGCCCGCGCGCACGCGCACAGCGCCGACCCGCGCCTCATCGCGGCGTACTGCGGCAAGAACGACGAGCTGGACGAGGCCGTGGCCCGCTTCTCCGTGACCTACGCGGACCGCACGGAGGCGGACCACGCGCGGCTGGTGCGGGCGGTCCGGGAGGGGCGGGTGGCCGCGGAGTTGGGGGTGTGATGGGGCATGGGGGTGCGGGGGAGCGCGTGTCTGCCGACTGGGGTGCTCTGGTGGTGAGGTGGCGCGCCTGCTGACTCGGTGAGCGGTCGCCCTTGGGCGGGTGCGGGGCTCGGCCGGGGCGGGTGCTGTGGCCGTGGGGAGGGGGTCCTGGGCGGTGGCCTAGGCTGGACGGGTGACGACCCCGCAAGCCGAGCCGACGCCGCCCGAGACGCCCGCTGAGCCCCTTGAGACGGGCTCGGGGGAGCCCCCTTCGGAGGTCGGGCAACCCGCTTCAGGTGCGGGGCGCGAGCCCGGTGAGAACGCCTCCGCGGGGCCGCAGCCGGATGCCGGGGAGGCCGGGCCCACGGGGCCGCAGCCGGACGCCGGTGAGACCGCGCCCACGGGGCAGCGCGACGCCGGGGAGCGGCCCGAGGAGCGGCTCGCGCGGGCCGTGCGGACCGCCGAGCAGGCGTTGATCGAGTACGAGATCGCGCTGGAGACCTTCCGGATCGAGGTGGAGAACTTCTCCCGCCTGCACCACCAGCGGCTCGGCCCGATGTACGCGCGCCTGGACGAGCTGGAGGCGCAGATCGCCGAGGCCACGGCGGCGCGCACCGGTGACCCCGAGGACCGGCGCAAGGCGGAGGAGGCGCGGGCGCGGGTCCTTCCGATGCCCGGCGTCGAGGAGCTGTTCCACGGCTGGATGGACGCGGACGGGCTCTCGCCGGAGGCCGGCGCCATGCTGACCGGGCAGTCGGTGCGGCCGCCGCAGCGGGTGCGGCCCAGCGACGAGGCCCGCAAGCTCTACCGCGAGCTGGCCCGCAAGGCCCACCCGGACCTCGCGCAGGACGAGCAGGAGCGGGAGCGCCGCGGCGAGTTCATCGCGCGGGTCAACGCCGCGTACGCGCTCGGCGACGAGGCCGCGCTGCGCGAGCTCGCCGAGGAGTGGGCGGCCGGGCCCGTGCCGGAGGAGCAGCGGCCGACCCCCAGCGAGGAGCTGTACGCCCGTCTCGAATGGCTCTCCCAGCGCAAGGAGCTGCTGACGGCGGTGGCCCAGGAGCTGGAGGAGAGTGCGATCGGGGCGATGCTGAAGCTGGCCCCGGACGACCCCGACCGGCTGCTCGAGGAGATCGCCGAGCAGTTGCTCGCGCAGGTCGCCGAGCGGGAGGCCGAGCTGGAGCGGCTGACGGCGCCGGACGCTCGCTGAAGCGTCCCCTCCGAAGCCGGACGCCCGCTGAAGCGTCCCTCCGGAACGTCCGCCGTGAATCGTCCCCGGGTGGTCCGGTAGCGTCGGGGCATGAGTTTTGGACAGGTGCCCACGGTCACGGTCGGCGATCTCTCGGACGGTGACTTTCTGCTGGACGTTCGCGAGGACGAGGAGTGGCAGGCGGGCCACGCCGAGGGTGCGCTGCACATTCCGATGAGTGAATTCGTCGCGCGGTACGGGGAGTTGACCGAGGCGGCGCCGCAGGACGGCCGGGTTCATGTGATCTGCCGGTCCGGCGGGCGGTCCGCCCAGGTCACGATGTACCTCGCGCAGCAGGGCATCGAAGCGGCGAACGTCGCGGGCGGCATGGAGGCATGGGCGGGCGCCGGCCGGCCCGTCGTCGACGACAAGGGCCAGCCGGGCTTCGTGGCCTGATGCTCCCGGTCTCCTTGATTCCCGGAGCCCGCTAGCCGAGGGGGTGGGCGGCCAGGAGGTCGCCCAGGGACTCCTCGTGCGCGGCCGCCGGGCCGAGGGCGAGCTCGAGCTGCTTGGCCCAGGCGTGGTAGCGGTGCAGGGGGTAGTCGGTGTCGGCGCCGAAGCCGCCGTGCAGATGCTGGGCGGTCTGCACGACGCGGCGCACGCCGTCCGACGCCCAGATCTTGGCGACGGCCACGTCCCCCGCGGCGGGCAGCGCGCCGCTCGCCCCGGTGCTGATCCGCCAGGCGGCCTGCCAGAGGGTGACCTCCATGGCGCGCAGGTCGATGTAGCGGTCGGCGGCCTGCACCGCCACCGCCTGGAAGGTGGCGACGGGGAAGCCGAACTGCTCGCGCTTGCTGGTGTATTCACTGGTCATCCGCAGCACGCCCTCGCCCAGGCCGAGCGCGAGGGCGCAGGTCCCGGTCGTGAGCAGGTGGCGCAGCCACTCCCAGGCGCCTGCCGTCCCGATCACCTGGGAGCCGTCGACCCGTACGCCGTCGAGGTGCAGCTCGCCGAGGTGCTCACCGCTGGTGGAGACCTGCTCGGCGAGGGTGAGCCCCTCGTGGGCGCGGGGCAGGAAAGCGAGGACGGCGTCGCCCCCGGAGGTGTGGGCGGGGACGGCGACGAGGTCCGCGTTCCGCGCCCAGGGGATGCCCGTCTGCACGCCGTCCAGGAGCCAGCTGTCGCCGTCCTCGCGGGCGGTGACGGCGAGTTCGGCGGGGTCGTGACCGGTGCGGCCGTTGGCGGCGACCGTCAGGACGAGCTCGCCCCGCGCGGCCTTGGGCAGGACCGACCGCTTCAACTCGTCCCCGCCGTACGTCTGGATCGCGTACGCCGCCGCGCTGCTCTCCAGGAGCGGGACGCGGGCGAGCACCTTCGCTGACTCGCGCAGCACCAGGCAGAGCGCGATCGCGTCGAGCCCCGCGCCGCCGTGCTCCGGGGCGAGGAGCAGGCTGAGCAGATCGGCGTCGGCGAGCCTGGCCCACAGGGCGCGGTCGAAGTCGTCCGCGACGGCGCCGGAGGTGAGGGAGGGGCTGGGCACCCCGTCCGGGGCGACGTCGGCGAAGAGCGCCTTCGCCGCCTCGACGGCCGCCTGCTGTTCCTCGGTGAAGGTGAAGTCCACTGCCTGTCCCTCCGCGCACCGGTCGGTCATTTCTGACGGGCCGTCAAGATAGAACAGGTTCTACGGGAAGGGAATGGACGGTCCAGGATGCGAAGGGAATGGCCGGTCCACGATCAGCGGTCGAAGTCCAACTCGACCGTGGCGGTGGCCGGATGGGACTGGCACGCCAGCACATAGCCCGCCTCGGTCTCCTCGGGCTCCAGCGCGAAGTTGCGGTCCATCCGCACCTCGCCCGAGACCTTGAAGGCGCGACAGGTGCCGCAGACCCCGCCCTTGCAGGCGTACGGGGCGTCCGCTCGGTTGCGCAGCACCGTCTCGAGCAGGGATTCGCCGTCCCGTACGGGCCAGGTGCCGGAGCGGCCGTCCAGCGTCGCCGTCACCGTGCTGTGCTCGGGGGCGGGGGCCGTGGAGACGCTCGCCGAGGGGGCGTCGTCGACGTGGAAGATCTCCTGGTGGATGCGGTGGCGGTCGACTCCCAGGCCGCGCAGGGTGCGTTCGGCGCCCTGGACGAGGCCGTACGGGCCGCACAGGAACCAGCCCGCCATCTCCGTGACGGGCACCAGCGCGGGCAGCAGCGACGCGAGCCGCTCCGCGTCGAGGCGGCCCGAACCGAGCCCCGCCTGCTGTTCCTCGCGGGAGAGCACCGTCACCAGCTGGAAGCGGTCCGGCCAGCGGTCCTTGAGGTCGGCGACCTCCTCCAGGAACATCGTCGACGCGGCGGTGCGGTCGCTGCGGATGAGGCAGAAGGCGGCCTCGGGCTCCCGCTCGAGCAGCGTGGTGACGATGGAGAGCACCGGGGTGATCCCGCTGCCGCCGACCACCGCTGCGTAGCGGCCGGGCGCGGGCTCCAGGGTGAACCGTCCCGCCGGGGTCATCACCTCCAGCTCGTCGCCGACGGCCACCTCTTTGAACGCGTACGTCGAGAAGGCACCGCCCTCGACGAGCCGCACCCCGACCCGCAACCGCTCGGGCCCGCCCGGCTGTTCGGGGCCGGGTGCGGGGGAGCAGATCGAGTAGGTGCGCCGGATCTCCGTACCGTCGCCCTCTGCGAAGCGGCGCACGGCGAGGTGCTGGCCGGGCGTGTAGCGGTAGTCGGCGCGGAGCGCGGGCGGGACGTCGAAGGTCAGCGTCACGGAGTCGTCGGTGAGCCGGTCGACCGCCGCCACGCGGAGCGGGTGGAAGCGGGCCATCACAACTCCTTGAAGTGGTCGAAGGGTTCACGGCAGCTGACGCAGCGGCGCAGGGCCTTGCACGCGGTCGACGAGAAGCGGCTGAGCAGCTCCGTGTCGGTGGAGCCGCAGTGCGGGCAGCGGACCGAGAGGGTGAGCGGGACCGGGCCCTCGGCGGTGTGCGGGCGCGGTGGTGCGATGCCGAACTCGGCCAGTTTGCGGCGGCCTTCGGGGCTGATGTCGTCCGTCGACCAGGCGGGGGCGAGCACCGTGCGGACCTGGACGTCCGCCATGCCGTGCTCGTGCAGGACCCGCTCTATGTCGGCGCTCATGGCCTCGATCGCGGGGCAGCCGGTGTAGGTGGGGGTGAGCTCGACGTCGACCCGGCCCGAGTCGCTCACCCGGACGTCGCGGACCACGCCGAGCTCCGCGAGCGT
Source organism: Streptomyces odontotermitis (assembly GCF_050510915.1). NCBI lineage: Bacteria > Bacillati > Actinomycetota > Actinomycetes > Kitasatosporales > Streptomycetaceae > Streptomyces > Streptomyces odontotermitis. The sequence goes on along the minus strand of NZ_JBNJLS010000025.1, from coordinate 105,383 downwards.
CAGCACCGGCAGCTCGGGGTCGGGCACCGAGCCGGCGAGGGCGAGCAGCCGCTCTTCGAGGGGGGTGGGCGCGGTCGTCACCATGACGCCCCCGGGTGGCTGCGGTGCAGGTGCTGCATCTCGGCGAGCATGCGGCCGAAGGACTCGGTGTGCAGGCCCTGGCGCCCGGCGCCCGCCGCCCACGCGCCGTCCTGCGGGCCGGAGGGGACGGTGAGAGTGGCGGCGCCGATGACCGAGGTCACCGAGGCGGTCCACTTCTCCCTCAGCTCCCGGCCGTCGATGTCCAGGCCGGGCACGGGCTGGAACAGCTCGCCGGTGAAGCGCCACAGGGCGTCCAGGCCGCGCTGCATCCGCTCGTGGCTCTCGGGGGTGCCGTCGCCGAGGCGCAGCGTCCACTGCTCGGCGTGGTCCTGGTGATAGCTGACCTCTTTGACGGCCTTCGCGGCGAGCGGGGCCAACTCGCTCTCTCCACTGGCCAGTTGGCCGTAGAGCAGCGTCTGGTACGTGGAGAAGTAGAGCTGGCGGGCGATGGTGTGCGCGAAGTCGCCGTTCGGCTGCTCGACCAGTTGGAGGTTGCGGAAGGCGCGCTCCTCGCGGAGATACGCCAGCTCGTCCTCGTCGCCGACGAGGGAGAGCAGGACCCTGGCCTGGCCGAGCAGGTCGAGGGCGATGTTCGCCAGGGCGACCTCCTCTTCGAGGACCGGGGCGTGGCCCGCCCACTCTCCCAGGCGGTGGGAGAGCACCAGGGCGTCGTCGCCGAGGGGGAGGGCCGGGGTCTCGGTGCGGGCGGGGGCGGTCACAGGTGCTTCACCCCCTCCGGGATGTCGTAGAACGTCGGGTGGCGGTAGGGCTTGTCACCGGCCGGCTCGAAGAACGCGTCCTTCTCGTCCGGGGAGGAGGCGGTGATCTCCGTGGACGGGACGACCCAGATCGAGACGCCCTCGCTTCTGCGGGTGTACAGATCGCGGGCGTTGCGCAGGGCCATCTCCGCGTCCGGTGCGTGCAGGCTGCCCGCGTGGGTGTGGGAGAGCCCGCGCCGGGAGCGGACGAACACCTCCCACAGCGGCCAGTCGGTCGAGCTGCTCATGCCGTCGCCTCCCCGGGGGTCTTGGTGGTGCGCTGTGTCTCGCCCTGCTTCGCGGCGTAAGCGGCCGCCGCGTCGCGGACCCAGGCGCCCTCCTCGTGGGCTCGCCTGCGCTGGGTGATCCGCTGTTCGTTGCACGGGCCGTTGCCCTTCAGGACCGACCGGAACTCCGACCAGTCGATGGGGCCGAAGTCGTGGTGGCCCCGCGACTCGTTCCACCTCAACTCCGGGTCGGGGAGCGTCAGTCCGAGGGTCTCGGCCTGGGGGACGCAGATGTCGACGAAGCGCTGGCGCAGCTCATCGTTCGAATGGCGCTTGATCTTCCATTCCATCGACTGGGCGGAGTGCGAGGACTCGTCGTCCGGCGGGCCGAACATCATCAGGGACGGCCACCACCAGCGGTTCACCGCGTCCTGTGCCATCTCGTGCTGGGCCGGGGTGCCGCGGCTGAGGCTGAGCAGCAGCTCGTAACCCTGGCGCTGGTGGAAGGACTCCTCCTTGCAGATGCGGACCATCGCGCGCGCATAGGGCCCGTACGAACAGCGGCACAGCGGGACTTGGTTGGTGATCGCGGCGCCGTCCACCAGCCAGCCGATCGCGCCGACGTCGGCCCAGGTCAGCGTCGGGTAGTTGAAGATCGAGGAGTACTTCTGGCGGCCCGAGTGGAGCTTGTCCAGGAGCTCGTCCCGGCCGGTGCCGAGGGTTTCGGCGGCGCTGTAGAGGTAGAGGCCGTGGCCCGCCTCGTCCTGGACCTTGGCCATCAGGATCGCCTTGCGGCGCAGGGACGGGGCGCGCGTGATCCAGTTCGCCTCCGGCTGCATGCCGATGATCTCGGAGTGGGCGTGCTGGGCGATCTGGCGGACCAGCGTCGCGCGGTAGGCGTCGGGCATCCAGTCGCGTGGCTCGATGCGCTCGTCGGCCGCCACGGCCGTGTCGAACGCCGACTGGAGCGCCGCGGTGTCCGCGGTGCCTGTCGCGTCCGCCGTGTCCGCGGTGTTCTTCGCGTGCGCGGCTGGTGTCGCCATCTCGGTCCCCCTCGACCTTTTGACCATTCGCCTCGGGCATGCGCTGCGGCCAGTCTACCGACCGATCGTTCGGTCCGCTGGAATTCAATGGTGCGGGCCGCCGCCATAAGGTGTCAACCCTGTGGATAACCTCACGGACGCTGTGCCTGACGGGCCGGTCTGAGTACCGTGCCCGTGCGCAGCGGCCCGGCAGAGCGGCCGCTGGGGTACTCGGCGCGCAGCGGCCGGGGTCGGTGCGGCGACGGGAATCGGGGCGGAATGGACGCGTACGACGACGGGGTGCACCCCCGGCCCGGTGAGGCGGCGGCCGATCCCTCGGCCGACCCATCGGCCGATCCCGTGGCCGGCTCCTCGACCCCGCCCGCCGCGTTCCCCGCCTCTCCTGCCTCTCCTGCCTCTCCCCCTCCGCCTCATCCCCCGGCCCCGCCCCGCCCCGGCATCGCCGGCCTCCCGCTCGGCTACCAGCTCGTGGCGGCCCTGGCGCTCGCGGTCATCGCCGTCACGGCCTGCGTCCATGTCGGGATGGTCTTCCTGCACGTCGCGCCCTCGAACACGGTGAGCAAGAAGCACAGCGAGGCCGTCGACTGGTGGGTCTACCCCGAGTTCGAGCAGAACTGGAAGCTGTTCGCGCCCAACCCGCTGCAGCAGAACGTCGCGGTGCAGGCGCGGGCGGAGTTCCGTACGGCCGACGGGGGCACCAGGACCACCGAGTGGTACGACCTGTCCGCGCAGGACGGCGCGGACATCGACGGGAATCCGCTGCCCAGCCACATCCAGCAGAACGAGCTGCGCCGCGCCTGGGACTTCTACGTCGGTTCGCACGACGCGGAGAATCGTCCCAGCGGACTGCGCGGGCAGCTCTCCGAGCGTTATGTCCGGCGCATCGTGCTGATGCGGATCGACCGCGAGCAGGCGGGCGGTCCCGACGCCCGCATCGAACGCGTCCAGATCCGCTCCCGTACGACCAATGTGCGGCCGCCCCGGTGGAGTGACGAGAAGACCGGCGCCAAGCCGGTGCTCCGGCTGCTGCCGTGGTGGACGGTGACGCCCGAGGACATGCCCCTGCGCGACGAGGCCCGCACCAAGACCGCAGCGCAGGAGCGGCAGACACGGGGGAACGAGCGGTGAACCGATTCGCAGAGCGACTCGCGCGCGGGATCAACCACGTCACCGCGTCCGGTCTCGGCCCGTACCAGACGGCCGTGATCCGCATCGGGTTCTCCGCCACCTGGCTGCTGTTCCTGCTGCGCGAACTCCCCAACCGGCGCGAGCTGTACGGGCCCGACGGGCCGTGGAACTGGGACATGGCCCAGCAGCTCATCGCGAGCAACCACGCGTTCACGGCGCTGATGTGGTCGGACGGGCGGCTCTGGTTCGAGGTCGTCTACGCCCTGGCGATGGTGAGCAGCGCCCTGCTGCTGCTCGGCTGGCACACGCGCGCGATGTCCGTGCTCTTCATGATCGGCGTGCTCTCGCTGCAGAACCGCAGCATCTTCATGGGCGACGGCGGCGACAACGTCATCCATCTCATGGCGATCTACCTCGTGTTCACGCGCTGCGGCCAGGTCTGGTCCCTGGACGCGCGGCGGGCGGCACGCGCGCGTGCCAACAGGCGCGCACAAGGGGACGACCCGGTGGGGATCGTCCTGTGGTGGGTGCTCGGACTCGCCCTCTCCGTGGTGACGTTCATGGGTGAGCTCTCCGGCGGCTGGCTGCTGCTGTTCTGGGGGCTGTGGGTGGCGCACGGCCTGTGGTGGGCCGTGGGGCGGCGGGAGTCGCTGGGCAAGGCGCGGCTGCTCCTCGACGTCATCGCCTCGCTTGCGCACAACGCGGCCCTGCTCGTGATCATGGTCGAGGCGTGTCTGATCTACGCCACGGCGGGCTGGTACAAGATCCAGGGCAGTCGCTGGCAGGACGGCACGGCCGTCTACTACCCGCTGCACCTCGACTACTTCTCGCCCTGGCCCGCGCTCTCCGACCTGCTCACCGACCACGGCGTGATGGTGATGCTGGTGACCTACGGGACGGTCGCGGTGCAGGTCGCCTTCCCCTTCACGCTCATCAACCGCCGCGTGAAGAACGTGCTGTTGGCGGCCATGATGTGCGAGCACGCCGTGATCGCGGTCGTCCTCGGCCTGCCCTTCTTCTCGCTCGCGATGATCGCCGCCGACGCGGTGTTCCTGCCGACGTCGTTCCTGCGGCGTGTGGGCGGGTGGGCTGCCCGCGCGCGTGGGCGGGTGCTCGCACGCGGCGGAGCGGGGCTTCCGGGGCAGCGTCGTACGGAGGGGCACGCGGAGCAGGCGGACGAGGGGCGGGCCCGGGAGAGCGCCGAGGAGACGCGCGTAGGCTTCACGCCGTGACGGCTGGAAACGGACACATGGGATCCACGAGCGGGACGGGTGGCGAGGGCGTGGACGGGGCGCTGCGCGCCTGGCGTGGGCTCGCCGAGACCTCCGTGCTGCTCGACGGCTTTCACGCGATCAAGCACGCGCTGCGCTTCGGCGCCCGGATCCCGGTGGTGCTGAGCAGCGACCGCACCGCCGTCCTGGCCCTCGCCGACGAGCTCGCCCCCGATGTCCGCGCGGGCCTCGCGGAGTTGGTCACGGAGGTCCCCGACGACGCGCTGCGCTCCCTGGTGCCGCGGCTGCACCCCACGGCGGTGGCCGCCCTCGCCGAGCGCCCCTCGCGCGCGGAGAACCTCGCGGCGCTGGCCCGCACCCCGCGCGCCACTCCGGTCGTCGTGCTCGACGATCCCCGCAATCTGGGCAACGCGGGGGCGGTGATCCGGCTCGCGGCGGGCTTCGGCGCCACCGGGGTGATCACCACCGGGAACCTCGACCCCTGGCACCCCACCGTCGTACGCGGCGGCGCCGGGCTGCACTTCGCGACGGCCGTGGAACGGATGGCGGTCGAGGAGCTGCCGAGCGGTCCGCTGTTCGCCCTCGACGCGGAGGGCGAGGACATCCGCGGCCTCGAGCTGCCCGACGACGCCGTCCTGGCCTTCGGCTCCGAGCGCAGCGGCCTGTCCGCCGCGCTGCGGGCCCGCGCGGATCATCTGGTCTCCCTGCCGATGCGGCCCCAGGTGTCGAGCTACAACCTGGCGACGAGCGTCGGCATGGCCCTCTTCCACTGGTCGGCGTCGGCGGGCAGGCCCCCGGTCCCGGGAGCCTGAACCGCCGCGCGCCGCACACGACCTAGCGGCGCACCTCGACCACCCGGAAGCGGTTGGCCACGAACGCGCCGTCGCACAGCGCGGAGTTGGCCGCCGGGTTGCCGCCCGAGCCGTGGAAGTCCGAGAAGGCCGCCGTCTGGTTCACATAGACGCCCCCCGTCAGGTTCAGGGACAGCTGGGCGCACTCCTCCAGGCAGACCTCCTGGACGTCGTCCGCCACCTCGTCCGACGTCGTGTACGTCCCGACCGTCATCGCGCCCTTGTCGCGGACCGTGCGGCGCAGCAGCTCCACCGCGTCCGCCGCCGAGTCGACCGCGACCGCGAAGGAGACCGGGCCGAAGCACTCGCTGAGGTAGGCGGCCTCGGCGTCCGGCTTCGCGCCGTCCAGCTTGACGATCACCGGGGTGCGGACCACGGCGTCCGGGAACTCCGGGTTGGTGATCTCCCGTGAGGCCAGGGCGACTTCACCGATGCCGGGTGCCGCTTCGAGGCGGGCCTTCACATCGGGGTTGACCAGGGCGCCGAGGATCCCGTTCGCCCGGGCGTCGTCGCCGAGGAGGCCGCCGACGGCGCTCGCCAGGTCGCTCACCACCTCGTCGTACGACTTCGTTCCGGCGTCCGTCTCGATGCCCTCGCGGGGGATGAGGAGGTTCTGCGGGGTGGTGCACATCTGGCCGCTGTACAGGGACAGGGAGAACGCGAGGTTCGACAGCATGCCCTTGTAGTTGTCGGTCGACTCGACGACGACCGTGTTGACGCCCGCCTTCTCCGTGTAGACCTGCGCCTGGCGGGCGTTGGCCTCCAGCCAGTCGCCGAAGGCCGTCGAGCCCGTGTAGTCGATGATCTTGATCTCGGGGCGGACGGCGAGGGTCTTGGCGATGCCTTCGCCCGGCCGCTCGGCGGCCAGCGCGACCAGGTTCGGGTCGAAGCCCGCGTCGGCGAGGACCTCGCGGGCGACCCGGACGGTCAGGGCGAGGGGCAGCACCGCGCGCGGGTGGGGCTTGACCAGGACGGGGTTGCCGGTCGCCAGGGAGGCGAAGAGTCCCGGGTAGCCGTTCCACGTGGGGAAGGTGTTGCAGCCGATGAGGAGCGCGATGCCGCGGGCGACCGGGGTGAACCGCTTGTCCATGACGAGGGGGTCGCGCTTGCCCTGGGGCTTGTTCCACTCCGCGGCGTCCGGCGTGCGGGACTGCTCCACATAGGCATACGCCACCGCTTCCAGGCCGCGGTCCTGGGCGTGCGGGCCGCCCGCCTGGAACGCCATCATGAACGCCTGGCCGCTGGTGTGCATGACCGCGTGCGCGAACTCGTGCGTGCGGGCGCTGATCCGGGCCAGGATCTCCAGGCACACCATCGCGCGCAGCTCCGCGCCCGCCTCGCGCCAGGCGCGCATTGCGGCGCGCATCGCGGGGAGCAGCGTGTCGATGTCGGGGTGCGGGTACGTGATCCCCAACTCCGGGCCGTACGGCGACACTTCGGCGCCCACCCAGTCGTCCGTGCCGGGCTGGTCCAGGTCGAAGCGGCTGCCCAGGAGGGCGTCGAAGGCGGCCTTGCCCTCGGGAAGGCTCAGGCTCCCGTTCTCCCCGTACGCCTTGGGGTGCTCGGGGTGGGGGGACCAGTACGCGCGGGTGCGGATCGTCTCCAGTGCCTGGTCGAGGACGGGCCGGTGCTGGGCGATCAGCTGGTGCGCGGTGAGTTCGGCGGCCATGACGAACCAACTCCTCGTCGGGTCAGCTCTTCGTCGAGCTGGTGAGCCGGGTGGCTGCGGATGGTGGGCAGGAGCAAGCAGACAGAGCTAGAGTAACCGAACGATCGGTCGGGACAAGAGGGTCTGTCGAACCTGTGGAAAACCACCCCAGAGTTCGCTGCGGAACGCCCCGGTGGGGGCACCCCGAAAACCCGTCCACAGTTGCTGTACGGGAGGATCACGGGATGACAGCACTCGATCTCAGCAGCCCTGTCGCCGTGGTCGGCACCGGCACCATGGGCCAGGGCATCGCCCAGGTCGCCCTGGTCGCGGGCCACCCGGTGCGGCTGTACGACGCCGTTCCGGGCCGCGCCCAGGAGGCGGTCGTGGCGATCACGGGACGCCTGGACCGGCTCGTCGAGAAGGGCCGCCTCACGGCCGGGGACCGGGACGCCGCGATCGCGCGGATCACGCCCGCCGAGAGCCTCGCGGACCTCGCCGGCTGCGGACTCGTCGTCGAGGCCGTCCTGGAGCAACTGGACGTGAAACAGCGGCTGTTCCAGGACCTCGAAGAGGTGGTCGCCGAGGACTGTCTGCTCGCCACCAACACCTCGTCACTGTCGGTCACCGCCATCGCGGGCCCGCTCGCGCGCCCCGGGCGCTTCGTCGGCCTGCACTTCTTCAACCCCGCGCCCCTGCTGCCCCTCGTCGAGGTCGTCAGCGGCTTCGCGACGGACGAGGCGGCGGCCACGCGCGCGTACGAGACGGCACGGGCCTGGGGCAAGACGCCGGTGCGCAGCGCCGACACCCCCGGGTTCATCGTCAACCGCATCGCCCGGCCCTTCTACGCCGAGGCGCTGCGCCTGTACGAGGAGCGGGCCGCCGACCCGGCCACGATCGACGCCGTCCTGCGGGAGAGCGGCGGCTTCAAGATGGGCCCCTTCGAGCTCACGGACCTCATCGGCCAGGACGTCAACGAGGCCGTCACGCGCTCCGTCTGGGACTCCTTCTTCCAGGACCCCAAGTTCACGCCGTCCCTCGCCCAGCGCCGCCTTGTCGAGTCGCGCCGCCTCGGCCGCAAGTCGGGGCAGGGCTGGTACGCGTACGGGGACGGCGTCCCGCGCGCGGAGCCGCACACGGCGGCGCCCGCACCCGCCCCGGAGTCGGCCGCCGTGTACGGGGAACTGCACCAGGCGAGCGCCCTGGTCGAGCTGATCGACGGTGCCGGGATCGAGGTCGCGCACGAGGAGCCCGTCGATCCGGACTACCCCGGCTGGATCGAACTCCCCAGCGGGGTGAGGCTCTTCCTGGCCGACGGTTCGGCCGCCGACGACGCCTCGGCACCGGTGATCCACTTCGATCTCGCCCTCGACTACAAGGCCGCGACCCGGATCGCCCTGGCCCCCGCCGCCACCGTGAGCGAGGAGCAGCTCGGCGAGGCCGTGGGGCTCTTTCAGGCGCTGGGCAAGCGCGTCAGCGTCGTCGCCGACGTCCCCGGGATGATCGTGGCCCGTACCGTGGCCATGCTCGTCGACTTCGCCCAGGACGCCGTCGCGCGCGGCGTCGCCGGGCCGGAGGACGTCGACACCGCGATGCGCCTCGGCGTCAACTACCCGCGCGGGCCGCTCGCATGGGGCGCGGAGCTCGGCGCGGGGTGGGTCCTCGACACCCTGGAGTACCTGCACGAGGAGTACCCCACCGGCCGCTACGCGCCGTCGCAGGCGCTGCGCCGCCGTGCGGCCGCCGAGTCGGCCGCACGCGAGGAGGACGCATGACCACCGCCAGACGCGACACCTACACCCCCGAGACCCTCCTCTCGGTGGCGGTCCGGGTCTTCAACGAACGCGGCTACGACGGCACGTCCATGGAGCACCTCTCCAAGGCGGCCGGCATCTCCAAGTCGTCGATCTACCACCACGTGGCGGGCAAGGAGGAGCTGCTGCGCCGGGCCGTCAGCCGGGCGATCGACGGGCTCTTCGGGATCCTCGCCGAGGAGCACGCGCGCGTGGGCAGCGCGGTGGAGCGTCTGGAGTACGTCACACGGCGCACCGTCGAGGTGCTCGTCGCCGAACTGCCGTATGTGACCCTCCTGCTGCGGGTGCGCGGCAACACCGACACCGAGCGGTGGGCGATGGAGCGGCGCAGGGAGTTCGACCACCAGGTGGCCGAGCTGCTGAAGGAAGCCGTCGCCGACGGGGACCTGCGCTCCGACGTCGAGCTGCGGCTCGCCACCCGGCTGCTCTTCGGGATGATCAACTCCGTCGTGGAGTGGTACCGGCCGGACAGCCGTGGCGCGGCCGCCTCGTCAGAAGTGGCCGACGCCGTCGTGAAGTTGGCGTTCGCGGGGCTGCGCAAAGAAGGCTGAGGCCGCGCCGAGGGCGGCGGTGGCCCCGCAGGGCCGGGCCGCCGCTCAGTGGTCCGGCTCCAGGTCGTCCTCCTCGAAGACCAGCAGCGTGCGCGTGCTGAGCACTTCGGGGATGGCCTGGATGCGGGTGAGGACGAGCTCGCGCAGGGCGCGGTTGTCCGGGGTGTGCACCAGCAGCAGGACGTCGAAGTCCCCGCTCACCAGGGCCATGTGAGAGGCCCCCGGCAGGGCGCGCAGCTGCTCGCGCACCGTCCGCCAGGTGTTCTGGACGATCTTGAGCGTGATGTACGCGGACGCCCCCTGCCCGGCCCGCTCGTGATTGATCCGGGCGCCGAAGCCGCGGATCACCCCGTCGTCGATGAGGCGGTTGATGCGCGCGTACGCGTTGGCGCGCGAGACATGCACGCGCTCGGCCACGGAGCGTATCGAGGCGCGACCGTCCGTGTGCAGTATCTGCAGGATGTCGCGGTCGATCGGGTCGAGGGAGCGCGCTTGGGGCTCAGGGGAGTTGCCGCCGGGCCCGTCGGCCATTCGTTCAGATGCCATGTCCCCCCGCCTCCTTACCATGGACGTACTGCATTCATCTCAGGCTGTGCAGAACCGTTTGTCCACAGCCTGAAGGTGCCTGTAGCCAAAATGTGCCGACGACCGAACAATCGGTAGGTGAGGCGCATCACAGATCGCGTGCCTCTGATGCCGTTCCCACAAGGAGACAGCTTCCCCCAGGAGGTGCCGTCATGACGGTCATGGAGCAGCGTGGCTCCTACCGGCCCGCCCCACCCCCTGCCTGGCAGCTCAGGACCGATCCCGCACCCTTGTTGCCCGACGCGGAGCCCTACCGCGTCCTCGGCACCGAGGCCGCCGGAAAGGCCGCCCCCGAGCTGCTGCGCAGGCTGTACGGGGAGCTGGTGCGCGGCCGCAGGTACAACGCGCAGGCGACGGCGCTCACCAAGCAGGGACGGCTCGCGGTCTATCCGTCGAGCACCGGCCAGGAGGCGTGCGAGGTCGCCGCCGCGCTCGCCATCGAGGAGCGGGACTGGCTCTTCCCCAGCTACCGCGACACCCTCGCCGCCGTCGCCCGCGGCCTGGACCCCGTGGCCGCCCTGACGCTGCTGCGCGGCGACTGGCACACCGGGTACGACCCGCGCGAGCACCGCGTGGCCCCCCTGAGCACCCCGCTCGCCACCCAACTCCCGCACGCCGTGGGCCTCGCGCACGCCGCCCGCCTCAAGGGGGACGACGTGGTCGCGCTCGCCATGGTCGGCGACGGCGGCACCAGCGAGGGCGACTTCCACGAGGCACTGAACTTCGCCGCCGTGTGGCAGGCCCCCGTGGTCTTCCTGGTGCAGAACAACGGCTTCGCGATCTCCGTCCCGCTCGCCAAGCAGACGGCCGCACCGTCCCTGGCCCACAAGGCCGTCGGGTACGGGATGCCGGGCCGCCTGGTCGACGGCAACGACGCGGTGGCGATGCACGACGTCCTCGGCGAAGCCGTGTCCCGCGCACGCGCGGGCGACGGCCCGACGCTCGTCGAGGCGGTGACGTACCGGATGGACGCGCATACGAACGCGGACGACGCGACCCGCTACCGGGTCGACGCCGAGGTCGACGCCTGGCGCGCGCACGACCCGATCCTGCTCCTGGAGCGGGAGTTGACCGAGCGCGGCCTCCTCGACGACGAGGCGATACGGACGGCCCGCGAGGACGCCGAGGCCCTCGCGGCCGACCTGCGGGAGCGCATGAACCAGGACCCGGTCCTCGACCCCATGGACCTCTTCACGCACGTGTACGCGGAGCAGACCTCCCAACTGCGCGAGCAGGCGGCCCAGTTGCGGGCCGAGCTGGAGGCGTCGGCGGAGGACGCGGGCGAGACGGGCGGGACGGGCGAGGCCGGGCACGGCACGGCAGGCGAGGAGAACGCGCGATGACCACGGTCGCGGCCCGGTCCGCCAAGCAGGCCACCAAACCCGCCACGATGGCGCAGGCCCTCGGGCGCGCGCTGCGCGACGCGATGGCCGAGGACCCCTCGGTGCACCTCTTCGGAGAGGACGTCGGGGCGCTCGGCGGCGTCTTCCGGATCACCGACGGGCTGGCCGCCGAGTTCGGCGAGGACCGCGTCACGGACACGCCGCTGGCCGAGGCGGGCATCCTGGGCACGGCGGTCGGCATGGCGATGTACGGGCTGCGGCCCGTCGTCGAGATGCAGTTCGACGCCTTCGCGTACCCCGCCTTCGAGCAGCTCATCTCCCATGTGGCGCGAATGCGGAACCGCACGCGCGGGGCGATGCCGCTGCCGATCACCATCCGCGTCCCGTACGGCGGCGGGATCGGCGGCGTCGAGCACCACAGCGACTCCTCGGAGGCGTACTACATGGCGACGCCCGGTCTCCATGTCGTCGCTCCGGCCACCGTCGCCGACGCCTACGGCCTGCTGCGGGCCGCGATCGCCTCGGACGACCCGGTCGTCTTCCTCGAGCCCAAGCGGCTCTACTGGTCGAAGGCCGAGTGGAATCCGGACGCCCCGGAGCGGGTCGAGCCGGTCGGGCGCGCGGTGGTGCGGCGCACCGGCCGCAGCGCCACGCTCCTCACGTACGGCCCGTCCGTCCCCGTCTGCATGGAGGCGGCCGACGCCGCGCGCGCGGAGGGCTGGGACCTCGAAGTGGTCGATCTGCGCTCCCTGGTGCCGTTCGACGACGAGACGGTCTGCGCGTCCGTGCGCCGCACCGGCCGGGCCCTGGTCGTGCACGAGTCGAACGGCTTCGGCGGCCCCGGCGGCGAGATCGCGGCGCGGGTCACCGAGCGCTGCTTCCACCACCTGGAGGCACCGGTGCTGCGCGTGGCCGGGTTCGACATCCCCTATCCGCCGCCGATGCTGGAGCGGCATCATCTGCCGGGAGTGGACCGGATCCTGGACGCGGTCGCCCGCTTGCAGTGGGAGGCGGAGAGCTGATGGCGCCTGCTTTTGATGTGAACAGCCTGGAGTTCAGGCTGCCCGACCTCGGCGAGGGCCTCACGGAGGCCGAGATCGTCCGCTGGCTCGTGCAGGTCGGGGACGTCGTCGAGGTGGACCAGCCGGTCGTCGAGGTGGAGACGGCCAAGGCGATGGTCGAGGTGCCCTGTCCTTACGGAGGGGTGGTGACGGCCCGCTTCGGCGAGGAGGGGGAGGAACTGCCGGTGGGGGCGCCGCTGTTGACGGTGGCGGTGGGGACTCCCGCGCGCGGGGAGGCGGCCGAGGGGGCCGCCGGGTCCTCGGTGCGGCCGGCGGCGGACTCCGTGGACGCTGCGGATTCCGCGCCCTCTGCGGATTCTGTGGCCCCAGCGGCCGACGAGTCGTCCGGCAACGTCCTCGTCGGGTACGGCACCGGCGCCGCTCCCGCGCGGCGCAGGAGGGTGCGGAGCGTGCGGGCGCCCGAGCCTGTGCCTCCTGCGCCTCCTGCGCGCCTTGAGCCTTCCGTGTCCCGGGGGGCGGCGCAGGCACCGAGCGGACCGGTCCCGGTGATCTCGCCTCTCGTACGCAAGCTGGCCCGCGAGAACGGCGTGGATCTGCGGGAGTTGGCGGGCAGCGGTCCGGACGGGCTGATCATGCGGGCCGACGTCGAGGACGTGCTGCGCGCCTCGGCCCGTGCCGCCACGCCTGCGGTGTCGTCCGCCACCGGTGCGGGGCCCGCCCCCGCGCGCGGGACCCGGATCCCGCTGCGCGGACTGCGCGGTGCCGTCGCCGACAAGCTGTCCCGCAGCCGCCGCGAGATACCGGACGCGACCTGCTGGGTGGACGCGGACGCCACGGAACTGATGCGGGTGCGCACCGAGATGAACGCGTCGGGCGGCCCGAAGATCTCCGTCCTCGCGCTGCTCGCCCGCATCTGCGTCGCCGCCCTCGCCCGCCACCCGGAGCTCAACTCCACGGTGGACCTGGAGGCGCGCGAGGTCGTGCAGCTCGACGAGGTGCACCTCGGCTTCGCGGCGCAGACGGACCGGGGGCTCGTCGTTCCCGTCGTACGGGACGCGCACGCGCGCGCCACGGAGTCGCTCAGTGCCGAGCTGGGGCGGCTCGCCGACTCGGCCCGCGCCGGGACGCTCACGCCCGCAGAGCTCACCGGCGGCACGTTCACCCTCAACAACTACGGGGTGTTCGGGGTCGACGGGTCCACGCCGATCATCAACCACCCCGAGGCAGCCATGCTCGGCGTCGGGCGCATCGTGCCGAAACCCTGGGTGCACCAGGGGGAGTTGGCGGTACGTCAGGTCGTGCAGCTCTCGCTCACCTTCGACCACCGGGTGTGCGACGGGGGCACGGCGGGCGGGTTCCTGCGGTTCGTGGCGGACTGTGTGGAGCAACCGGCTGTGCTGCTGCGGTCGATGTGAGACCCGCGGCGCATGTGAGGTCCGCAGCGCACGTGAGGTCCGTGGCTCACGTGACGTCCGCAGCGCACGTGAGGTCCGCGGCGCCCACACGCGTGGGAGTGGTGTGACGGAAGTCCCGTACAGGAGGGACCCTTCGCGGGGGTGGCATTGATCGGGCGTGCGCCCATACTCGGGGGATGACCGCGCACCAGGACCCGGCCGACCCGGCGCCCGCCGTCCCGTACGACGCCGTGGTGCTCGCCGGGGGCGGGTCGAGGCGGCTCGGCGGGGCGGACAAGCCCGCCGTGCGCGTCGGCGGCAGGTCGCTGCTCGACCGGGTCCTGACCGCCTGCGCGGACGCCGGGACCACGGTCGTGGTGGCCGAGCGGCGGCACACCGTACGGCCGGTGGTGTGGGCGCGCGAGGAACCGGCGGGCGGCGGCCCGCTGGCCGCGCTCGAGGCGGGCCTGCGGCACACGGAGGCGGAGGCCGTGGTCGTGCTCTCCGCCGATCTGCCGTTCCTCGGCGAGCGGACGGTACGGGCGCTGCTGGCGGCGCTTCAGGGCGGGGGCGCACCCGCCGAAGCCCGAGTCCCCGCTGAAACCCCCACCTTCGCCGGCGCCCTCGCACCCGCCGACGGCGCCGTGCTCACCGACCCCGAGGGGCGGGACCAGCCCCTGGTCGCGGCCTATCGGAGCGCCTCGCTCCGGCGTGAGATCGCGCACCTGGCAGCCGTGCACGGCGGGTCGGGCGGGCTGCCGTTGCGGCGCCTCACCGAGCGGCTCGCGCTGGTGCGGGTCAGCGACCCCGTCGCGTCCTTCGACTGCGACACCTGGGACGACATCGCCGCCGCTCGGGCGCGTATCAGGGAGCATGGACGAGTGCTTGATGAATGGATCTCCGCAGTCAAAGCCGAACTGGGCATCGACATCGACGTCGACACCGGCGTCCTGCTCGACCTCGCGCGCGACGCCGCGCACGGCGTGGCCAGGCCGGCGGCACCGCTGACCACCTTCCTCGTCGGGTACGCGGCGGCACAGGCCGCGGCCCAGGGCGGCACCGGCGGCCCCGAAGCCGTGGCGGAGGCCGCCCGCAAGGCGGCCGCGCTCGCGGTCCGCTGGGCGGACGAGGACCAGCCGGACGCCAAGCCGGGCGCCCCCGACGCGGGTTCGGGCACCGGATGAGCGGGCAGCCCGCACCCGACGCCGAGTTCGACGAGGCCCTCGCCCTGGTGAACGGGGACCGGCCGCAGAGCACGACGCCACCGGCCGCGCCCGCCCCACCCCTGGCCGACACCGCTTCCGCCGCACCCCTGGCCGACGCCGCGTCCGCCGGTCCCGCCCCCGGCCCGCGCCGACCCGGCCGAGAGGCGCGCGGCGAGAAGCCGACCGGCGCCCCGGACGGAAAGGCGGCCGAGAGCGCGGGCGCCCGGACCCGGCGAGCCCGGCCCCACGCGCACACCACCTCCTGGCCCGCCGCCCGTCAGGTCGCCGCCCGGGCGCTGCGTCCCCTGGACCTCCCGGCGCTCGCGGCCGCCGCCGTCGCCGCGCCCCTCGACCGGGCGCTCGGCCTGGTGCTCGCGACACCGCTCGCCGCCCTCACCGACCTGCCCTCCTTCGACACGTCCGCGATGGACGGATGGGCGGTGGCGGGGCCCGGACCCTGGGCCGTGCGGCCCGACGAGGCCGGGGTGCTCGCGGGGCACGGCGACGCCGAGCCGCTCGCGGACGGCGAGGCGGTCCGCATCGCCACCGGCGCCCGCATCCCGCAGGACGTCACCGCCGTGATCCGCAGCGAGCACGGCCGCGTCGACGACAAGGGCCGACTGCACGGCAAGGGCGAGGTCGTCCCCGGCCAGGACATCCGCCCGCGCGGCCAGGAGTGCCGCTCCGGCGACCAACTCCTGCCCCCCGGCGCCCTGGTGACCCCCGCCGTCCTCGGCCTCGCCGCGGCCGCCGGGTACGACGAGCTCGCCGTGCTCCCCCGCCCCCGCGTCGAAGTCCTCGTCCTCGGCGACGAGTTGCTCACCAAGGGGCGCCCCCACGACGGACTCATCCGTGACGCGCTCGGGCCGATGCTGCCGCCGTGGCTGCGCGCCCTCGGCGCCGACGTCACCGCCGTCCGACGGCTCGGTGACGACGCCGAGGCCCTGCACGACGCGGTCACCTCGTCCGGCGCCGACCTCATCGTGACGACCGGCGGCACCGCCTCAGGACCGGTCGACCACGTACACCCCACCCTGCGCCGCATCGGCGCCGAGCTACTCGTGGACGGGGTGGCGGTCCGCCCGGGGCACCCCATGCTGCTGGCCCGCATCAGCCGGGACCAGCACCTCGTGGGCCTGCCCGGCAACCCGCTGGCCGCCGTCTCCGGCCTCCTCACGCTGGCCGAGCCGCTGCTGCGCACGCTCTCGGGCCGGGCCGCCGCGGAGCCGTATGCCGCTTCCCTGCGTGAGGACGTGCACGGCCATCCGCACGACACCCGGCTCGTGCCGGTCGCCGTGCGCGGCGAACAGGCGGTGCCGCTGCACTACAACGGCCCGGCGATGCTCCGCGGCATCGCCGCCGCCGACGGCCTCGCAGTGGTCCCGCCCGGGGGTGCCCGACAGGGCCAGGAGCTGGAGATCCTCGATCTGCCGTGGGCCGAACCGGGCGCACCGGCAGGGGAGTTGAGGGTCGGCCGGCAGGACGACGGGGTGTGTTTCACGTGAAACTGCCCGGCCATGACGCGATCGCCCGCCAGGCCGACGAGCACCTCGTCACCCACCGGATCCAACTGCCGCGCCGCGTCGTCGAGCGCCCGCTGCGGCAGGTCTCCAAGCGCCTTGCGATGGCCCTGTTCGTGCTCGCCCTGACGACCTTCATCGTCTGGATCGACCGCGACGGCTACAACGACAACACCGACAACGGCGTCGACTTCCTCGACGCCGCGTACTACTCGACCGTCACGCTCTCCACCACCGGATACGGCGACATCGTCCCGGCCAGTGACAGCGCGCGGCTCTGCAACATCCTGCTGATCACGCCGCTGCGCGTGCTCTTCCTGATCATCCTGGTCGGCACCACGCTCGAAGTGCTCACGGAACGCACGCGCGAGGAGTGGCGGCTGGCCCGCTGGAGGTCCAACTTGCGTGATCACACCGTCGTCGTGGGCTTCGGTACCAAGGGGCGGTCCGCGATCCAGACTGTCTGCGCCACCGGTCTCAAGCCGGAGCAGATCGTGGTCGTCGACCCCAGCTCCAAGGTCGTCGACGCCGCCACGACCCATGGCTTCGCGGGTGTCATCGGCGATGCGACCCGCAGCGATGTGCTGCTCCGCGCCGAGGTGCAGCGGGCCCGCCAGATCATCATCGCGACCCAGCGCGACGATACGGCGGTCCTGGTCACGCTCACCGCGCGGCAGCTCAACCGCGGGGCGAAGATCGTCGCGGCGGTGCGCGAGGAGGAGAACGCGCCGCTGCTGCGCCAGTCCGGCGCCGACGCGGTCATCACCAGCGCGAGCGCGGCGGGCCGGCTGCTCGGGCTCTCCGTGCTCAGCCCGAGCGCGGGCATGGTCATGGAGGACCTGATCCAGCAGGGCAGCGGCCTCGATCTCGTGGAGCGCCCGGTGATAAAGGCCGAGGTCGGCAAGGGGCCGCGGGAGACGGACGACCTGGTGGTGAGCGTGGTGCGAGGGCATCGGCTGCTGGGGTACGACGACCCTGCGGTGGGCGGGCTGAAGGCTACGGACCGCCTGATCACGATCGTGCGGGTCTCGCGGGGGGAGCAGGCTGCGCCCATGGGGCGCCCACGGGACGCGGAGCAGGGGTTCGGCTCTCCGTAGGGCTTTGAGCAGTTCGTAGGGCTTGAGCAGTTCCCCGCGTCCCTGGAGGGCGCCGTCCCGACGAGGCGCCTCAGGAGTAGCCTCGCGGCCATGCATGCGATCACGATCCCCGAACCCGGTGGCCCCGAAGCGCTTGTGTGGGCCGAAGTGCCCGACCCCGTGCCCGGTGAGGGTGAGGTGCTGGTCGAGGTGGCGGCCAGTGCCGTGAACCGCGCCGACCTGTTGCAGCGCCAGGGCTTCTACAACCCGCCGCCCGGCGCCTCCCCCTACCCCGGCCTGGAGTGCGCGGGCCGCATCACCGCGCTCGGCCCCGGCGTCTCCGGCTGGGCCGTCGGCGACGAGGTGTGCGCACTGCTCTCGGGCGGCGGCTACGCGGAGCAGGTCGCCGTGCCCGTGGGCCAGCTGCTGCCCGTGCCGGAGGGCCTCTCCCTGGCCGAGGCCGCGGCGCTGCCCGAGGTGACCTGCACTGTCTGGTCCAACGTGTTCATGGTGGCCCATCTGCGCCCCGGTGAGACGCTCCTGGTGCACGGCGGCGCCAGTGGCATCGGCACCATGGCGATCCAGCTCGCGAAGGCGATCGGCGCCAGGGTGGCGGTCACGGCGGGCGGCAAGGAGAAGCTGGCGTTCTGCGGCGAGCTCGGCGCGGACATCCTGATCGACTACCGCGAGCAGGACTTCGTCGAGGAGATCGAGCGGGCCACGGACGGCGCCGGGGCGGACGTCATCCTCGACATCATGGGCGCCAAGTACCTGGACCGGAACGTGCGCGCCCTCGCGGTCAACGGGCGCCTCGCGATCATCGGCATGCAGGGCGGCGTCAAGGGCGAGCTGAACATCGCCGCGCTCCTGAACAAGCGCGCAGCGGTCACCGCGACCTCGTTGCGCGGCCGCCCCATCGCCGAGAAGGCGGCCATCGTCGCGGCGGTGCGGGAGCACGTCTGGCCGCTGATCGGCGGGGGCCGGGTGCGCCCGGTCGTGGACCGCACGCTGCCGATGAGCGAGGCGGCCGCGGCCCATCGCGTACTGGAGGAGAGCAGCCACATCGGCAAGGTCCTGCTCACGCGTGCCTAGAAGGCCCACGACGGGTCCGGGGCCGTACAGCCCCGGGCCGTGTCTGACCTAGCGGCGCAGCCGCAGTGCCAGGAACGCCAGCCCCAGGCCGATGAACACGAGGCCCGCGCCGAGCGGCAGGATGCGCAGCCCCGGGACGGCCTGCCGGCTCCCCGAGGCGGTCCGGGCCGCTGCGGCGTGGGCCTCGCGGGCCTCGCGGGCCTCGGTCGAGGTGCGCGCGGGGGTGCGCGCCGGACTCGGTTTCGTCTCTTGCGGGGACACAGGGGAGGCAGGGGACACAGGGGTCGGCGGCGTCGACCGCACGGGTTCCTTGGGCGAAGCCGGTTCCGAAGCCGGTTCCGAAGCCGGTGCGGAGCTCTGGTCCGCGGGCGGATCCATGGCCTCGGCGGGTTCCACGGGCTCGGCGGGTTCCACGGGCTCCGCCCGTCCCGGCCGCGCCCGCCCCTCCCCGGCCCGGCTCCCGGCCCGCGTGTCCCCGCTGGGCTCGGCCGCCGCCGGTACGGAGGCCATGGCCACGGGGGCACCCCCGCCCGCGTACACGGCGGACGGAAGACCGGCGGACCCGACGTACCCGGGCACCAGCAGCGCCACCGTCAGGGCGGCTGCCGGCAGGAGCCGTGAGAACACCGTCGTCGCCCCCTCCCGTCACCGGGTTGCCAAGATCAACGCGTGCTGTCAGCGTCACATGGAGCGAGGAATCCGGCATCTCGGGCAATGAGTGGTGGATCACCGCTCTCCGGGGGCACCACGGAGGGGAGACGGACGCGTGCGAGAGAATGGCGGCATGGAGATGCCGAGGAACGAAAGGTCGCCGGAGAACCCCCAGGTCCTGGTCGTTGGCCAGGACGGAATGGCCCTCGGCGGCGGAGGAGAAGACGACTCCCGCGAGGTCCCGGTGACGGAGATGGTCGAACAGCCGGCGAAGGTCATGCGCATCGGCAGCATGATCAAGCAGCTGCTCGAGGAAGTGCGGGCGGCTCCCCTGGACGAGGCGAGCAGGCAGCGCCTCAAGGAGATCCACGCCAGCTCGGTGAAGGAGCTCGAGGACGGTCTCGCCCCCGAGCTCGTCGAGGAGCTGGAGCGCCTCTCCCTGCCCTTCACGGACGAGGGAACGCCGAGCGACGCCGAACTGCGCATCGCGCAGGCCCAGTTGGTGGGCTGGCTCGAGGGCCTGTTCCACGGGATCCAGACGACCCTGTTCGCCCAGCAGATGGCGGCGCGGGCCCAACTGGAGCAGATGCGCCGGGCGTTGCCGCCGGGCGTGGGCGGCGGCGAGGAGGAGGCGGAGGGCGGCGGCATCGCGGGCCGCTCCGGAGGCCCCTACCTCTGACATCCTCACCGCTCGACGGACACACACGAAGGGGCCCGGTCACGCAGCACGCGTGGCCGGGCCCCTTCGTACGTCGGACGGTCGACGCGCTCCGCCTCGGTCAGGAGGGGTTGCCCGTGGAGACCTTGAGCTCGATGTTGGGCATGTCCTTCGGGTCCACGTCCTCGTCGGCCTTCGGGTACTGCTCCATGACCATGCCCTCGCCGTACGTGTTCTCGTCGTAGTCGCTGGGCGTGTAGTGCCAGCCCGCCTTCTGGAGGCACTTCTTCACGGACAAGATGTCCTTGAACGTGAAGTTCGGCATCTTGATCTTGGTCTCGTCGTTGTACGCCGTGTCCGGCTCGGTGCACTCCGTCGTCTCGATCGTCTTCGAGCGGTCCGGTCCCCGGTGCCCCGCGACCGGCGTCTTGGACTTCTTGTCGGAGGGGTCGCCGCCCTTGTCGTCGCCGTTCAGCGAGATCGCCGTGATCAGGCCGCCGACGGCGAGCAGGGCGACGATGATCGACCCGACGATCACCGGCATGTTCTTCTTGCTGCCGCCGCCGCCCGGGGCGTTCGACGTCTGTGTCGGGGCGGGGTTGATGGTGTACGGCGGCGGGGTCTGGGACGCCTGCGGCGCGTACGCGTTCGTCGGCGCCGGGGTCTGGTAGGCGCCCTGCTGCGGGTAGCCGTAGCCCGGCGTGGGGGCCGGGGACGGCGTGGGCGTCGGGGCGCCGTAGGGGCCCGGCTGGTACGGGGTCTGGACGCCGCCCTGCTGGGGGAGCGAGGAGTCGACGGGCGGGAACACCGCGGAGCCGACGCCCGCGCCGCTCGCCGTCTGCGCGCCCGGCACGATGCTCGGCGCCGCCGCCTGGAAGGACTGGGCGACGCGCAGGCACTCGTCGCGCATCGACTCGGCGGTCGGGAAGCGCTCGTTCGGGTTCTTCTTCAGCGCGCGGGCGACGATCGCGTCGACCGCGGGAGGAAGGGAGCGGTTGATCGAGGAGGGCGCGACCGGCTCCTCCTGGACGTGCGCGTACGCGATCGCGAGGGGCGAGTCCGCCTCGAACGGGAGCCGCCCGGTGCACAGTTGGAAGAGCATGATGCCGACCGAGTACAGGTCGGAGCGGGCGTCGACGCCGCGGCCCAGGGCCTGCTCGGGCGAGAGGTACTGCGGGGTGCCGACGACCATGCCGGTCTGGGTCATCGAGGTGACGCCGGACTGCATGGCGCGGGCGATGCCGAAGTCCATGACCTTGACGACGTTGCGCTTCGTCATCATCACGTTGCCGGGCTTGATGTCGCGGTGGACCAGGCCCATCTCGTGGCTGATCTCCAGCGCCGCCAGGACGTCCGCGGTGATCTTCAGGGCCTGGTCGGTGGGCATCGCCCCGTACTGCTGGACGGAGGTGTCCAGGACGGAGCCGAGCGGCTTGCCCTCCACGTACTCCATGACGATGTACGGCATCGTCGCGCCGTCCAGCTCGTCCTCGCCGGTGTCGAAGACCGACACGATGTTCGTGTGCGTGAGCTTCGCCACGGACTGGGCCTCGCGGCGGAAGCGCTCGCGGAAGGACTGCTCGCGGCCGAGCTCCGTGTGCAGGGTCTTGATCGCGACCTGTCGGTCGAGGACGGAGTCGTAGGCCAGGTGTACGGAGGCCATGCCGCCCTCGCCCAGCAGATCTTGCAGCTGGTAGCGGCCGCCGGCGAGGGAACGCCCCGCATACCGGCCCTGTGCAGCGCCGTCCTGGCTCATTTGTGCGTCCCCCATCGGCGCGGTGGCCCGGACGGCTCCGCGGCTGGTGATCGATTACCGCTATTCCAGGCCAAGTCTGCCCGAGGACGATGACGCGTCAAGCTCGGTGCCCGTTCCGTGACCGTACGCGCAAGAAGCGTCTCGGAAGCGTTACAAGTTTGCGCGAAGGGGCCTGTGGGGGGTTGGATGTCCGGTCCACCTCGGACCGGCATGCCCCGCGAAGGCTGTAGCGTGGCACGGCGGAGACCCCTGTACCGCGACGTACGCAATCAAGACGTACCACGATCAGAAACGACGGCGAGGACTGATGGCACAGACGCAGCGCGCTCAGGGCCCGTCCGACCCCGAGGCGACTGGCGGCGGTATGTCAGACGCGCCGGAGATGTGGGGCAACGGCGGGCTTGTCGGCGATGGCCGATATCGACTCACCCGGCGGCTCGGCCGGGGCGGCATGGCGGAGGTGTTCGCCGCCGAGGACGTCCGGCTCGGGCGCATGGTCGCGGTCAAGCTGCTCCGCTCCGATCTCGCCGAGGACCCGGTCTCCAAGGCCCGCTTCACGCGCGAGGCCCAGTCCGTCGCGGGCCTCAACCACCATGCGGTGGTGGCGGTCTACGACTCGGGCGAGGACCAGGTCGGGCCGAACATCGTCCCGTACATCGTCATGGAGATCGTCGAGGGACGGACGATCCGGGACCTGCTGATCAACGCCGAGGCCCCCGGGCCCGAGCAGGCGCTGATCATCGTCTCCGGCGTCCTGGAGGCGCTCGCCTACTCGCACCAGCACGGCATCGTGCACCGCGACATCAAGCCCGCGAACGTGATCATCACCAACACCGGTGCGGTGAAGGTGATGGACTTCGGCATCGCCCGCGCCCTGCACGGCGCGCAGTCGACGATGACGCAGACCGGCATGGTCATGGGCACCCCGCAGTACCTCTCCCCCGAGCAGGCGCTCGGCAAGGCGGTCGACCACCGCTCCGACCTGTACGCGACCGGCTGTCTGCTCTACGAACTGCTTGCCCTGCGGCCGCCGTTCACGGGTGAGACGCCGCTCTCCGTCGTCTACCAGCACGTCCAGGACGCCCCGGTGCCGCCCTCCGAGGTCTCGGACGCGGCGCCGCCGGAGCTGGACGGCCTGGTCATGCGCTCGCTCGCGAAGGACCCGGACGACCGGTTCCAGACCGCCGAGGAGATGCGCGGCCTGGTCCAGTACGGCCTGTCGATGCTCGGCGAGCAGGGCAGCCACACCGGTACGTGGAACACCGGCCCCGTCGACATGGCCGCCATCGGCATGCACGAGGGCGGCAACACCCCGGCGATGGGCGTCGCGGGCACCGCGGCGATGCCGCACCCGGGCGACTCCGGCACCGCGCAGATCCCGGCGCAGCCGATGCTGCGGCAGCCGGGCGGGGACGACGGCGGCTTCGACGGCGGATACCGCGACGGCGGGCGCGGCAAGGGCCGGGGCAAGATGTGGCTCTTCGCGGTGCTTGCGATCATCGCGATCGCGGCGGGCGTCGCGTTCGCGCTGCAGGCGACGCATAAGAAGGAGAAGCCCGACAACGGCCCGACGTCGCCCTCCACGAAGCAGTCCCAGTCGGACAAGCCGAGCAAGAGCGCGGACGACGAGACGACGGACGAGGAGACGGACCCCGGCGGCGGCACCGGCGGCCAGTCCGAGTACAGCCCGCCGCCCTCGCACAACACGCCGTCGCAGAACCCGTCGCCGAGCGACAGCCAGCCGACGGACCCCGAGACCACGCCCTCGGACCCGGAGACGACCCCGTCGGACCCGGAGACCACTCCCTCGGACCCGGAGACGGAGCCCTCCGACCCGGAGACGTCGGCCGACGGCGGCAGCGGCAACGGCGGTACGGACGAGGGGTCGTTCGGCGGGCCCAACGGGGCCTGAGCCACGGACATGCCATAAGGGCGCGGAACCCGACCGGGGTTCCGCGCCCTTATGCGTGTGGTGCTCAGGTACGTGTGTGCCGCTCAGGCCAGCCGCAGCACCCGCTGGCGTTCGCCCGCGCCCTGCAGGGTGTTCACCGTGACCATCTGCGGCTCGATGCGCAGATAGACCGGGTCGAAGGGCTCGCCGTCGACGAAGCGCGGGCCCGCGCCGAAGAGCTCCAGCTCCGCGGTGGTCGGCTCGATCGCCTCGCAGGTGCCCACGAACTGGACGGACCAGCCGCCGTCGTGCGGGGTGCGGGGGCTGAAGTTGTCGGAGCCGTACGCCACCACGCTGCCGATGCATGCCTGGTGGTGGCCGTAGCCCTTGTGCATGCGCAGCAGGATCCGGCCGTCGATGACGACGTGCCGGGCGAGCGCGAGGAAGGGCAGCGCGCGCATGCTGGTCGCCACGCGGCCGTAGTCGGTTCGGCTGAGCAGTTCGAAGGCGAGCTGTTCGTCGGTGGCGTCGGTGGGCATGACCCCACCATCGTTGACGGACAAGGCGTCGGAAAAGGGGATCCCGCCCCTCGTCCCGGGGACGTAAGTCCTCCCCGTCCCCGGGTAAAGGTCAGGAAAAGACCCGCAAAAATACGGGTCGGCGGGGCAGCGACGCGCGAGCGCGGATCAGTGCTTCTCCGCCTGCATGCGCGCCACATAGGCCGCGGCCTGCGAACGCCGCTCCATGCCCAGCTTGGAGAGCAGGCTGGAGACGTAATTCTTGATCGTCTTTTCCGCGAGGTGGAGACGCTCGCCGATGACGCGGTTGGTGAGGCCCTCGCCGATCAGGTCGAGGATCTTCCGCTCCTGCTCGGTGAGGTTCGCGAGGCGGTCGTCGCCCTTGGCGTTGTTGCCGTCGCGCAGCCGCTCCAGGACGCGGGCCGTGGCGACCGGGTCGAGCAGGGACTTGCCCGCGGCCACGTCGCGCACGGCGGTCAGCAGCTCATTGCCGCGGATGGCCTTGAGGACGTAGCCGGACGCCCCCGCCATGATCGCGTCGAAGAGCGCCTCGTCGTCGGCGAACGAGGTGAGCATCAGGCATTTGATGTCCTCGTTCTGCGAGCGGATCTCGCGGCACACCTCGACCCCGCTGCCGTCGGGGAGCCGGACGTCGAGGACGGCCACGTCCGGGCGCGTGGCCGGGATCCTGACCAGGGCGTCCGCCGCCGTTCCCGCCTCGCCGACGACTTCGATGTCGGTCTCGACGGACAGCAGCTCATGGACTCCGCGGCGCACCACTTCGTGGTCGTCGAGGAGGAATACCGTGATTTTTCCATCTTCGCGCACGGTGTCAGTGTCACACACGAACTCTTCCCGTGCCCGGGGTGGCCGGGATAACGTGCCGGTGTTCCGGCCCCCTGCCAGGCTGTGATCAGTGCTGTGACCAGGAACGGTTTCCCGCTTTCTCGATTTACTTGGAAATCCGAGCAACCATTTACTTGGATTTCCAAGCAAAGTCGCAGGTCAGATGGGGTTTCACAGTTTCGGTATTCACTGGGTAACGTGCATAAGGCAGGGCACTCGCCGGGGCACCTGTCACGCCTGTTCCCGGCCGAGTCGCACCCACCCCCGTGCGCGGGCACGGAGCAGGCGAGCCGTACTGGTTCCCGGCAACCCCGGGGTCCGGACCGACGGAGGAGCACACGTGACCGTGGAGAGCACCGCCAAGAAGGCGGCGCCGAAGAAGGCGGCGGCCAAGAAGGCCACGCCCGCGAAGGCCACAGCCAAGAAGGCGGCGGCCAAGAAGGCCGCACCCCGTAAGGCCACGCGCGCGGTGGCCGCGCAGCCCGAGCTCGTTCAGCTGCTGACCCCCGAGGGCAAGCGGGTCAAGCACCCGAAGAACTCCCCGCACGCCGAGTACGCCGCGTACGTCGACGGCATCACCGCCGAGGAGCTGCGCGGGCTGTACCGCGACATGGTCCTCACCCGGCGGTTCGACGCCGAGGCCACCTCCCTGCAGCGCCAGGGCGAGCTGGGCCTGTGGGCCTCGCTGCTCGGCCAGGAGGCCGCCCAGATCGGCTCGGGCCGGGCCACCCGCGACGACGACTACGTCTTCCCGACCTACCGCGAGCACGGCGTCGCCTGGTGCCGCGGGGTCGACCCGACGAATCTGCTCGGCATGTTCCGCGGCGTGAACCACGGCGGCTGGGACCCCAACAGCAACAACTTCCACCTGTACACGATCGTCATCGGCTCGCAGACGCTGCACGCCACCGGCTACGCGATGGGCGTGGCCAAGGACGGCGCGGACTCGGCCGTGATCGCGTACTTCGGTGACGGCGCCTCCAGCCAGGGAGACGTCGCCGAGTCCTTCACGTTCTCCGCGGTCTACAACGCGCCGGTGGTGTTCTTCTGCCAGAACAACCAGTGGGCGATCTCCGAGCCGACCGAGCGGCAGACCCGGGTGCCGCTGTACCAGCGTGCGCAGGGCTTCGGCTTCCCCGGCATCCGCGTCGACGGCAATGACGTGCTGGCCTGTCTCGCGGTCACCAAGTGGGCGCTCGAGCGGGCGCGCAGGGGTGAAGGACCGGCGCTCATCGAGGCGTTCACCTACCGCATGGGCGCGCACACCACCTCCGACGACCCGACCAAGTACCGCAGGGACGAGGAGCGCGAGGCGTGGGAGGCGAAGGACCCGATCCAGCGCCTGCGCGCCTACCTCGAGTCCGAAGGTCACGCGGATGAGGGATTCTTCGCGGAACTCGAAGCGGAGAGCGAAGCGTTGGGCAAACGAGTGCGAGAGGCGGTGCGGGCGATGCCGGATCCGGAACCGATGGCGATCTTCGACAACGTATATGCGGACGGCCACGCCCTCGTGGACGAGGAGCGCGCCCAATTCGCCGCGTACCAGGCTTCGTTCGCGACTGAGTCCGACAACGGCTCCGCCGTGGGCGGGGAGGGCAAGTAGCCATGGCCGTACAGAAGCTTCCCATCGCCAAGGCGATCAACGAGTCGCTGCGCCAGGCCCTGGAGTCCGACCCCAAGGTCCTGATCATGGGCGAGGACGTCGGCAAGCTCGGCGGCGTCTTCCGCGTGACGGACGGGCTGCAGAAGGACTTCGGCGAGGAGCGGGTCATCGACACCCCGCTCGCCGAGTCCGGCATCGTGGGTACCGCGATCGGGCTCGCGCTGCGCGGCTACCGGCCGGTCGTGGAGATCCAGTTCGACGGCTTCGTCTTCCCCGCGTACGACCAGATCGTCACGCAGCTCGCGAAGATGCACGCGCGGGCGCTCGGCAAGATCAAGCTCCCGGTCGTCATCCGCATTCCGTACGGCGGCGGCATCGGCGCCGTCGAGCACCACAGCGAGTCCCCCGAGGCGCTGTTCGCGCACGTGGCGGGCCTGAAGGTGGTCTCGCCGTCGAACGCGGCGGACGCGTACTGGATGATGCAGCAGGCCGTCCAGAGCGACGACCCGGTCATCTTCTTCGAGCCGAAGCGGCGCTACTGGGACAAGGGCGAGGTGGACACCCAGGCCATCCCCGGCCCGCTGCACAAGGCCCGTACGGTGCGCGCCGGTTCGGACCTGACGCTCGCGGCCTACGGGCCGATGGTGAAGGTCTGCATGGAGGCCGCGGCCGCCGCCGAGGAGGAGGGCAAGTCCCTCGAGGTGCTCGACCTGCGCTCCATGTCGCCCATCGACTTCGACAGCGTGCAGACGTCCGTCGAGAAGACGGGCCGGCTTGTCGTGGTCCACGAGGCCCCGGTGTTCTACGGCTCCGGCGCGGAGATCGCCGCGCGCATCACCGAGCGGTGCTTCTACCACCTGGAGGCTCCGGTGCTGCGGGTCGGCGGGTTCCACGCGCCGTATCCGCCGGCCCGGATCGAGGAGGAGTACCTGCCGGGCCTCGACCGGGTGCTCGACGCCGTCGACCGCTCGCTTGCGTACTGAAAGGAGGGTCCGGCTGTGGTGAACGAGTTCAAGATGCCCGATGTGGGCGAGGGCCTGACCGAGGCAGAGATCCTCAAGTGGTATGTACAGCCCGGCGATTCGGTGACGGACGGCCAGGTGGTCTGCGAGGTCGAGACGGCGAAGGCAGCCGTGGAGCTGCCGATCCCGTTCGACGGGGTGGTGCGCGAGCTGCGCTTTCCCGAGGGCACGACGGTGGATGTCGGCCAGGTGATCATCACGGTGGATGTGGGCGGGGGCGCTGCCGCTTCGGTGTCCGAGCCCGTCGCCGAGGCTCCCGCCGAGCCCGCGCAGGAGGAGGCCCCCACCGGGCGGCAGCCCGTCCTGGTGGGTTACGGGGTCTCCGAGTCCTCCACCAAGCGGCGCGCCCGCAAGCCCGTCCCCGGCCAGGCCGAGGAGCCGCCCGCCGGGAGGTACTACGCGTCCGCCGTACAGGCCGAGTTGAACGGCAGCGCGGCCCCGGCCCCCGCCCCCGCCGCGACCCCTGCCCCGCAGGCGACCGGCGGCGCCCGGCCGCTCGCCAAGCCGCCCGTGCGCAAGCTCGCCAAGGACCTGGGGGTCGACCTCGCGACGGTCACGCCGACCGGCCCGGACGGTGTGATCACCCGCGAGGACGTGCACGCCGCGACAGCGGCCAAGGTGACCGAGGCGCCCGCCCCGCACGTGGTCGAGGAGCCCGCGGCCGCGCCCGCGCCCGCCCCCGTGGCGGCCGCCGACGCCCGCGAGACCCGCATCCCCGTCAAGGGCGTGCGCAAGGCCACCGCCCAGGCCATGGTCGGCTCGGCCTTCACGGCGCCGCACGTCACGGAGTTCGTGACCGTCGACGTGACGCGCACGATGAAGCTCGTCGAGGAGCTCAAGCAGGACAAGGGCTTCGAGGGGCTGCGGGTGAACCCGCTGCTGCTCATCGCCAAGGCCCTGCTCGTCGCGATCCGCCGCAACCCGGACGTCAACGCGGCCTGGGACGAGGCGAACCAGGAGATCGTCCAGAAGCACTACGTGAACCTGGGCATCGCGGCGGCCACCCCGCGCGGTCTGATCGTGCCGAACATCAAGGACGCGCACGCCCAGACCCTGCCCGAACTCGCCGCGTCCCTGGGTGAGTTGGTGTCCACGGCCCGCTCCGGCAAGACGTCGCCCGCGGCGATGCAGGGCGGCACGGTGACCATCACGAACGTGGGCGTCTTCGGCGTCGACACCGGCACTCCGATCCTGAACCCCGGAGAGTCCGCGATCCTCGCGGTCGGCGCGATCAAGCTGCAGCCGTGGGTCCACAAGGGCAAGGTCAAGCCGCGCCAGGTGACCACCCTCGCGCTCTCCTTCGACCACCGCCTTGTGGACGGGGAGTTGGGCTCCAAGGTGCTGGCCGATGTGGCCGCGGTCCTCGAGCAGCCGAAGCGGCTGTTCACCTGGTCCTAGCTCCACACATACGAGAAGGGGTCCGCCACAGGCCGTGGCGGACCCCTTCTCGTACGAGGACTCAGGAGTCAGAACTCAGAACTCAGGAGTCAGGAGTCAGGAGTCAGGTCTCAGGCGACCTTGAAGCCGTAGTCCATCAGCTTCTTCGCGTCCGCCGTGCGCGCGTTGACCGACGACGACGTGAGGACCGTGCCGATCACCGTCTTGCCGTTACGCGTCGCCGCGAAGACCAGGCAGTACTTGGCCTCGGGGCCCGAGCCGGTCTTCACGCCGATCGCGCCGCGGTAGCTGCCGAGCAGGTTGTTGGTGTTGGACCACGACATGTAGCGGTAGCCGCCGGTCTTCGTGGTGACCTTCTGCTTCGTCTTCTTCGTCTTCACGATCGAGCGGAACGTGGAGCTCTTCATCGCGGACGAGGCGATCTTCGTCAGGTCGCGCGGCGTCGAGTAGTTGGAGCCGTTGCCGATGCCGTCGAACGAGTCGAAGTGGGTGTTGCGCAGGCCGAGGTCGCGGGCGGTCTTGTTCATCTTGCCGATGAAGGACTTCACGCGCTTCGCACGGGTGGAGCCGGAGCCGAACTTGTCGGCGAGGGCGTAGGCCGCGTCACAGCCGGACGGCAGCATCAGCCCGTACAGGAGCTGGCGGACGGTGACCTTGTCGCCGACGATCAGGTGGGCCTGCGAGGCGTTGTTGCGCTGCACGTAGTCGCTGTACGCCTTCTGGACCTTCACCTTGGCGTTCAGGTTCAGGTTGCGCTGGGACAGCACCACCTTCGCCGTCATGATCTTGGTGGTGGAGCCCGTGGAACGGCGGGTGTCCGCTGCCTTGGTGTACAGGGTCTTGCCGTTGCCGTTGTTCATCACGAAGCCGCCCTTGGCGACGATCGACGGCTTCGGCGGTGCCGCGGCCTGTGCGGCCGGGGCGATGAGCGCGCCCCCCGCCACGACGGCGCCCGCGGTGAGGATGACGGTGGTGGCCTGCCGCGCGCGACGGCCTCTGCCCGTGATGCCGATGTTCAACTGTTCCGCCCCGAGATGTCTCAATAGTGCAATTGGCCATGAAGGGCGGTCACATGGGAGTACCGCCCTTCCTTATGAGACGTATGAGACACCGCGAAGGATGTACGGTTCCGGGCTTTGCGGGTCTTTGCCCTTCCGGGCAGCCCGGTGGGGGCGGCTCGCTGCCCGTCCCGCATTCTGGACCGCTCTCCTCATGCGTACGTGTTGTATCTATGCTGTGCGCATGCCAGCCGCCCCTGCCCCCGCCCTGAAGCCGCCCCCCGCCGCCGAGCGCGTGTACGCGCACGTCAAACAGGCGGTACTGGAACGCCGCTACGAGGGCGGCACGCTGCTCACGGAGGGCGAGCTCGCCGAGGCCGTCGGGGTCTCCCGGACCCCGGTGCGGGAGGCGCTGCTCAAGCTCGAGGTGGAGGGGCTGCTCAAGCTCTATCCGAAGAAGGGCGCCCTGGTGCTCCCGGTCTCCGCGCAGGAGATCGCGGACGTCGTCGAGACGCGGCTCCTGGTCGAAACCCACTCGGTGCGCAAGGCCGCGCCCGCGCCCCCGCAGCTCATCGCGCGCTTGGAGGAACTGCTCGAACAGCAGCGGGAACAGGCCGCCGCCGGGGACTTCGCGGGCGCCGCCACCACCGACCGCTGCTTCCACGCCGAGATCGTCCGCAGCGGGGGCAACGAGATCCTCTCCCGCCTCTACGACCAGCTGCGCGACCGGCAGCTGAGGATGGGCGTCGCGGTGATGCACTCGCACCCGGACCGGATCGCCAAGACCCTCACCGAGCACGGCGAGATCCTGCGGGCGCTGCGCGTCGGCGACGCGGCCGAGGCGGTCGACGTGGTGACCCGGCACGTCGGCTGGTTCCAGAACCTGGCCCAGGGAGCGGTCCGTTGAGCAGTCTCGACGCCCGGGAGGCCCGGCTGCCCGGGGATCCCCCCGGCGGCTCGCGCGCCGTCCTCGTCTGGTCCGTCGGCGTCGCCGTCTACTTCGTCGCCGTCATCTTCCGCACCTCGCTCGGCGTCGCCGGGCTCGACGCCGCCGACCGCTTCCACGTGAACGCCTCGGCCCTGTCGACCTTCTCGATCCTCCAGCTGCTCGTGTACGCGGGCATGCAGATACCCGTCGGCCTCATGGTCGACCGGCTCGGCACCAAGAAGGTGCTGACCATGGGCGTCGTGCTGTTCACGGTGGGCCAGCTCGGCTTCGCCTTCTCGCCCTCGTACGGCATGGCCCTCGCCTCGCGCGCGCTGCTCGGCTGCGGTGACGCGCTCACGTTCATCAGCGTCCTGCGCCTGGGCACCCGCTGGTTCCCGGCCCGCCGCGGGCCGCTCGTCGCCCAGCTCGCCGGACTCGTCGGCATGGCGGGCAACCTGGTCTCGACCCTGGTGCTCGCGCGCCTGCTGCACTCGGTGGGCTGGACCGCCGCGTTCGCGGGCAGCTCGCTCGCCGGGGCCGTCGTCCTCGTACTCCTGCTGCTCTTCCTGAAGGACCACCCGGAGGGGCATGCGCCGGATCCGCTGCACCATGCCGAGCACACCGGGGCCGCCTTCGTGCGCCGTCAGATAGCCGCGTCCTGGCGGGAGCCCGGCACCCGGCTCGGCCTGTGGGTGCACTTCACGACGCAGTTCCCGGCGATGGTGTTCCTGCTGCTGTGGGGGCTGCCGTTCCTCGTGGAGGCGCAGGGGCTCTCGCGCGGGACCGCCGGGGCGCTGCTGACCCTCGTCGTCGTCTCGAACATGGTGATCGGCCTGGTGTACGGGCAGATCGTGGCCCGGCACCACACGGCGCGCGCCCCCATCGCGCTCGGCACGGTCGGCGTGACCGCCACGATGTGGGCGGCCACGCTCGCGTACCCCGCGGAGCACGCGCCGATGTGGCTCCTGGTCACCCTCTGCGTGGTCCTCGGCGCCTGCGGACCCGCGTCCATGATCGGCTTCGACTTCGCCCGCCCCGCGAATCCGCCGGAGCGGCAGGGGACGGCCTCCGGCATCGTGAACATGGGCGGCTTCATCGCCTCCATGACCACGCTGCTCGCGATCGGCGTCCTCCTCGACGCCACCGGCGACAACTACCAGCTCGCCTTCTGCTCGGTCTTCGTCCTGGAGGCGCTGGGGGTCTCACAGATCCTGCGGCTCCGCAGGCGGGCGGTCGCGCGGGAGCGGGAACGGCTCGTGGCCAGCCGGGTGGAGATGGTGCACGTTCCCGCGTAGCGCGTAGCGCGCGGCGTCAGGGTGTGACCGCGAACTCCCGCAGGATCGCCTCGCCCAGCTCCTGGTCCCCGTCGACCTTCACCCTGTCCGCCACCGACGCGTAGGTGACCCGGCCGCAGGCCAGCCTGAAGTACGTCTCCCAGTCGAGGCTGAACGTGACGAGGGGGCCGAGCGAGGGGGCGTTGTCCACCGTGCCCTGGCCCTCGGCGTCCACGCGGACCGTGCGCAGGAACTCGACGGGGCCGCTCACGTCGAAGACGACCGCCGAGTTCGCCGGGGCGCCGGCCTTCTTGGCGACGACCTTCGGCAGCCCGTGCAGGAGCAGGTCCCGGGCGACGTACGCGCCGGGGGAGTCGAGGTTGCCGGGCTTGTTCAGGGTGGTGCGGAGGTCCTGCTCGTGGACCCAGACGTCGAACGCCCGCATGCGCGTGGCCAGTTCGAGGGTGACCTCGCTGCCGAGGGGGCCGCGGATCTTGGTGCCCGGCTCCCGCGACTCGTTCCGCAGCTGGCGGGAGCGGCGGATGATCGTGTACTCCAGCTCGGAGGTCATCTCCGGCGCCGTGTGGTGGCGGCGGACGTCGACCTGCATCTCCATGTACCGCTGGCCCTCGGTCTGTACGTGGTACAGGTCGCGCGGCAGGGTGTGGATGGGCCGCGGGTCGCCCAGCATCTCGCAGTCCAGACCGATGACATGGGAGACGATGTCGCGCACCGACCAGCCGGGGCAGGGCGTCGCCCAGCTCCACTCCCCCTCGGCGAGCGGGGTGACCAACTCGGATATCGCTTCCACGGAGTGGGTCCAGGCATCGGCGTAGGTTTGCAGGCTGGGATGGAGACTCACGGGACCCCTCGGCGGTCGTACGCGGGCGGTGGGTGTCTGGAACGATAAGTTACGCCGCCCAAAGGCACCCCGGCAGAGCTTTCGTGTGACGATCGTAGGCTGTTCCCGAAGGTAGCCCAGGGCTCGAATGCCAGGACGGTGGTACTGTGCGCGCTTCGCTGATCCAGATCGCTGCAGACGAGGACGAATCGGTCAACTCCCGCCGGGGGCGCGTGGCTTCCCGCGTGCGCGAGGTGGCGGCTCGGGAGGGACTCGAGGGCGACGGGCTGATCGTGCTGCCCGAGTTGTGGACGACGGGCGCCTTCGCCTACCGGTCCTTCGCCGCCGACGCCGAGCCGCTCGAAGGCCCCACGTACGAGGCGATGGCGAAGGCCGCGAGCGAGGCCGGGGTCTGGCTGCACGCGGGCTCGATCACCGAGCGGGCCGCCCCCGAAGGCGGCGCCCCCGAAGGCGGCGCCCCCGACGGCGGCTCCGCCGAGGGGGAGGGCGCCGGGAAGGGTGCCGGGGAGGGCGCCCTCTACAACACCTCGCTCGTCTTCTCCCCCGACGGTGAACTCGCCGCCGCCTACCGGAAGATCCACCGCTTCGGCTTCGACAAGGGCGAGGCCGTCCTGATGGCCGCGGGCACCGAACTGGCCACCGTGCGGCTGCCGGAGACCACCCTCGGCCTCGCCACCTGCTACGACCTCCGCTTCCCCGAGCTCTTCCGGGGCCTGGTCGACGCGGGCGCCGAGACCCTGGTGATCCCCGCGGGCTGGCCCGAGCGGCGCCGCGCGCACTGGACGCTGCTGGCCCAGGCGCGCGCCGTGGAGAACCAGGCGTACGTCCTGGCCTGCGGCGCCGTCGGCACGAACGGCGGCGTGGAGCAGGCCGGGCACAGCATCGTCGTCGACCCCTGGGGCGAGGTGCTCGGCGAGGCGGGCGCGGGCGAGGAGGTGCTGACCGTGGACCTGGACCTGGGCAAGGTGGCCAGGACCAGGGAGCAGTTCCCGGCGCTCAAGGACCGGCTGCTCGGGGTGGCCGCGCCCGATAGGGCCTGAGTGGCCCCGCCCGCCAGGTCCTGACAGGCCCTGGCGGGGCCTGATGTGCCCTGGGGCTCTCACTCGCTTGGGCTTCGCCGATCGCGGCATCCCGGGCCCGGTGTTCTGATGATCGAAAAGCTGGTCACTGTGTGCAGTCAACTGCATACAGAACGTAATCCATCAGACACGTGGCAGGGCTCGGTGCGCCCAAGGAGGCACCCCACATGACGGACATTGGACATGGTCGCGCAAGCAGAGCCGGGAAGGTCAGAGCACGTCTGACCGGACCGCTCGGCCTTGCCACTGCGGTGGCGCTCGGACTCTCGCTGGCCGCGCCGCAGCAGGCGGTGGCGGACGAGATCGCCAGTGAGTCGTTCACCGGCACGACGATCGACACCAACAAGTGGTTCAGCGGCGCCACCGGACCGGACGACCCGACCGGCTACGGCTGTCTCACGGCGGCCACCGGAGAGAAGGCCCCCCTGAAGGCGTGTCAGACGCCGGTGGGCGACAAGCCCGGACAGGGCGCGCTGCGACTCACGACGAACAAGGGGAAGCAGACCGGGTTCGTCGCCACCAAGAACACCTTCCCGTCGCGCGCGGGCATGAAGTTCACCATCGACTTCGCCGCCTACGACCCGACCACGAAGGACGCCGCCGACGGCATCTCCCTGATGCTCCTCGACGGCACGGCGCCCATGCCCAAGGCGGGCGGCATCTACGGCGGCGGTCTCGGCTACACCGGGATCAAGGGCGGTTACCTGGGCGTCGGCCTCGACGTCTTCGGCAACTTCACCAAGCAGGCGTACGGCTCGGGCGGCACCCCCAAGCGGATGCCCAACTCCATCACGGTGCGCGGCGCGACCTCGGTCGACAACCCCATGGTCGCCACCTACCAGTCGGGCCGGAAGCTGGCCGTCACCACGGCCAAGACGCGCACCGAGGCCGTCCGCACGGCCAAGATCGAGCTGTCGCCCGCGGGCAAGCTCGCCGTCGCCATCGACTTCCACGACGGCCGCGGCTGGCGGGACGTCATCGAGCCCCTCGACCTCGACGACATCAAGGGCCAGCCGAAGGTGCCCGAGACCTTCCGGCTCGGCTTCGCGGCGTCCACCGGTGACAGCACCGAGATCCACGAGCTGTGGAACGGAAAGCTGGAGACCCTCGACCCGAAGCTGTCGACGACGGTCGTGCCGACGGGCCCGGTGAACGCGGGCCAGGACGCCGAGTTCGAGATGACGACCGCCAACGACAAGCTGGCGGGCCCCACCACCGGCGAGGTCACCACCACCCAGACCTTCCCCGAGGGCGTCACGCCGGTCTCGGCGGCGGGCGACGGCTGGAAGTGCGAGATCAAGGGCCAGACGGTCACCTGCAAGCGGCCCGACACCCTCAAGCCCGGCGAGAAGTACCCGCCGGTCAAGGTGAAGACGAAGGTCGCGGGCGACGCCAAGGGCGACAAGACCGTCACCTCGCAGGCCACGACTCCGGGCAGCGGCCCCGCCGTCCCCGACACCAGCAAGTTCACGGTCACCCCGGCCAAGGGCCCGGACCTGACCGTCACCACCAAGCCGGTCGGCGACGTGGTCGGCGGCCAGAACGCGGGCTACACGATCGACGTCGCGGACAAGCCCACGGCCGGTCCGACCAACGGCGAGGTCAAGGTCGTCCGCACCTTCCCGAAGGGCATCACCCCGGTCTCGGCCGCCGGTGACGGCTGGAAGTGCGCCATCGCCGGACAGACCGTCACCTGCACGCGTCCCGGCACCGGAGCCGATGTGCTCAACCCGGGCAAGTCCTACCCGACCATCAACATCGGCACCCGGGTGGCCGACGACGCCAAGGGCGACCTGACCGGCACCACCGAGACCACGACGCCGGGGCAGCAGCACCCGGCGGGCCCGGTGAAGGACACCACCACGGTCAAGCCGGCCCCGGTCAAGGACCCGAACCTGACGGTGGCGACGAAGCCGGTCGGCGACGTCGTCGCGGGCAAGCCCGCCAAGTTCCAGGTCGACGTGGACAACGCGAAGGACGCGGGCCCGACCCGTGGCCGGACCGTCGTCACCCGCACCTTCCCTGACGGGGTCACGCCGACCAAGGCGTCCGGCGACGGCTGGGAGTGCGTCATCGGCGGCCAGACGGTCAGCTGTCAGCGTCCCGACGTGCTGAAGCCCGGCGGCAAGTTCCCGCCGATCAGCATCGAGACGAAGGTCGACAAGGACGCCAAGGGCCAGCTGGAGGGCGCCACGGACTTCACCACGAAGGGCGACCCGAACAGCGGCTCCAAGGTCTTCGACACGTTCGTCGTGAAGGAGAACGCGAACCAGGACATCAGCTGTGGTGGCTGGGTCGAGGGGCTGAACCGCGCGGGCAAGCCGTGTGAGTGACCCCCTTCGGTAGTACACGAACCGGCCCCCGGAGCCTGGTGCTCCGGGGGCCGGTTCGCGCGTACGGGGGGGGGGGTGCGCTCAGCGCGCGTCCAGGATGTCCACCACGTACGCGACCGGGCGGTTCTTCGGCGCCGCGAGCCCGCCGTCGGTGTGCGTGAACCCGGGCCGGTGCCCCGCCGGGACGGTGAGCAGGACCCGGCTGCCGACGCGCCGCCCCGTCAGGCCCTCGTACCAGCCGGGAAGCAGCGCCCGGTCCTTGAGCAGGAAGCCGTTGGGGCCGCTGCGCCGGTACGTCGAGTTGAAGGAGCCCTTCTTGCCCCACTCGACGCCGCTGAACTGGACGACCATCCGCTGCCCCGGCTTCAGCTCCGGGCCGGTACCCGCGACCAGGGTGCGGGCGGCGAACTTCTTCGGGGCCGGGCCCCAGTCGGAGAGGACCGGCTCCTGGCCGGGGCGGACCGAGACGGCCGGGTGTGCGGAGGCCGCGCCGGAGGCCGAGCTGCCGCCGCTGACCTGCTGCTTGGGGTCGTAACCGCCGATCACGTCGAAGACGAGGACCATGTGGTCGCTGGGCTTGACCTGGGCGGGTGCCATGCCGTTGGGGCCGAAGCCGTGCGTGGCCGGGGAGACGAGGAGGACGCGGCTGCCCGCCTTGCGGCCGATCAGGGACTGGTCCCAGGTGCGCGCCACGTGCTTGCCGTCGAGGACCGCGGTGGTGGGCTGTTCGAGCCGGTAGGTGTCCATCAGCGGCTTGCCGGACTCCCACAGGCGCATGTCGACGTCGGTGACGATGACCTGGCCCTTGCGGGTGACGGGCCCGTCGCCCTCTTTCAGGACGGTCATGCGGGCCTGCTTGGGGGCGGGCAGCTTCGGCATGACGACGGTGGGCCGCTTGCCGAACTCGCCGGAGACGGTGGGGATGTTCTTGGGCCCCGGGTCCGCGCAGCCGGACACGAGGGCCGCGGTGGCGAGGAGCAGGGCGGCACGGGCGAGGCGATGGGGGGTGCGGGGGATCATCGCGGCCTCCTTCAGGCGGTTCGGGTGGGGGGACCACCACCTTTGCCGCCGGGGCGCGCGGGGCCTCGGACCGCACGCGAAAAGCCGGGTGCCGTACGCCCTTTCGGCGTACGGCACCCGGCTTTTCGCGTACCGGTTATCCGTTGCCGACCGGCGGGGCGAACGGGGCGCGGGTGCGCACCTCGGGCACCCCGGCCCGTGTCGTCGCCCGCTCCGCGGTCTTCGGGGCCGGCTTGGCGAACTTGTCCGTGATCTTCGGATCACGGATGACGGCCGCGTGCCCGATCGTCACGTCCGCGACCTCGGTGCCGAGCACGGAGGCGTGGATCGCGTTGACGTAGCCGCTGGTGGCCTTGGGGTTGTAGGCGTACTTGCCGTTCTTGCCGAGCGTCGGCATGCCCTTCTCGTCGGTCGTCACCTGCTCGTTGGTGGTGGCGAGGACGAGCGGGGACTTGCTGTAGTCGTCCGGCACGCGCACGCCCAGGTTGACCGCCCAGATCGGCGGGATGTCGACCATGCGGACGCCGCCGATGGAGATGTAGCCGCGGGCCGCGCCGCCGGTGAACTCCACGGCCTTGGCGGGCTTGGAGTACGCGGAGACGGTGATGCCCTCGACGTGTACGCCGATCGGGGAGAGCTGGGTGTCGCCGGTGGGGCTGGCGATGTACGGGATGCCGACGTCGACGGCGCCGCCGCCCGCGTCCGCGTACACCTCGCCGCGGGCCGGGACGTCCGGGCCGCCCGAGGTGGACGAGGGGTGGCTGTGCCCCATGGCCCGTGAGTACAGGGCCGAGACCTGCCCGATGCCCACGCCGCCCGGCGCCAGATTGACGAGGTCCTTGCCGCCCGCGTGCTGCTTGGGGGCCTTGGGGGTCGTCGGGTAGTGCGACTCGAAGAGCGCGGCGTTCACGATCTTTCCGAGTCCCTTGACGCCGACGACCCAGGCGTCCGCCTGGACGCAGTCGTCGGTGTCGACGACGGTTCCCCAGTCGTCGACGCCGATCGGAGCGGCTGCTTCCGCGTGGGCGGGGAGTGCGGCCGCCGCCACCGCGGTCAGGGCGATCCCCGCTGTCAGCAGGGCACGCGGCCCCTGAGTGCGCCATGAGGCCATGGCCGACCCTCTCTTTCGATCCAAAGTGATGACCACTGTTAGTGAAAGGTTCGCTACACAGAGCGATGTGCGCATGTCGTAGCGGCCATCCGGGGGTGCGAGCCACTAACCTCCGCCCGCTCCGGCGCCCGGGACACCTCAGTCGCTCCTGATGACCGCCGCGTGGGCCACGGTCATGTCGGTGGGCTCGGGGGTCAGGAGCGTCATGTGGGCGGCGTTCACATAGCCGCTCGTCGCGTGCGCGTCGCGCCGGTAGCCGCCGAGTGCCGCGGTGCTGGGGTGGCCCTGCGCGTCCGTGGTGATCTGCTCGTTGAGGGTCACCAGGGCCTGCGCGGGCAGCAGCGGGTTGGCGGGGACCCGCAGGCCGGTGTTGGCGGCCGGGGCCTCCTTGAAGGTGCGCAGCTTCGTCCCGTACGCGCTCACGCTGCCGCTCCGCGTCGTCGTGGCGAGGGCGAGCGGCTTGCCCCGCGCGGAGGACGCGGAGGCGTCGGCGCCGGTCAGCTCCAGGGCGAGGACGGGCGGCGGCGCCGAGGGCCTGCCGGGCTTGGTCAGATAGGGCAGGCCGAGCGTGACCTGCTCCAGGTGGGAGCTCGCGGTGACGGTGCCCTTGCGCTCGGCGGTGGCGGAGCGCACCCCGCGCAGCGAGCCGAACGTGTAGCGGCGGGTGGCGAGTGGGTACGTGCGCTCGGGCGCCGAGCTGACCAGGGCGGGGGTGCCGGGGGCCGCGGGGTGGTGGGCCTCGGCGACGCGGATGTCGTCGCCCACGCCGCGGCCGAGGACCCGGAGGCTCCAGGCGTTGGCCTGCGCGGGGGCCGACAGGTCGAGGACGGTGCCCCAGTTGACCGGGGGCGGTGGGGAGGGGTCGGCGGCCGCGGCGGGGGCGACGGCCGCGCCGAGCGCCGTCACCGCGGTGAGCGCGGCGGCCGCGGCGAGCGCCGTGCGGGCCGCGCGGCGGGTGGGAGTGGGCATGACGGGGGGCTCCTCGGCTGGGCGATGGGGGGTCAACTCGTGGGGTCGGTAGGGGAGTCGGGCTTTTCGGCGGCGGGCTTCTTGATGCCGAAGACGCCGTTCCAGATGTCGGTGGCGCCGTGGATCATGTCGCCGACGCCGGTGCCGATGGCCTGCCAGAAGTCGTCCACGATCGTGTGCGGCTTGTCGGGCTCGGTCGGCTCCGGCTTGCCCGGGTCGGACGTGGCCGGGGTGGTGCCGTCCTTGCTCACCGGCACCCCGGCGGGCGGCGGGAACGGCGGTGGTTCGGCGTGGGCGGCGGCGTGGGCGGCGGCTGTGCCGCCCAGGAGCAGCGTGGTGGCGAGCGCCAGCGGGGCGGCGATACGCAGCGGCGTACGGCTGGGCGACGTGCGGAAGGACGACGTACGGAAGAACACAGAGGTGGCCCCTCTCGGTCGGGAATCCGGTGCGGTCGGGGAAACCGGTCCGGCCGCCGCGCGTCCGCAGGCGGGACGCGCGGCGGCCGGTGGACGGCGGAACGGTCAGGACGTCTTCGGCACCATGGGCTTCATGGGCTCCGTGGGCTTTGTGGGCTTCATGGGCTCCATGGCGTCCTTGGCCAGGTCCGCGAGGGTCGGCAGCTTCTTCGGGAGCTTCGGGACCAGCGAGTCGGTCTTGGCGGCGTCCCGGATGACGGCGGCGTGGGCGACCGTGATGTCCGCGACCTCCTGGCCCAGGACGCTCACGTGGATGCCGTTGACGTAGCCGCTGGTGGCCTTCGGGTCGTACTTGTAGTCGCCGTCCTTGCCGAGCGTCGGCACACCCTTGTTGTCGGTGGTGATCTGCTCGTTGGTCATGGCGAGCGCGATCGGGGCGCCGGTCTTGCCGCTCGGGATGTTCAGGCCGAGGTTGACCGCCCACAGGCGCGGGATGTCGATGAGGCGCTGGCCCGCGATGGAGAGGTAGCCGCTGGCCGCGCCGCCCTCGAACTGCACCGGCTTGCCGGGCACCGCCATGGCGTGCACGTCGATGGCGTTGATGTGCAGCCCGATGCCGGAGAGCTGGGTGCCCTCGGGCGTCGTGGGCTGGATGTAGGGCACGCCGACGTCGACCGAGGCGGCACCCGCGCCGCCGTACGCGACACCGGGAGCGACGACCTTGCCGCCCGAGCTGTTGGCCGGGGTCGAGTTGGTCATGGCCCGCGAGTAGAGCGCGGACGCCTTGCCGAGGCCGAAGCCGCCGGGCGCGAGGTTGATCAGCTCCTTGCCGCCGGCCTCGTCCTTGGGCGCCTTCGGGGTGGTCGGTGAGGCGGACTCGAAGAGCCGCGCGTTGACGATCCGGCCGAGGCCCGTGACGCCGATCAGCCAGGAGTTGGCCTGGACGCCGTCCTTGGTCTTGACGACGGTGCCCCAGTCGTCGGGGCCCGGCCCGTCGCCGACCGGCGCGGCCTGCGCCGTGCCCGCCACCGTGACCGCCATTGCCGCTGCGAGCCCGGACGCGACGACCGCGCGCAGACCCGAGGTGCGCCATGCAGACATAGCCACCTGTTCCCTTCGTTACGGGTGAAGGCCGGGTGATCGCTGCGATCGTTCGGCCACTGTGCGTAAGAGGAACATCGCGTTATGTGGCGCGCATGCGGTGGCTGGCCATCCGGGGAGCCGCCGTCCGGGTGCCCCCGGCCGGTACCCGCTCTGTTCCGGGCCGGTCTCGGATTCATGGGGATTTTGTGACCTTGGGCAACCATTGGGGCGCCCGGTAGGTCAACTGGCGTGAACGTGCGGTGAATTGCGCCGTACGTTCACGCCACCCCTCACCGGCACTGTCCCGGTGCACCTCCGATCGCAAGGGAACACGCCGCATGTCACGCGCACGTCGCCGGAGCCGCAGCAGCGCCCGGCTCGCCACGCCCCTGATAGCCGCAGCCCTCCTCGGCGGCGGTCTCACGGCCTGGTCCTTCGGGTCCGACCACGCCGACGCCGCCCCAGCGAACGCCAAGGGAGCCGCCGACAAGGCGGACGACTTCAACGGCGACGGCTATGCCGACGTCGTCGCCGGAGCCCCCGGCGCCACCATCTCCGGCAAGGCCAAGGCGGGCTATGTCGCGGTGACGTACGGCTCGGCGAAGGGCCTCGACCCCGCCCACAAGAAGCTCATCAGCCGCTCCACCGCGGGCGTGCCCGGCTCGGCCACCGCGAAGCAGGGGTTCGGCACCAGCTTCACCAAGGGCGACCTGGACAAGGACGGCTACAGCGACCTGGTCATCGGGTCCGGGGACGCCAAGGCCGGCTCGGTCATCCTGTGGGGCTCCGCCTCGGGCCTGACCGGCGGGACCAAGATCGACACCTTCGGGCTCAACCCGCAGGCCGGTGACTTCGACGGCGACGGCACCACGGACCTGGCCCTGTTCACCAAGGTCAGCGCCTTCGGGGACGACCCGGCCGACCAGCAGGCCCGCCTGTGGAAGGGCCCGATCAAGCGCACCGGCAAGCCGGCCACCACCCTCGACTTCATGGACAAGTCGCTGTGGTGGAGCTACGACACCGACCAGCGCCCCAACCCGAACTGCTCCCCGCTGCCGGGCCGCACCGACACCTGCGTCGACGGTCCGGGCTCCGTGGAGGGCCCGGTCGTGCCGAAGGCCGTGGGCGACATCAACGGCGACGGCCGCGACGACATCGCGATGAACGACTACGCCGGTGACGGCGAGTGGGGCAACAGCGTCCTGTACGGCTCGCCCACCGGCTTCACGCGGGGCGACGCCCCCGGCTCCCGCGGCGCGCTCGCGGTGGGCGACATCAACGGCGACCACTACGACGACGTGGTGGTGGGCGACAGCGACTACGAGTCCAAGGTCCAGGTCGCGTTCGGCTCGAAGAAGGGCCTGCAGCTGGGCGAGGGCGACGTCCAGAAGTTCGACCAGGGCCTGCCCGGCTTCCCCGGCGCGGAGGAGAGCGGGGACCGTCTCGGCGCCTCGGTCGCCGTGGCCGACGTGACCGGCGACGGCTACGCGGACGTGGCCCTGGGCATCCCGGGCGAGGACGTCGGCAGCGTGACCGACGC
This sequence comes from Streptomyces odontotermitis, assembly GCF_050510915.1. Classification (NCBI taxonomy): domain Bacteria; kingdom Bacillati; phylum Actinomycetota; class Actinomycetes; order Kitasatosporales; family Streptomycetaceae; genus Streptomyces; species Streptomyces odontotermitis. The sequence goes on along the minus strand of NZ_JBNJLS010000025.1, from coordinate 62,857 downwards.
GGGCTCGGTCGCGGTGCTCCACGGCTCTGCCGAGGGCGTGACCGGGACCGGGGCGCAGGTGTTCCACCAGAACACCGCGAACGTGCCCGGTGTCGCCGAGAAGGGCGACGAGTTCGGCGCGGCGGTGGCGCTGGCCGACTCCAACGGCGACGGCCACCGGGACCTCGCGGCCTCGTCCGTGAAGGAGAACGCCAACGCCGGTGCCCTGTGGTCCCTGCCGGGGACCGCGTCCGGGGTGACCGCGACCAAGTCGGTGGCGTTCGGCCCCAAGGACGTCGGCGGCCCGTACGCGTCGGCGCTCTTCGGCAGCGCCCTGCGCTGACCGTCCGACCAGCCGGTAACTGACTGGCCGACTGACTAGTCGTCCCCGTCCCCGCGCTCCTTCTCCGCCAGGCGGATCACGCACACCGCCACGGCGAGCAGGAGCGCGGGGTCGGCGTCTTCCCGGACGATGTTCACGCCGTACGTGTCGCGGACGGTGAGCCAGCGCCGGGAGATGTCCGCGAGCATCTCGCCGTCGTACTCGATGGCGAACTCGCGGTCGAGGATCTTGCCGCTGACGTCGAGCTCGGTGCCGTCGACGAGCTCCACCCGGTAGTGGTTGCGCAGCAGCGACAGGCGCTTGCGCTTGACCTTCGCGAGGGCCTCGCCGTCCCGCTCGATCACCATCGTGTCGCGCAGGGCGAGCAGCTTCGCCTTGATCTCGACGAGGATGCGGCCCTGCATGTCCTTCAGCTCGAAGGTCTCACGCAGGCGCATCGCCTTGCCGTCGACGAAGAAGACCTTGCGGCCCCGGTCGTCCTCGATCCAGTAGTCGTCACCGATGCCGAGCAGCCGGTCGCGTACGAGAAGCTTCATGCCGTCATGCCTACCACCGGGCCGGGCACGGCACAGCCGGCCCGCGCCCCGTGGGGGACAGCAACGCGAGCCGGCTGTGGTCTGTGGGGCGGGGTCCTACTGGAGGGGCCTGTGCCGCCGGGGCCCTGCCGCACGTCGAGCTTCCCGCCCGCCGTTGGCGTTCCGCTAACACCCGACTAACGTGACGTTCTCGCCTTTCAGGGCAGGGGCGCACGGCTATGCGCGGGCATCCGGTATGCCGTTGCGGACCTGCTCCGCACGGCGCCGGTACGCCTCCTCGACCGCGGGGCCTTCGAGGACGGCGGCGATGTCGCCCAGGTGGGTGAGGGCGCGGGCGGTGCGGGCCGGCAGGTCCTCCTCCTCGGTGGCCGCGAGCGCGGCGAGCAGCGCGTCGCGGGCCTCCTGGTGCAGGCCGGCCCGGTGCAGGGCGATGCCGTACGACTCCCAGATCAGCGGCCGCCACCCGGCGGTCTCATTGGCGGGCACGGCGGCGAGGGCGCGCCCCGCGTGCTCGGCGGCCTCCGTCAACCTGCCCTGATTCAGGGCGAGCTGGGCCTGGACGTGATGGTCGAGCATCGGAGCGGTGGCATGGCCCGCGTCCAGCACGGTGCGCCGCGCGTCGGCGAGCGATTCGAGGGCGGCCTCCGGGTCGTTCAGGCGGTTGCGGGCGATGCCGATGAGGACGAGGACCTGGGCGGCGAGCTCCGGCAGGAGCTCACGGTAGGTGCCCAGGGAGTGCTCGAAGTGCTCCTCGGCGAGGGCGAACTGCCCGATCTCCATGAGGAGTACGCCCGTCGTGGACCGCATCCTGGCGGTGCCCTCCCGGTTCCCGGTCCGCTCGGCGGCGGTGAGCCCCGCCTCCAGCGGCGCCTGCCAGCCCGGGTGCGGCCGCCACAGCACCAGCGGCCACAGCAGGGCCGCGAGCCGCCAGGTCCGCTCGTCGTCGCCGAGCCCGGCGGCGGCGAAGACGGCACCGACCAGGCCGTCCTGCTCCACGGCGAACCAGCGGCGCGCCGCGTCCCGGTCCGTGAACTCCGGTACGGGCAGACCGGGTTCGCAGCCGTCGGGCAGCGGGATGCCCCGGTATCCGGTGGTGTCGATGGCGTTCACGGCGGCGTGCGCCGCGCGCAGCCAGTGGTCGACGAGGCGCCGGGTCGCCTCCGGCTCGTCCGGCCCTTCGAGCCCGCGCGCGTAGAGCCGTACGAGATCGTGCAGGGTGTAGCGCCCCGGCGCCTCCTCCTGGAGCAGGTGCGCGGCGGCGAGCCGGTCGAGACCCGCCCGTGCGGTGGCCACCGGGGCCGCGGCGAGCGCGGCGGCCGCGTACACGTCCGTATCCCGCGTGAAGCCGCGCGCGAGCGCCGCGAGCAGTCGCGCGTCTCCCTCCGGCAGCCGCGCGACGGACCCGCTCAGCGCCTTCGCGACTCCCCGGTCCTCGGCGGACAGGACCGCCAACCGCTCCTGTTCGTCGGCGAGTTCGGCCGTGAGCCCGGCCACGGTCCAGTGCCGCCGCCCGCTGACCCGGGCCGCGGCGATGCGCAGCGCGAGCGGCAGCCCGTCGCAGAGCCGCACCACTTCGCGTACGTCGGCGTCGTCCGCGGCTGCTTCCGTCTCGGCGCCGAGTGCGCGGACGAGCAGGCGCGCGCCGTCCGCCTCGGTGAGCACGTCCAGGGGCACGGGCCGGGCCCAGTCGGAGGCGATGAGGCCGTCCAGGCGGGTGCGGCTGGTGACGAGGGTGGTGCAGCCGGGGCCGCCGGGCAGCAGCGGGCGCACCTGTGCGGAGTCCAGGGCGTTGTCGAGGACGACGAGCAGGCGCCGGTCCGCCACGAGGGAGCGGTACAGGGCCGCCGCGGCCTCGGTGGAGCCGGGGATCGCCTGGGCCCGCACCCCGAGGGCGAGCAGGAACTCCCGCAGTACGCGCGCCGGTTCGGTGGGGTCGGTGCCGCTGTGGCCGCGCAGGTTCGCGAAGAGCTGCCCGTCCGGGAAGGCGTCGGCGTGCCGGTGCGACCAGTGCAGGGCGAAGGAGGTCTTGCCGACGCCCGCGGGCCCGGTGATGAGCGCGATGGGGGTGTCGGCCTGCGCGTCCAGGGTCCGGCCGAGGGCGGCGAGTTCATCGGTGCGGCCGGTGAAACCCCGTGGGGGGCGCGGGAGTTGGCGGGGGGCGGTGGGCTCGGCGGATTCCGGGGCCGCCGCGGGGGCGGGCCCGTCCACGGCGGGCTCGGGCGGCGGGGCCAGGCTCTCGGCGCCACCGCCGCTCCTGTCGCCGCTCCTGCCGCTGTTTCCGCTGCCGCCTCCGTTGCCGTCCCCGTTGAGTATCTCCTCGTACGCCTCCCGCAGCGCCGGACCCGGGTCGACGCCCATCTCGTCGGCGAGCAGCCGCCGCGTGCGGTGGTAGTGGCCGATCGCGTCGGACTGGAGGCCGGACCGGTACAGGGCCCGCATCAGGCACGCCACCAGCGGTTCGCGCAGCGGCTTGGCGACGACCTCGGCGCTGAGCAGCGCCACCGCCTGGGCGTGCGCACCGAGTCGGCCGTATGTGCGGGCGAGCTGCTCGACCGTTTCGAGGCGGCTCTCCTCCAGGGCGGCCGCCGAGGCGAGCAGCGGGGGCGTCGCGACGGTCCCGGTGAGCGCGGGGCCCTGCCACAGGGCGAGCGCCTCACGCAGCATCAGGGCCGCGTCCGCCGGGTCGCTCTGCCGCCCCGCGAGCTTCACCAGGTCCTCGAAGCGGCGGGCGTCGACCAGCGTCTCCGGCAGGTGCAGCGCGTACGCCCGTCCCTGCGTGGCGAGTTCGACCCCGTACGCGTCCAGTCCCGCCTCGACGAGCAGCGCGCGCAGCCGGGAGACATGGCCCTGGATCACCGTACGGGCGTGCAGTGGCGGTTCGACGTCCCAGAGCGCCTCGGTCAGGAAGTCCACGGTGACCGGGGTGCCCGCCCGCAGCAGGAGCGCGGCGAGCAGGCTGCGGCGCTTGGCGGGGCCGAGGGGGAGAGGCCCGCTGCCACCGGTGACGGAGACCGGACCGAGCAGCTGGAATTCCACGTGCCGTCCCTCCTCGAACCTGCCTCCCCTCCTAGCCTTGCAGGAACGCCGACAGAGCGTTCGCCAGCATGTGGGGGTCGTCGGCGCCGCACAGCTCGCGGGCGCTGTGCATCGAGAGGATGGCCACGCCGATGTCCACCGTCTTGATGCCGTGCCGGGCCGCGGTGATCGGTCCGATGGTGGTGCCGCACGGCATCGCGTTGTTGGAGACGAACGACTGGAACGGCACGCCCGCCCGCTCGCACGCCGCCGCGAACACCGCGCGGCCGCCGCCGTCCGTGGCGTAACGGTTGTTCACGTTGACCTTGAGGATGGGGCCGCCGTTGGCGCGCGGGTGGTGCGTCGGGTCGTGCCGCTCCGCGTAGTTGGGGTGCACGGCGTGCCCGGTGTCGGAGGAGAGGCAGACCGTCCCGGCGAAGGCGCGCGCCTTGTCCTCGTACGTGCCGCCGCGCGCGAAGACCGAGCGCTCCAGGACCGAGCCGAGCAGCGGGCCGTCGGCGCCGGTGTCGGACTGGGAGCCGTTCTCCTCGTGGTCGAAGGCGGCCAGGACCGGGATGTACGGGAGGTCCGCCGCGCCCGGCGCGGTGACGGTGGCGGCGAGGGCGGCGGTGCCCGCGTGCACGGAGATGAGGTTGTCCATGCGCGGCCCGGCGACGAGCTCGCGGTCCCGGCCCAGATAGGACGGCGCCTCGATCGAGTACGTCATCAGGTCCCAGCCGGTGACCTCGCCCTCGCCGATGCCGTTCTCCGCCTCCAGGAAGCGGATCAGGTCGCCCTCGTGGACGTCGTCGCCGAGGCCCCAGATGGGCTGCATGTGGCGCTGCTTGTCGAGCTTGAGCCCGTCGGTGCTCACCGAGCGGTCCATGTGGATCGCCAGCTGCGGCACGCGCAGCAGCGGCCGGTCCACGTCGACGAGGCGCTGGCTGCCGTCGCGCAGCGAGAGCCGCCCGGCCAGGCCCAGGTCCCGGTCGAGCCAGGAGTTGAGCAGCGGCCCGCCGTAGATCTCGACGGCCACCTGCCGCCAGCCGTGCGCACCGCTGTCGGGCAGCGGCTTCACGCGGAGGTTGGGCGAGTCGGTGTGCGCGCCGACGATCCGGTACGGGGTGTGGGCGGCGGCGCCCTCGGGGACGAACCAGGCGATGATGGCGCCGCCCCGCAGCACGTACTTGCCGCCCGACGTGCCGTCCCAGGCGTCGGTCTCCTCGACCTGCCGGAAACCGGCCTTCTCCAGGCGCTCGGCCGAGCTCGCCACGGCGTGGTACGGCGTGGGGCTGGCCGCCAGGAAGGACATCAGGTCGTCGGTGTGACCGCGGTCGAAGCGGGGCGCGTTGCTCATGCCTGAACCATAACTTCGGAGCCCGGTGGCTTTCCGGGCTGTGGTGATCCCTTTGCCGACCTCACACGCGCGCGGCCCGGCCGGATGCGCCGGCCGGGCCACACACGTACGGCTGGGGCTAGAACGCCGCCTCGTCCAGCTCCATCACGTCCAGGTCGACGCGCTCGGAGAGCTGGCGGGCCGAGGTGACGCCCGGCAGGACGTTCGCGGCGAAGAACTTCGCGGCCGCGATCTTGCCCCGGTAGAAGGCGACGTCCTTGGCGGAGGCCGTCTCCAGCTTCTCGGCGGCGACGGCGGCACCGCGAAGCAGCAGGTAGCCGACGACGACGTCGCCCGAGGCCATCAGCAGGCGCGTGGTGTTCAGGCCCACCTTGTAGATGGACTTCACGTCCTGCTCGGTGGCCGCGAGGTCCGTCAGCATGGCGCCGACGATGGCCTCCAGGTCCACGGCGGCCTGGGCGAGCGCCTCACGGGCGGCGGCGAGCTCCTCGCCGCCGGTGCCGACCGCGAGGAACTTCTTGATCTCCTCGGCCAGGCCGTTGAGCGCGGCGCCCTGGTTGCGGACGATCTTCCGGAAGAAGAAGTCCTGGCCCTGGATGGCCGTGGTGCCCTCGTAGAGGGTGTCGATCTTGGCGTCCCGGATGTACTGCTCGATCGGGTACTCCTGCAGATAGCCGGAGCCGCCGAAGGTCTGCAGCGACTGGGCCAGCTGCTCGTACGCCTTCTCCGAGCCGTAGCCCTTCACGATCGGCAGGAGCAGGTCGTTCAGGGCGTGCAGCGCGGACGCGTCCTCGCCGGCCGCCTCCTTGACCTGGATGTCGTCCTGGACGGCCGCGGTGTGCAGGACCAGGGCGCGCATGCCCTCCGCGTACGCCTTCTGCGTCATCAGCGAGCGGCGCACGTCCGGGTGGTGGGTGATCGTCACCTTGGGCGCGGTCTTGTCCATGAACTGGGCGAGGTCCGGGCCCTGGACGCGCTCCTTGGCGTACTCCAGGGCGTTCAGGTAGCCCGTCGACAGGGTCGAGATCGCCTTCGTGCCGACCATCATGCGGGCGAACTCGATGATGCGGAACATCTGGCGGATGCCGTCGTGCTTGTCGCCGATCAGCCAGCCCTTGGCGGGGTGCTGGTCGCCGAAGGTCATCTCGCACGTGTTGGACGCCTTGAGGCCCATCTTGTGCTCGACGTTCGTCGCGTAGACGCCGTTGCGCTCGCCCAGCTCGCCGGTCTCCCAGTCGAACTCGAACTTCGGGACCAGGAAGAGCGAGAGGCCCTTGGTGCCGGGGCCGTGGCCCTCGGGGCGGGCGAGGACGTAGTGGAGGATGTTCTCCGACATGTCGTGCTCGCCGGACGTGATGAAGCGCTTCACGCCCTCGATGTGCCAGGAGCCGTCCTCCTGCTGCACGGCCTTGGTGCGGCCCGCGCCCACGTCCGAACCGGCGTCCGGCTCGGTCAGGACCATCGTCGAGCCCCACTGCTTCTCGCAGGCGATCTCGGCGATCTTCTTCTGCGCCTCGTTGCCCTCCTCGAAGAGGATGCCCGCGAAGGCGGGGCCCGAGGAGTACATCCAGACCGCCGGGTTGGCGCCCAGGATCAGCTCGGCGAAGGCCCAGATGAGGGAGCGCGGCGAGGTGGTGCCGCCGATCTCCTCGGGCAGGCCGAGGCGCCAGTACTCGGAGTCCATGAACGCCTGGTAGCTCTTCTTGAAGCTCTCCGGGACCGGCGCGGTGTTGGTCTCCGGGTCGAAGACCGGCGGGTTGCGGTCGGCGTCGGAGTAGGACTCCGCCAGCTCGTTCTCCGAGAGGCGCAGGATCTCGCTCAGGATGCTCTTGGCGGTCTCGACGTCCATCTCCGCGAACGGGCCGCTGCCGTACAGCTTGTCGCGCCCGAGCACCTCGAAGAGGTTGAACTCGATGTCGCGGAGATTCGACTTGTAGTGCCCCATGGCGACGTCTCCGTAAGCAGGAAAGGGATCATCAGGATCAGTACCGGTTAGTAGCTACTGATGATGCTACCCGTCGGTAATAAGGCGCAACCCCTGATGCCCGAAGTGTGAGCGCTGTCGCTCTTGGCCGCATCGTGCGGCCAACTGTTTTCGTCGCCCGGGACCCGCCCCCGCCGCCGCCCGCGCGGGGGCCGCCCGCGTCACGCGCCGTGCGCGGCCAGGAACTCCGTGAGGAGCCGGGCCCAGGCGGCCGGGGCCTCGGCGAAGGGCAGATGGCCGGTGGCGATCTCGGACAGTTGAGCGCCCGGGATCCCGGCGGCCACCTCGCGGTGCAGGGACGGCGGGACGAGGCGGTCCCCGGTCGTCGAGACGACCAGCGTCGGGGCGGTGATCCGGGCCAGGTCCGCGCGGACGTCGAGCCGCTCGACCAGGGAGGTGTGCTCGGGGGTGCCGGCGGGGGCCGTCTGCGCCGTCCCCTTCAGGGTCGCCGCGAGCTCCTCGGGGCCGAGCGAGGCGAGGGCGGCCGGGCTCAGGGCCAGCGGGACCAGGGCGAGCGCGAGGCGGTCCCGGTCGGTCTCGAAGAGCTCGCGCCAGAGGGTCGCGGCCAGGCGCAGGTGGTTGTCGGCGCGGGCGAAGGGGGCGGTCAGGACGAGGGCCGTCACGCGCTCGGGGTGCCGGGCCGCGAGCCGGACCGCCACCGCGGTGCCCAGCGAGTACCCCGACACCGCGAACCGGTCAAGGCCCTCGGCGTCCGCCGCGGCCGTCAACTCGTCCACCAGCGCGTCCAGTTCGAGCGGCGCGGTGGCGCGCGGGGTCGCGCCCGTGCCCGGGTAGTCGACACCGACGGCCGTGCGGCTCGCGGTCAACTCCCCCAGGACCGGGCCGTAGTTGGCCTCGACCGAGCCGCCCGCGCCGTGGGCGAGGAGGAGGCCGGGGCCGGTGCCGCGGACGGTGCGGGCGTACGAGGGGGCGGCAGGGGCGGCGTACGGCATGGGGAACTCCCGGGGCGTCGAAGGTGCGGTGCGCTGAATGTGTAGCGCTCGATACAGAAAGACCGTAACCAGTCACCCGCCTATTGTCTAGCGATCACTACAGAAAAGATCCGGCCCCGGTGCCCCGGCGGGTCTCGGTACCCTTGCGCCCATGTACGGCTACGACCAACACGCGGGCGCCGGCCAGGGTTACGCGCCGCCGCAGCCTCCGCCGCAGGGCCAGATGCCCGGCGGCTACGGCCAGCAGCAGCCCCACCAGCAGCAGGCCCCGCTCTACCCCGAGCCGTCGCCCCCCTCGCTCGCGGACGCGGTGCGCGCGTTCACCACGGGGTCGATGTCCGCCGAGGACTTCCAGCAGGCGTTCGCGACGTCGAAGGTCTACTGCCCGCGCGGCGACAACCCCGGTTTCCTGGCGCTGCACAACACCCAGCAGCCCGTGATCCCGATGTTCACCTCCCTCAAGGAGCTGCGCCGGTACGCGGGCAAGGACTCCAAGTACTTCGTGATCACCGGCGCCGAGGTCATCGACCTGCTGCCCACCGGGTACGGCTTCGTGCTCGACATGGAGGGCGAGCACCGGATGGTCTTCGACGCGAAGGCGGTCGAGCAGATGGTCGACTTCGCGATGCGCCGCATGTACGGGTAGGGCGGATAGGAACGCCCGTACGGCGCACCCCGCTCGCGATCGGTCGCTCTGCGTGACTGAATCGCGAATATGTGGAGCAAATCGTCACTCTGGGTGCGCGCTGCGCGAGGTCTCACGCTGCTCGCCCTGGCCGCCGCAGGCCTCGTCCTGCCCGCGGCCACCGCGTCGGCCGACACGTTCATCGACGAGACCTTCGCCGGGTCCGAGGTCGACACCGGCCAGTGGTACAGCCGGGCCCGCGGCGGCCAGGACCCCGACGGATGGGCCTGTCTGACCGGTGACCGCGGCGCCCAGGGTCCGCTCAAGGGCTGCCCCAAGGGGGCGTCGAGGGACCAGGCGGGGCGCGGGGCGCTCCGGCTCACCAGCAATGACTTCCGGCAGAGCGGCTTCGCGCTGATCGACGAGGCGCTGCCCTCGAACGCGGGCATCTCGGCCACGTTCGACCAGTACCAGTACGGGGCGACGACGCCGCGCGGCGCCGACGGGATCAGCTTCTTCTTCCTGGACGGCAAGGCCGCGCCCCGGGACGCGGGCCACTACGGGGGTGCGCTCGGCTACTCCGGGATCGAGGGCGGCTATGTGGGCGTGGGCCTCGACCAGTACGGCAACTTCACCAACCCGCCGCAGGCCAGGGGCAGGGGCGGCCCCGGCCGGGTGCCGAACACGATCGGCGTGCGCGGCGCCCTCGCCACGCAGAACGCGTACATCCAGCACCACCGGTTGCAGCGTCCGCTCGCCGTGCCCGGCGAGAAGAGCCGGGCGAAGGCCCGCAGGACCGTGAAGGTCGAGCTCTCCACCGCGCTCCAGCTGGCCGTCTCCATCGACTTCCACGACGGGCACGGGATGAAGCGGGTGCTCGGGCCGCTCGACCTCGGCAGGCTCAAGGGCCAGCCCGCCGTCCCGGAGACGCTGAAGCTGGGCTTCGCCGCCTCGACCGGGGCGTCCACGGGCTTCCACGAGATCACCAATGTGAAGGTGACGACGCTCGACCCGGATCTGTACGTGACGGAGTCCGTACAGGGCGAGTTCCGGGTCGGGGGCACCGGGCAGCTCGTCCTGGACGTCGGCAACCGCAGGCTCGCGGCGCCCAGCAAGGGCGTGACGACGCTGACCAAGACGCTGCCGCCGGGCCTGACCCCGAAGGTGGTCTCGGCGCCCGGCTGGGAGTGCGCGGTCAAGGAGCAGAAGGTCGCCTGCACCCGGCCCGACGTGATCCAGCCGGGCACGGCCGCGCCGCCCGTCGTCCTCGATGTGACGGCCGGGCCCTCGGCGACCGGCGAGGCACCCAGCGACGCGGTGGTGCGCGGCGAGACGGACGCCGACCTCAACCCCCGTGACAACCGCGTGCAGTTGCCCATCGACGTGGTCAACGAGGTGGGCCTCGGCATCTCCGAGACCGCGGACCCCGATCCGTATGTCCCGGGCGAGGACCTCGCGTACACGGTGGTCGTGACGAACGACGGGCCCGGCGCGGCGAAGGGCGCGCGGGTGACGTCGGGGCTCCCCGAGCCGCTGCGGCACTTCACGTGGAAGTGCACGGGCGCGGACGGCGGTGCCTGCCAGGACGGGACCGGCACGGGCCCGGTCGACCAGCGGGTCACGCTGCCGCCGGGCGGCCGGGTCACCTATGTCCTGACCGGCCGGGTGCCCTCCTCGGTGGCCGGACCGCTCACCGCGGCCTCGGCCGTGGCGCCGCCGGACAACTCCTCGGACCCGGACTGCGACCCGGTCTGCCGGGACAAGGCGGAGGTCCAGCCGCGGCCGCACACCGCGCTCTCGGTCCAGCAGTCGCACACGCCCGACGAGTACAAGGCGGGCGACCGGCTGACCCTCAAGGTGGGCGTCCACAACGCCGGTCCCTCGGACGCGATCGGGGTACGCGTGCGGGACACCCTGCCGGAGTGGCTGAAGGGCTTCAGCTGGCTCTGCTCGGCGAAGTCGCCCAGTTCGTGCGGGGACGGCCGGGGCGTCGGGGACCTCGACACCACGGCGGACATCGTGGCGGGCGGGGACGTCACGTACACGTTCGTGGGCGTCGTGCCGCCGCGCGTGGCCGGGAACGAGGCGACCGTGGAGCCGCCGGACAACTCCGTGGAGCTGACCTGCCGGGGCAGCTGCTCGGCGGCGGACCAGGTGAGCGTGGGCGGGAGCCGCCCGCAGCGGTAGCGATCAGTTCCGGCCAGCGCCGACGCCCGGAGGGAATCCCCTCCGGGCGTCGTGCGTTCCTCCGAGTGGCAGAAAGTTCTACGTTCAACTAAACTGAGCGTACGAGAAGGAGGCACCCCCATGCCCGCTGTAACCGTCGAGAACCCGCTGACCCTGCCCAAGGTCGCCGCGTCGGCCGATGCCGTGGCCCGCCCCGTGCTCGCCGTGACGACCGCGCCCAGCGGCTTCGAGGGCGAGGGCTTCCCGGTGCGCCGCGCGTTCGCCGGGATCAACTACAAGTACCTGGACCCGTTCATCATGATGGACCAGATGGGCGAGGTGGAGTACGAGGCCGGGGAGCCCAAGGGCACGCCCTGGCACCCGCACCGCGGCTTCGAGACGGTCACGTACCTGATCGACGGCACCTTCATCCACCAGGACTCCAACGGGGGCGGCGGCACCATCCGCAACGGCGACACCCAGTGGATGACGGCCGGTTCCGGCCTGCTCCACATCGAGGCGCCGCCGGAGTCCCTCGTCCAGTCCGGCGGGCTCTTCCACGGCCTCCAGCTGTGGGTGAACCTGCCCGCCAAGGACAAGATGATGAACCCCCGCTACCAGGACATCCGCGGCGGCCAGGTCCAGCTCCTGTCCTCGGCGGACGGCGGCGCGCTGCTCCGCGTCATCGCGGGCGAGCTCGACGGGCACGAGGGCCCCGGCATCACGCACACGCCGATCACCATGATCCACGCGACCGTGCGGCCCGGCGCCGAGGTCACGCTGCCCTGGCGCGAGGACTTCAACGGACTCGCGTACGTCCTCGCCGGGCGCGGCTCCGTGGGCGCCGAGCGCCGGCCGGTGCACGTCGGCCAGACCGCGGTCTTCGGCGCGGGCTCGTCCCTGACCGTCCGCGCCGACGAGAAGCAGGACGCGAACGCCCCCGACCTGGAGGTCGTCCTCCTCGGCGGGCAGCCGATCCGGGAGCCCATGGCGCACTACGGCCCGTTCGTGATGAACACCCGCGACGAGCTCCAGCAGGCGTTCGAGGACTACCAGAAGGGCCTCCTCGGCACGGTGCCTGCCGTCCATGGGATGTAACCCTCCGGGACGCGGACGCGCATAACGTGCACGGGATCTGACGGCGTGTTCGGGTAGGAGGGTGCACACCCTCCTGCCCGAACCGGCCCGCCGCACCGCGGCCTGGTGCGTCGTCGCCCTCCTGGTCACCGGCGTCGCCGCCGTGGGGATCTGGCTCTGCGTCACCTTCAAGACGGCCGTCACCCCCGTTCTGCTCGCCCTCCTCGGCAGCGCCCTGCTCGGCCCCCTGCACCGGCGCCTGCTGAAGATGAAGGTGCAGCGCTCGCTGGCCGCCGGACTCACCTGCGCCGCCGTCGTCGCGGTCGTCGGCGGCGCCGTCTACATCGTCGTGCGGGCGCTCATCGAGTCCGGGGACCAGATCGTCGCCTCGGTGAAGAAGGCCGCCGAGAGCGTCACCAAGTACTTCGGCGCCGCCGGGACCTCCCTCGACGACATGGCCTCCAACGCCAAGGACCTGCTCGGCAAGTTCGGCGGGACCGCCGCGTCCGGGGTGATCAGCGGGCTCAGCACGGTCGGCGAGATGATCGCCATGGCGGTGCTCGCGCTGCTGCTCGTCTTCTTCTTCCTGCGCGACTCCGAGCGGGCCATGGGCAGCCTGCGCTCGCTGGCCCCCGGCGACAGCGCCGACTCCGTCGAGGCCATCGCGCGCCGTGCCTTCGAGGCCATCGAGGGCTTCATGCGGGGCACCACGATCATCGCGTTCATCGACGCCACCTGCATCACCGTCGGGCTGCTGATCCTCGGCGTCCCCGGCGCCGTGGGCCTCGGCGCCCTCGTCTTCGTCGGCGCCTACATCCCGTATCTGGGGGCCTTCCTGTCCGGCGCCGTCGCCATCCTCGTCGCGCTCGCCGACCGGGGGTTCGTGATCGCGCTGTGGGCGCTCGGCGTCGTGCTCGCGGTGCAGGTCCTGGAGGGGCACATCCTGCAGCCGATGATCCAGTCCCGCACCGTCCAGATGCACCCGGCCGTCGTCATGCTGGCCATCACCGCGGGGGCGTCCGTCGCCGGGATCCTCGGGATGCTGCTCGCGGTGCCGCTGACGGCGGCCGCGTTCGGGGTGGTGTCGGAGCTGCGGGGACGCTACGAGGGGGCGGCGGGGTCGGGCGCCGCGTCCGCTTCCGATGCCGCGTCGGACGACGCCGGCGGGCGCTCGTAGAGCTCGAACCAGATGCTCTTTCCGTCGCCCCGCGGGTCCACGCCCCACGCGTCGGCGAGCAGCTCCATCAGCACCAACCCCCGCCCGGACGAGGCGAGTTCGCCCGGGTGCCGCTTGTGCGGCAGGTCGTCGCTGCCGTCCGCGACCTCGGCCCGCACCCGGCGGGCCCCCGGCCGCCCCGCCACCTCCGCGACCAGGAGGGCGTCCCCGTCGGTGTGCACGAGGACGTTGGTGACCATCTCCGACACCATCAGGACCGCCGAGTCGACCTGATCGGGGTCGGCCCAGTCGTGCAGCAGGTCCCGCAGGTGGCGGCGGGCGCCCGCGATCCGCTCCGGCTCGGCCTGCGCCACCGTCATCACGGTGCGGCGGGCGTCGGTGCGCTCCTGCGGGCGCGGGGAGCGGGCGAGCAGCAGGACCGCTATGTCGTCCTCGCGGCGGTCGATGAGGGGGCCCGTGGTGTGGTGCGAGGAGGGCCCGTGCACGGCCTGGACCAGGGCGTCGGCGAGCAGCTCCAGGGAGGCGTCCTCGTTCCCGGCGTCCCCCGGGACGTGCTCCTCCAGGATCGTCCGGATCCGGGACCAGCCGCTGTCCAGGTCGTGGCCGCCCGTCTCGATCAGGCCGTCCGTGCAGATCAGCATGGTCTGGCCGGGTTCGAGGACGAGACGGGTCGTGGGGTAGTCGGCGTCCGGGTCGATGCCCAGCGGCAGGCCGCCCGCGGTGGGGCGGACCAGGACGGTGCCGTCGGCCATGCGTATCGCCGGGTCGGGGTGGCCCGCGCGGGCGATCTCCAGGACCCCCGTCGCCGGGTCCGCCTCCACGTACAGGCAGGTCGCGAAGCGCGCGTCGCCCGGGTCCGCGCCGGGCTCCCCGCCCGTGCCGGCGGCGAAGCTCTCGGTGATCCCGGACAGGAAGCGGGTGGCGCGGCTGAGCACCGCGTCCGGGCGGTGCCCCTCGGAGGCGTACGCGCGCAGGGCGATCCGCAGCTGCCCCATCAGGCCCGCCGCCCGCACGTCGTGCCCCTGCACGTCGCCGATGGCGAAGGCGATGCGGCCGCTGGGCAGCGGGATCATGTCGTACCAGTCGCCGCCCACCTGCAGCCCGCCGCCCGTCGGGACGTACCGCGCGGCCACGCTCATCCCCGGGATCCGCGGCCCCAGCAGCGGCAGCATCGAGCGCTGCAGCCCCTCCGTCAGCTCCCGCTCCGACTCGGCGGTGCCCGCCCGCGACAGGGCCTGCGCCAGCATCCGGGCGACGGTCGTCAGGACGGAGCGCTCGTCCGGCGTGAACGACACCGGGTACTTGAAGGCCGCCATCCAGGCGCCCATCGTCTGGCCCGCGACGGTCAGCGGCAGAAAGGCCCACGACTGCCGGTCGAAGCGCGAGGCCAGCGGCCACGTCGCGGGGTAGCGGGCGCGGTAGTCCTCGGGCGAGGAGAGATAGACGGCGCGGCCGGTGCGCACCACCTCGGCGGCCGGGTAGTCCGTGTCCAGGGGCATGGCGGCGAGCGGGTCGTCGTCGGGGTAGCCGCGGTGGCCGTGGTGCCCGATGACGGTGAGCCGGTCGCCCTCGGAACCGAAGACGGCGAGACCGTCCGGCGAGAACCCCGGCATGGAGAGCCCGGCCGCGACCCGCAGCACCTCCTCCGTGGACCGCGCCTCGGCGAGCGCCCGCCCCGCGTCGAGGAGGAAGGCTTCCCGCGACCGCCGCCAGTCCCCGGTCACGGGGGAGCGGGAGGCCGCGCCGGCCGGGGAGTCGGCGACCTCCTGGATGGTGCCGATCAGCTCGTACGCCTCTGCGGAGTCGTGCACGACCGGCCGGGTCCGGCTGCGCACCGTCCGGATGACCCGCCCCTGCTCGTCCATGACCCGCAGCCGGGCCTCGGCGAGGGTGCCCTCGGCGACGGCGAGCTGGACGATGCCGTAGATCTCGTTCCAGTCGACCGGGTGGAAGCGGGCGCGCGAGCCCGCCTCCGTCAGGGTCGTGGGGCGCGCGGGCAGTCCCATGAGCCGGGCCGCCTCGGCGTCGAGCGTCACCGTCCCGGTGGCGTTGTCCCAGCGCCACAGGCCGGTCGCGATGGCGGCCAGGACGTCGCGCACCGGCGGCAGGGAGCCCTCCCCCTCGGCCCCTGCCGGATCGAGGAGATCGTCGGTGCGCATTGCCCCACTCTAAGAAGACCTCCGCCGGGCCCGCCACCGAGAGTTATTCCGGGCGAAGCGATCTTGGGACGGACGGTAGCCTTGGTTCCTGGTTCTCTCTGTGCTCCCTCTACTCCAAAGGCTGGATGAACGACGATGCACCGGTACAGGTCTCACACCTGCGGCGAGCTCCGCGCCTCTGACGTCGGCAGCGACGTCCGGCTGAGCGGCTGGCTGCACAATCGCCGGGACCTGGGCGGCATCCTCTTCATCGATCTCCGCGACCACTACGGCATCACGCAGCTGGTCGCCCGCCCGGGCACCGCGGCCGCCGAGGTCCTGGACAAGCTCTCCAAGGAGACCGTCGTCCGCGTCGACGGCAAGGCCGTCTCGCGCGGCGCGGAGAACGTGAACCCGGAGCTGCCCACCGGCGAGATCGAGATCGAGGCCAGCGAGGTCGAGGTCCTCGGCACCGCCGCCCCGCTCCCCTTCACGATCAACGCGGAGGACGGGGTCAACGAGGAGCGGCGCCTGGAGTACCGCTTCCTCGACCTGCGCCGCGAGCGCATGCACCGCAACATCATGCTGCGCAGCGCGGTCATCGCCTCGATCCGCTCGAAGATGGTCGCGCTCGGCTTCAACGAGATGGCGACGCCGATCCTCACGGCGACGTCGCCGGAGGGCGCCCGCGACTTCGTGGTGCCCTCCCGTCTGAACCCGGGCAAGTTCTACGCGCTCCCGCAGGCCCCCCAGCAGTTCAAGCAGCTGCTGATGATCTCGGGCTTCGACCGCTACTTCCAGATCGCGCCCTGCTTCCGTGACGAGGACGCGCGCGCGGACCGCTCGCCGGGCGAGTTCTACCAGCTCGACGTCGAGATGAGCTTCGTCGAGCAGGAAGACGTCTTCCAGCCCATCGAGAAGCTGATGACGGAGCTCTTCACGGAGTTCGGCGGCGGCCGCGAAGTGACCTCCCCCTTCCCCCGCATCCCCTTCCGCGAGTCGATGCTGAAGTACGGCAACGACAAGCCGGACCTGCGCGCCAAGCTCGAACTCGTCGACATCACCGACGTGTTCGAGGGCTCCGACTTCAAGGCGTTCGCGGGCAAGCACGTCCGCGCGCTCCCGGTCCCGGACACGGCGTCCCAGTCCCGCAAGTTCTTCGACGGCCTCGGCGAGTACGCGGTCGAGCAGGGCGCTAAGGGCCTGGCCTGGGTGCGCGTCGCCGAGGACGGCTCGCTGACGGGCCCCATCGCGAAGTTCCTGACGGAGGAGAACGTCAAGGTCCTGACCGAGCGCCTGGGCCTGGCGGCCGGCCACGCGGTCTTCTTCGGCGCGGGCGACTTCGACGAGGTCTCGAAGATCATGGGCGCCGTGCGCGTCGAGGCGGCCAAGCGGGCGGGCCACTTCGAGGAGGGCGTCTTCCGCTTCTGCTGGATCGTCGACTTCCCGATGTACGAGAAGGACGAGGAGACCGGCAAGATCGACTTCTCCCACAACCCCTTCTCGATGCCCCAGGGCGGCATGAAGGACCTGGAGGAGAAGGACCCGCTGGATATCCTGGCCTGGCAGTACGACATCGTCTGCAACGGCATCGAGCTGTCCTCGGGTGCGATCCGCAACCACGAGCCGGACGTCATGCTCAAGGCGTTCGAGATCGCGGGCTACGACGCGGAGACGGTGGAGCACGAGTTCGCGGGCATGCTGCGCGCGTTCCGCCTCGGCGCCCCGCCGCACGGTGGCATCGCCCCCGGCGTCGACCGCATCGTGATGCTCCTCGCCGACGAGCCGAACATCCGCGAGACGATCGCCTTCCCGCTGAACGGCAACGCCCAGGACCTGATGATGGGCGCGCCGACGGAGCTGGACGAGTCCCGCCTGAAGGAACTCAACATCTCGCTGCGCAAGCCGGTGGCTCCCGCGAAGGGGGAGCAGGGGGAGAAGTAGTCCTCGCTGTACGGAGGTTGGGCCCGGGGGGTGGTGAATATCCCCCGGGCCCTTCGCCGTTGGGGGGCCTCGGCTCAGCCCGAACGCGGGACCACCAGCCCCGACTCGTACGCCGCCACCACCGCCTGGGCCCCTCGCCCGCCGCCACCACCATGAGGTGCTCGGCCTGACCGGCGCTCTGTGACGGGTCGTGGCTACGCGGTTACGTGGTTACGCGCACTGGGCCTGGGTGGCCTCGGCCCACTCGGCGACCAGGCGCTCGTACTCGCGGCTCTGCTCGGGGCGGAGCCGGCCGCCGGCGCGGAGCCAGAGCGCGCGTATCTCCTCGTTCACCTCGGCCGCGGAGCGCGGACCGTCAGGGGTGGCGGGAGTCGTGGTCATACCGTGAAGCCTACGGAGTTCGATGTGAAGGAGACGTCAAAAACGGGCGAATGTGATCGGTATCGCTTCGTCATTTTCGGGTAGGTCTGTGCAGCCGGTTGGGTAGGTCAGTGCAGCCGGTGCGGATGGACGGAGCATCAACGTCCGCTGAACGCCGTGCCAAACGGTAAGAGCCGGAACCGCGGCGCGCGGTTCCGGCTCCTGCCGAATCGATGAACTAGCTCGCTGTTACGCCGACTTCGGCTCCTCCAGGCGCGGGAACAGCACCGCGCCCTTCGTCACCGTCGAGCCCGCGGGGAGCCGCCCCCAGGTGCCGGCC
The DNA here is from genome assembly GCF_050510915.1 of Streptomyces odontotermitis. Classification (NCBI taxonomy): domain Bacteria; kingdom Bacillati; phylum Actinomycetota; class Actinomycetes; order Kitasatosporales; family Streptomycetaceae; genus Streptomyces; species Streptomyces odontotermitis. Next base: position 44,863 of record NZ_JBNJLS010000025.1, on the reverse strand, counting down.
GACTGGACCGGCTGGTCGGCGAGGGCGCCGAGCGACGCCTCCGCGCCGAGGGACTCCCAGAGCTTCTGTGAGGTCTCCGGCATGATCGGGTTGAGCAGGACGGCCACGGCGCGCAGCGACTCCGCCGCCGTGTAGAGGATCGTGGCGAGGCGGACCTTGCCCTCGTCGGAGTCGTCCTTGGCGACCTTCCACGGCTCCTGCTCCGTGATGTAGCCGTTGACCAGCTTCACGAAGTCGAAGACCGCGAGGATGCCCGACTGGAAGTCGAGCTCCTCGCCGATGGCGCGGTCGGCCTGGGCGACGGTGGCCGCGAGGGCGTCGTGGAGGGTCTTCTCCGCGTCGCCGTCGGCCGCCGAGGCGGGCAGGGAGCCGTCGAAGTACTTGCCGACCATGGCGGCCACGCGCGAGGCGAGGTTGCCGTAGTCGTTCGCCAGCTCGCTGGTGTAGCGGGCGGTGAAGTCCTCCCAGGAGAACGAGCCGTCGCTGCCGAACGCGATGGCGCGCAGGAAGTACCAGCGGTACGCGTCGACGCCGAAGTGCGAGGTCAGGTCCTGCGGCTTGATGCCGGTCAGGTTCGACTTCGACATCTTCTCGCCGCCGACCATCAGCCAGCCGTTGGCCGCGACCTTGCCGGGGACCGGCAGGCCCTGCGCGAGCAGCATCGCGGGCCAGATCACCGCGTGGAAGCGGAGGATGTCCTTGCCGACGAGGTGCACATCGGCGGGGAAGGTGGTGTCGAACTTCTCCTGGTTCGCGCCGTAGCCGACGGCCGTCGCGTAGTTCAGGAGCGCGTCGATCCAGACGTAGATGACGTGCTTGTCGTCCCAGGGGACCTTGACGCCCCAGTCGAAGGTCGACCGGGAGATGGAGAGGTCCTGCAGGCCCTGCTTGACGAAGTTCACGACCTCGTTGCGCGCGGACTCGGGCTGGATGAAGCCCGGGTTCGACTCGTAGAGCGCGAGGAGCTTGTCGCTGTACTCGCTCAGCTTGAAGAAGTAGTTCTCCTCGCTGAGGATCTCCACGGGCTTCTTGTGGATGGGGCAGAGCTTCTGCCCCGCGAACTCGCCGCCCGCCTCGCCGTCGATGAGGTCGCCGGGGAGCTTGTACTCCTCGCAGCCCACGCAGTACGGGCCCTCGTAACCGCCCTTGTAGATCTCGCCCTTGTCGTAGAGATCCTGGACGAACTCCTGCACGCGGTCCGTGTGGCGCTTCTCCGTGGTGCGGATGAAGTCGTCGTTCGCGATGTTCAGGTGCTCCCAGAGGGGCTTCCACGCCTCGGTGACGAGCTTGTCGCACCACTCCTGGGGCGTGACCCCGTTCGCCTCGGCCGTGCGCATGATCTTCTGACCGTGCTCGTCCGTGCCGGTGAGGTACCACACCTTCTCGCCGCGCTGACGGTGCCAGCGCGTGAGCACGTCGCCTGCGACGGTCGTGTAGGCGTGGCCCAGGTGAGGAGCGTCGTTTACGTAGTAGATGGGGGTCGACACGTAGAACGCCTTCGCGTTCTCGTTCGCCCCCTGCTTCTCGGATCCAGTGGCCGCCATGGTCGAAATCCTAACGGCCTGACGGAGATCCACTCACCTCGATTGCCGCTGGTACCGAGGGGTGGACGCGCCGTGCGCCCACCCCTTGTCACGGCTTACGGGCGCCAGGCCGCCAGGAGGCCCTCGTAGAGCTCCTTGTCGGTGAGCTCGCGGGGGGCGGGGCCCGCGTGGAAGAACGCGGCGTTGTCCGCCTTCAGCCTGCGCAGGTAGTCGAAGCCCTTGGCGTCGTGCTCACCGAAGGCGACGAACTGGAAGAAGAGGGGGTGCTTCGCGGCGTCGGCCAGCGCCTGGGTGGCGGGGCCCTTCGCGTCCGGGGCGCCGTCCGTCTGGAACACGACGAGGGCGGGTTCGCCCGCGTGCTCCGACTTCTCGTAGTGGGCCACGACCTCTTCGATGGCGCGGTGGTAGCTGGTGCGGCCCATGCGGCCCGCGTCGGCGTGCAGCTGGTCGATGCGGTTCTCGTGCTCGGGGAGGGTGAGGGTCGCTGTCGCGTCGATGTCGGTGGAGAAGAAGACGACGTGCACGGAGGGGGTGGCGGGGTCCGGGGCCGTGTGCGCGGCGAGCGCGAGGACCTGGTCGCCCAGGGCCTGGGCGGAGCCGTCCTTGTAGTACGGGCGCATGGAGCCGGAGCGGTCCAGGACGAGGTAGAGGGGGGCGCGGGTGCCGGTGAGGTCGTTCTTCTTGAGGGCCGCGGTGGCCGCCTTGTAGGCGGTGGCCAGGGAGGGGGCGGTGCGCTTGAGCTTGGCGAGGGTGAGGGCTGGGGCTGGGGCTTGGGGGGCCTCAGCCTGCGGCTCGCTGGGCTCGCTGGGCTCGGAGGACTCGGGGGCCTCGGGGGTCTCGGGGGTCTCGGCGTCCTCCGGCTGGCCGGGCTCGGGGGTCCCCGCGTCCGGGGATGCGGGCTCCTCAGCCTCCGGCTGGCCGGACTCCGAGGCTTCTGCCTCCGGCGTGGTGGGTTCCTCAGCCTCCGGCTGGCCGGACTCCGAGGTCTCCGCCTCCGGCGACGTGGGTTCCTCAGCCTCCGGTTCGCTGGGCTCCGGCTCTGCCGGGGCGGGGTCCGGGGTGCGTTCCCGGGACGGTTGCGGGACCGTCACGTTGTCGAATGCTGCCGCGACCAAGTCGTCCACCGGGTCCGGGGTGGGTTCCGGGGAGGGGGACGGGACCGTGGCCTTGGGCTCGGGGGTGGGTTCCGGGGAAGGGGACGGGACCGTTGCCCTCGTCGACGTCGACGTCGACGTCAACGAGGATGTTGAGGTTGATGTTGAGGGCGACGATGTCGACGCAGTCGAGGGAGTCGGCGTCCCGGACGCGGCTGTCGCCTCCGGCTCAGCCTTCCGTGAGCGGCCGAACGCGTTCCGCAGGCGGTCCAGAATGCCCATGTGCGCAACCCTTCGCGTGAGTTGGTTCCCAAAAGTCCCTGAAATCCCTGGCCAGGGCGGACACGTAAGGTTAGCCGCCTCGAAAAGCGATCTTGGGCAGGGGCGGCGACCGTCACCCTCCCGTACCACCCTCGCGTCAACTCCCCCTCGTGCGCCACGGATTCATCCTCCGTTCACCCGGTGGCCGCCGCGCTGCTGACAGTCGCCCCTACCGTCACGGCGGAAACAGGCCACTCGTAAGCACCCGCAAGCACCAGGAGGAAGCGTGCGCAAGCTGCTGCCGATCATCACCTCGCACCCGGGGAGCGGCGGCCGTTCCGCCCTGACCTGCCGGTTCCGTTGCGGGGACGCCTGCTTTCACGAGGTGCCCAACACCAGTGACAACGAGTACGTGGGTGACGTGATCGCGGGGGCACTCAGCCGTCGTGCCGTGATGCGCGGCGCCGCCGTCATGACCGTCGCCACCGCCGCCGCCGGCAGTGTCGTGCTGGGGACGGGGGCTTCCGACGCCCACGCAGCCGACGCCCACGCAGCCGAGGCCCAGCAGGGCGCTGGAGCCTCCGCCGGAGCGGCGCGCGGCAAGAGCGCCCGCGGACTGCGCTTCGCGCCCGTCGCGCCCAACACCCGTGACGCCGTCACCGTCCCCGACGGGTACGAGCAGAACGTCGTCGTCCGGTGGGGCGAGCCCATCCTGCGCGGTGCGCCCGCCTTCGATCCCGAGAAGCAGACCGCCAAGGCCCAGGCGGGGCAGTTCGGTTACAACAATGACTTCCTGAGCCTGCTGCCGTTGCGGCGTGAGCGGCATCGCCAGGTGCTCGTCGCCAACCACGAGTACACCGACGAGGTGCTGATGTTCCGGGGGTACGACCCCGAGAACCCCACCCGTGAGCAGGTGGAAGTCGCCTGGGCCGCTCATGGGCTGTCCGTTGTGGTGGTGGAGGAAGAGCGGCGGCGGGGGGCGCTCTCCCTCGTGCCCCGGCACCAGCTCAACCGGCGGCTCACCGCCACCTCCCCCTTCCGGCTCGCCGGACCGGTCGCGGGCAGCGAGCTCGTGCGGACGAAGGCCGATCCGCGCGGCACCACCGTCCTCGGCACCCTCAACAACTGCTCGGGCGGCACCACCCCTTGGGGCACGACGCTGCACGGCGAGGAGAACTTCAACCAGTACTTCGCGGGCGCCGAGACCGTCACCGATCCCGTCGCCGCCGCCCGGCTCAAGCGGTACGGGGTCGTCGGGGGCGCCTCCGAGCGGAAGTGGGAGCGGTTCGACGACCGCTTCGACCTGGCCAAGGAGCCCAACGAGGCCAACCGGTTCGGCTGGGTCGTCGAACTCGACCCGTACGACCCGGAGTCGACGCCGCGCAAGCGCACCGCCCTCGGCCGCTTCAAGCACGAGGCCGCGCAGCCCCGGCTGACCGACGACGGGCGTCCCGTCGTCTACATGGGCGACGACGAGAAGTTCGACTACTTCTACAAGTTCGTCAGCAGCAAGCGGATGGCCAAGGGCAACTCCCGCGCCGCGCACGAGCACAACCTCACGCTGCTCGACGAAGGCACCCTCTACGTCGCCAAGCTGACCGGTGACTCGCCGGTGAGCGAGATCGACGGGAAGGGAACCCTGCCGTCCGACGGGGAGTTCGACGGGAGCGGGACCTGGATCCCGCTCGCCACCGCCGGGCCCGGCGGCAAGGCCGTCTCGCACGTCGAGGGCATGACCGCCGAGGAGGTGTACGTCTTCACGCGCCTCGCCGGGGACAAGGCCGGCGCCACGAAGATGGACCGGCCCGAGGACATCGAGCCCTCGCCGCACTCCGGCAAGGTCTACGTCGCCCTCACCAACAACTCCGACCGCGGCAAGGCCGGGAAGGCGGGGGCGGACGAGGCCAACCCCCGCAACCTCAACAAGCACGGGCAGATTCTTGAGCTGACGGAGCGGGGGAATCGCGCCGAGTCCACCGGCTTCGCGTGGTCGCTCTTCCTCGTCGCCGGTGACCCGAACGACCCCGCCACCTACTTCGCGGGCTTCCCCAAGGACCGGGTCAGCCCCATCTCCTGCCCGGACAACGTCGCCTTCGACCCGTACGGGAATCTCTGGATCTCGACCGACGGCAATCAACTCGGCTCGCACGACGGGCTGTTCGGGGTCGCGACCCGTGGGGAGCGGCGCGGTGAGCTGAAGCAGTTCCTCACCATGCCGACCGGTGCCGAGACCTGCGGTCCGCTCGTGCAGGACCGGCGCGTCCTCGTCTCGGTGCAGCACCCGGGCGAGGTCGACGGCGCCTCCGTCGAGAAGCCCGCGAGCGTCTGGCCCGACGGCGCCGGGAAGCTCACCCGGCCCTCGGTGGTGTCGGTGTGGCGGCGCGACGGCCGCGACATCGGCGTCTGACCCGTAAGCGCGCATACGGCGATGGGGCACCCCGGCCCAGGGGGTGCCCCATCTCTTTCCGTATGAGCGGCCGCTCAGCTACTCATAGGTCTCAGACGCTCAGACGCTCAGACGCTCAGCCGTTCTGCTGGCGACGGCGGTAGAGCGCGAAGCCCAGGCCGGCCGCACCGGCAGCCGCCAGGCCGCCGCCCGCGGCGAGCAGCGGGGCGTCGTCGGAGGTGTTGCTGACGCCGTCGGCACCGGCCTTGACGCCGCCGCGCGGGATGACCGTGTGGTCGTTCTTGTTGCCGTTCGGCTTCGGGGCGGGCTTGCCGTCCATCCAGCCCTTCATCGTGCCGTCCGGGTAGAGGACGAAGTGGGCGCCGTTGTGCTGGCCGTAGGCGGCCTTGTTGCCGGACTGCTTGATCGTGTCCCAGACGATCTTCTTGCCGGACGCCGGGTCCTTGGCGATCATGTCGGCCTCGTAGCCGCCCTTGACCTTGTAGACCTTGGCGTCGAAGCCGGAGCCGCCGAGGTTCTTGTACTCGCGGGCGAAGGTGCGCTCAGGCGTCGGCTTCGGCGGGGTCGGCTTGCCCGACATGGTCAGGTTGCCGCTCGCGGTCAGCGTGAAGGTGCGGCCGTCGATCTTCGTGCTGGCGTCGTCGATGTACGCCTTCAGGTGCCCCTTGACGGCCTTCTGCTGGTAGATCTCCGCCTTGGCGGTGCGCGCGGAGGCGTTGACGTCGACCTTCGCGGACCAGCCGTTGCCCAGGTCCTTCATGGTGGAGGTCCAGCCGCCGGGCTTCGGCGGGGTGACGTCGCCGCCGGTCTTGGTGACCGTGCCGTCGGCGCTCAGCGTGAAGGTGGCGCCGTCGATCTTGGTGCTCGCGGACTTGCCCTCGGTGGCCTTCAGGGAGCCCTTGATGGCCTTGTTGAGGGAGATCTCCGCCTTGGCGCTGCGCGTCGAGGGCTGTACGTCGACCTTCGCGGACCAGCCGCCGCCGAGGTCGGTGGTGCCCTTGGACTCCCAGCCGCCGACGACCGGCTTGTCCTTGTCCTTGTCGGGCTTGGTCTGGTCGTCCGGCTTCGTGTGGTCGTCCGGCTTGGTGTTGTCGTCGGGCTTGGCGTTGTCGTCACCGCCGGGCTTGACGTTGTTGTCCGTCCTGTCGGTCTGGTCACCGGTGGCGACCTGGCCGTGCGGGGCCGGGGCCTCCGACGCGAAGGCGGCGGTGGTGGGGACGGCGAGAGCGGCGATCGCGCCGGTGGCGATGGCTGCGGTGCGGAAGGTGCGACGGGTGGCGCGCATAGCGGTGACTTCCCTCTGACTGTTCGTGCTGTCTGTCCGTGTTTGTGCCCCTTTGCGGCGGCGACAGGAATGAAGTTACGAGTGCCATGTGTGCGTCGTCCGTCGGGAATGTAACAACCACCCACAGACGGTGGCGCAGTACCGTAAATCGGCCATAAGTGCAGGTCAGGGGGTGTTTCGCTGAAGGTCCCGGGTTTCTCGGGACCTAGTGCCCGGGCCGCCCGGCACGGCCTGTCACGCCACCGTCACGTCGCCCTCGCGCGGCCGCGCCACCGGCACCGGCACCCGGCCGTGCCCCAGCCACTCCCTGTAGGCGGGCGCCTCCATCGCGGCCTCCCAGTAGGACTCCTCCAGCTCCCCGTACACCGCGTCCAGCTCCTCCTCCGTGCGCGCCGCGAGCAGCAGCCGCACGCCGAGCGGGTCGCCGTGCAGGGGGCGGACCGCCATGCCGTCGCGGGGCAGCGAGGTGGGCTGGCAGAGGGTGACCACCTCGCCGGTCGCGACGAGGGACGACGCGGTGAGGTAATCCCCCTGCAGGATCTGGGGGTTGAGCCCGGCGCCGGTCAGCATGCGGCGCAGGCCGTCCCACTCCCCGTCCACCGTCGGGTCCACCATCCAGCGCTCACCGGCCAGTTCGGACAGGCGTATCACCGGCCGCGCCGTCGCCGGGTGGCTCGCCGCGACCGAGACGAACTGCGGCTCCCGCTCCAGCAGGACCCGCCGCCGCACCCCGTCCTGCGGCCGCAGCGGGCAGCCCTCCACCTCGTGCACGAACGCCACGTCGAGCTGGCCCACGGCCACCATGCGCAGCAGCGCGTTCGCGGACACGTCCATCTGGAGCGAGGTCTCCGTGCCCGGCAGCAGGACGCGCAGCCGGCGCAGCCAGCCCGGCAGGGCGCGGCTGGCGGTGGAGCCGATGCGCAGCCGCGGGCCCTCGGCGGCGCGCGCGGCGGCCGCCTTCGTCTCGGTGACGAGGGCCCGCATCTCGGTGACGAGGGGGCGGGCCCGCAGCAGCACGCTCCGGCCGAGCGGGGTCGGGCGGCAGCCGGTGCGGCCGCGGGCGAAGAGCTCGCCGCCGAGTGAGTTCTCGATGCGCCGCAGCTGGGTCGTCAACGACGGCTGGCTCATGCCGAGTTGGCGAGCCGCCTTGTGCAGGCTTCCGGTGTCGGCGATGGCGCACAGCGCGCGGAGGTGTCTCACCTCGAGCTCCATGGACGCGAGCGTAGAGCGCCCGCAGCGGTCACACCAGACGCCCAAATCCCAATGGAACCGCCATACTTGGTCCACTTCCGGCGCGGGATGTGTTCTCCGGTGATAAGTCCGTGCCCGCGGGTGATAGGTCCGCCCTATTACCAACTGCCATCATTCCCAGGCGCCCCACGTTCCCCGAAACTCAACGGCACCGAACCGTTCACCTTTCATCGAACGAGTAGGGAGCCCCCCACATGCACAAGCGTTACCTGTCCGTCGCGGCCGTCATCGGCCTCGCCGCAGCCGGACTCGGCACCACGTCGGCGACGGCCGCGACGGCCACCTCCCCCACAGGCTCGTCCGCGAACTCGACCGCCGCGTACGCGAAGTACGCGGGCTCGGCCGAGAACGCCAAGGCCAACAAGGCGTTCTTCGAGGCCGTCCTGAAGTCGGTCGCGGAGAAGCGCGCCGCCAACCCGGGCGCGAAGTCCGTCACCGTCACCTATGACGCCTCGGGCGCGCCGACCTTCGCCCAGCAGATAGCCAACAGCACGTCCATCTGGAACGGCGCCGTCTCGAACGTGAAGCTCCAGGAGTCCAGCGGCGGCGGCGACTTCGAGTACAGAGAGGGCAACGACCCGCAGGGCTCGTACGCCTCCACCGACGGCCACGGCCACGGCTACATCTTCCTGGACTACGCGCAGAACCAGGAGTACGACTCCACCCGCGTCACCGCCCACGAGACCGGCCACGTCCTCGGCCTCCCCGACCACTACGAGGGCCCGTGCAGCGAGCTGATGTCGGGCGGCGGGCCCGGCCCGTCGTGCACCAACTCGCAGCCGGACGCGAACGAGCGGGCGCAGGTGGACCAGCTGTGGGCCAATGGCCTCGCCAAGGCGCTGGGCAAGCTCAACAAGGTGCACTGACCCCGTAGTTGACCAGTCGCCTCACCGGGGCGGCGTGGGCGAGGTGATCGCCCGCGCCGCCCCCACCTCTTGCCGCAGCGGCTCCAGGACGCTGTCCTGCGGTCCGCTGAACTCGATGGGGACCGGCACGAGGATCTCCGCCTCCCGCAGCCCCTGTGCCAACTCGCGCAGCTGGCGCACGACTTCGGCGATCTCGTCCGCCCCCGGCTGCGGCGCCCCGTGCCGGATGCGGACGCGGGCGGCCGTCGTGGCGTCCACGATGCGCTCGACGGCGACGACGAGGGGCCACCAGGCGGCGGCGCGGGTGCCGGTGGGCGGGGGTTCGGTGAGGGCGCGCTGGAACTCCGTACGGATGACGGACAGGTCGCGGTAGAGGCGGCGGCGCATCCGGGCGCGGGCGGCGGCCGGCGACTCGCCCTGCTCGCCGAAGGCGCACTCCACATAGCGCGCGGTGTCCGTGACGGCGTTCGCGAGCCGGTCCCCGACCCGGGCCCGCCAGCTCTCCGGCCACAGCAGATAGCCCGCGACCAGCGAGATCCCGCAGCCGATGAGGCTGTCCCACAGGCGCGGGGCGACCAGGCCGATGCCCTGGTGGTTGAGGATGTCGGACAGGACGAGGATGACCGGCGTGATGGCGGCCGTCTGATAGCCGTAGCCGCGCGGGGTGAGCGCCGGGATGAGCGGCGCGAGCAGCATGATCACGGGCACGTCCCACCAGCCGCGCGGCACCGCCCCGAGCACCGCCACCGCGAGCACGAGCCCCGCCGCCGTGCCGAGCGCGCGCATGACGGCCCGCGAGAACACCGAGCCGAAGTCCGGCTTCAGGACGAACGTGACGGTGAGCGCGACCCAGTACGAGCGGTCCACCTCGATCAGCGAGACCAGGGCCTGGGCGATGCCGATGCACAGGGCGAGGCGGAGCCCGTAGCGCCAGGAGGCGCCGGACAGCAGGACGTTGCGGGCGGCGCGGCGGGCGCGGACCCGCAGGGCGGCCGGGCGGCCGAGGCGGTCGTCGGTGTCGATGACCGCGAGGGGGTCGGGGTCGCTGAGGGTCTCGGCGGCGTGGCGCACGGCGAAGTCGACGGCGCGGGCGGCGGGTGCGGCATCGGGGTCGCACTCGGGGAGGCCGACGGAAGTGACGGCCCGGGCCCCGCCCCCAGCCACCTGGTCGGCCAGCTCCCGCACCGCCTCGGGGAGCTCCTTCGGCAGGGGGGTGCCGCCCTGGTGGGCGGCGGGGGCGGCCTCCACGATGGGGGTGACCGCGTTCAACCCGGCGACCAGGCGCACCAGTTCGGGGCTGCGCCCGTGGTCGCGGGCGCGACGCGCGAGCACCAGGTCGTACGACTGGTTGAGGGAGACCGTGACGGCGGCGCGGGCGTCGTCGTACGCGTCCGTGCCCGCGGCCTCCAGGAGCGCCGCCACGCTCCGGTACGTCCCCGCGACCGCCGCCCGCTCCGGCACCCCCGACCGCAGCGGCCACGCGAGCAGCGCGAGGACGAGGACGAGGAGCCCGCCCCCGGTCATGAGCAGCGGAGCCAGCCACCACTGCCCCGGCATCGGAAGCCCCGCCCCCACCACGGAGTTGAGCAGGAGCAGCAGCCCCGACACGGAGGCGACCGCCCCGATCGTCGACATCATCCCGGAGACCAGCGCGATGGCGGTCACCACGGCGACGGCCACCCACCCGTGCCCGAACACCAGCGAGCCCAGGGTCACGCCGAGCGCGCCGAAGAGCTGCGGCACGGCGATGTTGAAGATCCGCATCCGGTACGCGTCGGCGGTGTCGCCGATGACGCCGGACAGCGCACCCATGGAGGCGAGCGCGCCGTACGCGGGGTTCCCGAGGGCGATGCCGAGCGCGACGGGCAGGGCCATGGCGACGGCGGCGCGCGCGACGGCCGCCCAAGGAATGGGCGCGGGCTGCGGCTTCAGGCTCCTGACCAGCCAGTCGGGGGGCGCGAGGGGCTTCAGGAACGGGTGGGACATGGGGCCATTATCAGCCGTGCCCCACCCGTGCCCCTCGCTCAGCCGTTCCCACGGTGCAGTGTGAGGTCCAGGACAAGAGCCCGGTGATCCGTGTTCCCGATCTCCAGGAACCGGGCGTCGCGCGCCGCGAAGTCCTTCGTCGCGAGGACGTGGTCGATCTGCGCCCCCAGCGGGGAGGGCAGGTCGGCCGGCCAGCTGGGCGAGCGCGACGAGCCGGCGAGGCGGGAGCCGTCCCGCACCCCCGCGTCCAGGACGCCGCGGAACGCCGCGTGGTCCTGCGTCGCGTTGAAGTCCCCGGCGACGATCGTCGAGCGGCCCCCGCCCGACTCCACGTACTCCCGCAGCGCGCCCAGCTCCTTGCGCCACACGCCCAGGTCGCCCGGTGTCGGCGGCATCGGGTGCGCCAGCTGCAGCCGCACCTTCTCGCCCTTCACGTCGGCCACCGCCCCCGGCATGCCCAGCGTGCCCGGCACCCCCGCCGCCTTCGTCAGCGGCACCTTCGACAGGATCACCGAGCCCTCGGCGCCGCTCGCCTCCACGGCGCTCCGGTACGGGTACACGCCCGGCTCGAACGCCTTCTTCAGCTTCCGGTCGCAGCCGAAGTCGCACTCCTCCACGAACAGGAGGTCGGGCCGCTCCTTCTTCACCGCCTTGATCAACCCGTCCGTGCCGCGCCCGAATTCGACGTTGGACGTCATCACGCGCAGCTCCGCGAAGGGCTTCCCGGGGGCGTCGTCGGCCTTGCCGTACGGCTCCATGTACCAGGCGAGGCCGCCGAGCACGACGACCGCCCACAGCAGCCCGGTCCGCCACCGCGCGAGCCCCGCGCACAGCAGCCCGAGCGCGGCGGGTGCGAGCAGCCACGGCAGGAACGCGAGGAGCTGCGGCACCGGCGTGATCCCGTCCACGTCAGCGATGCGGCAGCCCAGGACGACGCTGGTACCGAGGAGCAGCAGCCCCGCGAGCCACGCGGAGGGCCGCCGCCACAGGGACGGCCGCCGGTACGGGAGGAGGTCGCCCGGCCCCTCGTCCGGCTCGCGCACGGGCGCCGTCGCCGTCACGCCGTCCACACAGGGCCCCTTCTGCTGTCCACGGCGGGCCCCTCCTGGTCGGCTGTCGGCTGCTACTCGACGGGCACCCGGCCGTCGGCCGACCGGTTGTGGCCCCCATCCTTCCTCAGAGACGAAGGACGCCGACGGGTGGTTGCCAGGCGTCCCCACAGCCAGTTCCCGAGCGCCACCGCGAGGCCCACCCCGATGAGCACCCAGGACGCGGTGCGCAGCGAGTCCGTCAGGGCGTCGTAGACCGCGCCCGCCGCCGCCTTCGACACGTCGGGCGGCAGGTCGTCGAGGGTCGTGCCGCGCCCCACGGCGAGGGCGATCGCGAGGGCCCCGGCGCCGAGCGCGGCGCCCAGGGCGGTGGCCGTGACCGCGCGGCGGCGGTGCACGGCCAGGAGGATGCCGCCGACGCCGAGGACGACGGCGGCCGCCGGGAGCCAGAGGCCCGCCACCTGAAGCATGTGGAATCCCTTCCGCAGCTCGCCGAGGTCCTGCGACTTCATGACGGTGACCTGCGTGTGCTGGACGGGGATGCGCTGGGCGAACGGCGTTCCGTCCTCGACGAGCTGCTTCTTCACCTGCTCGGTGATGGGGGCGAGGTCGATGGTGACCTCGCTGTCGGACTCGTTGTTGAGGGCGTCCTGCACGGCGTCGTGGGCGGCCCGGTTCGCCGCGTTCCACGCCGTCTGGAAGGCCGCCGTCTCCGTGAAGGACTGCACCGCTTCCCGTACGAAGGTCTCGACGGTGCCCTGGAGAGGGCCCACGTCGATGTCCTTCATCACCGAGTCCGTGACCGCGTCGGCCACCGCCCCCTGCACATCGCTGTCGGAGGCGAGCGGCGCCATCGTCGCGACGTACCGGTCGGTGTCCTCGATCTCCAGCTTCGCCCAGGTGGACAGGGCGCCGAGCGGCACGAGCAGACAGGCGAGGACGAGGAGGACGGCGGACAGGGCACTTCGGGCTTTGCGGGGCAGCGGCACGTCTCCCAGGCAAGGCCCCGGGCCGCCCGTCCGCGAGCGGGCAGGCGCACACGGGGGAGCTCTCCGGTGGAGCACTCGGCCGTACGGGTGTTTCCTGGAGCTGGGGAGAGGAGGCCGATCATGCGAACCACTCCGGCCCTGACCACCCTCGCCGCCGCGCTCCTGGCCGGCGGCGCCCTCACCGTCGCGGCCGCGCCCACAGCGTCCGCCACGGCTCCTGCGAACAACGACGGCGTCGTCTGGGGCACCGTCGTCTCCGCCTCCGACCTGAACGTCCGCGACCAGCCCAGCACGGGCGGCGCGATCGTCGCGACCCTGCCGTCCGGCAGCCAGGACCGCGTGGAGTGCGCGACGCGTGGCTCCAGCGTGTGGGGAAACCCGTACTGGTACTGGCTGGGCGGCGCCCGCGGCTGGGTGAGCGCGGCCTACGTCGACACGGCGGGCCGCGGAGTCCCCGACTGCGGCGGCAACGGCGGCTCCGGCCCCTGCCACCAGTGGCACGACAACTGCAACGACCCCTGCCCCGTCTGGAAGGACCGCTGACATGGCACACGCCGCTCCCACCGCACCGGCCTCGTCCGGACCGCTCTCCAGGACGTCCGGGCTCGCTCTCGCAGCCGTGCTCCTGGGCGCCGTCTACGGCATCTGGGCGTCCGGTATCCACCGTGACGCGGGCCCCATCACGGGCATGAACGTCCTGTTCGGCTTCGTGACGGGCATCGCCTTCGCCGCGATCTGGTACGGCCTGCGCGCAGTCTCCCCCCGCCTGCCGCGCGAGCTGCGCGCGGTGAGCTGGACGGTCTTCACGGGCCTGTCGTTCGGCTTCCTGTACAGCCTCACGGGCGCGACGGTGCTGCGGTCGACGATCATGGCGCTCGCGGTGGCGGTGCCGGTGGGCCTGGCGCTGTTCTACCGCTACTACACGACGGAGTGACCACCTCGGCTAGGAGGCGCCGGGGTGGGCCTCCCGCCAGGCCGCCATCGACCGGTTCCAGTCCGGGCCGTCGAGGGCGGTGAGCGAGGCGGGGAAGAGCCCGTCCTCCTCCTTGGCGATGTGGTGGTGCAGCTCGTCGATGGCCTCCTTCAACCGCCGTACGTCGGCGGGCTCGGTCAGGTCCAGGGCGGGCAACAGCTCGGCGAGCTCGCGGTGTTCGCCGACGAGGGCCTCGATGTACCCCTCGTACTCGGGGTCCTCGCGCATGACCGCGAAGAGCCCGTTCTCCTCGCCCCGCCAGTGCGCGTCGAGCTCGCGGGCCATGGTGTGGACGAGTTCCCCGGCCCGCGCGTGGTCCCCCTCGTCGAGGGCGCGCACCGCGTCCCCGGCCGCGTTGGTGACCTTCTCGTGCTCCGCGATGAACTCCTTGATCAGCGGAATCTCACGGCAACCGCAGTAGTGGCACATGGCTTCGTTCTAAGCCATGCGCCACTACGTGCGGACGATCGCCGCGCCGCGCTGTTATGTCTGCGAGTGCGTCGTGGCTGGTCGCGCAGTTCCCCGCGCCCCTGTAGGGCCCCGTCGCAGCAACAGCCAGGTCAGCACCGAACCGGCAAGCACCAAGCCCGAGTTGACCAGCACCGCCGTGGTCACCCCAGAAACCACCGAGCCCTGCGCAGCGACCACCGCACTCATCACCGGAATCCCCAACGTGATCCCCGCCTGCTGGGTCATCGTCGCGAGCCCCGTGGCCAGCCTCTGCTCATGATCGGGAAGCCCCGACGTCGCCGTGGCCGTGAAGCCCACGAGGGGCGTGCGCACCGTCCCGTACCGCCCGACCACCCGCCCGCCCAGCGTCCCGCCGAGCATGGTGCCGAGCCCGAGCACTCCGAAGGCCAGCCCCGTCGCGAGCGGCGAGCAGCCGAGGACTTCCTGGAGGTACAGGGTCAGCAGGAACACCAGCGACGTCTCGGTGGCGAAGGCCACGAGCCCGGCCACGTTGCCCCACACGACGCCGCGGCGCCGCATGATCCGTACGGGTACCAGGGGTGCCACCGCCCGCTGCTCGACGAACCAGAACCCGACGAGCAACACCACCCCAACACCGCCGCCCACCAGGGCAATGGGGTCGGTCCAGCCCTCCGCCCCCGCCCGCGTCAGCCCGTACACCAGGGCCAGCAGGCCCCCCGTCACGGTCACCGCGCCCGGCACGTCGAGCCGGTGCCTGCACACGATCTTCGAGTCACGGATGACGGACGGCGCGAGAGCGACGACGGCGGCGGCGACCGGCACGTTCACGAGGAACGCCCACCGCCACGACAGCAGGTCGGTCAGCAGCCCGCCCAGCACGGCGCCCGCCGTGAACCCCGCCGACATCAGGGCGCCGTTGAGCCCCAGCGCCCGCTCCCGCAGCGGCCCTTCGCGGAAGGACGTCGTCAGCAGGGCGAGCCCCGCCGGGGCGACGGCGGCCGTGGCGAGACCTTGGAGGACGCGGGCGACGATCAGCACCTCGGGCGCCGTGGCGAGCCCGCCGAGCAGCGACGACAGGCCCAGCACCGCCATCCCGCCGACGAAGAGCCGCTTGCGGCCGAAGAGGTCGGCGACCCGCCCGAAGAAGAGCGTGAACCCGGCGGCGGCCAGCGCGAACGACGTCGCGATCCACGGCAACTGCCCCAGCGGAAAGCCGAGTCCGGCGCCCACGACGGGCAGCGCCACGTTCAGGATGGAGAAGTCCACGGCGACCATGAACTGCGCGCCCAGGAGCAGCGTGAGGACGAGCTTCTGGCGGCCGGTCATCGAAGGCGCGCGTGGCACTGCCGGGGCAGCCGTCGTGGTCATCCAAGGTTCCCGAGGTCGACCGCGCGCGCCATCGCCGCGTAGCCCGCGTCGTTCGGGTGCAGGTGGTCGCCGCTGTCGTACGCGGGACGGATCCGCTCGGGGTCCGCGGGGTCGGCCAGCGCCTTGTCGAAGTCGGCGTACCCGTCGTACTCGCCGGAAGTGCGCACCCACGTGTTGAAGGCGTCGCTGACCGCCGCCGCGTGCTTGCCGTAGTGGTCGGAGCCGCCGAGCGGCAGCAGGGTGGCCCCGACGATCCGCTTGCCCTCCGCGTGCGCCTCGCGGATCAACTTCCGGTGTCCGTTGATGAGTTCGCGGGCGGACACGACGGGAGCGGGCTTGTAGGTGGGCTTGTCGGTCTCGCTGAAGCCGATGTCGTTGAGCCCTTCGAGGACGACGATCGTGGAGACGCCCGGCAGGTCGAGCGCGTCCCGGCGGAAGCGGGTGGAGCTCTTGTCGCCGTACCAGGCCGAGTCGTTGAGGACCATGTTGCCGCCGATGCCCTCGTTGACGACGGGGCGTGGTGTGCCCGCCTTGGCGAGGCGTTCGGCGAGCGCGTCGGACCAGCGGCGGTTGAGGTCGGTGGAGGAGGCGAACCCGTCGGTGATGGAGTCACCGAAGAGTGCGATTCCCTTGCCTTCGTGCTCTCTTGGGCCGCCCGTCACGTCCACGCCCGACAGGTAGTACCAGGACTCCGTCGACTCCTTGAACGCCCCGCCGCCGGTGTCCCGGACGTGGTCGCCGTCCGCGCGGTAGCTCGTGGCGAAGGACTGGGCATGGAAGGTGGCGGGCCCGGTGGTCCCCTTCAGATGCAGCGTGACGGTCACCGACTCGAAGGGCTTCAGGTCCAACTCGGCGGCATCACTGGAGAGTTGGCCGTACGCGGGGATGGCCACCGAAGGCTTTCCGCCAAAGGTGAGCCGCCGCACCGATCCGTCCTCGACGGCGGCACCCTTCGTTCCCTCGGTGCGGGCGACGGTCGCGCCTGCGATGTGCAGGGGCGAGGGCCCGTACGCGTTGGAGAGCCGGATGCGGGCCCGGTCGCCGCCCGCCGTGACGCGGACGACCTGGCGCAGGGTCTGTCCCGAGAAGCCGGACTCCGACCAGTTCGCCTTGAATCCGGTGCTCGGGCGCTGCGGGGCCGCGGCCCAGGCGGCGTTCCAACTGTCGTTGCTGTGGGATTCGTTGTCGGCCTGCGCGGCGGTGACGGCGAGGCCCGCAGTGAGGGCGAGCGCGGCGGTGGCGACGAGGGTCTTGCGGGCGAGAGAAGGCATGGGGGTCTCCAGGGAGTGAGGGAAGGGGAGTTGCTCGGCCGTGCTCGGCCGTGCTTGGCCGTGCTCGGTCGTGCTCGGTCGTGCTTCGTCGTCCGTGAACCGGACGACTCAAAGATCCGCCGACGCCACTTCCCGATCAACGGCGAAGCGTGAAACGATCGACGCGATATCGCTTATCGATGCAGGTCAGAGGCGCTTCGTAGGGCTACTCGTAGGGCTACTCGTAGGGCTCGTAGGGCTATTCGTAGGGGGAGCGGCCGTGGAGCGGCATGAGCTGGAGACCTTTCTGACGCTCGCCGAGGAGCTGCACTTCGGGCGCACCGCCGAGCGGCTGCTCCTCTCCCAGGCGCGCGTCAGCCAGACCGTGAAGAAGCTGGAGCGCAAGATCGGCGCCCCGCTCTTCGAGCGGACCAGCCGGGTGGTGCGGATGTCGCCGCTCGGGCGGCAGTTGTACGAGGACGTGGCGCCGCTGCACGCGCAGATGGAGCAGGCCCTGGCGCGCGCGAAGGACGCGGCGCGGGGCGTCGAGGGCGAGCTGAAGGTCGGCTTCCTCGGCTCGGGCGCGGGCTCGCTGACCACCGCCATCCTGGCGACGTTCAAGGAGCGCTGCCCGCGCTGCGAGGTGCGGATGCGCGAGACGCAGTTCCAGGACCCGCTGGGCGCCCTGCGCGGCGGCGAGGTCGACGTCCTCTTCACCTGCCTGCCGGTGGCGGAGCCCGACCTCACCGTCGGCCCGGTCGTCATCAACGAGCCCCGCGTCCTCGCCATGCCGCTCGGCCACCCCCTCGCGGGCCGCACCTCGGTCTCCCTGGAGGAGCTGGCCGGGGAGACCTTCTTCGGCGTCGTGAACAGCGCGCCCGCCTACTGGTGGGACTTCCACGTGCCGCCGCGCACCCCGAGCGGCCGGGAGATCCACCGGGGCCAGGCGGTCTCCACCTTCCAGGAGCTGATGACGCTCATCGCGACGGGCCAGGGGATCTCACCGGTCATCGCCTCCGTCGAGACGTACTACTCACGGCCCGACGTGACATTCGTGCCGATCCACGACATTCCGAAGGCGGACGTCGCGCTGATCTGGCGGACGGCGGGCACCAACTCCCGCGCGGAGGCGTTCATCCGCGCGGTCGAGGACACGGTTACGGCCAATGGCGGTCCCGCCGCGTTCTAGGGAGTGCGGGCGCGGGCAGGAACCGTGTCCAGCGTCCTGGCCCCGCGCCCCCGGGGCCAGGATGCGTCCCGTTACCGCCCTGACGTTCTCCTTACCGCCCTGACGTTCTCCGCAGCCTTCACCTCTCGGGGGCCAGCTGCATCTCCGGCCGCCCCGTCACCAGCAGCCACGCGGGCAGCGCCGCCACGCACAGCAGCGGCAGCAGGTCCAGGTCGAGGACGACGGTCGCCGCCGTGAACAGCGACAGCCAGCCCTGCCGGGTGGTGGCGAGCAGCAGCCCGAGGACGGCGCAGCTGACGGCGAGCGCGGGCTGTACGGAGTCCACGAGGGCGTGCGCGCACAGGCCGAGCGCCGTCCCGGCGAACACGGCGGGGAAGATCCGGCCGCCCCGGAATCCGGCGCACGACGCGACGGTCAGCGCCACCAGCTTCACCACGCCGAGCAGCAGCAGGTTCCCCGCCCCGCGCCCGCCCGCGTCCGCCGTCAGCTCCTTCATCTCCTCCAGCCCCTTGAACAGGGTGAGTTGACCGCCGAGTGCCCCCAGCGCGCCGAGCACGACCCCGCCCACGGTCAGCATCAGCACCGGGTGCGGCAGGGCATGGAAGACCCGGTGCAGATACGGGAAGACGGCGACGGCCCCGAGTCCCGCGAGGGCGGCGAGCGGGCTGATCACCAGCGCCGCGGCCCCGTCCGCCCAGTGCGGGCCCCGGAAGTCCGGCAGGTCCACGGAGAACGCCGGGTGCGCCACGAGCACGGTGGTGAGGGCGCCCGCGCCCGCGGCGACGAGGGGGGCGAACAGCCGGTCCCACAGGGGTTGTTGACCGGCTCCGTGGTCGGGTGCGCCGCCGCCGCTCAGCGACTCCGAGAGCACGAGGGCCGCCGCAACCGGCGTCCCGAACAGCGCCCCGATCGTCCCGGCCGCCGCGAGCCCCGCCCACGCCGCGCCCGGCACCCGGGGCAGCGCCCGCACGCCGAGCCCGTACGCGAGGGCGATGTTGATGGCCGTGATCGGGTTCTCCGGGCCGAGGCTCACTCCGCCCGCGAGCCCGACGAGCGCGGTCAGCGCGATGCCGGGCAGCACGCGCAGCGGCAGCGGCGGGTCGACGAGGCCGGTCGTCGCCGGGTCGGGCCCGCCGTGCCCCGGCACCTTCCACACGAGGAGCCCGACGGCCAGTCCGGCGGCCGTGAGCACCGCGAAGGTCCACCCGGCAGAGGTCCCGTCCACGCCCGCCCAGCCCGGCACGGAGTCCCAGAGCAGGTCCTGCAGCCGGTCCGCGACGGCGGAGAGGGCGAGCAGCACGAGACTGCTCCCGACGCCGATGAGCAGCGCCGGGAGCACGGTCGGGAGCAGGGCGCGGGCCTGGGCAGGGGCCTGGGCCGTCCCTCCTCTGGTCATGCGTGTCAGCTGGTGGCCGACCCGGTGGACGACCGGTCGTGGCACAGCGACCAGATCACGAAGATCCCGATGGCGATGGAGATGAGGCCCCACAGCGGCTGGTACGGCAGCCACACGAAGTACACGACGATCGCGAGGGCCGCGAGCGCGATGCCGGTGGCCCGCGCCCACTCGGCGCCCTTGAGGATGCCCCAGCCGGTCACCGCGACCAGGATCCCGAGGATCAGGTGGATCCAGCCCCAGGTGCTGAGGTTGAACTTGTAGACGTAGTCGCCGAGGCGCGTGTACACGTCGTCCTTGGCGATCCCGGCGATGCCTTCGAGGATGCCGAGGATGCCGTTGACCAGCATCAGGACACCCGCGAAGACGGTGCCTCCGGTGGCCCAGCCACTCTCCGTGTTCCCGCCCTTGCCCGCGTTCTCTTCCGTGTTGCTCATGTTCCGACCCTGTGAGCGGCGCGTGCGTGCGGCTACCCGGGTGGGCCGTTCAGGTGTCGTGGTCGCGGTCGCACTCGAACCAGATGGTCTTGCCGTTGCCTCCCGGGAGGGGCCGCACCTCCCAGCGGTCGGTCACCGCGTCGACGAGGAGCAGCCCGCGACCGCCTTCGGCGAGACCGTCGGGGTACGGGGGTTCCTCGGGCGGGAGGTCCGCGTTCCCGTCCGCGACCTCCACGCGCACTCCCTGCTTGCGCCGCTGGATGAGCACCGTGCAGCGCCGGTCCGGCACATGGCGTACGACGTTGGCGACCAGCTCGGTGAGCGCGAGGGCTGCCGGGTCGGCGAGCGGGTCCATGCCCCAACTCGTGAGGTAGCTGCGGAGGATGAGGCGCAGGTGCCGGGCCGAGTGTTCACTGACAGTGAGGCTCATCCGGTAGGCGTCGCCAACTCCGGGGTCCAAGAGGTGAGTTGCGTGATTCACGTCACCAGACTGGAGCGGTTTGATTACGCTGGGCTACGTCTAGAGAGCAACGCTGTGGAGCGTTGCCGGCTGGGGGTGGCCGTTCCCATGGTGCGCATCAATGAACTGGACCCCAGCGCGTCGCCGCTGGACTACTACGGCTCGGAGCTGCGCCGCTTGAGAGAGGCGGCGGGCCTCAAGCAGGGGCAGTTGGGCGAGTGCATCTTCTGTACGGGTTCCCTGGTCGGACAGATCGAGACGGCGAAGAAGGTGCCGACGCGGGACTTCTCCGAGCGGGTGGACGCGGCGCTGGGGACGGACGGGGTGTTCTCGCGGTTGGTGGGGCTGGTGTTGCGGAGCCAGTTGCCGAGCTGGTTCCAGGCGTATGCGGAGATGGAGGCGAGGGCGACGTTCATCTCCACGTACCAGTGCCAGCTCGTGTACGGGCTTCTCCAGACGGAGGAGTACGCACGGGCGGTGCTCGGTGTGGAGCACAAGGACCGGCTCGACGAACTGGTGGCGGCGCGCCTGGAGCGTCAGCGGATCCTCGGCCGGGACACTCCACCGGCACTGTTGGTCGTTGTCGACGAGGCGGTGCTGCACCGAGAGGTGGGCGGCCGTGCTGTCATGCGGGACCAACTCGGCCGCTTGTTGGACTTCCGCGACAGCCCTTGGCTGCACCTCCAGGTGCTGCCGTTCTCGGTGGGTCAACACGCTGCTGTTATGGGCTCGTTCACCCTCCTGCGCTTCAACGACGACCCTGACCTGTTCTACTCGGAGAGCTATGACTCCGGACACATGACTGCCAATCCGCAAGTGATCAGGGAGCGTTCGCTCGGTTACGCTCGCCTGCAAGGCGCGGCCCTCTCGCGGGAGGAGTCAGCCACGCTGATCACTCGCGTGATGGAGGAACGCTATGGGGACCAGTCGGGAACTGACGAGCGCTCGGTGGCGTAAGTCGTCCTACAGCGGGAGCAGCGGCGGCGAGTGCATCGAATGCGCACCCCTCAACGGAGTTGAGTGGCGGAAGTCGTCGCACAGCGGCGGCACCGGGGGCGACTGCCTAGAAGCGGCCCAAGCCCCTTGCAAAGGCACCGTTGCGGTTCGCGACAGCAAGAACCCGGGGGGACCCACCTTCTCCGTCGCGCCCCACGCCTTCGTGGCCTTCGTGACCGCCGCATCCCAGGGAACCGTCTAGCAGCAAACGGCGCGATCCGGCCCCGCGGGCGTACGAAGAGGCGTCGGATCGCGTCGACTAAGGCGCGCTCCGACGCCACCGCTCGAACACCGGTTTGCCCCCACCCGCCCCGGCCAACCGCCTGCGCACACCGTCCCGTACGCGGCGTGAACTTCCCGTTTCGCAGGGTGAATTGAGCCACTCAGTCACCGGAGCTACACAATCCGTTACCACTCCGCATAGCCTTCCTGAGTGTCACGGAGCGAGTGGTTCGGGCGGCCACTGCTCTTGGTGTCCGGTCCGTACGCCGCGTCGTTCTCCACTGCCGGAGCGACGCGGTGGACCGGACACCGTCTGGGGGAGAGGGGAGGGAGGCCGCACCGTTTCAGGAGCGGTGCGGCCTTCTGCCTTCCAGGAGGGGGGCGGCGGACAAGTGGGGGCGCGGGACCGGTAGTTGGGGCTACCAGGTGGGGCGCGCACCCACTCCGCCGTCCACCACCAGATCCGTTCCCGTGATCCAGGACGCCGCGTCGGAGGCGAGGAACACGCAGGCAGAGCCCACGTCTTCGGGGCGGCCGAGGCGGGTGAGGGGCGCGGCGGCGGTCCAGCGGGCGACGCCCTCGGGCCAGGCGTCGGCGAGGCCGGGCCGGTCGATGAGGCCGGGCGAGACGCTGTTGACGCGGATGCCGAGGGGCCCGTACTCCAGGGCGGCGGAGCGGGCGAACATGATCAGGGCGGCCTTCGAGGCGCTGTAGTGGGCGTGCCCGGCGGCCGGGTGGGAGCCTTCGATGGAGGCGATGTGGGTGACGGACCCGCCCCCTTCCTGGTCCCGCATCCACCCCGTGGCCGCCTGCGTACAGCAGAACGCACTGTGCACGTTGGCCTCGTTGACCTCACGCCACTCGGCAGCCGTCATGCCGGAGAGGTCCTGAACCGGCTGTACGCCCGCGTTGTTGACGAGTGAATCGAGCCGCCCGCGCCAGGCGTGGGCCTCCTCGACGAGGTGGTGGCAGTCGGTCTCGTCGGTGAGGTCGGCCGGGACGGCGAGGGCGTCCCCGCCGTGATCCGTGATGCGCTTCACGAGCTCCCGGGCTGCCGTCTCGCCCCGGTGGAAGTGGACGACGACGGCCGCCCCCGCCTGGGCGAACCGCCAGGCGATCCCGGCCCCGAGGAGACCGCTGGCGCCGGTGACGAGGGCGACCCGCCCCGACAGCCGGGGCAACGCCTCGTCCCGCAACAAGTCATCAGACATGCCCCCCATCCTCCTCCCCCTCTTCCATGCTCAACGGCGCACCTGGGCGGCACAGTTCACGAATGACCCCGGCCCGCCCCGGATACCGCGCGGCCAGCACGTCGGCGTCCCCACCCTCGTAATCCCGCTCCATGAACCCCGGCGCCATCGTCGTCCCGACCAGCGACCAGTCCCCGCCCGCCGCGACCCGCGCCCCCATCCAGGTCCCGGCGGGGACGACGAACTGCACGACATCCAGCCCCAGTCGGACGAGGCGGTCCGTGCCGTCCGGCGCGAGCAGCACCAGCTCCAGCGGGTCCCCCCGGTAGAAGTGCCAGACCTCGTCGATGGGGAGCCGGTGGAGGGCGGAGAAGTCGTCGGGGGCGGAGGTCAGGAGGACGAGGATCGCGGAGCCCGCGGGCCGCCCGTCGGGGCCGGGCGGCCCCGCCCACGTACGGCGGAACCGGCCGCCCTCCACGGGCAGCGGTTCGAGCCCGTAGTGAGCGGCAACGGCCTCCGGGCCGTCAGGACTTGAGGATGTGGACGTCATAGAAGAACTGGTACCGCGTCGGGTCGTCCGGCAGGAACCAGTGGAAGCCCTCCAGGAGGAACACCGCGACGAGGTTGACGGCGATGATGAGGGCGACGAAGCCGAACACCAGCCTCCCGACGGTGCGTTGGGGGCGGATCTGGATCTCACGGGCCGCCGTGACGTGGGCGAGTGACATGACGATGCCGACGGCGACGACGGACGCCATGAAGAGGATCCACGCCCACACGTACATGTGCAGGCCGAGCACCGGGGCTCCGTATCCCTTGTCGCCGGGCAGGATGTGCAGCATGGTCTGCCGCCAGGAGGCGAAGCCGCCCGCGATGCAGGCGACCAGGGCGAGACCCCAGCCGGCCATGTAGTCGCGCCCGGTGACGGTGCCGGTCATGCCCTTGCGGACGATGTGGAGGGCGCCGAGCGCGGCCAGCAGCATGAACATGCGCTGCACCATGCAGAGCGGGCACGGATAGTCCCAGCTGCCGAACTGCACGCCGAGCCCGGCACAGACGATGCCGGTCCAGCCGACGGCGAAGAGACAGGCGAACCAGTACTGCACCTGGCCGAGGAACCCCTCGGCGTCCCGCTCCGCGAGCGGCGCCGTGGTCGTGGTCATCAGTAGCTCAGCCCCAGCTTCAGGCTGCTCGTGATGTGGTGCGAGAGCAGCAGGATCGTGGCGAGGAGCACGATCCACCAGGCGGCGAGGACGAGAGTTCGAGAGCGCTGTCGATAGAGCGCGACGATCGTGGCCAGGAGGCCACAGAAGATGAGCGTGTCCATGGCCCCGGACCGTAGGAGTGCGGGCGTGCGCGGGCCGGGGACCGGGTGCCGGACGCGCGCTAAGTCCCACGGGAAGGGACAAGGGCCGTACGCCGGTTGGCGGTGCGGGGCGGCGGGCCGAGCCGCGGCTGCGCAGCCTGGTCGTATGACGAGCCCTGGCGCTCCGGCCGACCCCGAGGGTCTCGGCGGTGCTGCGAGCCCTGCCGGCCCCGGTGGTCCGGGCGGCCCTGCGGGTCCCGGTGGCCCTGCCAGCCCCGGTGGTCCGGGCGGCCCTGCGGGTCGCGCCGCTTCCGCCGACCCTGCGGGTCCTGGCGGCCCCGCAGCTCCTGGGTGCGCAGGTGGACGGGTCCGCGGTCTTCGGCGGGGGCGTCCACGACGCCCTGCGCACCGCCGTCCTCGTCGTCCTCTCCCTCGACCTCACCTGGTACGCGGTCCTGCTCTGCGCCGAACTGCGCCGGCCCCGCCCCCACTACGACGTGCGCCGCTGGGCCACCGTGTTCCCCATGGGAATGACGGCGGTGGCCACGCTCACCGTGGCCACCGCCGCCCAGGTTCCCTGGCTCACCCGGCCGGGACGGGTCCTGCTGTGGATCGCGCTCGCCGCCTGGCTGCTCACGCTCGCCGGTCTGCTGCGCCGAGCAGCCCGCGCACCGCGGCCCGGTCCACGCTCGTGAGGGCCCGCAGGAGCACCGGGGTCAGCAGGACGAGGGCGACGCCGACCAGCGAGACACCGGCGATCTGCCACGGCGACTCGATGTAGTACTCGTGGTGCGTGCCGCCCGACGTGGTGAAGTCGAAGACGCGGTAGCCGGGCCAGTCCAGGTAGTGCGGGAACACCCAGGCGTACGCGGGGAAGAGCGCGACCACCCAGCCGGTCACGAAGAACGTCACCGCGAGCACGAAGCTCGCCACCCGCCACGGGAACATGACCACCTGGAACACGAGAGCCTTCCAGCCCGCCGCGTCCGCGACCCGCGCCCGCACCGCACCCCACGCGCCCGCGCCCTCCGGCACCGCGACGGGCGCGGGCGCCGCCACGTCCAGGCCGAGCGCGCCCCGGGCCCGCCCGCGCTCGGCGGCCCCGAGCCCGCGGGCCCCGGCGAGCATCGCGGCGAACACCGGCAGGCCCAGCAGCGTCACGAGGAGTCCCGCGCCGAGCGAGAACAGCGTCACCGCGAAGGCGAACCCGACGATCGCGACCGGCAGCGAGCCGATGGCGTACCCGAGCTCGCGGAAGGTGACGGCGCTGAACGGGGCGCGCCAGAAGCTCCGCCGGGGAGCGGCCACGGAGGCCGAGTAGTCGATGGGGTAGTCGGTGGAGCGGGGAGTGGTGAGCGTCGTCGTCATGGCGGGCCTCTTCGTCTGCGTCTGCGTCGTCGGCATCGGTGGGGACGTTCCGTGCTGATGCCTCAACTCTCGCCGAGCAGACGGCCCGAGGGCATGGGGCGACCATGCCTCTTGGGGTGGTGCTAGGCCCCCTATACGGGGGACGGGCTGAGACCCGCTACACCGGGGACGGCATGAGGCCCGTCTCCTCTTCCTGCTCCGCCTCCGACTCCGGCTGCGCCGCCAGGCGGTGCGCGCCGATGACGCTCGCCGTCCCCTCCGGGTCGAGGAGGTGCACGGGCAGCCGCGTCTGCGCGCGGATGTGCTCCTCCAGGCCGGGCAGGAGCGCCCCGCGCCCGCACAGCAGGATCCCCCGGTCCAGGACGTCGTGGGCGAGCTCGGCGGGGCTGTCCGTCATCACGGCGCTGATCAGGTCGACGACCTCTTCGCGCAGCCGGAGCGTGAGCCCCGGCAGGTCGGCGGGGGCGAGCTCCTGGGCACGGGGCCAGCCGCCGGTGAGGTCCTTGCCGCGTACGGGCAGCGGCTCCATGGCCGAAGTGGCGTGCGCCAGGCGCAGTTTGGCGTCCTCGGCGGACTCGGCGCTGACCATGAGGCCGTACTCGAGGCGGAGGTGCTGGGCGAGGGCGGCGTTCACGCTCTCGCCGCCGTAGTCGGAGCTGCGGGCCGCCATCGTGTAGCCCATGGTCATCATGGCGGCGGAGGTGCGGTGGGTGCCCACGTCGACGACGAGGGCGCCGGAGGGTTCCTGTACGGGCAGGCCGAGGCCCACCACGTGGGAGAGGGACTTCGGTATGAGACGTATGCGGCGCAGGCCCGCCTCTTCGCAGAGCTCGGCGAGGGCGCTGCGCTGCAGGGGCGTCGCCCCGTCCGGCACGCACACCGCCGCCTCGCCGTCCTCCCCGGGACCCGGGGCACCGACGTCGGCCGCCGCGGCGCGCAGGGCGACCCGCAGCAGGCTCACGGCGGCGTGGGGGTGCGTCACGACGCCGCGCGCCACCGGCTGGATCACCTCCAGCTCGGCGGGCGCCCGGCCGCGAAGCCGCAGCGCGTCGGCGCCCCAGGCACACACCTTGCCCGCGTGGTCGAGGGCGACGATCGAGGGCGCGCACAGCACCGCGCCGCCCACCGGGCCCGTGCACAGACGCAGGGTGGAGCTCCCCAGGTCCAGTGCGAGGGTCTGCTGTCGTGTCCGTCGCATGGTCCGCCCTTCCCGCCGCCGATGCGCGCCGCGCGCTCTGCTCCTGACTCTCTCAGCAGGTCAGCGGGTGCGCGAACGCTGGCGGGCTCTCCTTAGGCCACCCGAAAACGGGTGCCGTGAGGGAGGCCGCGCGGGTAGCGTCCACGATCATGACGCCTGCGCACCCGCTCCCCGCCGACCCGACCGTCCTGCACCCGATGCCGGAGCAGCCCCGGGTGGTGCTCCTGAAGCCCCTCGTCACCTCACCGCTGATCGAGGTCGGCGAGTTCTCGTACTACGACGACCCGGACGACCCGACACAGTTCGAGACCCGCAACGTCCTCTACCACTACGGGCCCGAGAAGCTCGTCATCGGCAAGTTCTGCGCGCTCGGCGAGGGCGTCCGCTTCCTCATGAACGGCGCCAACCACCGCATGGACGGCCCCTCCACGTTCCCCTTCCCCATCATGGGCGGCTCCTGGTCCGACCACTTCGACCTGATCTCGGGCCTGCCGGGGCGCGGCGACACGGTGGTGGGTCATGACGTGTGGCTGGGGTACGGGACGCTGGTGATGCCGGGCGTACGGATCGGGCACGGGGCGGTGGTGGCGTCGGGCTCGGTGGTCGTGGACGACGTACCGGACTACGGGATCGTGGGCGGGAACCCGGCGCGGCTTATCCGGACGCGGTACAGCGAGGAGGAGGTGGCGCGGCTCCTCCAACTGGCGTGGTGGGACTGGCCGCTTGAGCACCTCACGGCGCACGTGCGGACGATCATGTCGGGCACCGTGGAGGAGTTGGAGGCGGCGGCTCCGAAGGGCTGAGCGCTCTGTCGGCCGTGCGTCATCCGCGGGCCGGTGGGGGCTGGTCGCGCAGTTCCCCGCGCCCCTTGGGGGCGCTGCGGCCCACCACCAGCCCCGCCCGGTCAATACAGATGACGTCGACCGCGACGGGCGCACCCCGCAACACTGCCAGGGCCTGGTCGCGAGCCTCCGCCGCGACCAAGTCACCCAGCGGAACCCCCGCCGCCAGACTCAACTGCAGCGCCGCAAGCCCCGTGTTGGCTCCCGCGACGCCCTCGCGGAGGGCCGCGTCCGCTCCCCCTGCGCGGGCCAGCTCCGCCAGGAACCCCTTGTCGACCTGCGACCTCCCCGAGTGGAGGTCCATGTGCCCCGCCGCCAGCTTCGACAGCTTGGCGAAGCCCCCGCAGAGCGTCAGCCGGTCCACCGGGTGCCGCCGCACGTACTTCAGGACGGCCCCCGCGAAGTCCCCCATGTCGAGGAGCGCGTCCTCCGGCAGCCCGTACTCGGCGACGACGGTCCTCTCCGACGTCGAGCCCGTGCACCCGGCGACATGGGTGTGCCCGGCGGCGCGCGCCACGTCGACGCCGCGCCGGATGGAGTCGATCCAGGCGGAGCACGAGTAGGGGACGACGACGCCGGTCGTGCCGAGGATCGAGAGCCCGCCGAGGATGCCGAGCCGCGGATTCCAGGTGGAGCGCGCGATCTCCTCGCCGTGATCGACGGAGACGGTGATCTCGACGTCGCCCGGGGCCCCGTACGCCTCGGCGACGCGCGCCACGTGGTCGCGCATCAGCTGCCGGGGCACGGGGTTGACGGCGGGTTCCCCGACGGGCAGCGGAAGGCCGGGCTTGGTGACGGTGCCGACGCCGGGCCCCGCGGCGAAGACGACCCCCGAACCGGCGGGGAGCGCCCGCACGGTGGCCCGTACGAGGGCGCCGTGCGTGACGTCCGGATCGTCCCCGGCGTCCTTCACCACCCCCGCCATCGCCCACTCGCCGTCCCTCAACTCCTCGGCGGCGAGCGCGAAGGAAGGGGTGTGCCCCTTGGGCAGCGTGACAGTCACCGGATCGGGGAACTCGCCGCTGAGCAGCGCGGTGTACGCCGCCGTGGCCGCGGCGGTCGCACAGGCCCCGGTCGTCCACCCGGCCCGCAACCCGGTGTGCTTGAGTTGACCACTCCGCCCACCGCCCGAGGCACCACCGGGCGTACCGCCGGGCGCACCGCCGGGGGCGCCGCCGGGCGTACCGCCGGGGGCGCCGACACCACCAGCACCACCAGCCCCACCTGCCGCACCACTCACGAGAGGACCCACCCCACCGTGCACGTCCTCATCCTCGGCGGCACCGCCGAGGCCCGGCGCCTCGCCGAGGTCCTGCACGCCGAAGCGCCCCCGGGCACCCGGGTCACGACCTCGCTCGCCGGTCGCGTCGCGGCGCCCCGGCGGCCACCGGGAGACGTCCGCGTCGGCGGTTTCGGCGGGGCCGAGGGGCTGGTGGGGTGGGTGCGCGAGCACCAGGTGGACGCGGTCATCGACGCCACACACCCTTTCGCGGGGACGATCAGTTTCTCGGCGGCGGCGGCCACCGCCACGGCCCATGTTCCCCTGCTCGCGCTCCGCAGGCCCGGCTGGGTCGCGGGCCCCGGCGACGACTGGCACCCGGTCGGCTCCCTCACCGAGGCCGCCGCCCTCCTGCCCGACCTCCTGCCCGACCTCCTCCCCGCCCTCCTGCCCCCGCTCGGCGCCCGCCGTGTCTTCCTCAGCACCGGCCGTCTCGGGCTCGCCGCCTTCGCCCCGCTCGGTGACGTCCACTTCGTCCTGCGGTCGGTGGAGCCGCCCGAGCCGCCCCACCCCCCGCACCTTCAAGTCGTCCTGGACCGGGGGCCGTTCACGCTCGACGGGGAGCGGGAGCTGCTGCGCACCCACCGCGTGGACGTCCTCGTGACCAAGGACAGCGGCGGCGCGGCCACCGCCCCCAAGCTGGCGGCGGCCCGGGAGGCGGGCATCCCGGTGGTGGTCGTGCGGCGGCCACCGGTCCCCGCAGGGGTTCCCGTGGCGGCCGACGTCGAGCAGGCCCTCGCCTGGCTCCTTACTCTTCCTCGCTCGCCAGCGCGTTGACCGCCGCTGCCGCCATCGCGCTGCCGCCCCTGCGCCCCCGTACGACGAGGAAGTCCAGGCCGAGGCGCTGCGCGGCCAGCGCGTCCTTGGACTCGGCGGCGCCGACGAAGCCGACCGGCACCCCGATGACGGCGGCGGGCCGCGGCGCCCCCTGCGCGACCAGTTCGAGGAGCCGGAAGAGGGCCGTCGGCGCGTTGCCCACCGCCACCACGGCACCTTCAAGACGGTCCCGCCACAGCTCCAGGGCGGCCGCGCTCCGTGTCGTGCCGAGCTTCGCCGCGAGGTCCGCCGTCGCCGGGTCGGAGAGCGTGCACAGCACCTCGTTGCCGGCGGGCAGCCGCCTGCGGGTCACCCCGCTCGCCACCATCTGGACGTCACAGAGGACCGGAGCCCCCGCCCGCAGCGCCGCCCGCGCACGGCTCACCACGTCCGGCGTGTACGCGAGGTCCCGTACGAGATCGACCATCCCGCAGGCGTGGATCATCCGGACCGCGACGCGGGAGACGTCCGCGGGCAGCCCCGCGAGGTCCGCCTCCGCGCGGATGGTGGCGAAGGACTGGCGGTAGATCTCCGCACCGTCCTTCTCGTACGCGTACGTCCCGTCCTTCTCGTACGCGTACGTCCCGGCCCCCTCGTACTCGTACATCCCGGCCCCCTCGTACTCGTGCACTCCGGCCCCGCCCTCGTCGTCCCGCACCGCTCTGGCAGCAGCTCTGACCGGCCCGATTGTCCCTCAGAGGCCCCGGCTGAGGTGCCGCCGCCCGCGCCCCCTGCCATGTTGAAGCCATGAGCCACGACCACGGCGCCCCCTCGGCGGCCCAGGGAACCCTCACCGGGACGTACCGGAACCGACTGCTGTGGACCATCGGCATCAGCGCGAGCATCACCCTCATCCAGGTCGTCGGCTCGATCCTGTCCGGCAGCCTCGCGCTCCTCGCCGACGCCGCGCACAGCCTCACCGACGCGATCGGCGTCTCCCTCGCGCTCGGCGCGGTCACCCTCGCCCAGCGCGCCCCGACGCCCCGGCGCACCTTCGGCTTCTACCGCGTCGAGATCTTCTCGGCGGTCCTCAACGCCCTGCTCCTGCTCGGCATCTTCGTGTGGGTCCTGTACTCGGCGATCCAGCGGTTCAACGAGCCGGTGGAGGTGAAGGGCGGGCTGATGTTCGCCATCGCCGTCCTCGGCCTGGCGGCGAACGGCGTCGGCCTCTACCTCCTGCGCGACGCCAAGAACGACAGCCTCAACATGCGCGGCGCCTACCTGGAGGTGCTCGGTGACGCCCTCGGCTCCATCGCCGTCATCGTCGGCGGCCTCATCATCCTGTTCACCGGCTGGCAGGCCGCCGACCCGATCGCCTCCATCGTCATCGGCCTGCTGATCGTGCCCCGCTCCTACCAGCTCCTGCGCGACGCCACCCACGTACTCCTGGAGGCCACGCCCCAGGACACCGACCTCGACGAGGTCCGCCGCCACCTCCTCGACGAGCCGGGCGTGGTCGCCGTCCACGACCTGCACGCCTGGACGGTGACGTCCGGGATGCCGGTGCTCACCGCGCACATCACCGTCGCCGACGAAGCCCTGCGCGCCGAGGACTACGGCCGGCTCCTGGCCCGCCTCCAGAACTGCCTCGGCGACCACTTCGACATCGCGCACTCGACGCTCCAGCTGGAGCCGGAGGGACACCGCGAGCCGGAACGGGTGCTGCACTCGTAGCGCGGCAGGGTGCTGCATTCGTAGCACTGGAAGTGGGCCAAAGGGTGAGAGCTGCCCGGGGGCGATTGGCCGCGCGGTCCGGGGAGGAACACCTTGCGCCATGAGCGGAACACGTACGAGATCAGCCCTGGCGAAGGTGACCGGCGCCCTGCTCGCGGCGCTGGCCCTCACCCTGGGCGCGGCCTTCGAGTCCCCTGCCGCCCCCGCGGCCCCGGCCGCCGACCCCACGCCCGCCGGGTCCGGGGCGCAGCAGCAGCGCTTCGTCTCCCCCTTCACCGGTCTGAATGCCCGTCAGGGACCGGTCCTGGCCGTCAAGTTCGACAACCACAGCATGGCCCGCCCGCACACCGGCCTCGACCAGGCGGACATCGTGTACGTCGAGAAGGTCGAGGGCGGCCTCAGCCGCATCATGGGCGTCTACTCCAGCCGCTACCCGCGCACCCTCGGCCCGGTCCGCAGCGGCCGCGAGTCCGACCTGGAGCTGCTGCCCACCTTCGGCCGCCCGGTCCTCGCCTACTCCGGCACCCACCCCGGCATCAACCGGCTGTTCCGCAAGGCCCCGTTCCCGACCCGCTCGCACGGCAAGCTGCCCGGCGCCTACTTCCGTTCCGGCAGCCGCGTGCCCCCGCACAACCTGTTCGTGCACCCGCGGGCGGTGCTGCGCTCCGCGCCCACCACGAGCAAGGCCGCCGACATCGGCTTCCGCTTCGGCCCGGCGCCGCGCGGCGGCAAGCCCACCGCACGGCGCACCGTCCGCTACGGCGCGGCCACGCACTCCTTCACCTGGTCGCACCGGCGCGGCCGCTGGCTGGTCTCCATGGACGGCAGCCCGGCCACCACCACCAACGGCGCCCGCCTGGGCGGCCGTACCGTCGTCATCCAGTACGCGAAGATGTGGCCGACGCGCTTCCGCGACTCCAACGGCGTGCCCGAGCCGTACATCAAGACGATCGGCACCGGCCACGCCACGGTCCTGCGCGACGGCAAGGCGTACGCGACGCGGTGGAGCCGCCCGAACCGGAAGAGCCCGACGACGTTCACGCTCCGCAACGGGCAGCGGATGCCGTTCGCGCCGGGCCAGGTGTGGGTGGTCTACCAGAAGCAGTGACTCCCGCTGACGGGTGCCTACTTCGCGGGTTCGGAACGCTTGGTTCCGAAGCCGAGCGCCAGATACGACTTGGGCCCCTTCTTCGACGTCGGCCGGGACAGCAGGTCGGTGCTGATGAAGAAGCGGCCGTGCGTGAAGCGCATCTCGGAGTCGAGCTGCGGGATGCCGGCTCCGGCGACGCTCGCCTTGCTCTTCAGGAGCGTCGACTGGTTCATCGTGCGGCCGTCGATGGAGACGATCTGCATGCCCGAACCCCACTTGTAGGCAAGGATGTTGCTCCCGTCCATGCGGATCGGGAACATCTCGTACGGCTCTCCGGCATCGGCCCGCTCACCGGTGGTCTTCCCGGTGCCGAGGGCGTACGAGATGATCTCGTTCGTCGAGCTGAACTTGCCCTTCCCGTCGTGCCGCGCGGTCGCCAGGTACAGCTTGTCGTTGCCGACGGCGATGCCACGGCAGCTGTTCACGATGCCGGTGGCGCAGTCGAACTGGAACTTGCGGTCCGGCGTCACGATCTTCGAACGCAGCTTTCCGCGCCGGTCGACGGCGAGGATGTCGGTGGCGCCGGAGCCGGAGATCTCGCCCGAGTCCACGCCGACGACCAGCGGGTCGACGGAGAAGATCTTGGGGCTGCGGACACCGCTGGGCAGCTTGTACGTGACCTTGTCCTTGCCGGAGGCCGGGTCGAGCACCTGGATCTTGAAGTTCTCCTTGCCCACCTCACCGCACGCGCGCACCGCGCCGAGCCGGCTGCCGCCGCCCGCGTAGCCGCGGTCCTGGCACTGGGACGAGACGGACGGCCGCCACAGCTCCTTGCCGCTGCTCAGATCGAAGGCGGCCCCTCCGTAGATCCCGCCGACGCCGACCGTGTCGCCGCTGATGGCGGCCTGGTCGAACTCCATCTTCCGCGACTGGCTGCCGAGGGTGACCGACTTGGTCCAGAGCTTCTTGCCGGTGTCGACGTCGAAGGCGATGATCTCGGTGCAGCGGGGGAAGAGGTCCTGCGCGGACGGCTTGTCGTCCTTATTCTTGCCCCCCTTGCCCTTGCCCTTCTTCCCCTTGGCCTTCCCCTTGCCCTTGTCCTTCTTGCCGTCCTTCTTGGGCTTTTCGGGCTTCTTCTCGGGCTTCTTCGTGGGCTGGGCGGCGATGACCACGCTCACGCCGTCCTCGCTGATGTCCGGGGAGGCGCCGCACGTCTTGCCGGGCAGCGGGAGCTGCCACTTGTCCTTGCCGGTGACGGCGTCCACGGCGCCGATGCGGTTGACGGACGCCTTCGCATACACCTTGTCCGTGAGCCAGGATCCCTTGGTCGCCCAGGTGTCGGACCCCTTGGGCAGCTCCGGTCCGGGCGCCGAGACCTGGAAGGTGGCGGTGGGGTCCTTCGGGACCCGCTCCTCGGGGCGCACGTAGGCGGGCCCCTTCGGTCCCTTCGCCCTGGCGTCCGCGTCCCCGTCGTCGCTGATGGCCTGCCACCCGAACCAGCCGCCCCCGCCCACGAGGACGGCGGCCGCGGTGGCGGCGGCGCCGAGCACGACCCGGCGGCGGGCCGCGGAAGGGGCGGCCGCACGGCGCCTGGACTCGCTGAACTCGCTGAGCGGGTGCGGCCCTTGGGGCGGTCCGAAGCCGTCGGGCGGCGGGGTGGGCTGCGTCATCGGGTGTCCACCTTGGGGTGCGAAGAGAGTGCGCGGGCTGGGGTCGGTTCAAGAGTCTCCGGGAGTTTCCGGGAGTCTCCGAACGACAGGATGCCCGCTCGCTTCCCTTCGGTTCCGGCGCTCGCCCCTTTCCGTGATCGGTGTTTACATGGGGCGGTCGGCGGGTCAGTGCCCCGGGCGCGGGAAGGGCCCGCTGCCGGGCGGGCTGTGGACGATCTCGGCGGCCACATCGGTGACCTTGAGGTGGTTGCGGCGGGCGTGATGGCGCAGCAGGTCGAAGGCGTCACCGACGGTGCAGTCGAGCCGCTCCGCGAGGATTCCCTTGGCCTGCTCGATCAACACGCGGCTGTTCAGGGCGTGTTGGAGCTGCTGCTCGCGGGTCGTCGCCTGCCGCAGGGCGTTGCGGTGGTCGAGGCCCGCGGCGGTGGCGTCGGCGAGCAGGGTGCTCCAGCGCAGGTGCTCCGGCAGCAGGGCGCCCCGCGGGTGGTGGAGGGTGAGTGCGCCCAGGGAGTGGTCGTCGTGGCGCAGGGGCAGGGCGGTCACCGTGGTCACACCGGCCTCGACGGCCCGGGGGGCGAAGCGGGGCCAGCGGACGCGGTTGTGCCGGTGGGTGAGATCGACGTTCGCCAGGGGTTTTCGGGTGCGCCAGCTGTCCTTGCCGGGGCCCTCCCGCACATCGCCCTGGAACAGCTCGAGTTGACCGGCGACGTCGCTGGTGGCGGTCGTCTGCACCGGGTGGCCGTCGGCGTCGAGAAGGCTGCAACTGGCCGCTTCCACACCCGGGATGAGGACGGCGGCCCGGGCGAGACGGCGCAGCAGCCGCTCGTCGCTCTCACCATTCAGGGGCGCGTCGGCCAGGGCGATCAGCGCAGGAGCCATGGCGAGGTCCTGCGCGGGAAGGGACAGCGGGGGCGAGACAGGGGGGCGAGGCATGGCGACAACCCTTGGACGATGGGGGGTTCCACAATTGCACGCTGAACTGTTGCCGGTTTGCTGACTTGTGCTGGTGGCACATGACCGCACAGCGAGCGAAGCACATCCCGCGAGCAGTCCGCTACCCCGTGTCGCCGCCCTTCGCCACCCGGACGCGGTAGTTGCCGTCCTCGTCGGTGCCGAGAACGTGGACGGTGACGTTGTTCCTGGTGTCGGTGTAGGTCTGGCCGGGAGTGAACGTGGCGTCGCTGAAGTCGGGGCTGACGTTCGGGTCGGTGTAGCAGCCCGCGCTGTTGGGGGTGGCGTCGACGACACGGACGGGCCCCGTGCCGGTGTTGACGTTGGTGCTGACGGCGGAGATCAGAACCCCCGGCCGGCACACCGCCGCGTCGAGCTCCCCCTTCGTACGCGCCTCGACGGTGATCACCTCGTTCGCCGAGACCGGCACGGCGACCAGCTTGACCCCGCCGCTCACCGACAGCGGGCTGAGCGTGAACTCCCGTACCCCGTCCTCGGCTTGGCACCCGACCTGGTCCGCGTCGAGCCAGCCCAGCTTCCACTTGTGCCAGGCCATGAAGTCATTGGTGGGCCCCCAGTCCTCGTCCATCGGGTCCCAGTGGCCCGCGAAGTGCGGCGGGTACCCGGGCTGGGTGGCGTACAGATCGGGAAGCCCGAAGGCGTGCCCGTTCTCGTGATTGAGGACGCGCCAGGCGCTGTCACCGGTCTGCCGGCTCCAGATGAAGGAACCCGCCCAGGGCACGGACCCCTTCCCGAGGTCCATGTACCCCCCGGCGAAGGTGACGGAGAGGACCTTCTCGGTGGCGGGCGGACCGGCGTTGGGAGTGGCGAGGACGTTGAGGACGTCGTACGAACCGAGGTCCGCCTCGTCGCCGACCGCCGCGACGATCTCTCGCGTGATCGCCTCGTACCCGGGCTGGAACGGCACGCCGCGGTCGATGCCGTACGCGCTGAACGGCTTGGACATGCGGATCCACTGGAGGCGGGGCGTGGAGCGGTAGTCCATCTTCCCGTACGAGCTCTTGCCGTAGTAGTCGGCGACGGCCGGGAAGAACTCGGCGTAGCGCTCCTGCGGGGTGCCCTCGGCCGGGGCGTCGGGGAAGTCGATGAAGACGGTGTACGCCCTCACGGTCCCGGACGTCTTGCGGAAGTTGCCCGGCGTCGGCAGGCCCTCGAACTGGTAGGCGCCGCCAGGTCCGGTGAGGGCGCAGGGCCCGGAGGGCGGGGCGGAGGCGGCGAACGCGGTCGCGGCGGGCAGGGCGGTGGTGGCGGTGAGGGCGGTGAGCAGAGCACTGGCGGTGGCGGCCGCGGCGGCGGCCAGGGATATGCGCTTCATCGGGGCTCCCGGAGGTCGGCTTGTGGTGGCGCTGTGCGACCAGCACAAGCCGGGGAGCCCGGCCCGCGCGCGACGGGAGGGCCGGATGGCCCCAACAAAAGAACCCCCGGACCGTCATCGGTCCGGGGGTTCGAAGAAGAGCGGGTGACGAGAATCGAACTCGCGCTCTCAGCTTGGGAAGCGACGGCGCTTGGACGGCCTCGTGCCCTTTGACCTGCGGTGATTCGATGTCCCGCTTCAGGCGTGGCGGTCTGTTGCACCCGCTGCTGACCGTTGTTGTCCGCTCTGAAGGGCACGCTATGGGCACGGAATCGGCCAGCAGGTTGTTACCGCCTCTTCCGGGTCGGCAGAGCCACTACGCACGCACTGGACGTCAGGTTGGCAGCCGCGTGTGCGGTCGAGGTGCAACCGGGCTGTGAGCGGTCGGCTCTGAAACGTGCCTTCATGGCCGACGGCGCCCTTGCGGTCTTCAGTCCTCGTGTGGAGTTTCCAGCTCCTGGAGTCGTTCGCCGATGTCGTCGGCCCACGACTGCGCCCACCGACGCAGCTCGGTGATTGCCGGCTCGTCCAGCCCGTAGGCGGCGAACTCGGTGTCGTCGATCCAATCGGCCCCGCCCAGACGTGCTTGAAGCTCGCGTAGATCGAATGCGTCGCGGGCGTGGCGACGGCCAAGTTGTTCCAGATCCATGTGGCTCCAGCGGTCCGCTGCGGCCTGCACGTCGACCAGATCTCTGGCGAGTCCCCGGTCGGCCAGTGCGCGAACCTTCGTGCCGACGACATCTTCGAGGGACAGCACCAGCCCGTGCTCGGTGCGCACAGGGGGCCGCCAAAGTGTCTCCTTGAGGACGTCGACCTCGCACTCCTCAAGGCTGGCGGGATCGGTGACGATGAGCCGCGCTGACAGTGGATCTGTCTCCAGAGCTCTCACGCGCCATCCGCGCTCTTCCAGTCCGCTGCGCACGGAGGTGGCGATGTCCTCCATGCGTTCCGGGTTCTCGGTCGCGACATCGAGATCCTGGCTGAGCCGGTTGACCAGCCCATGTGCTTGAACCGCGTAGCCACCGGTGAGCGCCAGAGGGTAGACGCCACCCACGTCAAGGACGTCCGCAAGCAGCCGACGGTGCAGATCTGTGAGGTTCACGCAGCAGCCTGGGCTCCGTGAGCCAGCTCGTCGAAGGAGCTCTCCCACACTTCCCGGACATCACGGCTGACCAGTGTGCGCAATGTGGGCCACAGGCTGACCAGAAGGTCACGATTGAGGAACCGGATGAGATCGTCGCGCAGCCCCTCGGCCAGGACAATCCGGTAGTAGCTCATCCGCAGCCGCGGCTGGTCGAGATCGAACGTGGTGAGCCCCGACCACGCCAGATGCAGAGGCAGGGTCACCGTGCCGTGCTGGGGACCGACGAGCTCGGAAAGTGCGCCAGGCGCACGGCGAGCAAACTTGGCGCGGCGAAGATCAGAGAGACCGGGCTGTGTTGCCATACGTTGATTATCCAGGAAGAGCCTGCGGTGGGCTAAGTGATCCGCAGACTGGCGCAGGTCCATCTCAGGTACCCCGTTAACAAGGAATGCCCCTCACCTTCTGTCGACCGGGCGGAAGAGATGGGCTATGGAAAAGAAAACAGCTGTTGAGAGCTTCGATGGCCCCTGGAGCTCCACCTCGCATCCTGTGTGTCTCGCAACCCGTCAATATGCGCACCGACGGTGCGCACATTGACGCTCTCACCGTCGCCTCTCTACCGTTCCCTCATCGAGAGCAACCGGGGCGGTGTACGGGGGTTTCATGGACGGTACGGGTCTCAGCGAAGATCGCCTGTTGTCGAGGGCCGAACTCGCAGAGCTGGCTGGGGTGATGCGGCCGGCGGTCACCAACTGGCAGCGTCGGTACGAGGATTATCCGGAGCCGGTCAGGACGGGGGAGACGGAACTCTTCAGTCTGCGGGCGGTTCTCGGGTGGCTTGACTCCCGTCCGATCCCGTCGCGCGCGCGTGCGTCCGACGAGCCGCCCGGGATCACCTATGCCGACCGTATGCGGCGGAACCTCACGGCATCGGACGACGCCCGCCAGAAAGCGACCACGCCGAGCGATGAGGCAGCCGTCAGCGGTCTGTCGAGCGACGAAGAACAGCGTGCACGACAACTCGCGCAACTGCTGGGACCGATGGCGGACGCCGTGCGCGGTGGCGGATCGATGACGGACTACCTTGCCTTGCTCCTCTCGTTGGTATTTCTTCAGGTGAGCGGAGACCCGCCTTCGGTGTCGCTCCCGCGTGCGGCGCGGGCTCGATCCAGGGCGGCCGCAGCGACGTTGTTGCAGGAGATCGGGGAGGCGGCCGACGAGGCACTTCGCCTGCGTGGTGTGCCGCCGGGCATGCGGGCAGCCATCGTCAGGTTGGAGCCTCGGGAGTACGCGGATGTCGTCGAGGTGATTCGCCTGACCGACGGCTTGGGGATCGATGAGTTCCGGCAATTGGTGGATCAATTCGGCTCCCGAGCCGGTCTTCCCAGTGGAGAGTTCTTCACCCCCCGTGCTGTCGTGCGGCTGATGCGGGACGCCGTCATAGACGACGAGGACTCCGAGCAACGCGTCTACGACCCGTATGTTCGCGCGGGCGAGATGCTTGACGGGGTCGCTGAACGCCTCGGTGGCGTCGTGCCTCTGACCCTGCGTGGTGAGAGCCCGCAGCGCGGCACACTTCAGCTCGCCGGAATGAACCTTGCGCTGCACGGAGTGCCGGTCGAACTGGAGGCCGTAACCATGGCCCCATGGAACGAGCGTGTCTGGCCGAAGGCCCGCCAGGCCGACCTGATCCTGACCAATCCGCCGTTCAACGCTCGCGGGGTTGGGGCGAGGCCGCGTGAGGGCATCGACTGGCCGTACGGACCGCCTCCCTCAGGCAACCCTGCCTTCGCCTGGCTCCAGCATGTCCTGGTGTCCCTCAAGGACGAGGGCCGTGCAGGCGTCGTGATGCCGGTCAGCGCGGGCTCCTCCACAGACATCCGGGAGCGGGAGATTCGGGGCAGGCTGGTGGAGGACAGGGCTGTCGAATGCATCGTCGCGCTGCCGCCCCAGCTCTTCTCGGGGGCTCAGGTGTCCGTCTGCTTGTGGTTCTTGAGGCGTTCCACAGCGGTTTGCGAGGAGATCCTGTTCGTGGACGCCCGAGAGTTGGGCGACAAGGCGAGTCGCGGACCGCGGGTCCTGTCCGACGAACACGTCGGGGCGGTGACGGAAACCGTTCAGGCGTGGCGGCGAGGAACTGGATTCCGCCTCGGGCGGCAGAGCGCCGGCCATCTTGCGGTCGCTGCTCCGCTGGAGGCCGTGCGGGCTGCGGGTTACTCGCTGAACCCCGCCGACTATGTGGACAGATGGATGTCTGCGGCCTCACCGGCTGATGCGGCGACTGAGGCAGCAGTCACGAAGCGGGCGCTTGATACGGCCAGGCGTCGAACGAAAGCCGTAGACGGTGCGGTCGATGCGCTCTCGTACAGCCCTTTGCCGTCAGCCGTCGAGCTCTCGTATGACGGGCTACCTCATGACTGGCGTCGGGTTCCGCTGGGCGATCTGGTCGAGATCATGGCCGGCCCGTCCTACTCACGGCTGCCGGCCGAGGTTCGCTCCGTGGCAGGCGATCTGCGTGTCGTGATGCCGAAGCATCTGCGCGAGGGACGTATCGACGATCGCGACATGGAGAAAGTGGGTGAGGACGTCGCCCGCGCACTGGCAAGGTTCCGTCTCCGCCCCGGAGACATCCTGTGCGTGCGTTCCGGCGCCCAGATGCCCCCTGCCTTGGTAGAGAAGGCGCAGGACGGCTGGCTGTTCAGCACCAACCTGCTGCGGCTGCGTGCCTTGGAATCGGACGGGGAGGTCCTTGTCCTCCCCAGCTACCTGCTCGCCTACTTGTCTCTGCCGCAGACGGTGCATTGGCTCAAGGAGTACGCCCGCGGCACCGCCGTCCCTTCCCTCAGCGCCGCCACACTGGCACTTCTGCCCGTACCGTTGCCGCCCCTTGCTCACCAGCGGCGAATCAGCAACGCGCTAGATGCGGTAGGCGCACAGATCACCGCGCATCGCGAACTCATTCAGGCCGCGATGCACCATCGCAGCACACTCGCCGCCCATCTGCTGACCGGCGTCCTGGTCCCGGAATGATGCGCTCCTCCCGCTTTAGCCCCTTCGTGAAGGAAGACTTCTGTGAATGCTCCATCGTGCGAGCCGCGATCCGGAACGAGGTATCTGTGGCTCCTCGTGGCAGCGCTGTTCTCTCTCGTAGTGGCCCTCGTTGCTGGGATCCTCAAGGCCAGCACCGGAGCCGGACTCGCCGAGGCAGTCCTTTACGGCGGCACTGCTTTTGCCACGACGATGGGCCTCTGCTTGCTTGTCCTGTCCGCGGCCGGCCAACTCTGAACGAGCCGGCCTGCCTGTGCGTGGCTGTCAGCCGTTGGAAAGAAGCACGAATGGTGCGAGCCCACTGACCGACCCGGACCACAAGGAAGGCCCAGGTTGACGACCTGGGCCTTGTCATGGAGCGGGTGACGAGAATCGAACTCGCGCTCTCAGCTTGGGAAGCTGATGTTCTACCATTAAACTACACCCGCGTAGTACGGCCCCTGAAGCGGCTTCGTACTGGCGGACACTGTACCTCATCCCGGGCTCCGGGCGCCTCCGCGCCCAGGGCCCGGCTGCGTTCTGAGAGGTGTAAGTGACTGCGGGTGAAGGGAGTTGGGGCGTACGGTGAATCGCGGTCGTGCCGCCTGGAGCCGCGTCCCTTTCATCCCTTAATGTGGCCTTTCGTCGTCACGGTATGGGGAAGGGACTCGAGGACTTGATGGAGCGCACCGTCGTCCGTTGTGCCGAAGGGCACGTGTTCAGCACCGCTTCGTTTCCGATGCAGCAGGCCGACCGGCTCGGCCCCGGGCGGCTCCTCCGGTGTCCCCGGTGCGCCCGGCTCCGGCACGCCGTGCCGGTGACGCTGCAGAAGCGGTAGCAGGAGCGGTAGCAGCAGTCGTAGAACAGCGCTGGAGCGCAGAGCGCGCGGGGCGGTCGCGGAGAGTGAATTGCGGCTGGCCCGCGCGCTCTGCGTATCCTCGGGGCGTGCTTCTCTCAGACAAGGACATCCGGGCCGAGATCGACGCCGGACGGGTGCGGATCGATCCCTACGACGAATCCATGGTGCAGCCGTCGAGCATCGACGTGCGGCTCGACCGCTACTTCCGGGTGTTCGAGAACCACCGGTACCCCCACATCGACCCGTCCGTCGAGCAGGCCGACCTGACGCGGCTCGTGGAGCCGGAGGGGGACGAGCCGTTCATCCTGCACCCCGGTGAGTTCGTGCTCGCGTCGACGTACGAGGTCATCACGCTCCCCGACGACCTGGCGTCGCGCCTGGAGGGGAAGTCGAGCCTCGGGCGGCTCGGGCTCGTCACGCACTCGACCGCCGGGTTCATCGACCCGGGGTTCTCGGGGCACGTGACCCTCGAACTGTCGAACCTCGCGACGCTGCCGATCAAGCTCTGGCCGGGCATGAAGATCGGCCAGCTGTGCATGTTCCGGCTCACCTCGCCCGCCGAGGCACCGTACGGCTCGGAGCGGTACGGGTCGCGCTACCAGGGCCAGCGCGGACCGACCGCCTCCCGTTCCTTCCTCAATTTCCATCGGACACAGGTGTGACATCCAGCATGAGTGACGTGCGCGAGAACCTTACGTACGAGAAGTTCGGCACCGCCGTGCGCGAGCTGGCGCAGACCATCGCCGACGACGGGTACGAGCCCGACATCATCCTGTCGATCGCGCGCGGCGGCGTCTTCGTCGCCGGCGGTCTCGCCTACGCGCTCGACTGCAAGAACATCCACCTGGTGAACGTGGAGTTCTACACGGGCGTCGGCGAGACGCTCGAAATGCCCGTGATGCTGGCGCCCGTTCCGAACGCGATCGACTTCTCCAACAAGAAGGTGCTCATCGCCGACGACGTCGCCGACACCGGGAAGACGCTGAAGCTCGTCCACGACTTCTGCCTCGACGAGGTCGCCGAGGTCCGGTCCGCCGTGATCTATGAGAAGTCGCACTCGCTGGTGAAGTGCGAGTACGTGTGGAAGCGCACCGACGAGTGGATCAACTTCCCGTGGAGCGTCGAGCCGCCCGTGGTGCAGCGGGCCGGGCAGGTTCTGGACGCGTAATCCGGTCCACGGACAACGGACGTACGAGGGCCCCGGTGAGAGTGCGTCACTCTCACCGGGGCCCTCGTACGTCTGCCTAGAACGTGCCGAGCTTGACGATCGACAGGATCGCCAGGAGCTGGATCGCCGAGGCGCCCAGCGCCTTCGGCCAGGGCAGATCGTGGGACTTGCTCACCATCGACGTGAGCAGCGCGCCCGCCGCCAGCCAGGTCGCCCAGCCGAGGAGCTGGACGAAGGGCTGGTTGCCGCCGAGGAACATGGCCACGACCAGGCGGGGGGCGTCCGTGATGGACATGATCAGCATGGAGAGGCCGACCGTCGGCTGCCACGCGCCGTTGCCGCCGAGCTGGCGGGCGAGGCTGTGCGTGACCACGCCGAGGATGAAGGCACTGATCGTGATCGCCACGGCCGTGGTGAGGACGTACGGGACGGCCGCGGAGAGCGTCGCGTTGATCGCGTCCTCGCGGGCGCCGTCGAAGCCGAAGATCGCGAGCAGGCCGTAGAGGAACGTGACGATGACGGCGGGCGCCCACATCGCGTAGTCCCGCATCTGCAGGAAGGTCGGGCCCGGGCGGACGACGATGCCGCGGAGCAGGTCCTTCCAGTGCAGCTTCGGGCCGATGGGCGGGGCCGGTGCCTGGCCCGCGCGGTACGTGTCGCCCTCGTTGTACGGGTCCTCGCCGAGCGAGAACGCCTGCGTGCTGCCGGGGTTGTTGGCGGCGTACGGGTCGTAGCCGCCGTGGCCCGGGTCGCCGGGTCCGCCCTGGCCGCCGCCGAAGTACTCCGGCTCGCCGTGGGCGCCACCACCTGCCTGCGGCCACTGCTGCTGCGGATGGCCCGGCTGCTGGGGGTACCCCTGCTGTTGCGGGTAGCCCGGCTGCTGCGGGGCGCGGCCGTAGGCGTGCGGGTTCGGCTGGGAGCCGTACGGGGGCGGGCCCTGGGGGGCCTGCTGTCCGCCGTACGGCTCCTGCCGCGGTCGTTGTTGCGGGGCGCGGTTGTCCCGGCCGCGTCCGATCCTGAATCCAGCCACGGAATCGAACGTACCTGGTCTGCCTGAGTGGGGCGTCCCTCCTCCGGAGGAGAGGGGCGTTTGCGGCCGTCCTGTGACAACCCCTAGGGGGACCCTGAGGGGATATCCCCACTCCTGCTCCCCACTCCTGCTCCCCACTCCTGCTCCCCGCCCCTAC
Organism: Streptomyces odontotermitis; assembly: GCF_050510915.1. Taxonomy (NCBI): domain Bacteria; kingdom Bacillati; phylum Actinomycetota; class Actinomycetes; order Kitasatosporales; family Streptomycetaceae; genus Streptomyces; species Streptomyces odontotermitis. The sequence goes on along the minus strand of NZ_JBNJLS010000025.1, from coordinate 1,324 downwards.
CGGCCCAGGACTTCTCCGTACTTCAGTGGGTCCTGGGAGGCGGGCAGGGCCAGGGAGTTCGGGGTGACCACCGAGCCGTTCGCGGGGGCGCCCGACGGGAAGAACCAGACGCCGCCCGCGGAGTCGTTCTCGCCGGGGGCCGCCACCGAGACGTCCGGGCGGCCGTCCTTGTCGTAGTCGGCCGTCCGGAGGCTGCCGCCGAAGCGGTCGCCGGGGTCGGGCGAACCGAGGACGTCGGGGCTGCTCTGGTGGTACGCGGCCGCCCTCGCCTTGCCCGAGCCGTCGAGGATGCCCTGTGCGCCGCCCCTGAGGACGGTCACGGCGCCCGCGCCCGCCCTGCTGCCGATGGCCTCGCCGGGGGCGCCCGCGACCAGGTCGTCCCTGCCGTCGCCGTCGACGTCGGCGGCCGTGAGCGCGTCACCGAAGCCGTCACCCGATTCAGCGATGCCGGGCACGCCCGGGGTGTCCTGGTTGAGGGTCTGGCCCCGCCAGGCGGGTTCGGCGCCGTTCCCGTAGTGGATGTGGATGCCGCCGCCCTTGGTGAGTTCCTCGGGGCCGCACGGGTCGTCGATGTTCTCGTCGGCGATCTCGCGGCAGTTGCCGAGGGCGAGGTCGTCGCGGCCGTCGCCGTTGAAGTCCCCTACCGCGAGGGCGTTCGCGGCGCTGTTGGCGCTGCTCCAGGAGAGGCCGAAGGCGGGCCCGCTCCTGCCGTACGTGTGGAGCTCGACGTAGGAGCGGATGTACGGCTCGTTCTCGGTGTAGTAGGAGACGGCGAGTTCGGCGTTGCCGTCGGAGTCGAAGTCGCCGGTGGCCAGGACGGGGGCGCGGCCGCCGAAGCCGTGCCGGGCGGCCATGAGGGGGACGGTGCGGGCGCCGGACGGGGTGGTGTTGGCCACGATCCGGTCGGTGGCGCCGATGGCCAGGTCGACGCGCTTGTCGCCGGTGAAGTCGGCGGCGGCCAGGGCGTTTCCGTAGGCGGCGCCGGGGCGGTCGCCGCGGGCGGCGGTGGTGGCGCGGGCGAAGCCGGTGGACGCGGCGGTGGCCGAGCCGTGGACGACGGTGACGCTGCCCGCGTCGGTGCTGGTGACGATGGACTCGCCGGGGGCGCCGATCACGAGGTCCGCGTACCCGTCGTGGTCGACGTCGGCCGTGGCGACGGCGGCGCCGAAGCGGTCGCCGGACTCCGGGGTGCCGGGGACGCCGGTGGTGGACTGGGTGACGCGCACCGTTCCGTGCGGGCCGGGCCCGTACTTCCCGCCGAAGGCGACGCTGACGTACCCGGCCCTCGCCTTGCCCTTGACGGTGGCGGCGGGCACGCCGACCG
>NZ_JBNJLS010000024.1:0-149730 GCF_050510915.1 Streptomyces odontotermitis | reverse complement strand
GTCGGTGTCCAGCCTGCGTTCGGACGACGTGCAGTGGTCGGCGGCCGACGAGGCCGAGCTGCTCGCCGCGATCGAGGAGGGCGCCGACCGCCTCGACCACCTCGTCGGCAACCTCCTGGACATGTCCCGCCTCCAGACCGGCACCGTCTCCCCGCTCGTGCGCGAGGTCGACCTCGACGAGGTGGTCCCGATGGCGCTGGTCGGCGTGCCGGACCCGGACGAGAACGTCACGCTCGACATCCCTGAGACGCTGCCCATGGTCGCCGTCGACAAGGGCCTCCTGGAGCGGGCCGTCGCCAACATCGTCGAGAACGCCGTCAAGTACACCCCCGAGGACACCCCCGTCCTGGTCGCCGCCAGCGTCCACGGGGACCGGGTCGAGGTGCGCGTGGTGGACCGCGGACCGGGCGTGCCGGACGAGGCCAAGGACGACATCTTCGCGCCGTTCCAGCGCTACGGCGACGCCCCGCGCGGCACCGGAGTCGGCCTCGGCCTTGCGGTCGCACGCGGCTTCACAGAAGCGCTCGGCGGCACCCTCACCGCGGAGGACACCCCGGGCGGCGGGCTCACCATGGTGCTGACCCTGCCGGTGGCCGCGGCGGCGGGGGAGCGGCCGGTGCCGGAAACCGTGGGGGCGCAGCGCACGGAGGCGACCCCGGCGACATCGTGACCGACATCGCCACCGACGGGTGCCGGTGCCGTCTGGAATGCTCCGGTGCAGAGCCCCCGGTGAGAGGAGCAGAGCACGATGCATGACGAGCACGCCGCGAAGCCCACGGAACCGGATCACACCGCGGTACCGGATCACACCGCGGTACGGGTCGCCCTGTGGCGGGCCCTGCACGTCCGCGCCGACGCCCCGCCGCACGTCCTCACGGACGAACTCGGCCTGCGCATCGCGGGAGTCGACGGCGGCAGCGATGTTGACGGCGAAGGCGAAGGCGAAGGCGTCGGCGGGGACCGGTGGCGGCGGCGCCCCGACATGGACGTGGCGGCCACCGCCCGCAGCCGGGCGTCCGTCGTGGCCCGCGCCCGCTTCATCGAGGACCTCGCCGTGGCGCGGGCCCGCGAGGACGGCGTCGGACAGTACGTCGTCCTCGGCGCGGGCCTGGACACCTTCGCCCAGCGCAGGCCGCCGGACGCCGCCCGGTTGCGGATCTACGAGGTCGACCAGCCGGGCACCCAGGCGTGGAAGCGCCGCCGCCTGACCGAACTCGGCCTGGGCGTACCGGACTTCCTGCACCTGGTGCCGGTCGACTCCGAGGCGGGCCCGCACTGGTGGGACGGCCTGGTCACGGCCGGGTTCGAGCCGGACGAGCCCGCCGTCGTCGCGTCCACGGGCGTCAGCATGTACCTCACGCGGGACGCGATCCGTGCCACGCTCCGCCAGACCGCCCGGCTCGCCCCCGGCTCCACGCTGGCCATGACCTTCATGCGGCCGCTGCGGCTCATCGACGAGGAGGAGCGGCCCGGGCGCCGGGCGGTGGAGGCGGCGGCGCGCGCCTCCGGCACCCCCTTCATCAGCTTCTTCGCCCCTGAAGGCATCCTCGCCCTGGCCGGCGAGGCCGGACTCAAGGACGCCCGGCACGTCTCGGCGGCCGAGCTCACCGACCGCTACTTCGCGGACAGGACCGACGGCCTGCGGCCCTCCAGCGCGGAGGAGCTGCTGGTGGCGACGGTCTGAGACACGAGGTCGCGGCCGAGCCGGGTGAGGCTGTGCAGCACGGCGGAGTGCCGCCGGCTGCTGGAGACGAGGCCCGCGGTGCGCAGCACGCTCGCGTGTTCGCTGGCGCTGGAGACGGACACGCCCGCGCGCAGGGCGAGTTCGCTGGTGGAGCAGGGCGGGTCGAGCGAGCACAGGACGGTCGCCCGGGTCCGGCCGAGCAGGGCCGTGAGCGTGCTGCGCGGGGCGGCCGTCCGGGGCTGGTGGGCGGCGGGAAAGACCAGGACCGGCGGGAGCCCGGGGTCGATGAAGGTCACCGGGTAGCGCGTGCAGAAGTACGAGGGGATCAGGGTGATCCCCCGGCCGTCCAGGCGCAGTTCACGGTCGCGCGGATAGCCGCAGGTCAGCGTCGGCGGGGTCCAGCGGCCGCACAGCTCAAGGCGGTGCAGGAGCTGTCCGACGCCGCCGTCGAGCACATCGCGGCTGCGCCGGGCCCGCTCGCCGTGGACGCACTCGCCGATCTGGGACCAGTACGGCGCGAGGAACTCCTCGTGGTAGACGGCGAGCGCGTGCTGGAGCTCCTGCAGCACCGGACGGTCCCCGTCGGCGAGCCGCCGCACCCAGGGCGGCGCGGCCCGCTCCTCGAACGCGACGGCCAGCTCCTGCCGCAGCCGCCGCGCCGGCGTCGACCGCACCAGGTCCAGCGCGGCGTCGAGGCCGCCCGTGTGGGCCGGGGTGAGGAAGTCGGGAAAGCTGCCGCGCGGCGGCACCAGCAGCGTCAACTGCCGCAGGACACGCCGGTGATCGGCCGCCGCGAGCCGCGCCCGGACATGGTGCAGCCAGGGCCGGTAGACCGGCGCGGGGCGCGGCGACTGGAGGATGTGCAGGCTGTTGACCAGCTCCCACATCACGTCCGGCCGCGTGGACACCACCGTGCGCGCCAGATCGTCGGCGGTGAAGTGGATGCGCAAGGCCATGGACCGTTCCCCCCACGGTGTCGGCATGACGGCGCCCCGGGAGGCGGCCGGTGCGGCGCGCTCCCCGGGGCGTGGTCCGAGCGGTTATCGCTTCTCCGGGGAGACGTAGCCGATGACACGTCCGGTCGCCGAGTTCTGCCGCTTGCGCGGATAGACGCCTTCCTTGCCGCCGCCGCCCTGCTTGTTGGTGTTGCCCTCGATGGTCGTCAGCTGCTTCCCGCTCTTGCGGTAGCCGACGACGACGCCGACGTGGTCGACGTCCCAGCCGTTGTTGCCGAGGCTCGGCTTGCGGCCTTCCCAGTCGTAGAGCACCACGTCACCGACCTTGGGGGTGTAGGAGCCCCGCGGGTGCCACTTGCCGGTGCCCGCCTTGGCGGCCCGGTAGAAGGAGCCCGCGAACGGATCGATCCTGGAGGTCTTGGCGCCCGACTTCTTCCACACGTACCGGGCGAAGTCGGCGCACCACTCGTTGGAGCGCCACTTCACGCCGCCGGTCGACGTGTGGCAGATGTTGTTGCCGCTGTTCTTCCAATACCCGCTGTAGAAGTTGCAGTTCTTCTTGGCCTCGCGGTTGTGGTGCGCGTTGTTGTTCTCCTGGACGGCCTTCTTGACGATGGTGTGCCGCAGGAGCGAACGCCCCTCCGGCGCCGCCGACGCGGTCGCGGTCAGCGACCCCGCGGTGACGGCCCCACCGGCGAGGACGGCGGCCAGAAGCATGACGGACTTGCGGTGCGCGGTGCTGGACATCGGTGGTCCTTCCCCCGTTGATTCCCCGTTGGTGCCGGGCGCCGTCGCGCTCCGACGTCAACGAGGTTCGCGCACGGCTCTATAGGTCGTCTGTAAGCCCTCCGGAACACCGCTCCCAGCGCCTTACAGCGCGCTCCGCTCCCGCGCGCCGCACTCCGCGAACACCGACATCGCCTCCGCGCGCAGCGCCGCCGCCCCCTCCGCGTCGCCGAACGCGTCCCGGGCCGCCGCGAGATCGCGCAGCGTGCGGGCCCGCGGCAGCCGCAGCTCCAGCACGTCCCACAGGCCCACGGCCGTCACGAGCCGCTCCTCCGCCGTGCCGTGCCGCCCGTCCGCCAGGGCGCACTCGCCGAGCGTGCGCAGCGTCAGCGCCTCGCCGAACCGGTCCCGGTGCGCCCGGCACACCTCCAGCGAACCGAGCAGCTCCGCCTCCGCCTCGCGGGTGCGCCCGAGCCGCAACCGGGCCTTGGCGCGGGCCCGTTCGGCATAGGCCGCCATCAGCGGGTCGCCGAGGCCCGCGAAGATCTCCAGGGCGCGACCCGCGTGCCGCTCGGCCTCCTCGTACGCGCCGAGCGATCTGTGCACCAGGCTCAGCGTGCGCAGCGTGAGCGCCTCACCGCGTCGGCTGCCCAGACTCCGGTACGCCCGCAGCGAGTCGTCCAGAAGCGCCAACGCGCCCTCGTGGTCGCCGAGTTCGAGGCGTACGGAGCCGCCGAACCGGCAGGCCAGGCCGACCCCCGTCACATCGTCAAGGCGCCGGAAGCCGTCGGCGGCGCGGGCCAGCGCGTCCTCGGCCTCCGCGAGGCGGCCCACCTCGCGCAGACAGCTGCCGAGGCCGGCGAGGGCCGCGGCGCGGCCGTGCAGATCACCGATGGCCGCACACAGCGGCTCGGCCTGCCGGAAGTACGCCTCCGCCTCCGCGTACCGGTCCTGCTCGTAGCGGAGCTGGCCGAGGCCGATGAGCAGCAGCGCCTCGCCGGAGCGGTCCTCGGCGCGGCGGGCGGCGGCGAGCGCGGCGTCGTGGCTGCGCCACCAGGCGTCGAAGCGGTTGCCGACGGCGAACGACGAGGAGCACAGCACGGCCGCGGCGGCACAGGCGAGGGTGTGCAGGCCGAACGCGGCCGCCCGCTCGACGGCGGTGGCGAGCGCGTCGGCCTCCGCCTCGAACCAGGCGAACGGGTCGGCGAGCGCCCGCCGTCCGGTCGCGGGCCCGACGTCGGCGGCCGGTTCGTACCCCTGCGCGCCCGCGCCGCCCCGTACCGCGGGGTCCGCACCGGCGGACCGGTTCACGCTCCCCGCGCCGCCCAGGTAGGGCCGCAGCACGACCACCCCCGAGGGCGCCTCCTCCGCGACCCGCTCCACCAGCCGGAGCCCGGCGGCCAGGGCCCGGCCCACCGCCGCCCTGCGCTCGTCGGCCGCGTCCTCGGCCTCCGCCCGCTCGGCGGCGTACACCCGCACCAGGTCGTGCGCCCGGTAGCGCGACTGCCCCGCGGCGTCGGTGCCGGTCCAGTCGAGGAGCTGGGCGTCCACCAGGCGTTCGAGGACCTCCTCCGCGTCGTCCTCGGTCGCGTCGACGAGCAGCGCCACCATCCAGGGCGCCACGTCGCACGGGCCGAGGACGGCGATGCGGCGCAGCACGGTGCGCGCGTCGGGGTCGAGCGTCTCGTAGCTCAGGCCGAGCCCGGCCCGTACCTCCAGGTCGCCCACGGCCAGTTCGTCGAGGCGCCGCCGCTCGTCGTCGAGCCGGTCGGCGAGCACCCGGGGCGTCCAGTGCCGCCGGGTGGCCAGCCGGGCCCCGGCGATCCGCAGGGCGAGCGGCAGTCCGCCGCACAGGGTGACGATGCGCCGGGCGGCGGCCTCCTCGGCGGGGTCGGCCACGGCCGCGGGATCGCCGATGACGCCGGTCAGCAGCTCCAGGCCGGGGGCGTCGTCCAGGACGGCGAGGTCGGTGCGCCGGATCCCGTCGAGGCCGCCGAGCCGCGCCCGCGAGGTGACCAGGACGCCGCAGCCCGGGCTGCCCGGCAGCAGGGGCCGCACCTGGGACTCGCTGCCCGCGTCGTCGAGCACCAGCAGCAGGCGGCGCCCGGCGACGAGGCTGCGGAAGAGGTCGGCGCGCTCGGCGGGATCCTCGGGCGGCCCGGCGCCGAGCGCGCGCAGCAGCCGCCCGAGGACGACGCCGGGCGGCACGGGGGCGTCGATGCCGTGCAGCTCGGCATAGAGCTGGCCGTCCGGGAAGGCGTCCGCGGCCAGGTGCGCGGCCTTCACGGCGAGGGCGGACTTGCCGACGCCCGCGGGGCCCGACACGACCACGACGGCCGTCGCGTCCCGGGGCGAGGTGAGTCCGTCGACGACCTCGGCGACCTCGCTCCCGCGCCCGGTGAAGTCCCCGATGGAGGGCGGCAGGAGCGATACGGGACGGGGCGCGGGCGCGGCCCGCGGGGCCGGGGCGGCGGCCACGGCGCGGTCCGCGTGGTCAGAGTGGTCCGCGCGGTCCTCGGCGGGCAGCAGCGCGGGGTCGGCCCGCAGGATCGCCTCGTGCAGCCGGCCGAGCTCGGGCCCCGGATCGATGCCGAGCTCCTCCGCGAGCACGGCGCGCCCCTCCCCGAACACGGCGAGGGCGTCGGCCTGCCGCCCCACCCGGTAGAGGGCGAGCATGAGCTGGCCGCGCAGCCGCTCGCGGGTGGGATGGGCGCCGATCAGCGCGTTCAGCTCGGTGATCAGCTCGCCCTCGCGGCCCCCGGCGTCGAGCTCGGCGGCGATGCGCTCCTCCAGCACGGCCTGCCGGGCCTCCTCCAGACGCAGGGCCTCGCCCCGCAGCGCCTCACCGACCCCACCCAGCGCGGGCCCCCGCCACAGCGCCAGGGCCTCGCGCAGCAGCCCGGCCGCGCCGAGCGGGTCCCCGCGCCCGGCGGCCTGCCGCCCCGCAGCGGCCAGCTCCTCGAACCGCTCCAGGTCCACCGCGCCGGACCCCGGCCGGATCACATACCCCGGCGCCCGCGTCTCGATCGACTCCCGGCACGCGTCCGGCAGGGCCCGCCGCAGCGCCGAGACATACGTCTGGATCAACGCCCGCGCGGTCTCCGGCGGTTGTTCGCCCCAGACGACGTCCACCAGCGCGTCGGCGGGCACGACGTGGCCCGCGCGCAGCAGGAGGACGGCCAGCAGCGCACGGGGCTTGGGGCCGCCCACCCGCAGCGGGCGCCCCTCGCACAGCGCCTCGACCGGTCCGAGCAGCCGGAATTCCAATGCCATCGATGCCCCTGAGAGGTCGCCGGAAGTGGCTCACCGCACATGATTCCGCAACTGCCGTGACAGGACGCAGAGTTGGGGCAAACGTGCGTGTTCCCGCCGTGGCGCGGGGGACGGCGTCAGGGGGGGCGGCGTCAGGTGGGGGACGTCAGGTGGGGGACGGCGTCAGGGTGGGGGCGTCAGGGTGGGGGCGGCCGGTGCGGGGAGGGTCAGCCGAGGCGGGGGATCTCGATCGCCGGGCACCGGTCCATCACCATGTCGAGCCCCGCGTCCCGCGTGCGCTCGTACGCCGCCTCGTCCACGACCCCGAGCTGGAACCACACCGCCTTGGCGCCGATCGCGGCGGCCTGGTCGGCGACCGGGCCCGCGAGGTCGCTGTTGACGAACACGTCCACGACGTCCACCTCGAAGGGGATGTCCGCGAGGGACGCGTACCCCTTCTCCCCGTGCACCGTCTCCGCCTTCGGGTGCACCGGCACGACGCGCTTGCCGAAGCGCTGCAGGACGTCGGCGACGCCGTACGCCGCGCGGCTCTCGTTCGACGACAGGCCGACGACCGCCCAGGTGTCGCCGAGCCCGGTGAGGATCTTGCGGATCGTTGCTTCGTCGCCGTACATGCGCGGCCTCCATGGATCTGAGCGGGGGTGCTGCCTCGGGTGCTGCTCGCACAACAGCGGGTGGCGCGGAGTGATTCCCCGGGGCAAAATCGCCCCGTACTCAGGCAATTCACGGGAGGGACACATGAGCACCGAGACGCTGGAGTTTCAGGCAGAGGCGAGGCAACTCCTCCAGTTGATGGTTCACTCCATCTACTCGAACAAGGACGTCTTCCTGCGAGAGCTGATCTCCAACGCCTCCGACGCCCTGGACAAGCGCCGCCTCGCCGGTCTCACCGACGACAGCCTCAGGGCCGACGACCCGCACATCGCCGTCGAGGCCGACGCCGAGGCCCGCACGCTGACCGTGCGGGACAACGGCATCGGCATGTCGCGCGACGAGGTCGTGGGACTCATCGGCACGATCGCCCGGTCCGGCACCGCCGAGACCCTGCGGCGGCTCCGGGAATCGAAGGAATCGAAGGAATCCAAGGACTCGGCCGAGCTGATCGGCCAGTTCGGCGTCGGCTTCTACTCCACCTTCATGGTCGGCGACCGCGTCACCCTGCTCACCCGCAAGGCGGGCGACGAGGGCGCGGCGGGCGGTACGCGCTGGGAGTCGGACGGCGACGGCACGTACACCCTGGAGACGGTCGACGACGCCCCGGTGGGCACCGCGGTCACCGTCCACCTGCGGCCCAAGGACGAGGAGAACGCCCTCTACGACTACGCGGACCCGGCGAAGATCCGGGAGATCGTCAAGCGCTACTCGGACTTCATCTCCTTCCCCATCCGCATGGGCGAGGCCACCCTCAACTCGATGAAGGCCCTGTGGGCGCGGCCGCGCTCCGAGGTCAAGGACGAGGAGTACCGGGAGTTCTACCGGCACATCTCGCACGACTGGACGGACCCGCTGGAGACCATCCCCATGCGGGCCGAGGGCACCTTCGAGTACGAGGCGCTGCTCTTCCTGCCGTCCCGGGCCCCGCACGACCTCTTCCAGCGCGACGGCCGCCACGGCATCCAGCTGTACGTGAAGCGCGTGTTCATCATGGACGACGCCCGCGAACTCCTCCCGGACCACCTCCGGTTCGTCAAGGGAGTCGTGGACGCCGCCGACCTGTCCCTGAACGTCTCCCGCGAGATCCTCCAGCAGGACCGGCACATCCAGCTGATCCGCCGCCGCCTCGCCAAGAAGGTCCTTGCGACGATCAAGGACCTGATGAAGAACGACGCGGACAAGTACCGCACGTTCTGGCGGGAGTTCGGCGCGGCCGTCAAGGAGGGGCTGCTCGGTGGCGCCGAGGACCAGAAGCCGATCCTCGACATCGCGTCGTTCGCCTCCACCGGCGCCGAGGAGCCCACCTCGCTCGCCGACTACATCGGCCGCATGAAGGACGGCCAGGACAAGATCTACTTCATGACGGGCGACAGCCGCGCCCAGGTCGAGAACTCCCCGCACATGGAGGCGTTCAAGGCCAAGGAGTACGAGGTCCTCATCCTCACCGACCCGGTCGACGAGATCTGGGTCGAGGCGGTCCAGGAGTACGAGGGCAAGGAGTTCCAGTCCGTCACCCGGGGCGAGGTCGAGCTGCCCGCCGACGGTGAGGAGCAGAAGGAGGAGCAGCCCGACGGCTTCGCGCCGCTGCTCGGCTGGCTGAACGAGACCCTCGACGAGGTGAAGGACGTCCGCCTCACCACCCGCCTCACCAGCTCCCCGGCCTGCCTGGTCAGCGATGCCGACGGCATGACGCCCGCCCTCGAGCGGATGTACCGGGCGATGGGCCAGCAGGTCCCGCCGGTCCAGCGCATCCTCGAGCTCAACGCCAAGCACCCGCTGGTCAGCGGCCTCAGGACGGCGTACGAGGAGCGGTCGTCGGACCCTCAACTCGCCGAGACCGCCGAGCTGTTGTACGGCACGGCCCTGCTCGCGGAGGGCGGCGACCTGGCCGACCCGGCGCGCTTCGCCAAGCTCCTCGCGGACCGGCTCGCCAAGACGGTGTAAGGCTCACCGGCTGCACCGGCTGCACCGGCTGCACCGGCTGCACCGGCTGTGCTGGCTGTGCTGGCTGTGCTGGCTGTGCTGGCTGTGCTGGCTGTGCTGGCTGTGCTGGCTGTGCTGGCTGTGCTGGCTGTGCTGGCTGTGCTGGCTGCACCGGCTGTGCTGGCTGCACCGGCTGCACCGGCTGCACCGGCTGCACCGGCTGCACCGGCTGCACCGGCTGCACCGGCTGTGCTGGCCGCCCGGCCATCCCGCCTCGGGGTCAGTCCGCGTCGTCCCGCGACTCGGCCCCGAGGTAGGTCAGCACCGCCCGCACCCGGCGGTTGGTGTCGTCGTCGGCGGCGATGCCGAGCTTGGCGAAGATCGTCGTCGTGTACTTGCTGATGGCGCCCTCGCTGAGGAAGAGGCGGGCCGCGATCGCCGCGTTCGACAGGCCCTCGGCCATCAGCGCGAGCACCGAGCGCTCCCGCTCGGTGAGTGCGGCGAGCGGGTCGGCCCGCAGGGGGCGGCCGAGGAGCTTGGCGACGACCGTCGGGTCGAGCGCCGTGCCGCCCGCGGCGACGCGGTTCAGGGCGTCCAGGAACTGGCCCGCGTCCAGGACCCGGTCCTTGAGCTGATAGCCGACCCCGCCGTGCCCGTCGGCGAGCAGCTCGCGCGCGTACAGCTGCTCCACGTGCTGCGACAGGATGAGGACCGGTAGGCCCGGGATCTCCCGGCGGGCGGCGAGCGCGGCCTGAAGTCCCTCGTCGGAGAAGGTCGGTGGCAGCCGGACGTCCACGATCGCCACGTCCGGCCGCTCGTCGAGCAGCGCCGCCAGCGTGGCGGGGCCGGTGTCGACCGCGGCGACCACCGTGTGCCCGAGCGACTCGACGAGACGGACCATCCCGTCGCGCAGCAGGAACAGATCTTCGGCTACGACAACGCGCACGGCACCGCCACGAGGATGTGAGTGGGTCCCCCGGAGGGGCTGTTGATCTCGACGCGGCCGCCGAACGCCGCCATCCGGCGCTCGATCCCGCGCAGCCCCGAACCCGCCGACGCGGCGGCGCCCCCGACCCCGTCGTCGGTGACGCTCGCGGTCAGCGTCCGCCGGGCGTAGCCGAGTTCGACCGTCACGTGGGTGGCCGCGGCGTGCTTGACCACGTTCGCGAGGAGCTCCGCGACGGCGAAGTAGACCGCCGACTCGACCGGGCGCTCGGGGCGCGAGGGCACCGTGCTGCGCACGTCGACCTCGACGGGGCCGTCGAGCGCCAGGGCCCGCACGGCGTCCACGAGGCCGCGCTCGGCGAGCACCGGCGGGTTGATGCCGCGGACCAGGGAGCGCAGCTCGGCGAGGGCGGTGGCGGAGGTGGCGCGGGCCTCGGCGAGGATCGCCTTCGCGGCCGCGGGATCGGTGTCGATGAGCTGCTCGGCGGCGCCCACCGACATCCCCATGGCGAGCATCCGGGCCTGCGCCCCGTCGTGCAGGTCCCGCTCGATGCGCTCCAGTTCGGCCGCCTGCGTCTGGGTCAGGTCGACGCGGACGGCCTCCAGCTTCTCGACGCGCAGGCCGAGCCGCAGCCGCGGGACCGGGCCGAGGAAGCGCCGCGCCACGGGCCCGAGGATCCGCCACGCGAATGGTGCGGCGGCGAGCCCCGCGACGATCACCCCGACCCCGTACGCGAGGAGCCCCGGCCGGGAGGTGAGATAGCCGCCGACGCCGAGCCCAAGCAGCGGCAGCGCCGCGACCGGAAGGACGGTCACCCCGGCGACCGCGCACCACACCCCGTCCCAGTGCAGCTGCGGATCGCGGAACCGGGCGTCGTGCCGGGCCCTGCGGCGGGCCTCCCGCTCGGACTTGTGGTACTCGCGGCCGTCCCACCAGTGGCCCGTGGCCATGCGGAGCACGGGCGCGACGGGCCGGTAGGTCACCTCGACGCCCGCGCCGAGCCAGCGCCGGGCGCGGCGGCGCGCGGCCTGCGCGAAGGTCTGGCTGGTCACCATGTGCACGATCCACACGGCCGCGGCGACCCAGACGAACACCACGAGCGCCTCGCCGAGCGTCACCAGGATCCGGACGGGGAGGGCCGCGTCGAGCCCCTCGGTCCAGGACGAGGCGAGCCCGGCCCCGAGGAGGCCCACGGCCAGGGCGACCACCGGCATGAGAACGGTGAGCCCGGTGAGCACCAGCGACCGGTACACCCCACGCACGACCTCGACCCACCAGCGCGGTGGACCGCCTCCGGCGGGCAGCCTCATCCGTCTGATCCTTTCGCCACGGCGCCATTCTGCCAGCCGGAATCCCGCAGGTCCGGCCACTGGTGGAGACGTTAGAGGGGTCCGGTCGGTGCCGGTATCCGGCTGGGCCCCGGGCTGGGTGGGTCCAGCCCCACCCAGCCCGGGGCGCGGGAGCGGCGGCCGCCGCACGCCGGGGGAGCCCTTCTGCGTCAGCCGCCCCTGGCGGGGGAGGACAGAGCGGACGGTCGAGCCGGCGGCGGGGTCACTGGCAGCACGGAGCCGGCCACCGGCCATCGGCCCCGCACGCCGCCCGCCGCCCGGCGCCGTTCGCTCGGCCGCGCTACCCCCGCAGCCGCGACGGATCATGCTCCGACGGGTCCCGCTCCCGGTCCTGGCCGGGCACCGCACCGGCGGCCGGGGCGCCGTCAGCCGATTCCGCCGCCCGGTCCCCGTGCCCCGGCCACCACGCCGCGTGCCCGATGAGCGCGGTGAGGCTCGGGGTGAAGAACATCGCCATGATGAACGCGGCGATCGCGATGCCGAAGGAGACGGCGAAGCCCATCTCCGTGAGCAGCGAGTTGCCCGCCAGCATCATCGTGGCGAAGGTCGCCGCCAGGATGAAGCCCGCCGCGGCCACGGTCGGACCGGCGTGCCGCAGCGCCATCCCGGCCGCCTCACGCGGCTCACGGCCCTCCCTGGCCTCCTCGCGCAGGCGGGCGATCATCAGGATGTTGTAGTCCGTGCCGATCGCGACCACGAAGAGATACATGATCACCGGGAGCATGAACATGAGCCCCGAGTGTCCCTGCGCCTTCTGGAAGATCAGCACGGTGGCGCCGAGGGTGGCCCCGAAGCCGAGACCCACCGACGCCATCAGGTACCAGGGCGCGACGATGCTGCGCAGCAGCAGCCCCAGGATCACCATGATCAGGAGGGCGGCGACGGGAAAGACGGTCTTGTAGTCGTGGGAGACCGCCGTGTCGATGTCCTTGAAGATCGCGGACGTGCCGCCGACGACGGCCTCGGTGTTCTCCGGCGCGCTCGCGTGCGCGACGTCGCGCACCTTGGCCACGGTGTCGATGGCCCGGTCCGTCGACGCCTCGTACTTGAGCGTGACGGTGAAGTCCGCTGTCGTGCCCGGCTTGTTGACGAGGGACATCCGCGCGGAGGCGACGCCGTCGACGGCGGCGAGCTTCTTCTCGTACGCGGGGAAGGCGGACTTGTCGAGCGGCTTGCCGTCGACGCTGGAGACATAGACGTCGGTGGGGGCGGCGGCGCCCGCCGAGTACGCCGTCTTCATCTCCTCCTGGACGACCATCGACTCCTTCGTCTTGGGCATGGAGCCCGACGCCAGGTCGAACGTCGCCTGGTAGCCGAACAGGCCGAGCGAGAGCGCGACCAGGACGAGCCCGGAGAGCCCGGCGGCCATGGCGGGCCGGCGCTGCACGCCACGGCCGAGCGCGGCGAAGCGGGCGCCCTCCGGCTCCTGCTTCCAGGACTTGGAGGGCCAGAAGACCTTCGGGCCGATGAGGGAGACCACGGCCGGGATCAGGGTGAGGCCCGCGAGCAGCGTGGCGCCGACCGCGATGGCGAGCGCCGGGCCCATCTGCCGCAGGAAGCCGAGCGTGGAGAGGGTCAGCGCGAGGAAGGCGATGATGACCGCCCCGGCCGCGGAGGCGATGGCCTCGCCGACCCGCCCCACCGCGTTGATCATCGCCTGTTTCGGTTCGTCGCCCGCGCGCAGACATTCCCGGTAGCGGAACATCAGGAAGAGGAAGTAGTCCGTGCCGACGCCGAACAGCACGACGATGAGGATCGACGAGATCGAGCTGTTGGCCTCGAGGTTGAAGAGCTTCGTCGCGTACGCGATCAGGCCGTTGGCGATGGCGGAGACGAGGCCGATGAGGACCAGGGGGAGCACGGCGAGGATCGGCGCCCGGAAGATGATGAGCAGCGTCACCAGGATGATGGCGAACGTGCCGATGCCGATCAGTGCCTCGCCGCGCTTGGACGAGTCCTGCTGGTCGAGCGCCTGCGCGGCGGGGCCGCCGAGCTTGGCCTCGAGGTCGGTGCCCTGCGTCAGTTTCTTGACGTCCGTGCGCAACACCTCGGCGGCGTCGGCCTGTTCGGGCTGACCCGTCGTCTTGTCGTTCATCTGGACGAGGGTCATCGTGTACTTGCCGTCCTCGGACGGCTTTCCGGGGACGACCTTCTGCACCTGGTCGATCTTCTTCTTGCCCAGCTCGGCGGTGATGCGGGCGACGTCCTTCTTGTCGGCGGCGGTCAGCCGCCCGCCGTCGGTCCGCTGATACAGCGCGGTCGCGGACGGGGTGAAGGAGCTGGGGAACGCCTTGTCCTGGATGTCCGCCGCTTTGATGGACTCGTAGCTCTTGGGCAGGAAACTGCTCTCGTCGCTGTTCGAGGGGAGGCCGGGTGCGGTGGCGACGATGGCCGCGGCCGCGATCAGCCACGCCACGATCGTCCACACCGGATGTCGGACGACAGCGGTCCCAATCCGTCGGAACATGCGGAAGGCTCCTCCTGGTTGTCTGGGCCAGTCATTGTTCCGAGTGCCGCCGGTGAAGTGAACTCATGCCGGGCAAAGGAGAGTTGTACGGTCCCTCAGGCGCTCTTGGGGAAGGCGGCGCGCGCTCCGGATCCCCGGGTGAGGCAGGCGCCGTACACGAGAGCCAGTGCGGAGAGCCCCTGCATCACGGCGAACCAGGCGGGACAGACGCCCGGGATCAGATCGACGGCCACGATCGCGACGGGCAGGACGACGGTGAGGGTGCGCAGCCGCTCGTAGGCCCTGCGCGAGCCCTCGGACGCGCCGACGGCCATCCGGTGCAGCGGCCAGGAGACGGCGAGCAGCAGGACCGAACGGATCCACATGAAGGGGGTCCCCGGATCGCCGAGGGCCGCGAGTGCGGCGACCGTGCCGAGGACGATGGCGCTGATGACGCCGTAGAGCGCGATGCTCTTCTTGAGGGTGTCGAAGACCTCGACAGCCTGGGTGCTTTCCACCGTTCGTTCCATGACGTGATACCTCCGGTTCGTCGTGATCTCGACGCTACGGAGCGCATGGGAGGCGCGGTATGGGCCTGGACGTACGGAGGGGTGGGCCCAGGCCCACCCCTCCGTCACGCAGACGCAGTAACGCAGTAACGCGGAAGACTCAGACGTTGACGCCGAAGTCCGAGGCGATGCCGCGCAGACCGCTGGCGTAGCCCTGGCCGACCGCGCGGAACTTCCACTCCGCGCCGTGGCGGTAGAGCTCGCCGAAGACCATCGCCGTCTCCGTCGAGGCGTCCTCGGACAGGTCGTAGCGGGCGATCTCCGTGCCGTTCGCCTGGTTCACGACGCGGATGAAGGCGTTGCGGACCTGGCCGAAGCTCTGGCCGCGGGCCTCCGCGTCATGGATGGAGACCGGGAAGACGATCTTCGCGATGTCGGCGGGGACGCCGGCGAGGTCCACCTTGACGGACTCGTCGTCGCCCTCGCCCTCACCGGTGAGGTTGTCGCCGGTGTGCTCGACCGAACCGTCCGGGCTCTTCAGGTTGTTGTAGAAGACGAAGTGCTGGTCGGAGACGACCTTGCCGTTCTCGCCGCACAGCAGCGCGCTGGCGTCCAGGTCGTAGTCCGTGCCCGTCGTCGTCCGTACGTCCCAGCCGAGGCCGATCAGCACGGCGGTGAGGCCCGGGGCCTCCTTGCTGAGCGAGACGTTGCCGCCCTTGGCGAGGGAAACTCCCACGGTGTCCTCCAGATGTTGGCTTGCCGATTGGTGACTTGTGAGGGTCGCCGTAAAATCTACAGGAGTGTAGAAGAGCGGCGGTCGCCGCGTCCTCGTTTACGATATGGCGCCCCGCGTGGCTCCGGAACGGTGCCGGAGCGAGGGGTGCGCGGCACACCGGGCCGCGCGGCACGACAGCGGGAGGAACGCGGCGATGGCGCAGGGACGAGCGGAGCGGACGTCGGGTCCGCGGCGCCGTGCGCAGGGCGAGTTGGAGGCGCAGGTCCTCGCCGCCCTGGCCGAGGCGCGCGGCCCCGTGGGCGCGGCCTGGGTGCAGGAGCGCGTCGGCGGCGACCTCGCGTACACGACCGTGATGACCATCCTGACCCGCCTGCTGGCGAAGGGCGTGGTCACGCGGGAGCGCGCGGGCCGCTCCTTCGCCTGGTCGACGGCGGCGGGGGAGGCGGGCCTCGCCGCCTTCCGGATGCGCAAGGTGCTCGACGGGGAGCGCGACCGCGAGGCCGTGCTCGCCAGCTTCGTGACAACGCTCACACCGGACGACGAGCAACTCCTGCGGGAACTCCTCGGAGAGGCGGACGCGGGCACGGGCACGGACGCGGGCCTGGGCCCGGCGGCGGACGTGGGACCGGGGGCGGGCCGCGCGACGGACGCGGGGGCGCCGGACGTGCCGGACTCGCCGGACCGGACCGCGAAGGAGGACTGACACGGCGTGGGGGTCTTCGTCTTCCTGCCCTTGGTGCTGCCGCTCACCGCGTGGCCCGTCGCCCGGCTCGCCGCGCAGCATCTCCACCCGCGCGCCGCGACGCGCCTGCTGACGGCGGTCGCCGGGCTCATGGCGGTGTGCAGCACCGTGTGCCTGGCCCTCCTGATGGTGGTCGGCACGGCCCAACTCCCGGGAAATCCCCTGCCGGACGGCTGGTCGGACCCGCAGGTGCGCGCCGCGCTCCCGTACGACGAGGTGGCCGGACGGGCCGCGATCCCCGCGCTGCTCGCGGTCGCCGTGGCCACCGTGCGCACACTGCTGCACCACCGTCGCGTACGCCGCCGGGCGCACCGTGCGCTGCGCGGCCTGCCCGGAGCCCCGGTGGCCGTCCTCGCCGACCCGGCGCCGTACGCCTACGCCCTGCCCGGCGGCGCGGGGGAGCGGGACCGGATCGTGGTGAGCCGAGGGCTCCTGGACCGGCTCCAACCCCCGGAGCGCCGCGCCCTGTTCGCACACGAACGCGCCCACCTGACGGCACGCCACCACCGCTACCTCCTGGTGACGCGGCTCGCCGCCGGGGCCAACCCGTTCCTGCGGCCGCTGCGGACCGCCGTCTCCTACACGACGGAGCGGTGGGCCGACGAGGAGGCGGCCCGCGTGGTGCGGGACCGTCCGTCCGTCGCCCGCGCGATCGGCAAGGCGGCGCTGCTCACCCGGTCGACGCCCGCGCCCGCCCTGGCGAACCTCGCCGCCACCGGCCCGGTCCCGCGCCGGGTCGCCGCGCTGCTCGCCCCGCCGCCGCTCGCCCGCACCCGCCCGGCCCCGTTCACGACGGCCGGCCTCGCGCTGTGGTGCGCGGGTTTCGGCACCACGGTCTCCGCGGCGTCGTCGGCGAGTGCGACGGTCACGCTGGTCGGGGTGCTGCGTGCGGCCACGGCGTGGTGAGGACGGGGGCGCAGTGTGCGATCGCGGCGTGGGGAGGACGAGGGTGGCGTGAGCCGGGGATCGCCGTGAGTGCGGAGGGGATCCCGGTGAGCGCGGGCCCGTGACGGGCGGCGGGCCGTGTTGTGGGGCGCCCCGCGCCAGGGCACGGTGGACCGTGGCAGCGCGGCCGGGGCGACGGATCCGGTGCCGCGGGAGCGCACACGGGGCCGCCGGGCGGCCCGACGAGAGGGTGGCGGCGATGACGCGCACAGCATCGGAACTCGTGGCGGAGACGGTCGCCGACCTCGCCCCGGACCCGGCCATGAACCCCCTCGTCCCCCGGATCGCCGACGGCACCGCGGACCTCGCCGCCGTCACCGCGCTCGCCCTCGAACAGTGGCAGGTCATCCCCGCCGACCGCCGCTCCTTCGCGCACCTGGCCGCGCGCTCCACGGGCGCCGACGCGGAGTGCGCCCCCTTCTTCGTCACCCTCGCCGAGGGCGAGAGCCTCGCGCACGAGCGTCTCGGCCCGCTCCTCGCGGCCTGCGGCACGAGCACCAAGGAGGCGCTGGCCTACGAGCCGATGGCGGGTTGCCAGGCATATCCCGCGTACGTCTCCTGGCTCGCCCTCAACGCCGATCCGGCCGACGCGATCCTCGCCCTGACCGCCAACTTCTCGGCGTGGGGCGGCTATTGCGCCACGATCGCGACGGCCCTGCGCACCCACTACGGCTTCGCGGACGAGGGGTGCGCCTTCTTCGACTTCTTCGCCGCGCCCGCGCCGGACCTCGACCGGCAGGCGCTCGCCGCCGTCGATGCGGGCCTGGAGCGCGGCCGGGTCACACGGGCGGCGGCGCGGCGCCACGGGCGGCTCCTGCAGGCGTACGAGGGGATGTTCTGGGAGACGCTCGCGAACTCGGAGCCTTCGAAGGGGCACTGAGGACCGCGGGAGGTCGCGGAGAGAGCTCCGAGCGATCACTCGGGCGGCGTCAGCGGCCGCTCCAGGGTGGCGAGTTGGTCCTCCAGTCCGCGGATCAGCGCGTCCAGGCCGCAGTCGAAGGCCCGGTCGGCGCGCGCCGCCTTCGAGCCTTCGAGGGCGTCGGCGAGGACCGGCACCTGCTGCGCCTGCCCCGCCGTGTCGATCATGATCGGGGGCGCCACGAGGTCGAGGGCCGAGCCGAGCAGGAAGGACTCCACGCAGGTCAGGACCGACACGAGCCGCTCCCTCGGCCAGCCCCCGCGGGCCAGCGCGGACACGACCGCCTCGTACATGGTGAGCGTGGCCGGGGAGCTGATCGTCGTCGTCGCGAGCAGCTCTATCGCGTGCGGGTGGCGCGCGAAGGCGTCCCGGTACGAACGCGCCCAGGACCGCAGGGCGCCGGGCCACGGCAGCGCGCCGAACGCCGAGACGTCCATCTCCTCCACGACCAGGCGTCGCACCCCCTCGATGACGGCGGCGCGGCCGTCGAGGTGGTTGTAGAGCGAGGCGGTCTTCACGCCGAGCCGGGCCGCGAGCCGGGGCAGGCTGAAGGCGTCCGCGCCCTCCTCGTCGATCAGGGCGAGCGCCTCGCGCGCGATCAGCTCCGCGCCGAGCACGGGCGTGCGGGGCCTGCCGCGCCCCGCGCCGTCGGATGCGTCCGTGCCGCTCATGGCGTCGTCAACTCCCTTGCTCCGATGCGCTCTTCCCAGTGGCCCGCTGCGCACAGTACGGTCTCGCCAGCCCGGACTAAAGGGTTTAGTTTTTCCGGAGCCCGGCAACGCGGGAGTACGGGGGTGGCGGTGCACAGGAGTACCGGCGCGGCGGCAGGGCTGCGCCACGGCGCCATCGGCGTCGGCGACCTGGTCTTCTTCGTCGTGGCCGCCGCCGCACCGCTCACCGTCATGGCGGGCGTGGCCCCGGTCTCCATCGGCATGGCGGGCCGCGCCGCACCGCTCGGCTATCTCGTCTCGGGCCTGCTGCTCATCGTGTTCGCGGCCGGGTTCACCGCGATGAGCCGGTTCGTGCGCAACGCGGGCGCGTTCTACGCCTACGTCGGCCGCGGCCTCGGCCGCCCCACCGGCGCGGGCGCCGCGTATGTCGCGCTCTTCTCCTACAACGCGATCGAGACGGGGCTGCTCGTCGCCTTCGGCTGGTTCACCGAGTCCGGGTTCACCGACCTGACGGGCACTCATGTGCCGTGGTGGGGCTGGTCGGTGACGGGCCTTGTCGCGATCGGGGTGCTCGGCTACCTCAAGGTGACGCTCAGCGCGAAGGTCCTCGGCGTCGCGCTGGTCCTCGAAGTGCTCGTGCTGCTCGTCTTCGAGGCGGGGGTGTTCGCGCACGGCGGCGGGCCGCAGGGGCTCGACGCGGGCGCGCTGTCGCCCGGCCGCCTCGGGGACGCGGGCGTGGGCGGCATGTTCGTGCTCGCCATCGGCGCCTTCGTCGGCTTCGAGGCGACCGCGATCTACGCCGAGGAGGCCAGGGAGCCCGCGCGCACGGTGCCGCGCGCCACCTGCGTCGCCGTGGCCTTTCTCGCGCTCTTCTACACCTTCACCGTGTGGATGATCATCAACGCGTACGGGGGCGGGCGCGCCCAGGCGGTCGCCGGGGCCGACGGCGGCGCCGACATGGTCTTCGCCGCCACCGAACGCTTCGCGGGCGCGTGGGCGGCCGACGCCATGCACGTACTGATCATCACGAGCGCCTTCGCGGCGACGCTCGCCTTCCACAACGGCGCCGCCCGCTACTTCTACGCGCTCGGCCGCGAGGGCCTGCTGCCGCGCCACCTCGGCACCGTGACCGCGCGCACCCGGGCCCCCGCCGCCGCGGTCCTCGTGCAGAGCTGCCTGGCCCTGGCGGTGGTGGCCGTGACGGTGGTGAGTGGCGTGGACCCGTACGACGTCACGTTCCTGTGGAGCAACGGCGCGGGGATCCTCGGCGTGATGCTGCTCCAGGCGCTCGCCGCGCTCGCCGTGTACGGGTTCTTCCGGCGCGACCGGCGCGGACTTCCCGCCTGGCGGGTGCGGGTCGCGCCGCTCGTCGCCTGCGCGGGCCTGGTGGTTCTCATCGGCCTGGTCTGCGCCGACCTCAACCTGCTGACCGGGGCCTCGGGGGCCGTCAACGCCGCGCTCCTCGCGCCGCTGCCGGTCCTGTTCGCGCTGGGGGCGGCCCGCGCCGTGCGCATCCGGCGGCGCGACCTCGGGGCCTACGAGAAGCTGACGACCGTCGAGACGGAGCACGCAGGATGAGCGACCCGGAGTGTTCGGAGTGTTCGGAGGATGCAGCCATGGAAGCCCGTACGGAGACGTGGGTCTTCCTTGGGGCGGTCCGCACCGGAACCGTCCGCTACGGAGACACCACCGCGCTCGCCGTCCGCGACGGCCGGGTCCTCGCTCTCGGAGAGGAGGCACGCGCCCTCTCCGAAGAGGCCGATCACGTCGTGGAGTTGGGCGACGGACTGCTGATGGCGGCCTTCGGAGACGGGCACGCGCACCCGCTGTTCGGTGGCCTGGAGAGCTTCGGACCGCGCATCAAGGAGGCGGCGTCCGTCGAAGCCGTCGTCTCCGAAGTGGGGCGGTGGGCCCGCGAACACCCCGACGCCGAGTGGGTCGTCGGGGCCTCGTACGACCCGGCGCTCGCGCCCGGCGGGGCGTTCGACGCGCGGTGGCTGGACGCCGTCGTACCGGACCGGCCCGTGGTGCTGCGCGCCCACGACTACCACACGGTCTGGTGCAACTCCGAGGCGCTGCGCAGGGCCGGGGTGAACGCGGCGACGCGGGATCCGCGCCTGGGGTGGATCGAGCGCCGCGCGGACGGCTCCCCGCTGGGCACCCTGCGCGAGTGGCACGCCTGCGGCCTCGTCCTCGACCAGGTCCCCGCCCGCTCAGAGGACGAGCTCGTCGAGGCGCTGCGAAGAGCGGGCGCCGCCTACGCGCGCGCGGGACTCACCTGGGTCCAGGACGCGTGGGTCGAGCCCGACATGGTGCCCGCCTACCTCGCCGCCGCCCGCGACGGCTCCCTCGCCTTCCGCGTCGACCTGGCCCAGCGCGCCGACCCGGACCGCTGGCGCGGGCAGCTGGGGCCTTTCACGAAGACACGGCAGCGGGTCGCGCAGGAGGGCGGCCCGCTGCTCTCCGCCCGCACCGTGAAGTACTTCAGCGACGGCGTCATCGAGGGCGGCACGGCCGCGCTGCTCCGCCCCTACGAGGACGCCCCGCACAGCTGCGGCATGCCCGTGTGGGAGCCGGACGCGCTCGCCGAAGCGGTGCGGGCCTTCGACGCGGCGGGCTTCCAGACCCACGTCCACGCCATCGGGGACGCGGGGGTGCGGGCGGCGCTCGACGCCGTGGAGTCGGCGGTCCGCGCCAACCCCGCCTGGGACCGGCGCCCCGTCATCACCCACGTCCAGCTCGTCGACCCCGCCGACCTGCCCCGCTTCGCCGCCCTCGGCGTCATCGCCAACTTCGAGCCCCTGTGGGCGCAGCTCGACCCCCTCCAGACCGAGCTCTCCGTCCCGCGGATCGGCGCCGCACGGGCCGCCCTCCAGTACCCGATGGGCGACCTCACGCGCGACGGCGTGCGGCTCTCCTTCGGCAGCGACTGGCCGGTCAGCTCGCACGTGCCCCTGGAGGGCATCCAAGTGGCCGTCACCCGGCGCACGTTCGCGGGCGAACCGAAAGCGGGCTGGACCCCGCACCAGCGCCTCACCATGGAGCAGGCCCTGACCGCGGCGACCAGCGGCGTCGCCCACCAGGCGGGCGCCGACGACCGCACGGGGCTCGTGCCGGGCGCCCCCGCGGACCTGGTCCGGCTCTCCGCCGACCCACGGGCTGTCGACCCGATGGCGGTGCGGGACGTCCGGGTCCTGGGGACGTGGCTGGCGGGCCGGGTGACGTACGCGGGGTGACGTACGCGGGGTGACGTACGCGGGGTGGCGTGGGCTGCGGGGCGTGCCCTAGGAAGCAGGCGTGGTGGGCGCGGCGGGCAGGACGATGGCCGTGACGGCGATCCCGTCCCGCACCAGCCACCGCCCCGCGAACGAGGTGATCTCCCGCCCCGCCACCACGGGCCCCGGCACCAGGAGGCGCGCCGTGAACGTGCCGTCGAGGCCGAACGTGAGATGCGCCTCGTCGAAGTCGAGCCACTGCCGGGTCAGCGGGAACCACGTCTTGTAGACCGACTCCTTGGCGCTGAACAGCAGCCGGTCCCAGGGCACCTCCGGGTGCGCGGCCGCCAGGGCGGCGAGGGCGGCGCGCTCCTCGTCGTCCGCCACGAGACGCAGCACATCGGGGTCGGAGATCGGCTCCGCGGGCTCCGCGTCGATCCCGACGGAGGCCACGTCGGAGGTGGGGGCCACGACCGCGGCGCGGTAGCCGGTGCAGTGCGTCATGCTGCCGGCGACGCCCTCCGGCCAGCCCGGCGCGCCCCGCTCGCCCGGCAGGATCGCCGCGGGGGCCACGCCGATGCGGGCCAGGGCGGTGCGGGCGCAGTGCCGGACGGTGATGAACTCGCCCCGCCGCTTGGCGACGGACTTCGCGATCACCTCGGCCTCGCCGGGGAACAGGTCCGCGCCCGGGATGTCGGCACGGGTCTCCACGACGGTGACCGGCGTCCCCGCGAGGAGCGGACCCAATATGTCGACCGCTCCGGGGACTTGAGCTGCGTGCTTCGAAGGAGACGTCACGACCGACAACGCTACCCGGGGCGCCGGGCCTGCGGTCCCGGGGGAGCGCATACGCTGGCGTGATGCAGGACGAGTACCGCACAGTGGCCCGCGAGGGCGTGCACGAGACCGAGATCAACCGCTCGCGCTTCCTGTGCGCGCTCGCGCCCGCGGCCACCGAGGCGGAGGCCCAGGACTTCATCGCACGGATCCGCAAGGAGCACCCGACCGCGACGCACAACTGCTTCGCGTACGTCATCGGCGCCGACGCCGCGGTGCAGAAGGCCAGTGACGACGGGGAGCCCGGGGGCACGGCGGGCGTGCCCATGCTGCAGATGCTGCTGCGCCGCGAGATGCGCTACGTCGTCGCCGTCGTCACCCGCTACTACGGAGGGGTCAAGCTCGGCGCGGGCGGACTCATCCGCGCCTACGGAGGCGCGGTCGGCGAGGCCCTCGACGCCCTCGGCACCCGCACCCGGCGCCGCTTCCGCCTCGCCACGGTCACCGTCGACCACCAGCGCGCGGGCAAGCTCCAGAACGACCTGCGCGCCACGGGCCGCGACGTCCGCGACGTCCGCTACGGAGAGGCGGTCACCCTGGAGATCGGCCTCCCCGACGCCGATGTCGAGACCTTCCGCGGCTGGCTGGCGGACGCGACGGCGGGGACGGCGGGCCTCGAGCTCGGGGGAGAGGCGTACGGGGACGCGTAGCGGCTGCCCCACCGCGTCCGGGTACGACGGCGTCCGTGCGCGACGGACTCCGGCTACGACGCCGCCCGCGCACGACGGCGTCCGAAGACCGCCAGCAGCCGCGTGCCGTCCCGCCGATGCTGGGACGCACCATGAATCACGACGCGCCCGCATTCCTCAGCGCTTCCGCCTTCTCCTTCTCCTTCTCCTTCTCCTCCGCTTCCGCCTCCGCTTCCGCCTCCGCTTCCGCTTCCGCTTCCGCCTCCGATCCCGACCTTCCCTCGCCCCTGGTCGACCCCGACGACCTCGCCGGGCTCGGCGCGCTGCCGGGGCCTGCCCCGCACACCGCGCCCGAACTCGCCGCGCTGATCGGCCTGTTGACCCGGCCCCGCGCGCGGATCCGTGCCGTGGCCGTCGGGCACGGCCGGGACGCGGCGTCCTGGGCGGCGGCCGAGGCGTTCGCGGCGGCGTGGGCTGAGGGTGGTGCCGACGCGGGTGACCGCCACGTGCTCGCCGTCGTCGACTGGCCCGAGCACGCCGCGTCCTGGCTGCGGCCCGCCCGGCGCCTCACCGCCCAGGAGCCCGACGCCTGGGTGATCGCCGCCGTGCCGCTCGGCTTCGCCCAGCTCGCCCGGCGCCTGCGCCGCAGCACCGACTGGGACCCGGCCCGCACGTACGCCTTCGCCGCCCTCGGCGACTCCCGCGTCCCCGCGCTCGCGGGCGCCCCCACCCTGCACGGGCTGCGCGGCGCGAGCGCCGACGGGAGTACCTGGCACATCAACAGAGGGTGGGTGACGACAGAGGGTGGGTGAGGGCAGAAGGCGGGCGACGGCAGGGGGTGGGCGACGGCAGGGGGTGGGTGACGCAGCTCTCCCGAAGCGCCGGATACGGGAGTGCCCGCCCGTGATGTCCGACCCTGCCGTTAGTCTCGGGGATCATGAGGCTGCTGCACACTTCCGACTGGCATCTGGGCCGGGCGTTCCACCGGGTGAACATGCTCGGCGCCCAGGCCGAGTTCATCGGTCACCTCGTCGCCACGGTGCGTGAGCGCGAGGTGGACGCGGTGGTCGTGTCGGGGGACGTGTACGACAGGGCGGTGCCGCCGCTCGCCGCCGTCGAGCTGTTCGACGACGCCCTGCACCGGCTCGCCGGGCTCCAGGTGCCCACGGTCATGATCTCCGGCAACCACGACTCCGCGCGCAGGCTCGGCGTCGGCGCCGGGCTCATCGGCCGCGCCGGGATCCATCTGCGCACCGACCCGGCCGGGTGCGGCGAGCCCGTGGTGCTCGCCGACGCGCACGGGGACGTCGCTTTCTACGGACTCCCGTATCTCGAACCGGCCCTGGTGAAGAGCGAGTTCGAGGTGAAGAAGGCGGGGCACGAGGCCGTGCTCGGCGCCGCCATGGAGCGGGTGCGTGCCGATCTCGCCGGGCGCGCCCCCGGCACCCGGTCCGTCGTCCTCGCGCACGCCTTCGTCGCGGGCGGCGAGGCCAGCGACAGCGAGCGCGACATCACGGTCGGCGGGGTCAGCGCCGTGCCCTCCGGGGTCTTCGACGGCGTCGACTATGTGGCCCTCGGGCATCTGCACGGCTGCCAGCGCGTCACCGAGCGCGTGCGCTACTCCGGCTCCCCGCTCGCGTACTCCTTCTCCGAGGCCGACCACCGCAAGAGCATGTGGCTCGTCGACCTGGACGCCGCGGGGGAGGTCACCGCCGAGCGGATCGACTGCCCGGTGCCGCGGCCGCTCGCCCGCATCAAGGGAGAGCTCGACCAGCTCCTGGACGACCCGGAGCTCGCCGCCCACGAGGACGCGTGGGTGGAGGCCACCCTCACCGACCCGGTGCGCCCCGATGAGCCGATGGCGCGCCTCACCGAGCGCTTCCCGCACTGCCTCAGCCTCCTCTTCGAGCCGCAGCGCGCCCCGGACGACCCGGACGTGTCGTACGCCCGGCGCCTGCAGGGCCGCGACGACCGGGAGATCGCCGAGGACTTCGTGACGCATGTGCGCGGCACCGGACCCGACGCCCGCGAACAGGCCGTGCTCCAGGGCGCGTTCGACGCCGTGCGCGCCGACGGCACCCTCCGTGAGGTGGCCCGATGAGGCTGCACAGGCTCACCGTCACCGCCTTCGGCCCCTTCGGCGGCACGGAGGACATCGACTTCGACGACCTCTCGGCCGCCGGGCTCTTCCTGCTGCACGGCCCGACCGGCGCCGGCAAGACTTCGGTCCTGGACGCCGTCTGCTACGCCCTGTACGGCTCCGCGCCCGGCACCCGCCAGCTCGGCGGCGGTCAGGGCGCCTCGCTCCGCAGCGACCACGCCGCGCCCGGCACGCGCACGGAGGTGCGGCTCGAACTGACCGTCGCCGGACGCCACTTGGAGCTCACGCGGCAGCCCCCGTGGGCCCGCCCCAAGAAGCGCGGCACCGGCTTCACCACGGAGAAGGCGCAGAGCTGGCTTCGCGAGTACGAGACGGGAGGGGCGGGCGGCACCGGGGAGTGGAAGGACCTCAGCCGGTCCCACCAGGAGATCGGCGAGGAGGTCAGCCAGCTCCTCGGCATGAGCAAGGACCAGTTCTGCCAGGTCGTGCTCCTGCCCCAGGGCGACTTCGCGCGGTTCCTGCGCGCCGACGCGGAAGCCCGCGGCAAGCTCCTCGGGCGGCTCTTCGACACGCACCGCTTCGCCGCCGTCGAGCAGCACCTCGCCGAGCTGCGGCGCGCCGCCGAGGCCCGCGTCAAGGGCGGCGATGCGGAGCTCCTCACCGACGCGCACCGCATGCAGCAGGCCGCGGGCGAGGGGCCCGGCGGCGCCGAGCAGCCGCTGCCCGAGCTCGCGCCCGGCGACCCCGGGCTCGCGGACGCCGTCCTCACCTGGGCCGCCATCGCCCGCGCGGGCGCCCGCGAACGGTTCACGGTCGCGCACTGCGCGCTCGCCGCCGCCGAGTCCGCGCAGCACACGGCGGAGCGCACCCTCGCGGACGTGCGCCAACTCGACCAGCTGCAACAGCGGTTCACCCGCGCGCAGGAGCGGGCCGCGCGGCTCTCCGAGAGCGCAGCCGACCACGAGCGGCTGACGGCCCGGATGGAGCGTGCCCGCAAGGCCGAGACGGTCGCGCCCGCGCTCGGCCTGCGCGAGGCCACCGAGTCCGAGCACCGCACCGCCGCGGCCGCCGAGCGGCACGCGCGCGACCGGCTCCCCGCCGCCTTCGCCGACGAGGGCGCGGCAGGGCTCGCCGCCGCCGCGCGCACCGCCGCCGAAGAGCTCGGCACCCTCGCCTCGGCCCGCCGCGCCGAACAGCGCCTGACCGAACTGGCCGCCGAGCGCGCCTCGTTGGACCAGCAGGAGCGGGCCGACGACGACCTCGCACAGGACGCCGCGGGCTGGCTCGCCGACTGGGAGCCGCGCCGCGCCGCCCTCCAGGAGCGCATCGACTCCGCACAGGAAGCCACCGCCCGCGCCGAACAGCTCTCCGCCCAACTGGAGTCGGCCGAGGCCCGGTTGGCGGCCGGACACCGCCGCGACCGCCTCACCCGCGAGGCGGCGACCGCCCACGAGTACGCGGTCACCACCCGCGAACGCACCACCGCCGCCCGCGACCGCTGGCTCGACCTCAAGGAACAGCGCCTTACCGGCATCGCGGCGGAACTGGCCGCGGGCCTCACCCCCGGCGCCCCCTGCGCGGTCTGCGGCGCCACGGAACACCCCGCCCCCGCACGGAAGGTGGCCGGGCACGTCGACCGGGGCGCCGAGGAGAGCGCGCTCGCCGCGTACCAGCGGGCGGACGAGGAGCGTACGGAGGCGGAGCGGGCGCTCGGCGAGGTGCGGGAGTCGCTGGCGGCGGCGAAGGCGGCGGCGCGGGGACCGGCGGCGGGGTCGGGTACGGGGTCGGCCGACGGTTCGGGCACCGGTGGCCCGGCGGTGGGTTCGACGGCTGGTCCGGGTGGCGTCGGCCCGACCACGGAGGCAGCCGCTGGTCCGGGTGGCGTCGGCCGGACCGTGGAGGCAGCCGCTGGTCCGGGTCCGACCACGCAGAAAGCTGCTGGTCCCGGTGCCGTCGGCTCGACGGAGGGTTCGGACGACAGCTTGCCCGTCGGCGCTGACGCCCCTTCGGTCACGGGCCCGACCACAGGCCCCAGCTCCCCTTCGGCCACGGACCCGACCCCCGCCCCCGCCCCCGACCCCACCGTCGACGAACTCGCTCACGCCGTAGAGGTGTTGCGCCGAGCCCACGGAGAGGCGCGTCGCGTCGCCTCGGGGCTGCACGCCGCGCGGGAAGCGCTCGCTCAGGCCGAGCGCGAGCACGCTCACCGGCTGTCGGCGCAGCAGCAGGCCGCTCAGCGTGCCGCGTCGCGGGCCAGTCTGCGGGACGCCCTCGACCGTGAAGAGAGCGGTCTGGCCGAGGAGTTGACCCGCGCGCGGGGGGCCAGCGGGAGCGTCGCCGCGCGCGCCGCCCAGCTGGAGCGGCAGGCCGCGCTGCTCACCGAGGCCGCCGAGGCCGTGCGCACCGCCGCCGACACCGCGCAGCGCCTCAAGGACGCCGACGCGCGGCTCGCCGACGCCGCCTTCCGCGCCGGGTTCGACACGCCGTCGGCCGCCGCCGAAGCCCTCCTCGACGACGCCGCCCACCGCGAGCTCCAGCACCGCCTGGACGCCTGGCAGAGCGAGGCGGCGGCGGTGCGTTCCCTGCTCGCCGAGCCGGACGCCGCGGCCGCCGCCGAACTCCCGCCCGCCGACCCGCACTCGGCCCAGGCCGCCGCCGCGGCCGCCGCCCACCGGGTGCGCACCGCGGCCTCCGCGCGCGACGCGGCGTCCCGGCGCTGCGCCGAACTCGACAGGCTCTCCGCCCGCTCAGCCGCAGCCGCCCGCCGCCTCGCCCCGCTGCGCGCCGAGCACGACCGGATCGCGCGCCTCGCCACGCTCACCGCGGGCACCTCGGCGGACAACGACCGCAAGATGCGCCTGGAGTCCTACGTCCTCGCGGCCCGGCTCGAACAGGTCGCGGCCGCCGCCACCGCCCGTCTGCGCCGCATGTCCTCGGGGCGCTACACCCTCGTGCACTCCGACGACCGGACGGGGCGCGGCCGCAGCGGCCTCGGCCTGCACGTGGTGGACGCGTGGACGGGCCGCGAGCGCGACACCGCGACGCTCTCCGGCGGCGAGACCTTCTTCGCCTCCCTCGCCCTCGCGCTCGGCCTCGCGGACGTGGTGACGGACGAGGCGGGCGGCGTCCGCCTCGACACGCTCTTCATCGACGAGGGCTTCGGCAGCCTCGACGACCAGACCCTCGACGAGGTCCTCGACGTCCTGGACTCCCTGCGCGAGCGCGACCGCAGCGTGGGCATCGTGAGCCACGTCGCGGACCTGCGGCGGCGCGTGCACGCGCAGTTGGAGGTCGTGAAGGGGCGGGCCGGGTCGTCGGTGCGGCAGCGGGGCGGGGTCTGAGCGGCCGGGGCTCCCGTAAGGTCAACGCCCCAGCGGACGCCGGGAGAGCGGCGAGGAGTAGACGACGCTCGTGGTCACGGACCCGAGCGCGCCGATCCGTCCCGAGACCTCTTCGAGGTGGCTCATGGAGCGTGCCGCAACCTTGATCACGAAGCAGTCGTCGCCCGTAACGTGGTGTGCCTCAAGGATCTCCGGCATCGTCTCGATGAGGTCGTGGAAGGGCTTGTAGTTGCCGTTCGGATAGCGCAGCCGCACGAAGGCCAGGATGGGCAGGCCGAGCCGTTCCGGGTCGACCACGGCCGCGTACCCCTGGATCACGCCCGCCTCTTCAAGCCTGCGCACCCGCTCCGTGACGGCGCTCGCGGACATGGAGACGGCCCGCGCGAGCTCCGCGTAGCTGGCCCGGCCCTCGCGCTGGAGGACATCGAGGATGCGCCAGTCGGTGGCGTCCGTGGAATAACCGGTCATGGCGGAGAGGAAACAGGGAAATCCCCGGCTGATCAAGAGGTACGCCGGGAATCGCGCCTTCCGGAGTCGACGGCGCCGACCGTAGATTTTCTGCCATGAACACGCACACGAAGACGGCGACCGCCCAGGTCACGACCACCGCCCCCGCCACTCCCGTGGCCGAGAACCCGGTGCTGCGGGTGCCGCCCGCCGCCCCGGCCGCGGCCGCCGCCTACTTCGGCGCCAGCCTCGCCTTCCACGCCGACGTCTCGGACGTGGCCGTGGCGCTCGCCGCCGAAGGGGACCCCGGCTTCGTCGTCATCGACACCCGCTCCACCGAGTCCTGGGACCAGGGCCACGTCCCCGGCGCGCTGCACCTGCCGACCGCGCAGATCCCGCTCCAGGCCGAGCGCCTCCTCGACAAGTCCGTGCCGGTGGTCACGTACTGCTGGGGCCCCGGCTGTAACGGCGCCACCCGCGCGGCTCTGGCCCTGGCTCAACTGGGCTTCCAGGTCAAGGAGATGCTCGGCGGCTTCGAGTACTGGGCCCGCGAGGGCTTCGCGTACGAGACCTGGGAGGGCCCGCAGCAGCGCGAGGCGGACCCCCTGACGGCGCCGGTCGGCGCGGACGACTGCGGCTGCTGAGGCGGGTGGGGCGCCGGAAGAGGGGCGGGGCGCCGAAACCGACGGAGCGCCGAACAATCGACGGAGCGCCGCGAGGTCGACGGAGCGCCGAGCAATCGACGGAGCGCCGCGAGGTCGGCGGAGCGCCGAAATGGGTGGGGAATCGTCGTGGGGTGAGGCACCATCAACTCCCATGCCCCACCTGCCTCCTCCCACCCCCGAAGCCCTCCGCCGCGACCCCCTCCCGCTGCGCGGCCGCACCGCCCTCGTCACCGGGGCCAGCCGGCGCGGCGGCATCGGGTACGCCGTGGCCCGGCGTCTGGCCGCCTACGGCGCGAGCGTCTACCTCCACCACCACGTCCCGCACGACGCCGCCCTGCCCTGGGGCGCCGACGACCCGGCGGAGGTCGTCGCCGGGGTGCGGGAGGCGGCGGCGGACCCCGGGGCGCGGGTCTGTGCCGGGCCCGGGGATCTCACCGGGCCGGACGCCCCGGCCGAGTTGGTCGACACCGCCGCCCGCGAGCTCGGCGGCCGCCTCGACGTGCTCGTCGCCAACCACGCCCTCAGCGGAAGCGACGGTGACCTCGACAGCGTCGACGCCGCGATGCTGGACGCCCATTGGGCCACCGACACGCGTTCGGTGATCCTCCTCGTGCAGGCGTTCGCCCGGCGGCGCGCCGCCCTGCCGCCCCGTACGCCCGGTGGCCGCGTGGTGCTGATGACGTCCGGGCAGGACATCGCGGGCGGCATGCCCGACGAACTCGCGTACGCCCTCCAGAAGGGCGCTCTTGCCTCCGTGACCAGGTCTCTCGCGACCACGCTGGCCGAGCACGCCGTCACGGTCAACGCCGTCAACCCCGGCCCCGTGGACACGGATTACCTCACCGGCGACGCCTACGCCGCCGTCGCGGACCGGTTCCCCGGCGGGCGCTGGGGCATGCCCGACGACCCGGCCCGGCTCATCGCGTGGCTGGCCACCGATGAAGCCGAGTGGGTCACCGGGCAGGTCATCGACTCCGAGGGCGGGTTCCGCCGTTGAGGGGCGTGGCCCTCACAGCTTGGCGATCTCCTCCTCCAGGTCGCCAAGACCCAGCGAGCCCTGCGACAGCGCCGCCATGTGCCACGCCTTCAGGTCGAAGGCGTCCCCGTGCCGCGCGCGGGCCTTCTCGCGGCCCGACAGCCAGGCGCGCTCGCCCAGTTTGTAGCCGATGGCCTGCCCCGGCATGGTGAGGTAGCGGATCATCTCGCTCTCCACGTAGTCCGCCGGGCGGCTGCAGTGCGCGCCGTAGAACTCCTGGGCCAGCTCGGGGGTCCAGCGCTCGCCGGGGTGGAACGGCGAGTCCGCGGGGATCGGCAGTTCCAGGTGCATGCCGATGTCGACGATGACTCGCAGGGCCCGCATCATCTGCGCGTCCAGGTAGCCGAGGCGGCGCTCCGCGTCGGTGAGGAAGCCCAGTTCGTCCATGAGCCGCTCCGCGTACAGCGCCCAGCCCTCCGCGTTGGCGCTGACGATGCCGACGGTCGCCTGGTAGCGGGAGAGGTCGGCCGCCTTGTGCACCCACTGGGCGAGCTGGAGGTGATGGCCAGGCACGCCCTCGTGGTACCAGGTGGAGACCAGGTCGTAGACCGGGAAGCGGGTCGCGCCCATCGTGGGCAGCCAGGTGCGGCCGGGGCGGGAGAAGTCCTCCGAGGGCTCCGTGTAGTAGGGGGCCGCGGCGCCGCCCGGCGGGGCGATCCGGGACTCCACCTTCCGTACCCGCTCGGCGAGTTCGAAGTGCGTGCCGTCGAGCGCCGCGATCGCCTCGTCCATCAGTTCCTGGAGCCAGACACGGGCCTCCTCGACGCCCTCGATGTGCGTGCCGTGCTCGTCGAGGTGGGCGAGCGCCACCCACGGCGTGGCCGCGCCGGGCAGGATCCGCTCGGCCTCGACGCGCATCTCGGCGAGCAGCCGGTGGTACTCGGCCCAGCCGTACGCGTACGCCTCGTCGAGGTCCAGGTCGGCGCCGTTGAAGTGGCGGGAGAGGCGGGCGTAGCGCTCGCGGCCCACCGTGTCGGGGGCGCCCTCGACGCGGGGCGCGTACACGTCCCGCATCCAGTCGCGCAGGGCCACCACGGCCGCGGTGGCGGCCTGCGCGGCCGCGTCCAGCTCCGCCCGCAGCGGGTCCGGGCCCGCGGCCGCGAACTCCTCGAACCAGGGCGCCTCTCCGGCCTCGCCCGCCCACTCCGTGAGCTGCCCGATGAAGGTCGCCGTCGGCCGTGGCGGTCCGTACAGCTTTCGGTCGAGACCGAGGGCCAGCGAGGCGCGGTAGCCCTCGAAGGCGGCGGGCAGGGCGCGCAGGCGCTCCGCGACGACCGCCCAGTCCCCGGTGGTCTCGGTGGGCGTCAGCGTGAAGATCTCCCGCAGCGCGTGCGGCATCGTGTGGAGGTTGCCGACGGCGCGCAGCCCCTCGTCCGTCTCGTGCAGGGCGAGTTCGGCGGTGAGCCGCTCACGCAGGAGCCGGGCGCAGCGGCGCTCGATGTCGCTGTCGGCGCCGGGCCGCGCCTCCGCCTCGTCGAGCCGCCGCAGCGTCGCGCGGGCGAGCTCGGCGAGGGCCTCCTGGCCCGCGGGCGAGGTGTCGGGGAGTTTGCCGTGGCTCTCCTTGACGCCGAGATAGGTGCCGGTGATCGGGTCGAGGGCGATGAGCTCGTCGACGTACGCGTCGGCGACGGCGCGGGGGAGCGGTGAGTGGGCGCTGGAGGTCGTGGTCTCGGACATGCGGCCATCCTCGTACGGAGCGCTGACGTCCGCCATCAGGATTGTCCCGCCCTGACGCGAACGCGCACCGCGCCCCACGGAATCACCCCGCACTGGCCCCCACTCCCGCCCCGGGCGGCAACAGCGGGCCGCACTCCCACTGCTGGAAGATCAACCGGGTCTCGACGCGCGCCACTTCGCCCCGCGCCGTGAACTCGTCCAGGACGAGCCGCTGCAGATCGGCGGTGTCGGCGACCGCCACATGCACCAAGTAGTCGTCGGGGCCGGTCAGGTGGAAGATCGAGCGGGACTCGGGGAGCGCTCTGATCCGCTCGACGAACGGGCCGACCAGCTCACGACGGTGTGGCCGCACCTGCACCGAGAGCAGCGCTTCCAGGCCACGCCCGAGCCGCGCCGGGTCCAGGCGCAGCTGGTGGCCGAGGATCACGCCCGAGCGGCGCAGCCGCGACACGCGGTCCAGGCAGGTGGAGGGGGCGACGCCGACCTGCGCCGCGAGGTCGCGGTAGGTGGTCCGGGCGTCGTTCTGCAGCAGGCGCAGGATGTGGAGATCCACCGGGTCCAGTGCGACAGATTCGGCCATCTTCCGAACGTAGCACGGTAGTTGAACGGACAACACCGCCCGCTGTTCAGGATCGGACCCATGGAGACGACACCGGGCACTTCGGCCACCCCGCGCAGCCCCCGCGCCCTCGCCACCGAGGCCGTGCACGCCGGGCGCGACGACCTCGCGGCCCTCGGCCTGCACGCCCCGCCGATCGACCTGTCCACGACCTACCCCTCGTACGACACCCGGGGCGAGGCCGCGCGCATCGACGCGTTCGCCGCGGACGGCACCCTGGACGGCGGCCCGCCCGTCTACGGGCGGCTCGGCAACCCGACCGTCGCCCGCTTCGAGACCGCGCTCGCCCGGCTCGAAGGCACCGAGAGCGCCGTCGCGTTCGCCAGCGGCATGGCGGCCCTGACCGCGGTCCTGCTGGTGCGCGCGGCGGCCGGACTGCGCCATGTCGTCGCGGTGCGGCCGCTGTACGGGTGCAGCGACCACCTCCTCACCGCGGGGCTGCTCGGCTCCGAGGTGACCTGGACCGACCCGGCCGGGATCGCCGACGCCGTCCGGGCCGACACGGGGCTCGTCATGGTCGAGTCGCCCGCCAACCCGACGCTCGCCGAACTCGACCTGCGCGCGGTCGCCCACGCCTGCGGCACCGTGCCGCTGCTCGCCGACAACACCTTCGCGACGCCCGTCCTGCAGCGGCCCGCTGCCGCGGGCGCGCGCCTGGTGCTGCACAGTGCCACGAAGTACCTGGGCGGGCACGGGGACGTGCTGGGCGGCGTGGTCGCCTGCGACGAGGAGTTCGCGCGGAGTCTGCGCCAGGTCCGGTTCGCCACCGGTGGGGTGCTGCACCCGCTGGCCGGATATCTCCTGCTGCGCGGGCTCGCCACGCTGCCGGTGCGAGTGCGCGCCGCGTCCGCGACGGCAGCCGAGCTCGCCCGCCGGCTGGCCGCCGATCCGCGCGTGGAGCGGGTGCGCTATCCCCGTATCGGCGGAGCCATGGTCGCCTTCGAGGTGTACGGCGACCCGCACGAGGTGACCGCGGGGGTCCGCCTGGTCACCCCGGCGGTCAGCCTCGGCAGCGTCGACACCCTCATCCAGCACCCGGCGTCCATCAGCCACCGCGTCGTGGACGCCGGTGACCGGCGGGCGGCCGGGGTGGGCGAGCGCCTGCTGCGGCTCTCGGTCGGCCTGGAGGACGTCGAGGACCTCTGGAGCGACCTGGACCGCGCGCTCGGCCCGCGCACCGGTCCGGGTGCTGGTGCGGGTACCGGTGCTAGTCCTGGCGCAGACCGTCGTACGGAAGCAGTGAGCGCACCGGCGTCGCGTCCAGGGACGCGGTGATCACCAGCGTGCCCTCCTCGATCTGGTAGTCGAGGGGCAGTCCGAGGCCGCGCATCGCGGCGACCATGCCGGTGTTGGACGAGCGGGTCACCGCGTACACGCTCGCGCAGCCCGCCTCGATCGCCAACGCGACCAGCCGGCCGAGGAGTTCACCGCCGATGCCGCGGCGCTGCCAGTCGTCCTCGACGAGCAGCGCCACCTCGGTCTCGTCGCCATCCCACAGCAGGTGCCCGAGGCCCACGATGCGCCCGGAGGCCGTGCGGACCGCGAGGGTGCGGCCGAAGCGCGGGCTGAGCAGGTGGTTGAGGTAGCGGTCGGCGTCCCGGACCGGGCCGTGGTAGCGCATGGACAGGGTCTGCGGGGAGCAGCGGTCGTGCATGGCCCTGGCGGCGTCGAGGTCGTCGACGTCGGCGCGGCTCACCGTGATGTCGCTGCCCTCGGCGAGTGTCAGCACGTCCTGGCCGCCCGGCACGCGCGGGCCGAGCCGCGAGTCGAGCTCCACCAGGGCCCGGGCGCGCGCGAACTCCGTGGGCGTGAACGGCAGATAGGGCCGCTCCACGGCGATCACCCCGCCCTCCGGTACGCGCAGCCGCAGCACCGTCCCGTCGAGCGCGCCCTCGACCGTGGCGCCGTCGGCGTCCTCGGCGGTGTCGGCCGCGGCCGTCGCGGGCAGCTGGCGGATGGTGCAGCGGCCCAGCAACTGGCGCAGTGCGAGCGGGAGTTCGGCGGCGTCCAGGGCGGTGCGGGTGGCGAGGCCCAGGATGCGGGTGGGGGCGTCGACCAGGTCGTGCGTGTCGGCGCGCTCGAGCCAGGTGCCGGTGCCGCCCGCGGCGGAGACCGCCCGGGTCAGCTCGGCGCCGGACAGCGGGCCGGGCGCGCGCAGCAGGAGTTCGTCGACGGTGCCCTCGGCCAGCGGGTGCGTCTGCAGGCTGAGGATGTCGACCTGCTCGTGCGCGAGTGCCGTGCACAGGGCCGCGAGCGAACCCGGCTCGTCGCGCACCGTGGTGCGCATGCGCCACAGCGTCGTCTCCGCCGCCGCCTCCCGGGTTTCCCCGGTGGCGGCGGGCCCGGCCTG
The DNA here is from genome assembly GCF_050510915.1 of Streptomyces odontotermitis. Lineage (NCBI taxonomy): Bacteria > Bacillati > Actinomycetota > Actinomycetes > Kitasatosporales > Streptomycetaceae > Streptomyces > Streptomyces odontotermitis. The sequence continues at coordinate 114,334 of NZ_JBNJLS010000024.1, read as the reverse complement.
CTCCGCGGGGGCGGAGGGCCGGGCGCCGGTATCGCCGGCCGGTGGGGCGTGTGTGTGGCGCCGCGCCCACCAGGTGTGGAACCCGGCGGTGGCGATCAGCGCGAGCGCCGAGGCCGTGAGCAGGACCGTGCCGTCGGGGCCGTGCCCGATCAGGTTCGCCATGGTGTCCGCGACGGCCACGGCCGTGAAGAGCGCGGCCAGTTCGACCACGTCGCGGCGCCAGTGATGCACGGGGCGGCCGTGCTTCCTGCGGGTCACATCAGACATGTCTGCACTCATGCATCCACTGTGAAGGATCGGTGTTGCGTGATCGCGAACGGTTTGTGTCTGATGAGTAAAGGGATACTTGGCCCCTTTTGTTCACTCTTGGACTGGTGGGGGTGCTACTCCTGTCCCACCCGCCCCGGCTGCAGCACCGTGCTGAAGAGTACCTCGCCGCCCTCCTGCCGCAGCCGCACGGTCAACTCCCCGCTGTCGCCGTCGATGTCGACCTCCCCGAAGTACGGCGGGGTCTCGGCCGGCGAGGTGTTGGCGCGCGTCGGCGCCTTGATGAACCGCTGCTCGGGGCCGAACGTGGCGTCCAGCTTCGTCGCCGGGAAGCCGCCCGCCGCGAGCGGCCCGGACACGAACTCCCAGAAGGGCGCGAAGTCCTTGAAGGCGGCGCGCGAGGGGTCGTAGTGCTGCGCCGAGGTGTAGTGCACGTCGGCGGTCAGCCACACCGTGCCGGTGATCTTCCGGTGCTTGATGTGCCGCAGCAGCTCGGCGATCTGCAGCTCACGGCCGAGCGGGGCGCCCGGGTCGCCCTGCGCCACCGCCTCGAAGTTCACCTTGCCGTCGGCCACCACCAGGCCGAGCGGCATGTCCGAGGCGATCACCTTCCACACGGCCCGCGAGCGCGACAGCTCCCGCTTCAGCCAGCGCAGCTGCTCGGCGCCGAGGATGCCGGTGGCGTCGTCGGGCTGGCGGCCGGGGGAGTTGGCGTTGCGGTAGGTGCGCATGTCGAGCACGAACACGTCGAGCAGCGGGCCGTGCCGCAGCACCCGGTACACCCGCCCGTCCGTGTCGCCCGCGTGGCCCGGCGCCAGCGTCGACACCGGGAAGTACTCGCTGAACGCCCGCAGGGAGCGCGCCGCGAGGACGTCGGTGCGCTTCTCCGTGTAGCGGGCGTCGTCGAGGATCTGGCCCGGGTACCAGTTGTTGTGCACCTCGTGGTCGTCCCACTGCACGATGGACGGGACCTGGGCGTTGAACCGGCGGAGGTTCTCGTCCAGGAGGTTGTAGCGGAAGGCGCCCCGGAACTCGGCGAGGCTCTCGGCGACCTTCGCCTTCTCCTCCGTGGTGACGTTGTGCCACACCGTGCCGTCGGGCAGCGTCACGCTCGGCAGGATCGGGCCGTCGGCGTAGATGTTGTCGCCGCTGCACAGGAAGAAGTCGGGGTCGAGGCGCCGCATGTCCTCGTACACCCGGTAGCCGCCCCGGTCCGGGTTGATGCCCCAGCCCTGCCCGGCGATGTCGCCGGACCACAGGAAGCGCACGCCCTGCTTCCGCCCCTGGGGCGTCGTACGGAAGGTGCCGGAGACCGGCCTGCCGGTGCGCTTCGGGTCGTCGGGGTCGGCGAGGGTCACCCGGTAGTGGATCTGCTCCCCGGCGGGCAGGCCGCGCAGGCGCGTGGTGCCGGTGAAGTCCGTGCCGGGGCCGATGACCGGACCGTGCCAGCGCGTGGGGTTGCGGAACGACTCGGTGGCGGACGTCTCCACGATCATCCGGGCGGGCCGGTCGGAGCGCACCCACACCAGTCCGGAGTGCGCGCCCACGTCGCCCGCCTGCACGCCCCACGCCGCCTCCGGCCGCCCCGACCGGGCGAACGACGGCGCGGCGCCCGCGAGGGACGGCACGGCGAGTGCGGCGGGCACGGCGAGCGAGCCGCGCAGCAGGCTGCGGCGGCGAGGGGCGGGGCTCGACGGACGGTCGGACATGGAGGCGCCTCCAGAGACGGGTCAGGCCAGTGTGCGGCCCACAGACTCTTGGGGTCCGGTGACGCACACGCAACGCCCCAGTGAACAACTGCCCGCAGGGGAAGGGGAACTGGCGTGCGCTTTCTGATTCCCGGGCGGGGGAGCGCGGAACCCCGGCGGGGGAGGTGCGAGCCCCCTGGGCGAAGAGGGGCGGAATCTCCGGGGTGGACAGGCCCTAGGCCCCCGGCCCTGGTCCCGGTGCCGGGGGACCGGGGCCCAACGGCCGATACGGCAAAGATCACCGGCTCCCTAGCATGTCCGCATGACTCTCGACGCGCACAGCCACCTCCGCATCGCCCGCCCCTGCCTCGACCTCGCCGCCGCCGAGCGCTTCTGGGTCGAGGGCCTCGGGCTGAGCGTCGTCTGGCGCACGCCGGAGGGCGCGGGCCACGCCCCCGGAGAGCACGACCTGCTGATGCTCGGCTGGCCCGACGCCACCTGGCACCTCGAACTCGTCCACGAGCCGGGCGCCCCCGTCCGCCCCCGCCCCACCGAGGAGGACCTCCTCGTCCTGTACGTGGACGGAGAGGTCCCCGAGGACGTGGTGGCCCGCCTGGAGGCGCACGGCGGCAAGCGCGTGCAGTCGCCCAACCCCTACTGGAACGAGTGGGGCGTCACCGTGGAGGACCCCGACGGCTACCGCTTGGTGCTGTGCACGCGCGCGTGGTCCAACTCCTGAGCGGCGGCGGCCAGTAGGCGTACGCCCTCGGCGATCCGCGCGGGCGGCAGGTGCGCGTACCCGATGACCAGGCACACACCCGGTCCGTCGGCCTCTCCGTAGTGGCTCAGCGGCCGCAGCGCGACCCCGGCCGCCGCCGCCCGCGCCAGGAAGGCGTCCTGCGGCCCCCAGCGCTTCGGCAGCCGCACGATGGCGTGCAGCCCGGCGGCGATCCCGGACACCTCGGCGCCCGGGAAGTGCCGCTCCAGGGCGCTGCGGAGGGCATCCCTGCGCTCGCGGTAGGCGCGCTGGCAGCGGCGCAACTGCCGGTCGTAGTCGCCGCGTTCCACGAACCGGGCCAGCAGCGCCTGGTCCAGCACCGGATTGCCCAGGTCCATGGTCCGCTTGCGGGCCACGACCTCCTCGGTCAGCCGCTCCGGAGCGATCAGCCAGCCGAGCCGGAGCCCCGGCGCGAGCGACTTGCTGACCGAGCCCGCGTACGCGACGTGCTCCGGGTCCAGGCCCTGCAGCGCGCCCACGGGGGCCCGGTCGTAGCGGAAGTCCCCGTCGTAGTCGTCCTCGATCACCAGCCCGTCCACGGACCGCGCCCAGTCGAGGAGTTCCGCGCGCCGCCGGGCCGAGTAGCCGATCCCGTACGGGAATTGGTGCGCCGGAGTCGTCACGACGGCCCGCACGCCCCGCGCGCGCAGCGGTCCGGTCGCGAGGCCCTCGTCGTCCAGCGGGAGCGGCACGCTGTCGAGGCCCGCCGACGCGAACAAGGAGGCGTGCTCGGGGCTGCCCGGGTCCTCCACGCCGACGGTGCCCAGCCCACGCGCGCGGAGCACGAAGCCGAGCAGCGTCATGGCCTGCGCGACGCCCGAGCAGACCACGATCCGCTCCGGGTCGGCGACCACACCCCGGCGCCGCACGAGGAGTTCGGCCAGCGCGGTGCGCAGCCGGGGCAGGCCGCGCGGGTCCGGATAGCCGAGCGCGTGGTGCGGCAGCTCGGCGAGCACCCCGCGGTGCGCGGCGGCCCAGGCGGAGCGGGGGAACAAGGAGAGGTCGGGCGTGCCGGGAACGAAGTCCACGCGCGCGTGTGCGGCACGGGGCGCGCGGTCACGGGCGGCGGGCGGGCGCGCGGCCCGCACGGCGCCGCCGACCCAGGTGCCCGCGCCGCGGCCGGTGCGCAGATAGCCCTCGGCGGTCAGTTGCTCGTACGCCTCGGTGACGAGTCCGCGGGAGACGCCGAGGTCCGCGGCGAGCGCCCGGCTGGACGGCAGCCGCGTGCCGGGGGCGAGGCGGCCCGAGCGGACCGCTTCGCGCAGCGCCGACTGGAGCCTGCGGCCCCGGGTGCGGGCGGGGCCCTCGGCGGCCGGCAGCAGCAGCTCCCAGGCCGCGCTCTCCTTCGCCACCACGGCAGTTGGCCCCTTCCCCTTGAGTCGCGGTTCGGGAAAGTGGTCCCCTAACCAGCCCCGGAAGTGGACCTTAAACCGGTCCGTACCCGTGCCTAGCGTCGGGTCCATGAACGTGAATCCGGTACGCGGGGCGCTCCTCGCGGCCCTCGCCTGTGTGCTCGTCGGCGGCTCCTTCACCGCGAACAGTCTCCTCGGCGACTATCCGTACGCCGGTGGGCAGTTCCTCCGGTACGGGCTCGCCTGCCTGCTGCTCCTGCCCCTGCTCGGGAGGGGCGGGACCGCCCCGCTGCGCACCCTCACCGGCCGTCAGTGGGCCCGGCTCGCCGCCCTCGCCGCCGTCGGCATGGTCGGCTTCAACCTGGCGATCCTGGCCGCCGAGGAGACGGCGGAACCCGCCGTACCGGGTGTCTTCGTAGGATGCGCCCCCGTCGTCGTGGCCGTTGTCATGCCTCTCCTTGAGGGCCGGAAGCCGCGCCCCGCCGTGCTGTCGGGGGCGCTGCTCGTCGCCGCGGGGGCCTTCACCGTGCAGGGGTGGGGGCGCACCGACGGGCCCGGAATCGCCTTCTCCTTGTGCGCACTCGCCGGAGAGGTGGGCTTCGCGGTGCTCGCGGTGCCGGTGCTGCGGCCGCTCGGACCGAAGCTGCTGTCGGCGGCGGTGTGCGGGATCGCGGCCGTGGAGTCCGCCGTCGTCGGCCTGGTGGCGGACGGGCGGGGCGTGCTGCGGGTGCCGGACGGGGTGGAGGCGGGGGCGCTGCTGTGGCAGGCGGCGGTGGTCACCGTCGTCGGGTTCGTCTGCTGGTACAGCGGCATGCGGCGGATCGGGGCCGAGCGCGCGACGCTCTTCTCCGGCCTCATCCCGGTGGCCGCCGCCTGCACCGCGCCGCTGGTCGGCACGGGCGGCTACGGGCTGCCCCAGGCGGTCGGCAGCGGGCTGGTCGGCGCCGGTGTCGCCTGGGGCTCGGGGGTGCTGCGCGTACGGCGGTCGTCAGGCGCTGGTGTCGAGGATGACGCGGGCGACGGTCGCCGGATCGTCGTGCATGGGGACGTGCCCGCAGCCGGGCAGCCGCACCAGACGCGCGTCCGGAATCACGTGCTTGGCCCTGATGCCCTGGCGGCGCAGCAGGAGCCGGTCCCTGGTGCCCCAGGCGACGGTCACCGGGAGCCCGTTCACGGCGTCACGGAACAGGTCCTCGCGTCCCGCGGCGAGGGTCTGCCCGAAGCCCGTGGCGTCGCGCAGCGCGAGCGTCTCGGCGACGACCGCCTCCGGTGAACGGCGCCCGGGGTGGGCGTAGATGGCGCTGGTGAGCATGGTGCGCCCGGCCACCGAGCGGGACAGGCGCTCGATGAGGGGCAGCGGCAGCACCTTGGCGCCGCGACGCAGCGCGAGGAGCATCGTGAACGCGTACCGCCGCTCCGCCTCCGACCAGAACCCGGCGGGGGAGAGGGCGGTGACGGAGCGCACGAGCTTGTCCCGGCCCATGCCGAGGGCGAGCACCCCACCCAGCGAATTGCCCGCCACATGCGGCCGTTCAACCCCCAGGGCCTGGCACAGGGCGCCCAGGACGGGCAGCACGCTCTCCGGGTCGTACGCGAGTCCGTCCGGCAGCCCGGGCGACTCCCCGAAGCCGGGCAGGTCCACCGCGATGACGTCCCGCTCGGCCGCGAGGATGTCGAACACCGGGTCCCATGCCTGCCGGTGGTGTCCGATGCCGTGCAGGAGCAGCAGCGGCTCGCCGGTGCCCGCGCGCCGGTACCTGATGGTCACCGTGCGCGGGCCCGCGGCCGACTCGACGTCGAAGGACACCTCTGACACCTGGGAGGCCGGGGCCCCGGCCATCTCTGTCACCGTTGCGGCCATGTCGCTGCTCCTGTCCCCGCCGCCGGACGACGGTGTCTTAGACGCCTTGTCAGCAACAATTACCGCTCGGTAGCCTCCAGTTCAAGAGGTTCGGTGCTTTCAGGAAGAGGCCCGCTGGATCTGCCAGTTGAACTTCGCGTCTCCGTACTTGCGGAACAGCGTCAGCCACAGCGGCATCATCAGCTCCACGGCGCGCGCCGACTCGATCCCGCCGAGGTCGATGACGCGCTCCGCGGGCCAGCCGAAGTCGCCGAGCAGCTCCACCGCCTCCCGCTTCGCCGCCGCGTCGTCGCCGCACACGAAGACCTGGTGCTCACCGGGGACGAGCGCCGGGTCCGTCATCACCGACGCGTTGAGGGTGTTGAGCGTCTTCACCACCCGCGCCTCGGGGAACGCCCGCTGCAGCTGCGCGCCCACGCTGTCCTGCCCCTCCGGCACGACGAGGCGCGCGTCTCCGTCCGCCATCTCCAGGGGGTTGGACACATCGATGACCAGCTTGCCCGCGAGCCGCTCGGCGCCCGCCGCCTCCAGGGCCGCCCGCGCCACCTGCCCGCCGACCGCCTCGATCACGGCGTCCCCGAACTCCGCGGCCTCCGCGAAGGTGCCCGTGCTCGCCCGCGGGCCCGTCTCCCGCGCCCACTCCAGGGCCGCCGGGTTGTCCTTGCCGCGCGAGCCCATCATCACCTCGTGACCCAACTCCACGAGTTTTGCGCCGAGTTGGCGCCCCACCATGCCCGTACCCAGAACCGCGTACCGCACTGGATCCTCCCCAGGGTGCCGCCGACCCTCGGCGGCCACCGCGTCATTGTGCTCCGTACCGCACTCAATTCACCTGGACAGGGCGCGAACCGTCGGCTGGGATGGAGGGGTGACCACACAACCGGCGGCCGATGTGACCGACGTCTTCGAAGAGCACCGTTCCGTCCTGATGGGCGTCGCCTACCGCATGCTCGGCCGCGTGGCCGACGCGGAGGACGTCGTCCAGGAAGCCTGGCTGCGCTGGTCGGCCGCCGACCGCGAGCAGGTCCGCGAGCCGCGCGCCTACCTGGTGCGGGTCACCACCCGGCTGGCCATCGACCGGCTGCGGCACGTGCAGTCGCGCCGCGAGTCGTACGTGGGCCCGTGGCTGCCCGAGCCGCTCGTCACCGACTTCGACCAGACCGTCCCGGACACCGCCGAGCGGGCCGTGCTCGCCGACTCGGTCTCGCTCGCCGTCCTCGTCGTCCTGGAGTCGCTCTCGCCGCTGGAGCGCGCCGTGTTCGTGCTGCGCGAAGCCTTCGGGTTCCCCTTCGCGGAGATCGCCCAGACGCTCGACCGCAGCGAGGCGGCGGTGCGCCAGCTCGCCGGGCGGGCCCGCAAGCACGTCGACGAGCGCCGCCCGCGCTACGAGGTCGACCCGGCCCAGCGCCGCGACCTCACCGAGCGGTTCCTCGCCGCCGCGGTCGAAGGGGATCTGACCGGCCTGCTCTCGCTGCTCGCCCCCGACGTGCACCTGGTCGGCGACAGCGGCGGCAAGGCCAAGGCGCCGCTGCGGGTCATCGAGTCCGCCGACAAGGTGGGCCGCTTCATCGCGGGAGCCACCGCGAAGGGTCTGGCCGACGGCGAGATCGAGGCGCGTTTCGTCGAGTTCAACGGAGCCGAGTCGGTGCTCCTCCTGGTCGACGGCAAGCCCGACGCCGTCCTCCAGCTCGACGTCGCCGACGGGCGGATCCAGCGGGTCTACATCGTTCGCAATCCGGACAAGCTGCTCTCCCTCGCCTCCTAGTCGAGACCCCACTGAAGCCCCCGCCCCTCGGGTCGGGGGCTTCTTCATGTGCCCGCAGGGTTTCGGACACCCAGGCCACGCGCGTATGGCCGCGCACCAACAGTCCATGAATGCTCTGTGGCGCCGGTCCTGTGCGCGCTGTGACGGAATCAGGATTGGTCTTGACCAAGGGGGGGTGCGGCCCTATGGTCGCAGGGATAGTGCAGGAACCTTTAATAAACAAGGGCGCTAAAACGCCGTCGGCGCACGGTGATTGCGGAGGACAGGGTGGGGACCACGCAGTTGGAAACGGTGCCGGAACCGAAGTACTGGCACCTCAAGACCGTGCTCAGTGAGGCACTCGACTCCGAGTTCGCCGTGGGGGAGATCCTTCCGAACGAGCGTGATCTCGCGGCCAGGTTCGGCGTGGCCCGCGCCACGCTCCGCCAGGCCCTGGAGCAGCTGGAGCTGGAGGGCCGGCTGCAGCGCCGCCGCGGCGTCGGCACCACCGTCGCCCCGCCGCGCATGGGCGTCGCCGTCGAGTCCGACCGCGGCTCCTGGCCCGGAGCGGCCGGGGAAGCCTGGCAGGCCGTCGACTGCGAGCTGACCGCCGCGCCCGCCGAGGTGGCCCGCGTCCTGGAGCTCCCGGCCGACGAGCCGGTGCACACGATCCGCCGCAACCGCGTGTCGAACGGCCAGCCGGTCGCCGCCGAGCTCGTCTACGTCCCGGCGGCCTCCGTCCCCGAACTCACCGCGATCGACGCCCCGTCCGGACCGGCACGCGCGCGTGCCGTGCTGCGCGAGCTCGACCGGCTCAGCCTCGAAGGACAGGACCGCGCCGTCGAGTTGGGCTCGGCCCGCGCGGACGACGCGAAGTCGCTCGACCGGCTCCCCGGCGCCCCCGTCCTCGTCGTGACGACCCGCTTCTTCGCCGCGGGCCGCACCGCCGCGGTCTCGGTGGCGACGTACCGCGCCGACACCTGCCGCCTCACCTTCGGCGACGCGGGCGGCGTGGAGATCCACCACGGGCCGGGCCGGCAGGCTTCCTGAGCCCCTTCTCGTACGGAGCTTCCTGAGCCCCTTCTCGTACGGAACGGGAAGGAACGGGAACCGGACGGCTCGGCGTCAGCGCCGAGCCGTCACCGTGCCCTCCACGGCGAACAGCTCTTCCTCGACGTGGTCGAGCGCCAGGCGCAGCGCGCCCGTCGAGATCGCCGCCTCGCCGAGCGCCGAGAGCGCCACCCGGGGCGGGCGCAGACAGTAGCGGGCCAGCTCACGGTGGAGCGGCTCAAGCACGCCGTCCAGACCCGCAGCCCAGCCGCCCACGACCACCAGCTCGGGGTCGAGCGCCAGGACGAGCGCCGCCACGTCGTGCACCAGGCGCTGGATGAAGCGGTCCACGGCCTTGCGGGCCTGCTCGTCGCCCTCGCGCGCGTGCGCGAAGACCTCCGCCACGGCCTGCTCGTCGAGCGGGTGCAGCGGCTCGTCCGTGGTGGACAGGAGCGTCTCCGGAGTGACGTCGCGCCCCAGCAGGTGCAGCGCGCCGATCTCGCCCGCCGCGCCCCCGTACCCCCGGTGCAGCCGCCCGCCGATCAGCGAGCCCGCCCCGGGGCTGAGGCCCGCGAGGACGAACACCACGTCGTCGGACTCGGTGGCCGCGCCCTTCCAGTGCTCGGCGACGGCCGCCGTGTTGGCGTCGTTCTCCACCAGGACCGGGCACTTGAAGGACCGGCGCAGGCGCTCGCCCAGCTGCAGGCCCGTCCACTCCGGCAGGGCCGTGCCGAGGCGCACGGTGCCGTCGGCCTCGACGATGCCGGGGCTGCCGACGCCGACGGCCCGCAGCGAGCTGCGGGCGACGCCCGCACGGCGCAGCAGGTCCGCGACGACCGTGCGCAGCCGCTCCAGACGCTCATCGGCGGGCGCCGCCTCGTCGACGTCCTTCGCGGCCGTGCCGAGCTCCCGCCCGTCCAGGTCCGACAGGACGGCGGCCACCCGGTGCGGGCCGATCTCCAGGCCGAGCAGATGCCCGGCCTCCGCCCGGAAGCGGAACTTCCGCGCGGGCCGGCCCTGGCGCCGCGTGCCGCCCTCGTCGACGGTGGTCTCCACCACGAGCCCGGCCTCGATGAGCCCCTCCACGACCCCCTCGACGGTGGGCCGTGAGAGACCCGTCACCCGGGTGATCTCGGTGAGCGTCGCGAAGTCCGTGGCGCGCAGCGCGTGCAGCACCACCGCGGAATTGATCCGCCGCAGCAGAGAGGGGTCCCCGCCGGTCAGCCGCCCCAACGTCTGTCCTCCCAGCTCGTGCGCATGATGGGCGGATCGTACTCGCAGCGTGGGGTGGTGGTCATCCCGGAGTGACGAAGGACGTTCATCCGGGGGCGACGAACCCGGATTCATACGCGGCTATCACCGCCTGCGTCCGGTCCCGGGCCCCGAGCTTCATCAGCACCGCGCTCACATGAGATTTGACCGTCTCCGTGCCGACGACGAGCCGGCCGGCGATCTCCGCGTTCGACAGGCCCCGCGCCATCAACCGGAGCACCTCGCCCTCGCGCTCGGTCAGGGCCGCCCCCGCGAGGGCCGCGCGCGCCTCGGCGTTCCCGGCCGGCCCCTCGCCGTGGGCCGCGGCGAGACGGCGCACCGCCGCGGGGAACAGCAGCGACTCGCCCTCGGCCACGAGCCGGACCGCGTGCACGATCTCGGCCGGGCGGGCGCGCTTGAGGAGGAAGCCGTCGGCCCCGGCGCGCAGCGCCTCGTAGACGTAGTCGTCGTTCTCGAACGTCGTCACCACGAGGATCTTCGGCGGGTCCTGGACGGTGCGCAGCACCGCGCGCGTGGCCTCGATGCCGTCGAGCAGCGGCATGCGCACGTCCATCGCCACCACGTCGGGCCGCAGCTCCCGCACGAGCGGGATCACCGCCGCGCCGTCCGCCGCCTCACCGACGACCTCGATGTCGGCCTGCGCCTCCAGGACGGCGCGCAGACCCGCACGGACGAGGGGCTCGTCGTCGACGAGGAGAACGGTGATCGGCATCCGGCCAGCCTATGACCCGCCCCTCGGGGGCCACCGGACAGGCCCCGGTTCCCGGCTCCTGGCTCCCGGCTCGGCCTGCTCGCCACGGTCACCCCAGCGGCAGCTCGACGTGTACCCGCCAGTCGTCGCCGTGCGGGCCGGTGGTGGCCCGGCCGCCCAGGAGCGTGGCGCGCTCGCGGACGCCGCGCAGGCCGCTGCCGGCGCGCCCCGTCGCGGTCCGGCCCGGGGGCAGAGCGTTGCGCACGCTCAGGTCGAGCCGCGCGCCGTCGACGGTGATCCGGACCCGCACCGGCACCGGACCGGAGTGGCGCAGCACATTGGTCAGCGACTCCTGGAGCATGCGGTAGCCCTCCCGGGAGACCGGCCCCGGCACTCGCTCCACCGGGCCGCTCACCTCGACGTCGACCTCGGCCCCGGAGGCGCGCGCGGAGTCGAGGAGCCGTTCGGCGTCGGCGAGGGTGGGCGCGGCGCTCGCCTCCCGGTCCTCCTCGCGCAGCACCCGCAGGACCCGGTCGAGGTCCTCCAGAGCGGTGCGTCCGGTCTCTTCGATGGCCTCCAGGGCGCGGTCGGAGAACTCCGGGTCCTTGGCGGCACGGGCGGCGCCCGCCTGGACGACCGCGACGGTCAGGGCGTGGCCGATGGAGTCGTGCAGGTCCCGGGCGATGCGGTTGCGCTGGAGGAGCTGTTCCGTACGCGCCTCCAGGGCGGCGAGGCGCTCGGCGGGCGAGGGGCCGAGGAGCCGGCGCGCGGCCAGGGCCATCCCCTTCCCCGCGACCACGACGACACCGAGCAGCGCCAGCGCGGGCAGCGGCACGAGCAGCGCGTTGGCCCACCCCCGGCCCGTGGGCGGCAGCAACAGGCCCGACCGATCAGGGTCTCCGCCCGATGCCCCGATCAAGGCGAGGCTGGAGCCGAGCAGTTGGGTGGTCAGGAACCACATGGCGGAGCCCGCCTCCACCCGCAGCACCAGCCATACGGCGGTCCGGCCCCGGTCCCGCCAGGACGTGGCAGGCGCCGATGAGATCCCCGGGTCTTCGTAGGAGCCCTGCCCACGCACGCGCGCGTGGGCACCCGGAAAGAGCATCAGACGGGCCTGCAGCCCCTCCGCCCGGCGTACGGCGGGCACCATGGCCACCGCCACGAGCAGGGGCACGGGCACGACGAAGACCGTCAGGGCCCACTCGGCCGGAGAGGGCGAGTGGAGCCCCGTGAAGACGAACGCGCACACCACAGCGACGACCGCCCCCATGACGATGTGCAGCCACCGCGTATAGGTGACCGCGCGCGTGAGGGGCCTCAACCATGGCCTCAACAACCGGAGCATGGCGTCATCGTGCCAGCAGCCCCGAAGCGTCCGGCTCCCCCGTGCGGGGGAGACGATCTCCTCGCACGGGGGAGGCCAAGGCCCCGCCCCGCGACCGAGGCTTGCCCCATGACCAGCATCGACGTCCAAGAGCTCACCAAGGAGTACGGTGCGACCCGCGCGGTGGACGCCCTCACGTTCCGCGTCCGCCCCGGCCGGGTCACCGGATTCCTCGGCCCCAACGGCGCGGGCAAGTCCACCACCCTGCGCCTGGTCCTCGGCCTCGACCGGCCCACCTCGGGCACCGCCACCCTCGGCGGCCGCCCCTACGCGGAGCTCGGCACCCCGCTGCGCCACGTGGGCGCGCTGCTCGACGCACAGGCCGCGCACGGCTCGCGCACCGCCCGCGACCACCTGCTGGCCCTCGCGGTCAGCAACGGCATCGGGCGGCGCCGGGTCGGCGAGGTCCTGGAGGAGGCGGGCCTCGGCTCCGTGGCCGGGCGTCGCATCAAGACGTACTCCCTCGGCATGCGGCAGCGGCTCGGCATCGCGGCCGCCCTCCTCGGCGAACCGGACGTGGTCATCCTCGACGAGCCGTCCAACGGGCTCGACCCCGAAGGCATCATCTGGATCCGGGAGTTGATGACCGGCCTGGCCCGCGAGGGCCGCACCGTCCTGGTCTCCAGCCACCTCATGAACGAGACCGCGACGTTCGCCGACCACCTGGTGGTCCTCGGCCGCGGCCGGCTGCTCGCGGACACCTCCGCGCGGGAGTTCATCGCGGCCCACAGCGGCGCCCGCGCGCGGGTCCGCACCACCGACCCGGCCCGCCTCCGCGCCCTCCTGGCCCGCAGGGACCGCACCCTCACGGAGGCGGCGGACGGCCGCTGGACCGTCGACGGGATGGCCGCCGAGGAGGTCGGCGCGCTCGCCGCGGCCGAGGGCGTCCCGATCCTCGAACTCGCCGACGAGCACGCCTCGTTGGAGCAGGCGTACCTCTCCCTGACCGCGGGCGACACCCAGTTCGCCGCCGCGCGCACGAACTCCGACCGCCAGGAGGCAGACCGATGACCGCCACCGCCGTGCTCCACTCCGAGTGGATCAAGATCAGGTCGCTGCGCGGCAGCCTCGGCTCGCTGCTCGCGGTCTTCGTGGCGACCGTCGCCATCACGGTCCTCGCGATGGCATCGGTCGGCCAGTCCGAAGCCGACAACGGCGACAGCGACCTCCTCTTCGGTGCCTTCTACGCCCTCAACTTCGGCCAGATCGCGGCCATCGCCTTCGGCACGACGGCCGTGTCGAGCGAGTACGTGAACGGGGCGCTGCGCATCTCCCTGGCGGCCGTCCCGCGCCGCGGAGCCTTCTACGCCGCGAAGATGGCGGTGGTCGGCGGGCTCGCCCTCGTCGCCGGGCTCGCGACCACGTTCGTGTCCTTCGTGGCGGGCCAGGCGTTCATGGGCGAGTACGCCCTCGGCCTCGGGGACCCGGGCGCCGTGCGGGCCTGCGCGGGCGGCGGCATCTACCTCGCGCTCATGGCACTGTTCGCGGCGGGCCTCGCCACGGTGCTGCGCAGCGGCGTTGCCGTCCTGAGCCTGCTCATCCCGTTCATCCTGATCGTGTCGTTCGTGTTCGTCGACGTCGCGGGCAGCGTCGCGGACTTCCTGCCCGACCGGGCGGGCCAGCAGGTGCTGCACGCGAACCCCGAGGGAACGCTCGGCCCCTGGACGGGACTTGGCGTCTCGGCCCTCTGGACGGCGGCGGCGCTGCTGGCGGGCTGGTGGACGCTGCGGCGCAGGGACGCGTGAGGGCCGGTCCCGACGGGCGGGCGTCGGTCCCGACGGGCGGGCGTCGGCCCTGACGGGGCGGGCCAGTTGTCAGTGGCAGCCGCTTTACTGTTCGTCATGAGTACCGCACAGCACCTCGCCGAGATCGACCTGCTGCTCTCCCGGGCCTTCCCGGCGGAGGTCGGCAGGTCCGCGCGCGGCTTCGCGGGCCCCGGGTACCACGTGGCGGAGTTAGCGGAGAGCGACGGCTTCTGGGAGGACGACGGCAGCCGCTGGCTGGCGGCGGAGGAGCAGTTCGAGGCCGAGCGCGACGGCCTCTCCCAACTCCTCACCGCCCGCTGGGGCAAGCCGGACGAGTTCAGCCTCTACAGCCTCCTGCACCGCATGGTGGACGGCGGCGAGGAGATACCGGAGCCCTGGGCGGACCTGAGCTCCCACGTCCCGAACCTGCACCTGTGGCGGGTCGACGGCCGCTGGATAGCCCTCGGCGTCTCGCAGTGGGACAAGGAACTGCCGTTCCAGTTGCTGGCCGTGGTGACGGAGGTCGACCCTCCGTAGGCGTGGGCGAGGGACTCGCCCGTCGCGGCTCACGAGAGCCTCCACACCCGCGCCGTCCCGTCCGAGCTCCCGGTGGCGAGCCGTCGCCCGTCGGGGCTGAACGCCACGCTCATCACCATCTCGTCGTGCGTGAGGCCCGCGATCTCCCGTCCGCTGGAAGCATCGACGACAATCGCCGACTCCTCTCGGGCGATGGCGATGCGCGGCGGATCCGCCGGACTGAACGCGACGTTCCAGGCGCTCCCGGGCACCCGAAGGTCCTCGCGGCCACTCCGGCTGTGCCACACCACGGCGTTGTCCCCGGCCGTCACGATGTGGTGGCCGTCCCGGCTGAAGTCGACGCCGGTGGCGAAACCGGTGACGATCCTCAGCAGTTCCCGTCCGTCCAGACTGTCCCAGACGCGCGCCGTCCCGTCCTCTCCGACCGAGGCGATGCGCGCCCCGTCAGGGCTGAACGCCACATCCCAGACGTCTTTGTCGTGGGACATCTTCAGGAGCGCATGCCCGTCCCTGGCGTCCCACACCCGCACCGTGTGATCGCCCCCCGCGGTCACCAGGCGAGCCCCGTCCGGGCTGAACGTGACGCGGCGCACGAAACCGCGGGGCGTCATGTGGCGGACCGTCAGCAGTGCGCGGCCGTCACGGGGATCCCAGATGCGCCCCGTGTGGTCACCGCCCCCGGTGGCGAGCCGACGCCCGTTCACACCGAACGCGACGCTCCACACCACACCGAACTGGACGCCCAACCTCCTGTTGCTGCTGGAGTGGCGTACCCGGGAGACCTCGTGACCATCCGAACTGTCCAGGATGTACGCGGCGTTGCCGCTCGCGGCCGCGAGGCTTCGCCCGTCCGGGCTGAACGCCACGTCCTCCACGGACGCCAGGCCCCGCCAGGTGACTTCCTGGCCCCTGCGTGCCACCTGCACGGGCGCCCAGGTGACATGGGCATCCCGCACCGTGGAGAGGTCCACGCGCAGCTCGTACGCCGTCACCTCGGCGTCGGGCGCGAGCGTGAGGCAGAGCTGCCGGTACTCGTGCGCGGCGTGCACCATCCGGTGCAGCTCCATCAGCCGCCGCCCCGCGTCGGTCGTCGTCTCCGCCATCGCCACATGCGCGAGGAACGGACGCAACTCGTCTGCCCTTCCCTCACGTTCCGCACCGACCGCCTCCCAGATCCACAACCGCCGTTGTTCATTGGCGGCAGCGGCGCCCCATGCGCCGCTCAGCATGCGTGCCACGTGAACGAAGCCCTCGGAGGGGACCACGGGTGCGGCGTGCTCGGGCATGAAGTCGTCCGGCGGCGTACTGCTGGGCACCTGGCCCTGTTCGTACTTCTCGCGCAGCCAGCGATCCGTGCCCGCCGAGTCCTCCTTGCGTGACCTGTCCACCAGCTCCCAGAAGTTCCCCTCCGTCGCGGACTTGAGCACGGCGGCCCGCGAGTTCAGCGCCTTCACTGTGCCGGGCACCGCGGCGGCCACGGCCTCCGTCTGGGCCCGGTAGCCCTTCAGGACCCAGTACCGGG
Source organism: Streptomyces odontotermitis (assembly GCF_050510915.1). Taxonomy (NCBI): domain Bacteria; kingdom Bacillati; phylum Actinomycetota; class Actinomycetes; order Kitasatosporales; family Streptomycetaceae; genus Streptomyces; species Streptomyces odontotermitis. Next base: position 98,443 of record NZ_JBNJLS010000024.1, on the reverse strand, counting down.
CGTCCTGGTCCTGCCCCAACAGGCGGTAGACGAGTGCGAGATCGATGCAGATCGTGGCCCGGCGAGGCGTCGGGCCGGGCTCCAGGCTGGCCGCCTCGTCGAGGGCGTCACATGCTGCCTTCAGGCGCTCGCGCCGCAGCGCGGCAGATTGTGTGTGAGCGGCTTCCTCGACCTTTGTCTGCGCCCTGAGCCAGGGCCCGCCCAGCAACTTCCGCACATCCTGGTGGATCTCCCTCAGCGCCTCCAACTGCTTCTCCTGCACGCCCACGAGCTCACGCAGCAAGGACAGCGTCACCCCCTGCGCGGTCTGCGAGCCGATGGCGACGATGACGCCTTCGAGCAGAGGCATGACGGCTCCCTGAGGGTGCTGAGTACTTCTTCAGCCCGAGCCTGGACGAGGCACCGTCACGACAGCGACACAGCGCGTTCAGCGACTACGCGTCACGCGTCATCCGCTGCGAGCCCCAACTCCCGCTCACCCAACGGCGCGAAGAACCGCTCCACCTCCGCCGCCGACACCTCCGCGAGGGTCGCCGGCGACCACCGCGGGTTCCGGTCCTTGTCGACGACCTGCGCGCGCACGCCTTCGGCGAAGTCCGGCGCCGCGAGCGCCGCGCACGACACCCTGAACTCCTGGTTCAGGACCGCCTCCAGGGACGGGAGGGCGCGGGCCCTGCGCACCGCCGCGAGGGTCACCTTCAGGGACGTGGGGGACTTGGACAGGATCGTCTGGGCCGCTTCCTTGGCCGCGCGCTCGCCGTGGTCGCTCAGCCGCTGGACGATCTCCTCCACGGAGTCGGCGGCGTAGCAGGCGTCGATCCAGGCCCGCTCGCCCGCCAGTTCACCCTCCGGGGCGGGCTGCGCGTACTCCCGTACGACATCGGAGACCTCGCCCCAGGTCCCCCCGGCCAGCGCCGCCGTGAAGTCGTCAAGCCGCGCCGACGGCACGAAGTGGTCGGCGAGGCCGCACAGCACCGCGTCCCCCGCGCCGACCGCGGAGCCCGTCAGCGCCAGGTGCGTGCCCAGCTCGCCCGGTGCGCGCGACAGCAAGTAGGTCCCGCCGACGTCCGGCACGAAGCCGATGCCCGTCTCGGGCATCGCCACCCGCGAGCGTTCGGTCACCACGCGCACGTCGCCGTGCGCGGAGACGCCGACGCCGCCGCCCATCGTGATGCCGTCCATCACGACGACGTACGGCTTCGGGAAGCGGGCGATGCGGGCGTTCATCAGGTACTCGGCGCGCCAGAACGCCGCCGCCTCCTCCGGGCGTCCGGCCAGCACGTCCTCGCGCACCGCCCGGACGTCGCCCCCGGCGCACAGGCCCCGCTCGCCCGCGCCGGTGACCACCACGGCCCGCACCGCGTCGTCGCGCTCCCAGTCCCTGAGCGCCGCGTCGATCAGGTCGACCATCTCGCGGTTGAGGGCGTTGATGGCGCGGGGACGGTTCAGGACGAGGTGTCCCAGCCGTCCTTCGGTGCGGACGAGGACGGGGGCTTCGGCGGGGGCCGAGGCGGGGGTTGCGCTGTTCATGAGTTCCTTGCGTACCTTTCGAAGATCACTGGCCGGGCGGCGACTGCCCCTGGAACGCCTCCAGGATGTGCTCGGCCGCACTCGTCGCCGTCAACGTCCCCTCCCGCACCCGTTGTTCCAGGCCCGGCGCCAGGTCCCGCACCGCCGGGTGGCCGTGCAGCCGCTCCAGGAGAGTGTCGTGGACCATCGCCCAGGCCCAGTCGACCTGCTGGCCCCGGCGTTTCGCCGCGAGCCGCCCGGTCGAGTCGAGGAGCGTGCGGTGCTGCTCCAGGCGGTCCCAGAGCGTGTCGAGGCCGCTGGACTCGCGGGCGCTGCAGCTCAGGACCGGTGGGGTCCAGGCCGAGTCCGCCGGGTGCATCAGGCGCAACGCGCCCGCCAGTTCGCGCGCCGCCGACTTCGCGTCCCGCTCGTGCGGGCCGTCCGCCTTGTTCACGGCGATGACGTCCGCGAGCTCCAGGACGCCCTTCTTGATGCCCTGGAGCTGGTCGCCGGTGCGGGCGAGGGTGAGGAGCAGGAAGGTGTCGACCATGTTCGCCACCGCCGTCTCCGACTGGCCGACGCCGACCGTCTCCACCAGGACCACGTCGTACCCGGCGGCCTCCATGACGACCATGGACTCGCGCGTCGCCTTCGCCACGCCGCCCAGCGTCCCGGCCGAGGGGGAGGGCCGCACAAAGGCGTTCGGGTCCACCGCGAGCCGCTCCATCCGCGTCTTGTCGCCGAGGATGGAGCCGCCCGTACGCCCCGACGAGGGGTCGACGGCGAGCACCGCGACGCGGTGCCCGAGGCCGGTGAGCATCGTGCCGAGCGCGTCGATGAACGTGGACTTGCCCACGCCCGGCACCCCGCTGATGCCGATGCGCCGGGCGGCGCCCGCGTGCGGAAGCAGTTCCGTCAGCAACTCCTGTGCGAGCGCCCGGTGTTGTGGACGGGTCGACTCGACGAGGGTGATCGCGCGCGCGATCTGCGCGCGCTTCCCGCCGAGTACGCCCTTCACATAGCTGTCGATGTCGATCGTCGGAGGCATGTGTTCAGCAGACTCACAGACTCGCGGACCTACAGCTCGTGGCCGAGGTCGGCGGCTAGGCGGGTCACCAGGTCGTACGCGGCGTCCGGGATCACCGTGCCGGGCGGGAACACCGCGGTGGCGCCCGCCTCGTGCAGGGCCTCGACGTCCTGCGGGGGGATCACCCCGCCGACGACGATCATGATGTCCTCGCGCCCCTCGGCGGCCAGCTCCGCGCGGAGCGCCGGTACGAGGGTGAGGTGCCCGGCCGCCAGCGAGGAGACGCCCACGATGTGCACGTCCGCCTCGACGGCCTGGCGGGCGACCTCCGCCGGGGTCTGGAAGAGCGGGCCGACGTCGACGTCGAAGCCCAGGTCGGCGAAGGCGGTGGCGATGACCTTCTGGCCGCGGTCGTGGCCGTCCTGGCCCATCTTGGCGACCAGGATGCGCGGGCGGCGCCCCTCCGCCTCGTCGAAGGCGTCCACGAGGGTGCGGGTCCGCTCGACGGACGGCGACTGGCCTGCTTCGGTGCGGTACACACCGGAGATCGTACGGATCTGACCGGCGTGCCGTCCGTACGCGCTCTCCAATGCGTCGGAGATCTCACCGACGGTGGCCTTCGCGCGGGCCGCGTCCACCGCGAGGGCGAGCAGGTTGCCCTCCAGGCCCGAGCCGCCCGAGCCCGAGCTGCCGCGCTCGGCGGACGCCGTGAGGGCCCGAAGGGCGTCCTGGCAGGCCGCCTCGTCGCGCTCCGCGCGCAGCCGCTCCAGCTTGGCGATCTGCTGGGCGCGCACCGAGGAGTTGTCGACCTTGAGGACCTCGATCTGCTCGTCGCTGTCCACCCGGTACTTGTTGACGCCGATGACCGGCTGGCGGCCGGAGTCGATGCGGGCCTGGGTGCGGGCCGCGGCCTCCTCCACGCGCAGCTTCGGGATGCCGGCGTCGATGGCCTGCGCCATGCCGCCCGCCGCCTCGACCTCCTCGATGTGCTGCCAGGCACGCCGCGCCAGGTCGTAGGTGAGCTTCTCCACGTACGCGCTGCCGCCCCACGGGTCGATGGAGCGCGTGGTGCCCGACTCCTGCTGGATGAGGAGCTGGGTGTTGCGGGCGATGCGCGCCGAGAAGTCGGAGGGCAGCGCGAGGGCCTCGTCCAGGGCGTTGGTGTGCAGCGACTGGGTGTGGCCCTGCGTCGCCGCCATCGCCTCCACGCACGTGCGCGTCACGTTGTTGAACACGTCCTGCGCGGTCAGGGACCAGCCCGAGGTCTGCGAATGGGTGCGCAGCGAGAGGGACTTGGCGTTCTTCGGGTCGAACTGCTTGACCAGCTTCGCCCACAGCAGGCGCGCCGCGCGCAGCTTGGCGACCTCCATGAAGAAGTTCATGCCGATCGCCCAGAAGAACGACAGCCGCGGCGCGAACGCGTCCACGTCCAGGCCCGCGCCCTGCCCCGCCCGCAGATACTCCACGCCGTCCGCGAGGGTGTACGCCAGCTCCAAGTCGGCCGTCGCGCCCGCCTCTTGGATGTGGTAGCCGGAGATGGAGATGGAGTTGTAGCGCGGCATCTTCTGCGAGGTGTACGCGAAGATGTCGGAGATGATCCGCATCGAGGGCTTCGGCGGATAGATGTAGGTGTTGCGGACCATGAACTCCTTGAGGATGTCGTTCTGGATGGTCCCGGCCAACTTCTCGGGCGGTACGCCCTGTTCCTCGGCCGCCACGATGTAGAGCGCGAGGACGGGCAGCACGGCGCCGTTCATCGTCATCGACACGGTCATCTTGTCCAGCGGGATGCCGTCGAAGAGCTGCCGCATGTCGTAGATCGAGTCGATGGCGACGCCCGCCATGCCGACGTCACCGGTCACGCGCGGGTGGTCGCTGTCGTAGCCGCGGTGCGTGGGCAGGTCGAAGGCGACCGACAGGCCCTTCTGCCCGGCCGCGAGGTTGCGCCGGTAGAAGGCGTTGGACTCCTCGGCGGTGGAGAAGCCCGCGTACTGCCGGATCGTCCACGGCTGGTTGACGTACATCGTCGGGTACGGGCCGCGCAGATACGGGGCGACGCCCGGGTACGTGCCGAGGAAGTCGAGGCCCTCCACGTCGGCGCCCGTGTACAGCGGCTTGACCGCGATGCCCTCGGGGGTCTCCCACAGCAGGTCCGCCTCGGCCTTGCCCGCGGACTCCTTCACGGCGGCGCGCCACTGCTCGTCCGAGCCCGACGGCCCGCCGCCCGGCCCCAGTTCGATGTCGGAGAAGTCGGGGATCGTCATGACGCCACTCCCATGAGGTCGAGGGTGGAGGTGAGCACCGCGACCGCGTCGCAGCCCGCGTACACGTACGCGTCGATGTCGGCGTACTCCCCGCGCCCGGCGAGGAACACGCGTCGCGCGCCCGCCGACTTGAGGGCCTTCGCGACCTCGTCCGCCTGCTCGGCGTAGAGCGCGTCGCTGGAGCACACACACGCGACCGAGGCACCGCTGGCCGCGAACGCCTCAGCGGCCGAGTTCGCGTCCACCGACACCGGGTCGTGCACGGGCTCGACGCCGCCCGCCATGAACAGGTTGGCCGCGAAGGTGGCGCGCGCGGTGTGCGCGGCGGCCGGGCCGAGCGCGGCGAGGAACACCTTGGGGCGGGCGCCGGTCGCGTCGAGGTGGGCGTCCGAGCGGGCGCGCAGCTCCTCGTACGCCTCGTCGCGGCGCACCCGGGGCAGCCCGCCGGCGGGGGTCGCGGGCGCGGGCTCGCGCTCCACGGCGCGCTCCGCGAGCAGCGGGAACTCGCTGACGCCGGTGATGGGTTCGCGCCGCTTCGCCAGCTTCTTGCCGCGCTCGGCCCAGGTCGCGGCGAGCCGGTCGCCGACCAGGCCGGAGCGCAGGGCGCTCGCCTGACCGCCCGCGCGCTCGATCTCCTGGAAGAACTCCCAGGCGGCGTGGGCGAGTTCGTCGGTCAGGCGCTCCACGTACCAGGAGCCGCCCGCCGGGTCGATGACCCGCGCCAGGTGCGACTCCTCCAGAAGGATCGTCGAGGTGTTGCGGGCGATGCGGCGCGCGAACGCGTCCGGCAGGCCCAGCGAGTGGTCGAACGGCAGGACCGTGACGGCGTCCGCGCCGCCGACGCCCGCGCCCAGGCACGCCACCGTCGTGCGCAGCATGTTCACCCACGGGTCGCGCCGCGTCATCATCACCGGCGACGTCACCGCGTGCTGCCGCTGCGCGCCGGCGGCGGGCGCCCCCGCGACCTCGGCGACGCGCGCCCAAAGACGCCTGGCGGCACGGAACTTGGCGATGGTCAGGAACTGGTCGGCGGTGGCCGCGAACCGGAACTCCAGCTGGGCGCACGCCTCTTCGACGCCGAGCCCGGCTCCGGTGAGGTCGCGCAGATAGGCGACGCCGGTGGCGAGGGCCGCGCCGAGCTCCTGCGCGGCCGAGCCGCCCGCCTCGTGGTAGGGCAGCGCGTCCACGGTCAGGGCGCGCAGGCCCGGGTGGCGCTCGCCGCACCGCCGGGCCAGCTCCACGGCGGCCGCCGCGAGGTCGACCGCCGTACCGGTACGGGCCTCATGGCCGAGCGGGTCCACGCCGAGGGTGCCGCGTGCCGCGTCGTCGGCGACGCCCGCGGCCTCGTACAGGCGCAGCAACTCCCGTGCGGCGGGCGCGGCCTGGTCGCCCGCGTCGAGCGCGACCGGCGCCAGGTCGAGATACACGCCCGCGAGCGCCTGCTCCAGGTCGTCGACCGGGAGCCCGCCGGGGCCCACGGCCAGCCAGAGCGACGTGACGCCGTTCTCCAGGTCGGCGAGGACCGCCTCGTTGGTGCGCGCGGGATCGGCGCTCGCGTGCCGCTGCCGTACGTCCCAGCCGCCCGGGGCGTTCCCCTCGGGGGCGGCGCCCCGGACGAACGGGGCGAAGCCGGGGAAGCCGGCGTCGGGCGCGGCGTCGCGCGCGGTGTACAGGGGGCGGGTGGTGAGCCCGTCCTCGAGGGCGGTGGACAGCGCTTCCTCGGCGGCCGCGCCCGATACGTCCTTACCCGACTTGCGCAGCACGCCTTCCACCAGGCGCTGCCACTGCTCATGGGTCGCATCAGGGAACTCGGCGGCCAGGGAAAGCCCGTCGTCAGGCAGGACCGTCATGCCCCAGATGCTAGGGCGGAATTGCTGGCACGGGGTGCCATCAAGGGCTGTGACCTTGCCCTCTTCTGAGCGCCCTTGATCTCTAAAGGGCGGTGCCGTATTCAGAAGCGGGTGGCACGAGCGTGTGTCGCGAGGCCACGTCGCGAGGTCACGTCCCGAGGTCACGTCCCGAGGTAGCGCAGCACGGCGAGGACCCGTCGGCTGTACCCCGTGGTGCCGCTCAGTTCGAGCTTGTCGAAGATCGCGTTGATGTACTTCTCGACGGCGCTCTGCGAGACGTGCAGCTGCGCCGCGATCGCCGCGTTCGTGTGGCCCTGCGCCATCTTGCCGAGCACCTCGCCCTCGCGCGGGGTGAGGCGCTGCAGCGGGTCGGCGTGGCGCGAGCGGGCGAGGAGCTGGCGCACCACCTCCGGGTCGAAGGCGGTCTGCCCCGCGCCGACCCGGCCGAGCGCGTCGAGGAACTCGTCGACCTGCACGACCCGGTCCTTCAGCAGATACCCGACGCCCTCGGTCTCCGTGGTCAACAGCTCGGTGGCGTACCGCCGTTCCACGTACTGCGACAGGACGAGCGCCCCCGTCCCCGGCCAGCGCTCCCGGATCTCCAGGGCGGCGCGCAGCCCCTCGTCGGTGTGCGTGGGCGGCATCCGGACGTCGATCACGGCGACGTCCGGCGGTTCGGCGGCCACCGCGTCGAGCAGCGCCCGCGCGTCGCCCACCGCGGCGGTGACGGTGTGCCCCTCGTCCGCGAGCAGCCGGACGAGGCCCTCCCGCAGCAGGGTCGAATCCTCGGCGATCATGACGCGCACGGCAGCTCCGCGGTGATGACGGTGGGACCTCCGGCCGGGCTGGACACGGAGAGGGTGCCGTCCAGCGCGGCCACGCGCCGGGACAGGCCGAGCAGCCCGCCGCCCCCGGGGTCGGCCCCGCCCCGGCCGTCGTCCTCGACGCACAGCCGCAGCGCGTCGGCGCGCCGCTCCACGAGGACGGAGACCCGGGTGGCGCCGGAGTGCTTGACCGCGTTGGTGACGGCCTCGGCGGCCACGAAGTAGGCCACGGACTGCGCGGCCGGCGGCGGCGTGTCCCGCAGCGCGCACTCCAGGCGTACGGGGATCCCGGCGCGTTCCGCGACGGTCTCCAGGGCGGCGGCGAGCCCGCCCTCGTCCAGCGCCGCCGGGTAGACGCGCCAGGCCACGTCGCGCAGTTCACCGAGGGCCCGCTGCGCCTCCTCGTGGGCCTGGCGGAGCAGCAGGGCGGACTTGTCCGGGTCGGGGGCGCGGCGGGCCCGGCCGAGCAGCATGCCGAGGGCGACCAGGCGCTGCTGCACCCCGTCGTGGAGGTCGCGCTCGATGCGGCGCCGCTCGTCGTGCACGGCCTCGACGACCCCGGCGCGGCTCGCGGCCAGCTCGCCGATCCGGCGCTCCATGCGCGCGCGGTCGTTCGGCCCGAGGAAGTGCCGGGCCAGCCGCTCCTCCATCAGCGCGACGGCGTACACCCCCTGCGCGCACAGGAAGAGCAGGAAGAGCCCGCCGAACGAGGAGGCGACCACGGTGAACGACCACCGGTCGAGGTCGATCACGAACCAGCCCCACAGCAGCAGCGAGCCGTACGCGGCGCCGATGGCCCCGCACAGCAGCACCAGCCCGCCGAGCAGCCCCGTCCCGCAGCGTGCGGCGACATAGGCGAGGGCGGGGCGGCCCGGGTCCACGGGACCGGGGTCGGTGCCGTACCAGCGGGCCATGCGGCGCCGCTCGGCCCGCGCCAACAGGGCGGCGCCGCGCAGGACTTGGGCCTCTCCCGTGCGCCGGTCCCGGCCGCGCCCGGGCGCCACGAGCAGCCACAAGCCCGCCACGGCCGAAAAGGCGAGCCCGGGGACGGCGGTGAGCGCCCCGGCCAGGACGCCCCCGGCACGGCGCAGCCAGCTGTGGAGGTGGGTACGCATGATCGGCCACGCTAGCCGAGCGCTCCTCCCGGCGGACTGCGGAAAACCGCACCCTTGCGCTGCGGCCGCCCGCACCCGCACTCTGCGGCGCCCCGCATACCGCTGTGACCTGCAGGTTTCCTAGCCTTGACGGCATGATCCCCAACAACGCGTACGAGCTTGCCGCCTACGAAGCCCCGGCGGGCGGCATCGCAGGCTGGGCCGCCGGACTCATGGAATCCCTGGGCGCGGCCGGTGCCGGGGCCGCCATCGCCCTGGAGAACCTCTTCCCGCCGCTGCCCAGCGAGGTGATTCTGCCGCTCGCCGGATTCGCCGCGAGCCAGGGGGAGTTGAGCCTGCTCGCCGTCCTGGTGTGGACGACGGCCGGCTCGGTCGTCGGGGCGCTCGCGCTCTACGCGGTGGGCGCGCTGCTCGGCCGGGACCGGACCGTGGCGATCGCGGCGCGGCTGCCCCTGGTGAAGGCCGCGGACATCGAGAAGACGGAGCGCTGGTTCGCCCGGCACGGCACCAAGGCGGTCTTCTTCGGCCGGATGGTGCCGATCTTCCGCAGCATGATCTCGGTCCCGGCGGGCGTCGAACGCATGGGCCTGCCCGTCTTCCTGGCCCTGACCACGGCGGGCAGCCTCATCTGGAACACGGTCTTCGTGCTCATCGGCCATGCCCTGGGCGCCCGTTGGCACGAGGTGACGGACCTGGTCGGCCTGTACTCCAAGGCCGTGCTCGTCGTCGTGGCCCTGGCGGTGCTCGCCTTCGTCGCCCTGCGGGTGCGCAGGGCGGGCAAGGGCGAGCACCGCATGGCGAAGCGCGGTTAGAGGATCGCGCCCGGCGCGTACGCCGCCGCGGCCGGGTACTGCTTGGCGAGCGCCTCGATCTGCCTGACCACCGAGGCGACCTGGTCGCTCGCGGCACCCGTGAACGACAGCTTGTCGGCCATGAGTGCGTCGAGCTGCGACCGGTCCAGCGGGATGCGGGAGTCCGCGGCCAGCTTGTCCAGGAGCTCATTGCGCTCGGCGCCCTGCTCGCGCATCGCGAGGGCCGAGGCGACCGCGTTCTCCTTGATCGCCTCGTGGGCCTCCTCGCGCCCGACGCCCGCGCGCACCGACGCCATCAGCACCTTCGTCGTCGCGAGGAACGGCAGGTAGCGGTCCAGCTCACGCGCGACGACGGCCGGGAAGGCCCCGAACTCGTCGAGCACCGTCAGGAAGGTCTCCAGGAGCCCGTCGAGCGCGAAGAACGCGTCGGGCAGCGCGACCCGGCGCACCACCGAGCAGGAGACGTCGCCCTCGTTCCACTGGTCGCCCGCGAGCTCACCGGTCATGGAGGCGTAGCCGCGCAGGATCACGGTGAGGCCGTTGACGCGCTCGCAGGAGCGGGTGTTCATCTTGTGCGGCATCGCCGACGAGCCGACCTGGCCCGGCTTGAAGCCCTCGGTGACCAGCTCGTGCCCGGCCATCAGCCGGATCGTCTTGGCGATCGACGAGGGCGCCGCGGCGAGCTGCACCAGGGCGGTGACGACGTCGTAGTCGAGGGAGCGCGGGTAGACCTGGCCGACCGAGGTGAAGGCCGACTCGAAGCCGAGGTGGGAGGCGATGCGCTGTTCCAGCTCCGCCAGCTTCTGGGCGTCGCCGCCGAGCAGGTCGAGCATGTCCTGGGCGGTGCCGACGGGACCCTTGATGCCGCGCAGCGGGTAGCGGGCGATCAGCTCGTCCACCCGGCGGAAGGCGACGAGCAGCTCGTCGGCGCCGGTCGCGAACCGCTTGCCGAGCGTCGTGGCCTGCGCGGCGACGTTGTGCGAGCGGCCCGCCATGACGAGCTCGCCGTACTCCGCGGCGAGCTTTCCGAGCCGGGCGAGCACCGCGACGGCGCGGCCGCGCACCAGCTCCAGGGAGAGCCGGATCTGCAGCTGCTCCACGTTCTCGGTGAGGTCGCGGGAGGTCATGCCCTTGTGGACGTGCTCGTGCCCGGCGAGGGCGTTGAACTCCTCGATGCGGGCCTTCACGTCGTGGCGCGTGACCTTCTCGCGCTCGGCGATCGAGGCCAGGTCCACCTGGTCGACGACGCGCTCGTAGTCGGCGATGGCGGCGTCCGGCACCTCGATCCCGAGGTCCTTCTGCGCGCGCAGCACGGCGAGCCAGAGCTGGCGCTCCAGCTTCACCTTCTGCTCGGGCGACCAGAGGGTGGCGAGCTCGGCGGAGGCATAACGTCCGGCGAGGACGTTCGGGATACGGGGCTTTGCAGGCGCAGCAGTCACGTGTACGGATTCTACTGGGCGTTCGTGCAGGCCAGCGCCGCGGGCCGGTTCGTCGGAAGCTACGAGAGCGGCGAGCGGCTCAGCGCTGCGGACTCTCGTGCGCACCCTCGTACGGCAGCAGCTCGGGGCGCTTGGGCGGGCGGCCGTCGCCCGAGGAGCGGCCGGTGAGACGGCGGCCGATCCACGGCACCAGGTGCTGCCTGGCGAAGCGGACGTCGCCGACCCGGCGCGTGGCCCAGTTCGGCGGCGTCGCGGGCGGCAGCGGGGCGCGCCAGTCCGACTCCGGTTCGTAGCCGAGGGTCTGCCACACGGCCTCGGCGACCCGGCGGTGGCCCTCGGCGGTGAGGTGCAGCCGGTCCACGTCCCACATCCGCTGGTCGCCGAGGACGGGGGCGCCGTAGAGGTCCACGACGAGGGCGCCGTGCTTGTCCGCGAGCTCCTCGACGTACGAGAAGAGCTCCTCCATGCGCGGGCGGAACCGCTGCTGCACCGGGCCGCTGCGGCCGGGGCTGCGCATCAGGACCAGCTGCTCGCAGGCGGGTGCGAGACGCTCGACGGCCTCGCCGAGCAGGGCGCGGACCCGGCCCATGTCGACCTTGGGGCGCAGGGTGTCGTTGAGCCCGCCCACCAGCGTGATCACGTCGGCGCCCATGGCGGCCGCCGCGTCCACCTGCTCGTCGACGATCTGCCCGATGAGCTTGCCGCGCACGGCGAGGTTGGCGTACCGGAAGCCGGGGGTGTGCGCCGCCATCCGCCCGGCGAGCACGTCGGCCCAGCCGCGGTAGCTGCCGTCGGGCAGGAGGTCGGACATGCCCTCGGTGAAGGAGTCGCCGACCGCGACGAGACTGGTGTAGTTGGCAATTTTCTCCATGGCGGGCCGATCGTAACCCGGCGCCCTGGTGACGGGGCCTGACAGGTGGGGGAGGCGGCGGTATGCCAGGAGGGGAAACCCGTACGCCTTCTCCGCCCCAGCCCCCTCACGAGAGCGAGCCCGCCATGTGGACCGCAGCCTTCTGGAAGGCCACCGCCGAACGCGCCATCCGTACGTTCGCGCAGGCGCTCGCCGCCGTGCTGGTCGCCGGGGCGACGAACCTGCTCGACGTGGAGTGGAAGGCGGCGTTCGCCACGGCCGGGTTCGCGGCCCTGCTCGCCGTGCTCACGGCCGTCGGCGCGGAGAACGTCGGCGGCCGCGGGCCCGGCATCACGGAGCGGCCCCGGCAGGCGGGCGAGCCGGTCCTCTGACCGGCCCGCCCGCTCGTACGGCCGCCGAGCGGTCCGCCCGCAGGCGTCAAGCGGTCTGCCCGAACAGCTCCCGCAGCACGTCCTCCATGGTGACCATGCCCGCGAGGCGGCCGTCCGAGCCGAGCACGGCGGCGACGTGCGTGCGGCTGCCGCGCATCGCGGTCAGCACGTCGTCCAGCGGCGTGGACTCCCGTACGCGGGCGATGGCGCGCATGTCCGGGACGCGGAACGGCAGATCGCGCGGCGCCGCGTCCAGGGCGTCCTTGACGTGCAGATAGCCGACGATCCTGCGGCCCTCGTCGACCACGGGGAAGCGGGAGAAGCCGGACTCGGCGGAGAGCCGCTCCAGCTGCTCGGGCGTGACGCCCACGCGCGCGTAGACGACGCGCTCCAGCGGAAGCACCACGTCCCTGACCGGGCGGCGGCCCAGCTCCAGGGCGTCGTGCAGGCGCTCCTGCGCGCGGTCGTCGATCAGGCCCGCGTCGCTGGAGTCCTTGACCAGCCGGGCGAGTTCGTCGTCCGAGAAGGTCGCGGACACCTCGTCCTTGGCCTCCACCCGCAGCAGCTTCAGCAGGAAGCTGGCGAAGGCGTTGATCGCGAAGATCACCGGGCGCAGCGCCTTGGCGAGGGCGACCAGGGGCGGGCCGAGCAGCAGCGCGCTGCGCACCGGCTCCGCGAGCGCGATGTTCTTCGGGATCATCTCGCCGAGCAGCATGTGCAGATACGTCGCCACGGCCAGCGCGATCACGAACGAGATCGGGTGGACCAGGCCGTGCGGCACCCCGACCGCGTCGAAGACCGGCTCCAGCAGGTGCGCGATCGCGGGCTCGGCGACGACACCGAGGACCAGCGTGCACAGCGTGATGCCGAGCTGTGCCGCCGCCATCAGGGCGGAGACGTGCTTGAGGCCCCACAGCACGCTGGTCGCGCGCCGGTCGCCCTCCTCGGCATGCGGTTCGATCTGGCTGCGGCGCACCGAGATGAGCGCGAACTCGGCGCCCACGAAGAAGGCGTTGACGACGAGGGTCGCCAGGCCGATCAGCAGCTGGACGGCGGTCATCGGTCCTCCTCCTCGTCCTCGGCGGGCCCGGCGTCCGCGCCGGTGGGCGCGTGCAGCAGGACGCGGGCGGCCCGGCGCCCGGTGGCGTCCACGACGTCGAGCCGCCACCCGGCGACCTCGATGTGGTCCCCGACCGCGGGGATGCGGCCGAGCTCGGTGGCCAGCAGGCCCGCGAGCGTCTCGTACGGTCCGTCGGGCACCCGCAGGCCGACGCGCAGCAACTGGTCGGTGCGGGCGGCGCCGTCCGCCGAGTAGAGCGTGCGGCCCTCCGGGTCGGTCCCGGCGGCGGCCAGGTCGGGGGTCTCGTGCGGGTCGTGCTCGTCGCGGACCTCGCCGACGACCTCCTCGACGATGTCCTCCAGGGTGGCGACGCCCGCGGTGCCGCCGTACTCGTCGATGACCACGGCCATCGTGCGCTTCCCGGAGAGCCGGTCCAGGAGCCGGTCGACGGTCAGCGTCTCCGGGACGAGCAGCGGCTCGCGCATCAGCTCGGCCACGGGCCGCCGGGAGCGCAGCTCGGCCGGGACGGCCAGGACGTCCTTGATGTGGACGACCCCGACGACCGTGTCGAGGTTGCCCCGGTAGACGGGGAAGCGGGAGAGCCCGGTGGCGCGGGTCGCGTTGGCGACGTCCTCGCAGGTGGCGTGGGCGTCGAGGGCGACGACCTGGACGCGCGGCGTCATCACGTTCTCCGCGTCGAGGTCGGCGAGGTTCAGGGTGCGCACGAACAGCTCGGCGGTGTCCGCCTCCAGGGCGCCCTCCTTGGCGGAGTGGCGGGCCAGGGCCGCCAGCTCCTGGGGGCCGCGCGCGGAGGCGAGCTCCTCGGCGGGCTCGATGCCGAAGCGACGCACGGCGCGGTTCGCGGTGTTGTTGAGGTGCGTGATGAAGGGCCGGAACACGGCGCTGAACAGGCGCTGCGGGGTGGCGACGCGCTTGCTGACGGCGAGCGGCGAGGAGATCGCCCAGTTCTTGGGCACCAGTTCGCCGACGACCATCAGGAACACCGTCGACAGGGCCGTGCCGATGACGAGCGCCACCGACGAGGACGCCCCTTCGGGCACGCCGAGGGAGCGCAGCGGGCCCGCGATGAGCTTGGCGATGGACGGCTCGGAGAGCATGCCGACCACCAGGTTGGTGACGGTGATGCCGAGCTGCGCGCCGGAGAGCTGGAAGGTGAGGTGCCGCACGGCCTTGAGGGCCCCGGCGGCCCCGCGCTCGCCCCGCTCGACGGCCCGCTCCAGGTCGCTGCGCTCGACCGTGGTGAGCGAGAACTCCGCCGCGACGAAGACGCCGCAGGCCAGCGAGAGCAGCACCGCCACGAGGAGCAGGAGCACTTCGGTCATCGGGTCACCTCCGTCCCATGGTCGGCCAGGGCACTGGGGAACGCGCGATGTCGAGGGGTACTGGGAGGCTCGCCCATGGGCGGACGCTCACACCTTTCGGTCGATGGGGGTGGGGGTGGGCCTCACCCATGGTAAAGGAGCAGCAAAGAAGACTCGGCCGACCTGCGTCGATGCCTCGGTCACGCCTCCGTGAACGGCTTCACCCAGCGGCTCCACTGCGGCTGCGGCGCATAGCCCGCCGCGCGCCAGGCGTGGTGGGCCAGTTCATTGTCGTCCAGGACCATCGCGTCGCCCCGGCGGCCGCCGAGCGCCACGAAGCGCTCCTCGGCGGCGTCGAGCAGGGCGCCGCCCACGCCCCGCCTCCGCTGGTCCGGGTGCACGGCAAGACGGTAGAGCGAGGCCCGCCAGCCGTCCCAGCCGGCGATGACGGTGCCCGCGAGCTCCCCGTCCCGCTCGGCGAGCAGCAGCGCCTCGGGGTCGCGCGCGACGAGCCGCTCCACGCCCGCGCGGTCGTCGGTGATGCTGGTCCCCTCGGCGGCGACCTTCCAGAAGGCGAGCACGGCGTCCAGGTCGGCGGGGGTGGCGTGGCGTATGTGCAGTTCACTCATGAGGTCATCTCAGCAGGAGGGCGGGCGAGTCCGCCCGGCCTTTCACGATCCGGACGCCCCGCGCGGGCTCGGCCTCAGCTCCCGCTGAGCTCCTCGATCACGGGGGCGAGCGCCTCCATCGCCGGTTCGAGCACGGAAATGTACGAGAACCCGTACCGCTCCCGCTGGGCGCGCAGTTGCTCCGCCTGCTGCGCGACCGTCCCGATGAGGAGGATCGGCAGGTCGAGGATCTCGTCCTCGGTGAGGTAGGGGATCCTGTCGAGGGCGGTGCGGGCTGCTGCCCTGCGGTCGCCGGTGGGCACGACCATCTGGAGCAGCAGGTTCAGCTCGGCGGGTGCCGCTGTCGAACGGCGCTCCGCCGCGAACCGCCGGTACGCCGCGACCCGCTCCGCCACCTGTGCCGCCGGGAGCGCGATGAGCTTGCCGCCCGGGTCGGCGGGGTCGGTGCGGGTGCCGTGGAACGCGGCGATGTCCGCGTGTGCGGCGGTCAGCCTCAGCATGCGGTCGCCGTGGCCGCCGATCAGATACGGGGGGCGGGGCCGCTGCGGCGACGGCGGCCGGAGCTCGGGGTCGGTGAGGATCCGGTCCAACTCCTCGACGGTGCGCCGCAGATGGGTCACGCGCTCGCCGGGCGTCCCGAACGGCAGCCCGGCCGCGTCGTGTTCGGCCTTCACATAGCCGGTGCCGAGGCCGAGCTCCAGCCGGCCGCCGGTGAGGGCATCGGTCGTGGCCACCTCGCGGGCGAGCAGCGTCGGGTTCCAGAACCCGGCGTTGAGCACGAACGTGCCGACCCGGGGCCGTTCGGTCGCCTCGGCCGCGGCGACGACCGCAGGAAAGGGCGCGGGCAGGCCGAGGTGGTCCGGGACCAGGATGACGTCGTAGCCGAGGTCCTCGGCCCTGCGGCACTTCCTGCGCCACTCCTCGCCCCCGGTGGGGGTCATCATGGTGACGCCGAAGCGGAACGGACGGCTCATGAACTCACCTCGGGAAAACGGAAGTTGAGCATGTCGAGGCCGTCAGTCCATCACTCGTGCGCGATCGCCGCCAGTACATTCATGCGGGATGCACGCAGTGCGGGCAGCAGCGCCGCCACGATCCCCACCACGACCGAGCCGAGGACCACCGCGACGAGCGTCGTCCAGGGCACCGCGAACTCCTTCATGCCCTGCAGCGCCAGCACCTGGCTCACCGCGACGCCCCACACCAGGCCGAGCGCGAGCCCGAGGACCGCGCCGAACACGGCGATCACCACCGACTCCAGGCGGATCATGCGGCGCAGCTGACGCCGTGCGAGACCGATGGCGCGCAGCAGCCCGATCTCCCGGGTGCGCTCGACCACCGACAGGGCAAGGGTGTTGACCACGCCGAGGACCGCGATGACGATCGCGAGGCCGAGCAGCGCGTACACGAGGTAGAGCAGCACCGCGATCTGCTGCCGGATCAGCTCCTTGTAGTCGGCCTGGTCGAGGACGCGCACCTGCGGATACGGGTCGAGGGCGCGCTCCAGGTTCTGGCGCAGCGTGTCGGGGTCGGTGCCCGCGGCGGCGTTGACCATGAGCGCGACGTCCTGGCCGCCCGGCACGTACTGCGTCATCGTCCCGTAGCCGACGAAGAGGCCGCCCTTCATGCCGGGGCCCTCGGCCTGGTCCTGGTCGGTGAGGGCGCCCACCGTCAGGCGCGCGGTGCGTTTGCCGGGGAACTCCACCGGGATGACGGAGCCGACCCGCACCCCGTGGTCGGCGGCGAAGTCCTTGTCCATGCCGATGTGTTCGGGGGCGAGCGCCGCGGCGCTGTCGCCCTGTGCGTACGTGAGGTGCACGACGTCGTCGAGGCGCGGACCGTAGCCCGCGGCCGCCGACGTGACGTGCTTGCCGTCCGGCAGCGTCACCTCGACCGTCGCGAAGCGCTGCCGCACGACGAGCCCGGCGCCCTTGGTGGCGTTCACCTTCCGGCCGACCTCGTCGGCGAACGGCGCGAAGGTGGTGGCGTTCTGCACCACGAAGTCGGCGCCCAGCGTCTTGTCGATCTGCCGGTCGAAGGACTTCGTCATCGACGCGCTGGCCACCGAGAGGCCGCCGACCAGGGCGAGCCCGATCATCAGGGCCGCCGCCGTGGCACCCGTGCGGCGGGGGTTGCGCAGCGCGTTGCGCTGGCTCATCCGGCCGACCGAGCCGAACAGGGCGGGGAACGCAGCGCCCAGGACCCGGATCACCGGGCGCACCAGGAGCGGCCCCGCGACCACGGTGGCGACGAGCGTCAGGGCGATGCCGGCGCCGAGCAGCGAGGCCGCGGACGCGGTCCGGTCGGCCGCCGCGCAGCCCGCGAGCGCCGCGAGCCCCGCCGCGCCCACGACCGCCCCGGCGATCGCCCGCGTCCGCAACGGCCGCCCCACACCGGTGACTTCGGCGTCCGCGAGCGCCGCCATCGGGGACACCTGGGCGGCCCGGCGCGCGGGCAGATAGGCCGCGACGAAGGTGACACCGACCCCCACCACATACGCGGCGACGGGCGTCGCCACCCCGATGACCATCTCCGTCGACTTCAGGTTCATCCCGAACACGCCCATCAGCTCGATGAGCCCCACCGCCAGGCCGATGCCCGCGGCCAGCCCGAGCGTGGAGCCCACCACGCCGAGGAGCACCGCCTCGATCAGCACGGAGCGGCGCACCTGGCGGTGGTCGGCGCCGAGCGCGCGCAGCAGCCCGAGCTCACGGGTGCGCTGCGCGATGAGCATCGAGAACGTGTTGACGATCAGGAAGATCCCGACCAGCACGGCGACCCCGGCGAAGCCGAGCATCACGTACTTGATGACGTCCAGGAACCCGCCCAGCTGGGCCGCGTCCGACTCGGCCTGCTCGGCGGCGGTCCTGAGCTCGTAGCCGGATCCCAGTTCGGCGGCGACGCGGCGCTTGAGGTCCCGGTCGCTGACGCCCGGCGCCGCGTCCAGGGAGATGCCCGTGGCGGCCTTGGTGTCACCGAGGAGGTGGCGCTGGGCGGTGGGGGTGTCGACGAACAGGAGCGCGGCTCCGGGGTTGGTCGTGGTGAAGGTGGCGATGCCGACGATCTCCACCTTGAACGAGCCGGGCCGGGCGAGGACGGTGAGGGTGTCGCCGATCTCCAGGTCCTTCTTGTCGGCGGTGTCGGCGTCGAGCATCGCCTGGCCCGCGCCGTGCGGGGCGTGGCCCGAGGTGAGCTTCACGGGGCTGCGGTCGGAGGCGTACCAGTTGGTGGCGATGGTGGGGGCGCCGGTGGTCGGGCCGACGGACTTGTTCTTCTTGTCGACGACCGTGACGTTCTCGACGGCGGCGTCGACGCGGGCGTCCGCGACCCCGTCCACCTTCGCCAGCCGCCCGGCGAGGCTCGCGGGCACCGTCGCCGTCTGGCCCGAGGGCAGCGTCTCGTCGGGGCCCTCCTTGGGGCTCACGGTGACATCGGCCGAGGTGGAGGCGAAGAGCCGGTCGAAGGTGCGGCTCACGGTGTCCGAGAAG
Source organism: Streptomyces odontotermitis (assembly GCF_050510915.1). Taxonomy (NCBI): domain Bacteria; kingdom Bacillati; phylum Actinomycetota; class Actinomycetes; order Kitasatosporales; family Streptomycetaceae; genus Streptomyces; species Streptomyces odontotermitis. Next base: position 79,862 of record NZ_JBNJLS010000024.1, on the reverse strand, counting down.
ATCAGGCTGCCCGCGACGAACGCCACGGACAGCACGACGGCCAGCGCGGAGAGCGCGAGCCGCCCCTTGTGCGCGAGGAAGCTGCGCAGGGTCGCCTTGAGCATGCGCCGGCCGCCCTTCAGCCCTGCTCGCCCGGACGCGGCGACCGCTCCTGCGCTTCCCGCCCGTCCGGCGGCGCACCGTCCTGGGCCGCCGCCACCGCGTGCACCACGTCGAACCGCTTCATCCGCTCCAGGACCGCCTCCGCGCTCGGCCGCGCCATCTCGTCGACGATCCTGCCGTCCGCGAGGAAGAGCACCAGATCGGCGTGGGCGGCGGCGCCCGGGTCATGGGTCACCATCACCACGGTCTGGCCCAGCTCGTCGACCGCGCCGCGCAGGAAGCCGAGGACTTCGAGGCCCGCCCGCGAGTCCAGGTTGCCGGTCGGCTCGTCCGCGAAGATCAGCTCGGGCCGCGAGGCGAGGGCCCGCGCGCAGGCCACGCGCTGCTGCTGCCCGCCGGAGAGTTCGGCGGGCCGGTGCGTGAGGCGATCGCGCAGGCCAAGGGTGTCGATCACATGCTCGAGCCACTTCGGGTCGGGGCGTCGGCCCGCGATGTCCATCGGCAGCGTGATGTTCTCCAGGGCGCTGAGCGTCGGGATGAGGTTGAAGGACTGGAACATGAAGCCGATCCGGTCCCGCCGCAGCCGGGTCAGCTCCCGCTCCCGCAGCCCCGTGATCTCGGTGTCGCCGAGCCACACCTGCCCCGCCGAGACGCTGTCGAGCCCGGCCAGACAGTGCATGAGCGTGGACTTCCCGGACCCGGAGGGCCCCATGACCGCGGTGAAGCGCCCGCGCCCGATCTCCACGTCGACCGCGTCGAGGGCGAGCACGGTGGTCTCACCGGAGCCGTACGCCTTGGTCAGCCCGCGGGCTCGGGACGCGGCGCGGGAATCTGATGTGGACAAGGCGTCCTCCCGGGGCGAGATCGCGCCAACTCCCGTACTCTGGAAGGGAGTCGGCCAGGGTACGCAGAGGGTACGGGGCGCAGCGGGGGACCGGTATCCGTCCGAGGTCGGGCGTCGAGGCGTATGTAAGGGCCACGATCCCGCCGAGAGAGGCAGCGCATGTCATCGTGCGCCGTCCGGGCGCCCTTGCCGGTGCTAGCGTCCCGGCGCTAGCTTGAAAAGATGGCGAAGACTCAGCTGAACGTACGGGTGGACGAGGACACGGCCCGGACAGCCCGCGAGCGCGCGCTGTCGAGGGGCATGAGCGTCAATCGCTACATCGAGGAACTGGTGAAGCAGGACGCGGGCGAGATGGGGCATACGTTCGTGGACGCGGCCGCCGACTTCATGAAGCAGTACGAGTCGGTGTTCGCGGAAGAGTTCGGCACCGGGCGCGAAGGTCGTCGTTGAGCCGTTGAACCTCAGAATCGATCTTGCCTGGCTCTTGATGATCGCCGAACACAAGACCCCCGGCGACCCGCAGGTCACCGACTGGGGCGCGCTCGTCGCCGCCGTCAGCAGGCACGACGCGGAGATCTTCGGCATGCCCGTCTACGAGACCCCGCACGACCGCGCCGCCGCCCTCCTCCAACTCCTCCTGCACGTCCCGGCACTTGAGCGCTCGAACGCCCTGTTCGCCACGTCCGTCGCCTACGCGTACCTGGTCGCGAGCGGCCTCAAGGTGGTCACGTCACCGGAGCAGGTGCGCGACCTCGCGCGCGTGGTGAAGGAAGAGGACGTGAGCGTGCACGACATAGCGGAACAACTGCGCCAGTGGAGCCTGTGAATCCACGAGCTCTCCGAGCCCTCCGAGCTCCCCGTCCCCTCCGGCGCCTTCCGTCTCCATCACCGATGAGTTCCGGGCCGGGCCCCAGTCCTCCTTCATGACCCGTACCGAGCCCGCACGGGGCTCACGGACCAGGAGGAGTGGATCCCTTGCCCGCAGCCATCCAGTCGATCATCTTGACCCCGGACCTGGACCGACTCGCTGCCTTCTACCGCGCCCTGCTCGGCGCCGAGGAGACCAACCGGGTGCCCCCGGAGGGCCCGACGTTCTTCGTCGAACTGCGCATCGGAGAAGGTGAGTTGGGTCTGGTGTCGAACGAGAAGGTGGGGATCGGCACGGACCAGCGGCTCCTGATCAGCGTGACGGTCGAGGACGTGGACGCCCTCCTCGACCGGGTCGAGCGGCTGGGCGGCCAGGTGCTCGGCCCGCCGAACGACATGCCGTGGGGCCAGCGGGTCGCCCACATCAAGGACCCGGACGGCAACCGCGTGAACCTCAGCCAGCCTCTGGAGCAGGCTCCATAGGCCGCCGGGCAACGCCCCGCACGCAGTACGAGGTGGGCGCGCGGGGCCCCTTGGGCGGAACCAACGCCCTTTCATACGAGCCCAGTTCGAAACTCGCTCCCTCAAGGGCCCCCAAAATGTCCCGCCCCGAGTGACAGCCGCCGAAAAGGAGCGGCCACACGGTCGCGTCCAGGGCGCGCTGGGCGAGAACCATCGAACCACCGGGGGCCCGCCCGTGCTCGAAGAACCGCAGCTCACCCCCGGGCCGCAGCACCCGCCGCAGTTCGGCGAGCGCCCGGGGCAGATCCCGCACGCTGCACAGCACGAGCGAGGCGACGGCGGCGTCGTACGCCTCGCTCTTGAGAGGCAGGGCCTCGGCGATGCCCGGCACCACGTCCACCGGGACCTCGGCGCGCCGCCCCGCCTCGGCCGCCAACGTCCTCAGGTGACGCTCGGGTTCGATGGCGACGACCTCGCTGACCGAGGCCGGATAGTGGGCGAAGTTCAGCCCGTTGCCCGCGCCGACCTCGATGATCCGCCCGGACAGACCGGACAGGAGCGCACGGCGGTGCGGCCCGACGACGGCTTCGGCGCGCGGGCTGAAGCGGGCGTAGAGACGGGCGAAGACAGGGTGGTGGACGGGTTCGCGTGGTGCCATGGGAACTCCTCGGCGGACCGTCGCCCCAACTCCCGGACAGACCGGAGGGGCCGGAAAGGGCCGAGGGGCGGTTGCAGGTCCCTTCCCCCGACAACGGCAACCTCGAAACCGTACGGCCTACAGAGCCCCCACCGGCCTGCAGACGGGCAACCGGCCGGTGGGGTGGGGACGCGGCGGTATGTCCGCCCGCAGTACAGCACCCCACCCACGCCAGTACTCATGACCCCCTGGGGCGCCCCCGGCTTTTCGAGGACGGACATACCGCCGCGTCCCCACCCCACCACCCCCCACTAGCGTCCGTCGGGGCCCGGCAACCCCTCGGCCCGCCACACCCCACCCAGCTCCGGCCCCACCCAACTCCCGGCCCGCGCACGGAAGTCGGCGGCACCCAGCGCCCCCGCTCCCTCCGGCACGGCACCCAGGAGCGGCGCTCCCGCGGCCACCGGCAGGTCCGCCACGTTGCAGCGGGACGCCAGGTCGGGCGACGCGGGCCAGCTGCCCACGACCACGCCGAGCTGGCGCAGCCCGCGGGCGCGCAGGGCTTCCCCCGTGAGAGTCGTGGTGTTCAAGGTCCCGAGCCCCGCGGAGGCCACCACAAGGACCGGGGCACCAAGAAGAGAAGCAGCGTCAGCCAACGTCGAGCCACACTCGTCGAAGCGGACGAGCAGCCCTCCCGCACCTTCGACCAGGACCAGGTCGTGCTCCGCGGCCAGCTTCTCCGCGGCCTCGGCGATCTGCGGCGGCCGTACAAAAGCAGCCCCGGCCCGCGCGGCCGCCCGCTCGGGAGCCAACGGCTCGGGGAACCGCGCCAGTTCGGCCGTCGTGAGGCCGCCACCCACCAGCCGTACGACCTCGGCGGTGTCACCCGGCTCACCCGGCGCCACACCGGTCTGCGCGGGCTTCAGCACCGCGACACTGCGCCCCGCGCCGAGCGCCACCGCGGCCACCGCGGCAGTGACCACCGTCTTGCCCACCTCGGTGCCCGTCCCGGACACGATCACGATCGCCACGTCACGCCTCCCGCGCCACGGCGCACACCGCGCGCCCGATCCGCGCCACGTCGTCGTCGGAGGTGACGAACGGCGGCATCGTGTAGATCAGGTCCCGGAACGGCCGCAGCCACACGCCCTCGCGCACCGCCGTCCGCGTCGCCGCGGCCATCGCCGCCGCGTCCAGGGGCTGGTGGAGCTGGACCACGCCGATGGCCCCGAGCACCCGTACGTCCCGGACGCGCGGCAACTCGGCGGCCTCGGCGAGGGTTTCGCCCAGGCCCGTCTCGATGCGCTTGACCTCGGCCTGCCAGTCCTGCCCGAGGAGCAGGTCGAGCGAGGCACCCGCGACGGCCGTGGCGAGGGGGTTGCCCATGAAGGTGGGCCCGTGGGCCAGGACGGGCACCTCGCCCTGCGAGATGCCGTCCGCGACCCTGGCCGTGCACAGCGTCGCGGCCAGGGTGAGATACCCGCCGGTCAGCGCCTTGCCCACGCACATCACATCCGGCGTGACGGCCGCGTGCTCGGCGGCGAACAGCGCCCCGGTGCGGCCGAAGCCCGTCGCGATCTCGTCGAAGACGAGCAGCACGTCATGGGCGTCGCACGCCTCCCGCAGGACCCGTAGATACGCGGGGGAGTGGAACCGCATCCCGCCCGCACCCTGCACCACGGGCTCGACGATCACGGCGGCCAGCTCGTCGGCGTGCCGGGCGATCAGCTCACGCAGATGGTCCGCGTACGCCGCGTCGAAGTCGGCGTCGAAGCCGGCCGGCGGGGCGTCGGCGAAGATCTGCCGCGGCAGCACGCCCTGCCACAGCTCGTGCATCCCGCCGTCCGGGTCGCACACGGCCATCGGCTGCCAGGTGTCGCCGTGGTAGCCGCCCCGCCAGGTCAGCAGGCGCCGCTTCGCGGGGCGGCCGAGGGAACGCCAGTGCTGCAGGCACATCTTGACGGCGACCTCGACGGAGACCGAGCCGGAGTCCGCGAGGAACACATGCTCAAGTCCCTCTGGGGACATGTCGACAAGGCGCTTCGCCAGCCGGACGGCGGGCTCATGGGTGAGCCCGCCGAACATGACGTGGCTCATCCGGTCCAGCTGGCCGCGCGCCGCCTCGTTGAGCACCGGGTGGTTGTAGCCGTGGATCGCCGACCACCAGGACGACATCCCGTCGATCAGCTCGTACGTGCCGCCGCTGCCGTCCGCGACGCGCAGCCGCACCCCGCTCGCCGACTCGACGACCAGCGGGTCCTGCCTGCCGGGCATGGGCCCGTACGGATGCCACACATGACGGCGGTCGAGGTCGAGGATCTCGGTGACGGAGCCGGGAGTGACGTCAGGCATTGGGAGCCAGATCCGTCCCCGCACCACGCCGACGCACCGCCACCAGGTCCGTGCGCGCCCCGGGCACCTCGACGGTTTCCTGGGCCTCCTGGGCCTCCTGGGCCTCAGCGGGCTCGGTGGCGGAACCGCACGGCCCGCAGGAGCCACTCTCGTGCGAACCGCACCCCGCCCCGACCGCGTCCGCACGGTGCTTCGGCAGCGTCACCTGGTCCGCGCCCTCGACCTCGAACCCGGCGTCCGCGATCATCTCCAGGTCGGCCTTGCCCGCCTGGCCCTCGCTGGTCAGGTAGTCGCCCAGGAAGATCGAGTTGGCGAGGTGCAGGGCCAGCGGCTGCATCGTGCGCAGATGCACCTCGCGGCCGCCCGCGATGCGCACCTCGACGTCCGGGCAGACGAAGCGGACCATCGCGAGGATCCGCAGGCAGCGCTGCGGGGTGAGGTTCCACTCCTTGGCGAGCGGCGTGCCCTCGAAGGGGATCAGGAAGTTGACCGGCACCGAGTCCGGGTCGAGTGCGCGGAGCGAGTAGACGACGTCGACCAGGTCCTCGTCGCTCTCGCCCATGCCCGCGATCAGGCCCGAGCAGGCGGAGAGCCCGGCCGCGTGCGCCTTCTGCACGGTGTCGACCCGGTCGGCGTACGTGTGTGTCTTGGTGATCCGGCCGTACGTGGCCTCGGACGTGTTGAGGTTGTGGTTGTAGGCGTCCGCGCCCGCCCCGCGCAGCCGCTCGGCCTGGCCGTCGGAGAGCAGGCCGAGACAGGCGCAGACCTCCACGCCCTCGTTCTGGTCCTTGATCGCCTTGATGGTCTCGGAGACCCGGTCCACGTCCCGGTCCGTGGGGCCGCGCCCGCTCGCCACCAGGCAGACCCGCTTGGCGCCGCCCGCGAGCCCGGCGGCCGCGGCCTCGGACGCCTCGTCGGGCTTCAGCCACGTGTACTTGAGGATCTCGGCCTTGGACCCGAGCCGCTGCGAGCAGTAGGAGCAGTCCTCCGGGCACAGGCCGGACTTGAGATTGACGAGGTAGTTGAGCTTCACCCGCCGCCCGAACCAGTGCCGCCGCACCTTGCCCGCGGCGGTGACCACGTCGAGCAGATCGTCGTCGGAGGTGGCCAGCACGGCCAGCGCCTCGTCCCGGGTCGGCAGTTCGCGCCGGAGACCCTTGTCCACCAGTGTGTTCAGGAGATCCATGGCGCTGATCCTTACGCACCCGCGGGCCCCTTGGCCATGGAGACTTCACACAAGAGCCGCGCTCTGGCGTGTGGCTCTTGCCACACCCTGGCCAGGGGAAATCGCGGCTATGGTCTGTGCACTGTCTACAAACACGGTTGCCTGTAAACATGCACGGCCCCCGTGTGCACACGGCTCCGCCCCGGCCCGGCGGGCGACGACCCGGAGGCACCGGTGACGAGACCGATGGACGTGCAGGCCCCCGCCCACGCCCCCTTCGACTGGATAGACACCCAGGCCCGGCAGCGCGAACAGGCCGGACTGGTCCGTACCCTGCGCCCGCGCCCCGCGCAGTCACCGCTCCTCGACCTCGCGAGCAACGACTACCTGGGCCTGGCCCGCCACCCCGAGGTGACCGAGGGCGCGGCCGCGGCGGCCCGGCGCTGGGGCGGCGGCGCGACCGGCTCCCGCCTGGTGACGGGCTCGACCGAGCTGCACGCCCAACTGGAGCAAGAACTCGCCGAGTTCTGCGGCTTCGAGTCGGCCCTGGTGCTCTCCTCCGGGTACGCGGCGAACCTCGCCGCCGTCACGGCGCTCGCCCCGCACGGCTCCCTGATCGTGTCGGACGCGGACAACCACGCCTCGCTCATCGACGGCTGCCGGCTCGCCCGGGGCGCCACCCAGGTCGTACCGCACGCGGACCCGGACGCGGCCCGCAAGGCGCTCGGCACCCACGCGGGCCCGGCCGTCGTCGTCTCCGACTCGGTGTTCTCCGTCGACGGCGACGCGGCCCCGCTCGCCCAACTGGCCGCCGCCTGCCGGGAGTTCGGCGCCGGACTGATCGTCGACGACGCACACGGCCTCGGGGTGCTCGGCGAGGGCGGGCGCGGCGCGGTGCAGGCGGCGGGGCTCGCCGGGGCGGCCGACACGGTCGCCACCGTCACCCTGTCGAAGTCCTTCGGCAGCCAGGGCGGCGCGGTCCTCGGCCCCGCGAAGGTCATCGACCACCTGGTCAACGCGGCCCGCACGTTCATCTTCGACACGGGTCTCGCCCCGGCGGCGGCGGGCGCCGCGCTCGCCGCCCTGCGCCTGCTGCGCCGGGAGCCCGAACGCGCCGCGCGGGCCCGCGCGGTCGCCGCCGAGCTGCATCAACGGCTCACGGGCGAGGGGCTGTTGGCGGTGCGACCGGACGCCGCCGTCGTGTCCGTACGGGCGCCGTCGCCGGAGGCGGCCGTGCGCTGGGCGGCGGAGTGCCGGGCCCAGGGGCTCGCCGTGGGGTGCTTCCGGCCCCCGTCGGTGCCGGACGGCATCTCGCGACTGCGGCTGACCGCCCGCGCCGACCTCGACGAGACGCAGATCGCCGACGCCGTACGGGTGATCAGCCGCAGTGCACCCTGAAGTACCTGTTCGACAAGTACCTTTTCAACAGGTACCTGTTCAACAAGTATCTGATCAACCACCCCCCTACCCAAGGGAGTTGACGAACTCCTCCCAGCTGGCGGCGGGGAACAGCAGGGCGGGCCCCGCCGTGTCCTTCGAGTCGCGCACGGCGACCTGGCCCGTCAGCGCACCGGTGGTGAGCTGGGTGGTCTCGACACAGTTGTTCATGCCATTGCTGTGGCTGCTGCGCCGCCACAGCGCACCCCGGAGCGCCGTGCTGGAACGTACGTGCCGAGGCAGTGCGGTCATGGTGCCTCCTTACGCGCCGTCGCCTATCCCGGCGATGAAATCCGTTGATTCCTCGGGCGAAAGTGCTTGAGCGGTCACCGAGTTGAAGGCATCGGTGTATGCCTGGAGGTCTTCTTTCCGCTCGAGATAGAGGCTACTCGTCAAATGGTCGAGAACAACCACATCCAGATCAGCAATGTTCGGAAATGAGAAAATAACGAAAGGCCCGATGAGCCCACCGTGCTCTCCGGCGGCGAACGGAAGGACCTGAATCCGTACATGCGGCATTTCGGCCGCTTCCAGTAACCGCCTCAACTGCCCGTTGCGCACCCGCTCCCCACCGACCATCCGGCGCAGCACCGCCTCGTCCAGGACGACGCTCAGCCGCAGCGGCACCGGCGCGCTCAGCACGTCCTGGCGCGCCATGCGCACCTCCACCAGGGCGTCCACCTGCGCGTCCGGCAGTCCGTCGAGCGCCGCCCGGGTCACCGCGCGGGCGTAGTCCTCGGTCTGCAGCAGCCCCGGCACCACCGAGGTCTCCAGCGTCCGCACCCAACTCGCCTGTGACTCAAGGCTGATGAAGTCCCGGTACGCGGGCGGCAGCAGCCCCCGGTAGGCGTGCCACCAGTGGTGGCGCCCGCCCTCGTCACCGGTGCCCGCGAGCGCCACGAGCAGCTCGCGCAGGTTCGGGTCCTTCACCTCGTACGCCTCGAGGAGCAGGCGCATGTCGTCCGGCTTCACGCCGCTGCGCCCGGTCTCGATGCGGCTCACCTTCGACTGGTGCCAGCCGACGCGGGTGGCGGCCTCGCCGCTGGTGAGCCCCGCTTCCTGGCGCAGCGCGCGCAGCTCGGCACCGAGCTTGCGGCGGCGCACCGCGGGTCCGTACTGCATGGCCGTCTCCTTCCGGCTCCATCCGGCTCATCATGGCTCCATTTCGGCCCGGACCGGCGGTACGGTCGAGTGTTCCCGGCGACCGTGGAGGAAGCGCCAGTCTGGTGCCCAAATACGGTCGGCCGTAGCAGAGTTCACCGCTTTGAGCGACAGATATATGCACATCTCGGTGGATCGCCACGCGTGAACGGCACGAGAGTGGCAGGCTGGCCGAAGCACCAGTCCGGGGCCGTCCTCGAAGCCATCCGTCATGCGTCGGCGTCCGGGCCCGGTGGGAAAGGGACAGCGACGCCATGGCAGACCATCAAGAAGCAACCGTCACTCTGCCGAGCGATCCTGCCTCGGTCTCCGCGGCCCGCAAACATGTCTCAAACGTTCTGACCGACTGGGGGCTGCCGAGCGACGGCGAGACCGCGGACACGGTCCGCCTCATCGTCTCCGAGCTCGCGACCAACGCCGTGCAGCACACCTTCGGCCAGTCACCCACCTTCACCGTCGACCTCGAACTCGACCGCGACGAGCGACTGCGCATCGGCGTCACCGACAGCCACCCCCGCTACCCCAAGCGGCTGCCCGCCGCCGTCCAGCAGGACAACGGCCGCGGCATGGTCATCATCCGCTGGCTCACCGCCGAGTGCGGCGGCAAGCTCACCGTCCAGCCCACGTCCGAGGGCGGCAAGACGGTCTGGATCAGCCTCCCTTGGACCCCGGCCACGGTCCAGAGCTGAGCGCGCAGTCGACCATCGCCATCGCCCCTTTTCAGGGGCGCCCGAACGCGCTGCGCAGCAGGGCCCGGAACGTGTCCGTCGCGGGGCTCGGCTCGTCGGCGCGGTACACCACCGAGATGACGCGGCGCAGATCGCCCGGCTCGAGGGCCCGCACCCCGACCGGCGCGGGCGCCGTCCGCGCCACCATCTCCGGTACGACGGCGACGCCGAGCCCCGCACTCACCAGGGCGCTCACCAGCGCGTACCCGGGCGTCTCGACGCGGACGGAGGGCGTGGCGCCCGCGCGGGCGAGCGCCGACTCCACCACCGTCCGGTACGGGTGCGAGGGCGCCATGCTGATCAGCGGCTGCCCGGCGAGCTCGGCCAGCGGCAGCCGCGCGGACCCGCTCGACAGCACGTGCCCCGGCGCGGTCACCAGGACCAACTCCTCGACCAGGACGGTCTCTTGGCCCAGCGAGGCGGGCAACTGCGGTGGCTCCGCCGGCTGGTAGAAGTGGGTGAGGGCGAGGTCCACCGCACCCTCCGCCACCGCCGCGATGCCGAGCGGCGGTTCATAGCCCGTGACGGTCAGCTCCACGTCCGGGTGGGCGCGCCGGAACGCGGTCAGGGCGGGCGGCAGCAGATGGATGCCCGCGGTCGTGAACGTGCCGAGCCGGAGCCGCCCGCCGGAGAGCCCCGCCACCTGCGCCAGTTCGTGCCGCGCCCGCTCCATCTCGTCGAGCACCCGCCGGGCCCGCGCGAGAAGGAGCTCGCCCGCACCGGTCAGCCGCGCCCCGCGGTGGTGGCGCACCAACAGGGCGGCGCCCGCCTCCCGCTCGAGCTTGGCGAGCTGCTGGGAGAGCGCGGGCACGGTGTAGCCGAGGCGCTCGGCGGCCCGGGTGATCGAACCGGCCTCGGAGACGGCGACGAGGGCGGCGAGGCGCGTCGGGTCGTACACGGGACTCTCCTCGGCCGTGCTGAGCCTAAACGTCTGCTTAAGCCAGACCCAGGATATTCCACATACCTGCTGAAGACCCGGTCCAGGCACGCTGGGCCCATGGACGCTCAACTGCTCGCCTTCACCGGCCTCGCCGCCGCGCTCGTCGCCATGCCGGGCGCCGACTTCGCCGTCGTGGTGCGGCACGCCCTCGTCTCCCGCCGCGCCGGCGCCGTCTGCGCGCTCGGCATCGCGGCCGGGCTGCTCGTGCACACGGCACTCGCGGTCGCGGGGGTCGCGGCGGTCCTCGCGTCCGTACCGGCGCTGTTCCGCGCGCTCCAACTGGTGGGCGGCGCCTATGTGCTGTACCTGGGGGTGCGGGCGCTCGAAGGGTGGGTGCGGACGCGCGGGACGACGCGGGCAGAGGCTCCGGACGCCGTGGCGGTGGCGGACGTGCGGGGCGGGCTGCGCGAGGGCTTCCTCACCAACGCCCTGAACCCGAAGGCGTCGCTCACCTTCCTCAGCGTGCTGCCGCAGTTCGTGCCCGACGGCAGCCCGGCGATGCCCCGCACCCTGCTCCTCGCGGCGATCGTGGTGGCACTCGCCGTGCTGTGGTTCCAGGTGGTGGCCCTCCTCGTGGACCGGCTCGGGACCTGGCTGCGGCGGCCGCGCACCGCCCGCGCCATCGAGGGCCTCACCGGCACCGCGCTCGCCGCCCTCGGTCTGGCCCTGCTGTGTGAACCGCTCCTCGGCTGAGGCGCACCGATCCCTGGCGGACCGGCCGCGACGAGCGGCCCGCGCGCCGCACCAGACGCGGCAGCACGCCCCACAGCGCGCCGCACACCAGGAGCGTCCCCGCGCCCGCGCCCACCCCGGCCGCCCGGCCCGCCGTCACGTCGACCACGAGCAGCACCGCCCCGCCGAGGGCGAGCACGAGCACGCCCATGCCGACCCCGGCGAGCCGGGAGGAGACCCGTACCACCAGCGGCTTGGCACCCTGCCGGAACAGGGCGCGGTGCAGGGCGGCGGGCGCCGTGAAGAGGGCGGCGGCCAGCACCGCGAGCAGCAGCGTGGCGACGTACGTGCCGCGCTGCACGGTGTCGAGCGACGGGAAGCGCGGAGTGAACGCGAGCGACAGCAGGAACGCGAAGAGGATCTGGACGCCGGTCTGGGTGACCCTCAACTCCTGGAGCAGCTCGGAGAAATTGCGGTCGGCCCGCTGAAGAGGCGTCTCGTTGCGGTCCGTACAGAGGTGGCGGGCGGGCATGGCACACGAGTAGCCGCGCCCGCCCGCCTCAACCGTGGCAGGGGAACCGCAGATCCAGGGATCTGCGGTTCCGCAGGGCCGAAGGGCCGGGAGGCCGGGGGTCAGCGCACCCTGCCGTACCAGACGCTCTTGGTCCAGATCTTCTGCTTCCGCACCACGTCACCCGTCTTCGGCGAGTGCCAGATCTTGCCGCCGCCGGCGTAGATCCCGACGTGGTAGACGCTCCGGCCCGAGTGGAAGAACACGAGGTCGCCGGGGGCCCGCCGGGACTTCGAGATGTGGCGGGTCTTGTTGTACTGCTGCGCGGCGGTGCGCGGCAGCTTCTTGCCGGCCTTCTTGAACGAGTACAGCGTCAGGCCCGAGCAGTCGAACCGGTGCGGTCCGACCGCTCCATAGCGGTACGGAGAGCCCTTCTTGGAGGCCGCTACCTTGAGCGCTTTCGATGCGTGCGTAGCCGCTTGTGCGTCGCTTGCGAGGCCGGGAGCCACGATGGTCCCGCCCACCGCCGCGAGCGTCAGTGCCGACGCGGCGCCGGCCCTGGTGAGCAACGGAACACGATTCAGCGCAGTCATGCGCAACCCTTCGTCAACCGCCTGTGAAGGATGACCTGTCGGATTCGGGCTGGCGAAGTTGCCCGGCCGCGGTGTGCGGCTTCACCCCAAGGGCCGTCCGGATCAAGCCCGGTGGCCCGTCGTGCCTGGGTCCTCCACTCCTGCCGATGCATTCTTCGTCGACCGGTCATCCGGGCAGCGGCAGGACTCGGCGTCCGCCCGGACCGCCCCGCCGCGGTGGCGGGGGCTTGTCGTCGAAAGGGATCTTGACCCGTCAACCCCGAGAATTCCGAGCCGAATCGGCAGTTTGTGAGGCTCCTCACGACTGACCTGTTCGGGTGGACAGCGGTGAATGGGGGAAATCGGCGCGACGGCAGAGCATCGCTCGACCAGCACCGGAATCACGTATTCCGGTGCGCGCGTACAAACCTTGCGCAACTCTGGACCGCGTCCGGACCGAGGCCCGCCTACGCTGATCGGGGGACCACGTCTGGTCCGTTTCACGCCGCGACCGGACGGTGCGGCGCGGCGCGCGCGGCGCTCGATGGGCCGCGCGCCGGCCGCCGGCGGGCCCTCAACCCCCGGACTGTGGCGGAACGGTGACGCGCTGTGACCGCCGTTCGCCGTCCAGCACCCGCAGGGCCTGGGCGAGCGTCGTGGCGTGCACCTCGCTCTCGCCGCGCTGGTGCATCAGGGCCAGCGCGTCCCGCAGTTGGGTCGCCTTGCTGACCAGCGCCTGGGCGGCGCGGAGTCCGCCGTACGTGGTGGTGGAGCGGGCCGGGTTGATGCGGCCGAGGAGGTCCACGGCCTCCAGGTAGCGGTCGATCAACTCGCCCTCGGCGCGCGTCAGGGCGGGCAGCGGCGGCAGTTCGGGGAGCATGCGCGGCTCACCTCGCGCCCGGCGCGGAGTCCTGCGCGCCCCGGCGGCCCGGTACGACCCGGTCCACGAGCCCGTACGCGACGGCCTCGTGCGCGTCGAGGATCTTGTCCCGCTCGATGTCGGCGGCGACCCGCTCGGGGCTCTGACCGGTGTGCCGGACCAGCAGCTCCTCCAAGAGGGCGCGGGTGCGCAGCAGTTCGTCGGCCTGGATCACCAGGTCCGAGGTCTGCCCCTGGATCGGCTCGGTGACCGTCGGCTGGTGGATCAGGACCCGGGAGCCGGGCAGCAGGGACCGCTTGCCCGGCGTGCCCGCCGCCAGCAGGACAGCGGCGGTACCGGCGGCCTGGCCCAGGCAGACGGTCTCCACGTCGCAGGAGACGTACTGGAGCGTGTCGTAGATCGCGGTCATCGCGCTGAACGAGCCGCCGGGGGAGTTGATGTAGAGCGAGATGTCCCGGTCCGGCGTCTGGTGCTCCAGATACATGAACTGCGCCATCACGTCGTTGGCCGAGGTGTCGTCGACGGGTGTCCCGAGGAAGACGATCCGCTCCTCGAGGAGCTTGGAGTACGGGTCCTGCGTGCGTACGCCCGAGCTGGTGCGCTCGGTGAGCTCGGGCAGGACGTAGCGGGCGGTGGGGCGGCGTGCGGCGGTCATGACGTCCTCGTCTCCTGGGCGGCCATCTGTAAAAAATGTACAGGACGTACGTGACGTTATGATGGGGGCATGGCCTACGAGATTCCGGTGACGCAAGCCCGAGCAGAGCTCGCCGACCTGATCAACCGCGTCGTCTACGGCGGGGAGCGGGTCGTCGTCACCCGGCACGGCAAGCCGCTCGTCGCCCTGGTATCGGCCGCTGACCTGCGGCGACTCGAAGAGCTCGGCGAGGCCCCGGAGCCCGCCGAGGAGCCCGTGATCAGCTCCGTGTCGACGGTGGGCACCTCGACGTCGGCCCGCCGCGAACAGCAGCGCTTCGGCATCGCCGCGGAGCACCGGGGGCCGAACGCGTCCTAGCGCGAACGAAGACGGGCGAGAACGAAAACAGGCACGAACGAAGACGGGCGAGAACGAAAAAGGGCCGTACGCCCCCGTCCGCTACAGCGGGGGCGTACGGCCGTATCGAGGGGCCGGTGCCGTAGGCGAAGGGCCGGGCGATCAGCCGACCGGAGCCGCCTCCCGCGCCCCGGCGACGGCGGACTCGGCCCCCGCCGCACCGCGCCGCCCGCGCAGCGCGCCCAGCAGCACGGCCAGCAGGCCGAGTCCGGCCCACGCCGCGAGGGTGAGCGCCGGGGCCGTGGCCCGCGCACCGTCGAAGTAGGAGACCGAGCGCAGCAGCGAGCCGCCCGCTCCCGGAGGCAGCAACTGGCCCAGGAATCCGACGGGTTGAGGCAGCAGTTCGGGAGCGGAGGTCGCCCCCGAGAAGGGGTTGCCGAGCAGCACCATCAGGAAGGCGCCGACGCCGATCCCGGGCGGCCCGAGCAGCGCCGCGCACCCGGCGACGGCGGCGCCCACCGCGAGCGTGGAGAGTCCCAGCACCCCGGCTTCCGCCCACCAGTTGCCGGTCAGCACGCCGAGCCAGCTGTGGGTGAGCGCCGCGCCGACCGCGCCGACCCCGGCGGCGGCCAGGACGAGGGCGAGGGCGGCGCGCGGGCCGCGCAGCTTCAGCAGCGTCGCGAGAACTCCGGAGGCGACCCCCGCGATCGCCAGCGGCAGCACGCTCGCACCGAGCACGGAGCCGCGCGGGTCGGCCGCCGGCGCGGGCACCACATCCGTAACGGGCACCTCGGCCCCCTTCGGTGCCTGCCCGGCCACCGCGTGCTGGAGCAGCTGGGCGGCGACGGGACTCGCGGCGGACGCGGTGAGGAGCTTCGGTCCCTCTGCGGTGACGACGACCGCCCCGTATACGGTCCGGTCCTCGATGGCGTCGCGGGCCGCGGCCTCGTCGGCGTAGCGATGGACCTCGAACGCCCCGTCCTGCGCCTGGAGTTGGCGCTGCACGGGGGCGGTCGCGGCGGCGGGCCCCGCGAGCCCGAGCGGCAGGTCGCGCGGGGCGATCCGGGCGCCGGGCCAGGCGAAGGCCCAGAGGGCGAGGGCGGCAAGCACCGGCGCGAGGAGGGCCACCGCCACGATGCGGCGGGCCGGTGGGGGCGCGGCGGCGGGGGGCGTGGACATGGGTGTCTCCGGGAGGGAGTAGGAGGCGGCGGACAAGGAGGGGCGCTCCCAACAGGCTCAGGGAGCCGGGGAGTTGGCCCCGAAATTCAAAGAGAAGGATCGTTCGTTTTAGGTGGCTCACTGTGCGGGCGGCGAGCGTCGCTTGTCAAGAAGGAATGTTCGTTTTACGTTGAGCGCCATGGCCCGCGTATCCCAGGAACACCTCGACGCACGCCGCCGCCAGATCCTGGACGGCGCCGCCCGCTGCTTCGCCCACAACGGCTTCCACGCCACGTCGATGCAGGACGTCCTGAAGGAGGTCGGGCTCTCGGCGGGCGCCGTCTACCGCTACTTCGCGGGCAAGGACGAGCTGATCGAGGCCGTCGTGGCCGAGGTGCTCGAGGTCATACGGGGCATCTTCGAGGAGGCCGCCGGGCAGACCCCGCCCCCGCCGCCCGACGTCCTGGTGGGGGCGGGGTTCCGGGACGTGCTCGGTGGCGGTGCCTACCGCGTGGCGGACGAACCGTCGTTCCTGCCGCGCCTGATGGTGCAGGTGTGGACGGAGACGCTGCGCAACGGCGGGCTCTCGGCGCTCCTGCGCGACGGGTATGCGCGCGTGTCCACGGCCTGGATCAAGATCGTCGAGGGCTATCAGGCGGCGGGCATGATGCGGGCCGACATCCCGGCCGAGCACGTCGCGCGGACCATGATCGCGACGGCGCAGGGATTCGCCGCCCAATTGGCGCTTTTTGGCGAAGAAGTCACTGTTGAGGCACTGCAGGACGGACTGCGCGGGTTGATGAGCATGGCGGCGCCCCGCTGACGGTCATGAGGCGCCGGGGATCATGAGCCGGTGATGATCGGTGGTGGGTATGGCGGAGACCTGCTGCTGGTCATGGGCCGGTCAAGGGATGGTTAACCTCCCTGAAACTCCTTCCAACTACCCTCCCATCCCACGCCACCTGGGGTTTTTGTAGCCGGGGTGCGCATGATCGCGCGCAATTCTTGTGTGTTACATCTATACCTGTCGCGGTGGCGCGGCGACCGGACCCCGCACGGTTCGGAGTGAGAGCTGTGAGGTGGGATACGTGCAACTGACCCCGCACGAACAGGAGAGGCTGCTCATCCATGTGGCCGCCGACGTGGCCGAGAAACGAAGGGCGCGGGGACTGCTGCTCAACCATCCCGAGGCCATCGCCCTGATCACCTCCCACATCCTCGAAGGCGCCCGCGACGGCCGGACGGTGGCGGAACTGATGTCGTCGGGGCGGAAGCTGCTCACCCGTGACGACGTCATGGAGGGCATCCCCGAGATGATCCACGACGTCCAGGTCGAGGCCACCTTCCCGGACGGCACCAAGCTCGTCACCGTCCACGACCCCATCGTCTGACGGGAGTTCCCGCCATGCATCCCGTCACGCCCACCACCCTGCACGGCCTCGTCCCCGGCGAGATCCTCTTCGCCGACGAGCCCGTCGCCTTCAACGAGGGCCGCGAGGTCACCCGCCTCACCGTCCTCAACGCCGCCGACCGCCCCGTCCAGGTCGGCTCCCACTACCACTTCGCCGAGGCCAACCCGGGCCTCGACTTCGACCGCGGGGCCGCGCACGGCAAGCGGCTCAACATCGCCGCGGGCACCGCCGTGCGCTTCGAGCCCGGCATCCCCGTCGACGTCGAACTCGTCCCGCTGGGCGGGGCGCGCATCGTCCCGGGCCTGCGCGGCGAGACGGCCGGAGCCCTCGACGGGACCGCAGGGGCCCGCAAGCAGACCGGAGTCGCCCTCCACGAGACCGGAGGAGCCTCCGATGCCTGAGCTGTCCCGCGCCGCGTACGCCGATCTGTTCGGCCCCACCACCGGCGACCGGATCCGGCTCGCCGACACCGATCTGCTGATCGAGATCGAGGAGGACCGCTCCGGCGGCCCCGGGCGCTCCGGCGACGAGTCCGTCTTCGGCGGCGGCAAGGTCATCCGCGAGTCGATGGGCCAGTCCCGCACGACGCGCGCCGAGGGCGCCCCCGACACCGTCATCACGGGCGCCGTGATCGTCGACCACTGGGGGATCGTCAAGGCCGACATCGGCATCCGCGACGGCCGCATCACCGGCATCGGCAAGTCCGGCAACCCCGACACGATGGACGGCGTCCACCCGGACCTGGTCATCGGCCCCGAGACCGAAGTCATCGCGGGCAACGGCAAGATCGTGACCGCGGGCGGCATCGACACCCACATCCACTTCATCTCGCCGACCATCGTCGACGAGGCGCTCGCCTCCGGCGTCACCACCCTCATCGGCGGCGGCACCGGCCCGGCCGAGGGCAGCAAGGCGACCACGATCACGCCCGGTTCCTGGCACCTGGCCCGCATGTTCGCGGCCCTGGAGAACAGCCCCGTCAACATCGGCTTCCTCGGCAAGGGCAACACCATGTCGAAGGACTCCATGCGCGACCAGCTGCGCGCCGGCGTCCTCGGCTTCAAGATCCACGAGGACTGGGGCGCCACCCCCGCCGTGATCTCCGCCTGTCTGGACATCTGCGAGGAGTCCGGCGGCCAACTCGCCGTCCACACCGACACGTTGAACGAGGCGGGCTTCGTCCAGGACACCTTCGACGCCGTCGCCGGACGCACCCTGCACGCCTTCCACGTCGAGGGCGCGGGCGGCGGCCACGCCCCCGACATGATCACGGCGGTGTCCCTGCCGAACATGCTCCCTGCGTCCACCAACCCGACCCGGCCGCACACCGTCAACACCGTCGAGGAGCACCTCGACATGCTGATGGTCTGTCACCACCTCAACCCGGCGGTGCCCGAGGACCTGGCCTTCGCCGAGTCCCGCATCCGCCCCACCACGATCGCGGCCGAGGACATCCTCCACGACCTCGGCGCCATCTCGATCATGTCGTCCGACTCCCAGGCGATGGGCCGCATCGGCGAGGTGGTGATGCGCACCTGGCAGACCGCGCACGTGATGAAGCGCCGCCGCGGCTTCCTCCCGGGGGATGTGCGCGCCGACAACCGCCGTGCCCGTCGCTACGTCGCCAAGTACACGATCAACGCGGCGGTCGCGCAGGGCGTGGAGCATGAGATCGGCTCGGTGGAACACGGCAAACTGGCCGACTTGGTGGTGTGGGACCCGAGATTCTTCGGCGTAAAGCCTCAAGTGGTCCTGAAGGGCGGCCAGATCGCCTACGCGCAGATGGGCGACGCGAACGCGTCCATCCCCACCCCCCAGCCGATCCTCCCGCGCCCCATGTTCGGCGGCCACGGCAAGGCCCCGGCCCGGAACTCGTACGCCTTCGTGACCGAGACGGCACTGGCCGACGGCCTGCCCGAACGGCTCGGCCTGGAGCGGGAGTTGCTCCCCATCCGCTCGACCCGCGGCCGCACCAAGGCGGACATGCGCGAGAACGACGCACTGCCGCGCGTGGAGGTGGCCCCCGACAGCTTCGCGGTGACGATCGACGGCGAGCTGGTCGAGCCGTCACCGGCGGCGGAACTCCCGCTGGCGCAACGCTACTTCCTCTTCTGACGTCAGTAGGGACGAGGAATTCACCATGTCCAGAGCCGCACTCCTGGTCCTGGCCGACGGCCGTTTCCCCGCCGGTGGGCACGCCCACTCCGGCGGGGCGGAGGCCGCGGTCAAGGCGGGCCGCATCACCGGGGCGGCGGACCTCGAGGAGTTCTGCCGTGGCCGTCTGCACACCACCGGCCTGGTGTCCGCGGCTCTGGCCGCGGCCGCCGCGAGCGGCGCCGACCCCCTGACCCTCGACGAGGCCGCCGACGCCCGCACCCCGTCCCCGGCCCTGCGCACAGCGGCACGCCGCCTCGGCCGCCAGCTGCTGCGCGCCGCCCGCTCCACCTGGCCGACCCCCGAACTCGACGCCCTGTCCCGCCAGTTCCCCAAGGGCACCCACCAGCCGATCGTCCTCGGCCTCACGGCGAGAGCGGCGGGCCTCACCCCCGAGGACGCCGCGTACTGCTCCGCGTACGAGAACATCAGCGGCCCCGCGACGGCGACGGTACGGCTGCTGAGCCTGGACCCGTTCGAGGCGACGGGGGTGCTGGCGCGACTGGCACCGGAGATGGACGCGGTGGCGGCGCGGGCGGGGGAGGCGGGGTGCCGTGCGACGGCGTTCGGCGTGGACGAACTCCCCGCCGGGTCGGCGCCGTTGCTGGAGATCGGGGCGGAGGCGCATGCGGGGTGGCCGGTGCGCTTGTTCGCGTCGTAGGGACCTAGGGACTTAGGAACCTAGGGACTTAGAGACTTAGGGGCCCAGGGACCTAGGGGCCCTACGGGGGACTGGCGCCCCCCACACGTAAACGCATACACGTATACATACGGAGCACTCACGATGCACCTCGACCACACCCACAACCCCGCCAACGAGATCAGCGCGGACGCGCACCGTGCGAACGGCACCCGCCGTGCCCTCCGCATAGGGCTGGGCGGCCCCGTGGGCTCCGGCAAGACGGCCACCGTCGCGGCCCTCTGCCACGCCCTCCGCGAAGAACTCTCGCTCGCAGTCGTCACGAACGACATCTACACGCGCGAGGACGCCGAGTTCCTGCTGCGCGAGGCGGTCCTGCCCCCCGAGCGGATCACCGCCGTCGAGACGGGCGCCTGCCCGCACACGGCGATCCGCGACGACATCTCCGCGAACCTGGAGGCGGTCGAGGACCTGGAGGACGAGGTCGGCCCGCTCGACCTGATCCTCGTGGAGTCCGGCGGCGACAACCTCACGGCCACCTTCTCCAAGGGGCTGATCGACGCGCAGATCTTCGTGATCGACGTGGCGGGCGGCGACGACATCCCGCGCAAGGGCGGCCCCGGCGTCACCACCGCGGACCTGCTGGTGGTCAACAAGACCGACCTCGCCCCGTACGTCGGCTCGGACCTGGCCAGGATGGCGGCAGACGCCAAGGCGGCACGCGCCGAACTGCCGGTCATCTTCCAGTCCTTGAGGTCGGACGAGGGCGTGGCTCCGGTGGCGGAGTGGGTCCGCGCGCAGTACAGGTCCTGGACCACGGAACACAGGCACGCGTCGGCATGAGCACGAGCACGGTACAGAGCCCAACGAGCCCGCCGACTCCACAGACTCCACTGACTCCGCCGGGCAACGTGAGCGCGAAGACGCCCCCGTACTCTCGCACCCCCTCGTCCCCCTCAACTCCCCCCGCCGGGGTGCAGGCAAGGGCCCGCATCATCGCCCGCCCCGACGCCCACGGCGGCACCACACTCCCCGTACTGGACGGGCAGGCCCCGCTGGCCCTGCGCCGCACCCGCTCGCACGGCCAGGGAGCCCGGGTCACCCTGGTGGGAGCGATGAGCGGCCCGCTGGGCGGCGACCACCTCACGGTGGAGGCGGAGGCAGCGGACGGCGCCCACCTGTCGGTGGACTCGGCGGCGGCGACGATAGCCCTGCCGGGCCAGGGAACCGACAGGCAGCCGGCCCGCTACGACGTACGCCTCAGGGTGGGCGAAGGAGCGGAACTCCGCTGGCTCCCAGAGCAGTTGATCTCAGTACGGGACAGCGACCTGCGGGTGACGACGCGCGCCGACCTGGCCCCCGGCGCGCGCCTGATCCTGCGAGAGGAACAAGTACTGGGTAGGGCATCGGAGACCCCCGGCCGCCTCACGAGCCGCCTGACGGTACGCCACGCCGGCCGCCTCCTGCTCGACCAGGAACTCTCCTGCGGCCCCGGCGCCCCCGCCGGCTGGGACGGCCCCGCGGTACTGTCCGGCCACAGAGCAGTGGGCCAACTCATCGTGGTGTCCCCGGACTTCGAGCAGACCCAGCCATCCCCCGAACTCCTGGGCGAGTGGGCCGCGGCAACACCCCTGGCGGGCCCCGCGGTACTGGTCACGGCGGTGGCTCCGGACGCCCAACAGGTACGCCGTGTCTTGGACGAGGCACTCAGGAAGTGGACCTGAGCGCCCCAGCCGTGGGATCGCGTGGAGCGAGGTTCGTCCAGGGCCCTCAGCTCGGGCAGCTCGGATGTCCTGGCAGCTACCCACCGCTGACCTCTGGTGAGGGGAGGGCTCTACCTCTTGAGCGCCCGGTAGCGCTTCAAGAGTGCCGTGATCTTGTCAGGGTCGGCCCCGCCGTTCAGTTCTGCGAGGAGATCGTCAGGACACAGTTCATAGAGGTCGCCCCACCACCGACGCGCCTTGTTGTTCCAGATTCTGTACCCACCGGGCACCCCTCGTGCAACGTAGCGCCTCTTGCTCATCATCCCCCACCCCTACGTGCCGCTCCTCACGGGAACGGTAACGCAGCGTCGCCGGCGTGGTTCACCATGGAACCGCCCGTAAGGACCCTGTCCGCGTAGGGCGTTGAGATCGCACACGACATGCGATGCCCTCACTCCGGCTGATCGGCACCTTGTGACGCCGACGAGCTGCTGATGCCATGTCAGCGAAGCGGCTTCGGCACGGGGGTGGGCGTGAGCGATCTGAAGGTCGTCGCATGGAAGCGGTACGGACAGGACCGGCTCTACGTGAACCTGCCGGACGGCACGTCGGTCGCATGGGCCGACCGGCGCACGGGCAAGGTCACGATCCTTGTGGAGCAGTACCGACACGAGGCGCTCGACCTGCTCCGCCCCCAGCTCACCAAAGACGCAGGCCCGACACCCATTGCGCCCCCGGCACGGCCCCCTCGAAAGCAAGGGGCCGTCACACCACCCCAGTTGCCCCCGCTGCCCCAGTTGCCCCCGCTGACCCCGCAAGACGATCTCGCGTCGAACCGCCCAGGAGCGGCGTTACGAGAGCTCCTCGACACGGAAGGCCCCACCCCGGGACAGCGCATCCTCAACTGGCTGCTGCGACGACAGACGAAGTGGGACTCCTATCGCAAGGGACTGGCTGGCGAACTCCGGGTCGGCGCCGAACTGGAGAGGCTCACGCGCCGTGGCTGGCGCGTCCTGCATTCCATAGAGCTGCCCCGGAAGGTGGACATCGACCACCTGCTCATCGGCCCCGGCGGCGTCTTCTGCATCAACACCAAGCACCACCTGGGCAAGGCGGTCTGGATCGGCGACGAGATGGTGCGCATCAACCACGGCAAGCCGCAGCCGTACGGACGTAAGAGCAAGGCGGAGGCCCGCCGCGTAAGGGATGTGCTCGAGCACCACCTCGGTACTCCGGTCCCAGTGGAGCCGGTGCTCGTGTTCGTCGGCGTCACCCGCCTCGACAAGGTCGCGACGCAGCTCGCCGTACGCGTGTACCGCGAACGGGAGGTCTCCGCGCTCGGCCCGCTCTCAGGCGTACTCGATCCCGAGCAGATCGATGCCGTCTACGCCGTGGCCCGGCATCGACGCGCATGGCTGACGGCCTGACCTCGTCGGCATGCAGGTGGATGTGACCGGAAGCAGACCGTAAGTAGATCCGTCCCGTGTCCAGACCGGAGCAACCGCCATGGCGAGATCTCCGTCCCTCAGATAGACACACGCAGACAGATCCCGAGGCCCGAGCCCTTGGAGGGCCGGCCTCTGACTCGGGTGATCCGCTGACCGGTCAGAGCGACACCGTTTATCGGATTGGCAAAGAACGCACGTCACGTCTGTTGTCAGAGGGCCGACAGACGGAAAGATCCCCGTACTGCGTACTGATCGAAACGATGTGCGGGAGGCCCCACTTGAGACGGACCCAGAGGACACTTCGGAACCGGCGGACGGTGACGCTCGGTTCTGCCGGGGCGCTCGTCACGGCGACGCTGATAGCGGGTGCGATGGCGGCGCCCTCGGCCAGCGCCGACGCCCATGCGCGGGCCGGCAAGGACCGGGAGGCGCGGGGCGCCTCGATCGCCGCCGCCCGTGCGGCGAAGGCCGGGATCGACTGGAAGGACTGTCCCGCCGACTGGGGCATCGCCAAGCCCATCCAGTGCGGCTACGTGAGCGTGCCGCTCGACTACGCCAAGCCGTACGGCAAGCAGATCAAGCTCGCCGTCGACCGCATCGGCAGCACGGGGAGCAAGAAGGAGCGGCAGGGCGCCCTCGTCTACAACCCCGGCGGCCCCGGCGGCTCCGGCATGCGCTTCCCGACCCGCGTCACCAGCAAGAACCCGCTCTGGACGAAGGCATCGAAGGCGTACGACTTCGTCGGCTTCGACCCGCGCGGCGTCGGGCATTCGACGCCGATCTCCTGCGTCGACCCGCAGGAGTACGTGAAGGCGCCGAAGGCCGACCCGGTCCCGGACTCCGAGGCCGACAAGAGCGCGCAGCGCAAGCTCGCCAAGGAGTACGCGGACGGCTGCGCCGAGCGCAGCGGCGAGATGCTTCCGCACATGACCACACCGAACACCGCGCGCGACCTCGACGTCATCCGCGCCGCCCTCGGCGAGAAGAAGCTCAACTACTTGGGTGTCTCGTACGGGACGTATCTCGGTGCCGTCTACGGGACCCTCTTTCCGGGGCACGTCCGGCGCATGATCGTCGACAGCGTCGTCAACCCCTCGCGCGAGAAGGTCTGGTACCAGGCCAACCTCGACCAGGACGTCGCCTTCGAGGGGCGCTGGAAGGACTGGACGGCGTGGGTCGCGAAGAACGACGCGACGTTCCACCTCGGTGACAGCCAGGCCAAGGTGCAGCAGCAGTGGGAGAAGCTGCGGGCGAGCGCGAAGAAGAGCCCGATCGGTGGTCTCGTCGGGCCCGCCGAGCTGACCTCCTTCTTCCAGAACGCCCCGTACTACGACTCCTCGTGGGTGCCGACCGCCCAGACCTGGAGCAAGTACGTCGCCGGTGACACCAAGGCCCTGGTCGACGCGGCCGCCCCGGACATGTCCGACACCAAGGGCAACATCGCGTCCGAGAACGGCAACGCCGTCTACACCGCGGTCGAGTGCGCCGACGCCAAGTGGCCCACCAGCTGGAAGAAGTGGGACCGGGACAACACCCGGCTGCACAAGGACTATCCGTTCATGACCTGGGCCAACGCCTGGATGAACCTGCCCTGTGCCACCTGGTCGACCAAGCAGCAGACCCCGCTGAACGTGAAGAGCGGCAAGGGTCTGCCGTCCGTGCTCATCGTGCAGTCCGAGCGCGACGCGGCCACGCCGTACGAAGGCGCCGTCGAGCTGCACAAGCGCTTCAAGGGCTCTCGCCTCATCACCGAGAAGGACGCGGGCTCGCACGGCGTCACCGGGCTCACCAACCCGTGCGTCAACGACCGCGTCGACACCTACCTGCTCACCGGCAAGACCGGCGCCAAGGACGTGACGTGCGCCCCGCACGCCACGCCCAAGCCGTAGCCCTAGTAGCAGTAGCAGTAGCAGTAGCAGTAGCAGTAGCAGCAGTAGATGTAGCCATCGACGGTGGTTGATGATGGGGGGCTACTGGGAGATCGCTTCGGTCCTCGGACCGGCGATCTCCCGGTAGTCCGCCGTGCGCAGCGCCAGCGAGCGGTCCAGGCGCGCCGCGTTGAAGAAGATCTCCTCCTGCTCCAACAGGGCGGGATCCACGACCAGTTCTAGCTCCGGGTCGAAGGAGAACGGCAGGATCGTGCCGCTCACGCTCCCCGCGAGCCGCTCCGCGACCTCCTGTGTCGCGAACCCGACGTACGTGCCCGCGTGCAGCGCCTTCACCGCGTTGAGGTCGACCCGCCGGTCGCCGGGCACCACCGCGAGGACGTACCGCTTCGACTTCTTGCCCGTCTTCACCATCACCACGATGCACTTGGCGGCCTGCGCGAGCGTGTTGCCGCGCAGCGCGCTCACCTCTTCCGTGGCGCCCTGCGGTGCGTGCTCGATGACCCGATAGGTGGCGCCGTGCTCATCGAGCAGCCCGATCAGCTTGGTGTAGTGGGTGTGGCGGGTGTGGCGGGTGTGGTGGGTGTGGTGGTCGTCGTGCTCCTCGGTCATGTTCCCTCTCGGTCCTCTCCCGCAGCGTCGGTCGGTCAACTCAGTGGCATACGAGGGAACTTGCGCGTCGCCGCGGCCTTGTCGCCCTCCTGCGCGGCTTCCTCCGCCTTCACGACGGCCGCGTACTTGTCCACGTACTCCTGTCCGGACAGGCCCAGGATCGCGTACATGATCTCGTCCGTGACCGCGCGCAGGACGGCCTTCTCGTGGTCCATGCCCACGTAGCGGGAGAAGTCGAGCGGGGCGCCGAAGCGGATCGTGACGCGCCGGAAGTTCGGCACCACCTGGCCCGGCGGCTGCGCCTCGAACGTGCCGATCATCGCGCACGGAATCACCGGCACCTGCGCCCGCAGCGCCATCGCCGCGACCCCCACCTTGCCCTTGTAGAGCCGCCCGTCGTGCGAGCGCGTCCCCTCCGGGTAGATGCCGAGCAGCTCGCCCCTGCTCAGCACCCCGAGTCCCTCCCGGATCGCGGCCTGTCCCGCCTCCTTGCCGGAGCGCTCCACCGGGATCTGCCCGGCGCTGCGGAAGAACCCCGCGGTCAGGCGGCCCTTGATGCCGGGGCCGGTGAAGTACTCGGCCTTCGCGAGGAAGGTGATGCGGCGCTTGATGATGGCGGGCATCAAGAAGTGGTCCGAGAACGACAGATGGTTGCCCGCGATGATCGCCGCGCCGGACTCCGGAATGTGTTCGAGCCCCTCGATGCGGGGCCGGAACATGAGGCGCAGCAGCGGTCCCAGGATCACGTACTTGAGCACGTAGTAGAACAAGGGGGCGCTCCTCCCTCGGGGCGGATGGCTCCACCGCAGCGTTCTAGCAGGTCAACCGGCCTGATGTGGGGGGCCAGTGTAAGTGCCCGCGCGGCTGCCCGGAACCGTGTCCGATCGGATTGGTGCGGTCCTTTCGAGTCGCCGCTCCCGGGCGCGGTACCACTGGTGCGCCACCACCAGCGCCAGCGCGATCTCCACCATGTCCCCGCCGTAGTACATGACGCGCCCGGCCAGGTGCAGATCGCCTGTCGCGTACGAGGTTCCGGGCGGACCCGCCGCGTACAACTGCTTGGCGAGGACGGCGTGGGCCGTCGCGGCGCCGAGCAGTGCGGCGGTGCGCAGGGGGAGGGCCGCCCGGTGCCGGAGCGGGTCCAGGGCGAGCACGGAGAACGTGAACAGGGTTCCGGCCGCGAAGAGATGGACGGAGAGGAGCGGGGTGTGGTGGATGCCCGGCGGCAGGGGAGCGCGGTAGAGGAGCCACAGCCCGCCGATGTCGACCGCCGCCGCGACCGGTGGGAACAGGAGGGCGGTGAGCGGCCAGGAACGCGCCACCGCCAGGAGCCGGCGTCGCGGCGCCACCGGCAGGGCCCGCAGGGTCAGCGTCACCGGGCGGGCGAGCGCGAACAGCAGCGGGGCCACCATGCCCGCTGCCACATGAGCCGTCATGTGGGCGGTGAACGGCGGCAGTTGGGCGCCCCACGGGAGGGCCGCCGCACCGATGCGCTCCGCACCGATCCGCTCCGCACCGATCTGTTCCGCAGCAGTCCGATCCGCTCCCGTCGGCTCAGCACTCATCGGCATCGCGCCGCCGATCAGTACCGCCCCGATCAGCGCCGCCCCGGCCAGGAAAGCCGCCGCCTCCCGCCGCCACGGCCAGCGGTCGCCGCGCCGCCGCAGCCGCCGGGCGGCCAGCGCGTACAGCCCGCAGCAGGCGAGGACCGCGACGACCGTCATTCGCGGGGAGCGCTCCGCGCGGCCGGGCGGCGGGCGGAGCGCAGCCGGAGGAGGCGGGGGCGACGGACGTAGGGGTGGCGGACGCGGGGGCGGCGGGCGCGCAGCCACAGCAGCACCCCGGCCGCCAGAAAGCACACGGCGATCAGATTCCAGACCCAGTCGTACGGGGCGGAATCGACGCCGTAGCGGATCTGGTGGATGCGGAGCAACTTGTGCTGGAACGTTCCGTCGTACAGCTGGAAGCCACCGGCCCCCAGGAACGTCCCCGACCACCACGCGGCCCGCACCGGACCGCCCCGGCGCCGCAGTTCGGCGTACAGGACAAGGCCCGTCACGATCGCCAGCCAGCCCCCGGCGTGGAAGAGCCCGTCCGAGACGAGCCCGACGCCCGGCGTCGACCTGTCGTAGAAGTGGTGCCAGTGCAACAGCTGGTGGAAGACGGTCTCGTCGACGAAGGCCGCGAAGCCGACCCCCACGAGCAGACCGCTGATCAGTGAGCGCCTCTCCATGCGTCCCGAGTGCCCCGGGCGGGCGCGCCGAAGCACACGCATGGGCGACCTGTCGGCGAGCCCCCTTGGGGAACGGGGGCCAGAAGGGTGGCCTGGCCCGCATGACACTCCGCACCCCGCGCGCCGGACTCGGCACGCCGCCCGGCGCACTCCGCCCCCGCACCGGCCTCCGTGCCTCACGCAGCACCGCACCCCGTGCCTCACGCAGCACGCTCCGCCCGGCCGCCGCCGTCGCACTCCTCGCCCTGACCGCCGCCACCGCGGCCGTCTCTCCCGCGACTGCGGCCGTTGCACCCGCCGCTCCGGACGTCTCGACCGCCTCGCTCGCCCCCGCCCCCGACCCCGCCCCCGGGGCCGTCCCCACCCCGCCCCGCGGTGTCTTCCTCACCGTCTCCGGCGACGAGAACACCTGGATCCGCGGGGTTCTGCTGCGCTGCGCGCCCGAGCCCTCGGGCCATCATCCGCGCGCCGCCGCGGCCTGTGCCGCGCTCGACGAGGTGCACGGCGACTTCGACGCGCTGCGGGGCGAGCCGCGGATGTGCACCAAGGAGTTCGACCCGGTCACGGTGAGCGCCACGGGCACCCACCGCGGGCGGATGACGGGCTGGCACAAGACGTATCCCAACGCCTGTGTGCTGCTTGCGCAGACGGGCCCCGTCTTCGACTTCTGAGACTCCTCAGGCTCCTCAGGCTCCTCAGGTTCTCAGGCTCGTCGGCCGTCTTGGCTGTCTTGGCCGTCTTGGCCTTCTCCGCCTCACGGGTTGCCGCGCGACACCACCATCCCCAGCGTCAGCATCAGCAGCACGACCCAGCCGAACCACAGCCACCCACTGCTGCCGAGCGCGGTGGAGTAGGCCGTCACCACCACCAGACCCCCGATGGTGAGCACGCCCATCGTCTTCGTAGATCCAGGCACAGCAATGCCTCCTCCCGGGAGCCCGAGCGCATGGAGTGCGCCAGGGCCGAGGTCCGAAGAACATCGTGGACCGGGAGGAGGCATTGTCGCTAGAGCCTGATCGTCGGTTGACCGGCGATGACCGTTGCGATGACCGTACGGGGTACGGGGTACGGGATACGGGGCCGAATGCGGGGCTAGCGGCCGCGCGACGCCAGCGAGGCCAGATACGCGTTGTACGCCTCCAGCTCCTTGTCGCCGTCCCGGTCCGCGGCGCGGTCCTTGCGGCGGGCCTCGCGGTCCTCGGACTTGCGCCACTGGAAGAGCAGCGCGACCAGGACCACCACGGACGGGATCTCGCTGAAGGCCCAGGCGATGCCGCCCGCGGCCTCCTGGTCGGAGAGCGGGTCGATGCCGAGCGAGGCGGGCGGGTGCATATAGGTGCCGATCATCGGCTGGGTCGCCATCATCAGCGCGATGCCGAAGAACGCGTGGAACGGCATGCCCGCGAACAGCTCCAGCATCCGCATGACATAGCCGGGCCGGTGCGGGCCCGGGTCGACGCCCATGATCGGCCAGAAGAAGACCAGGCCGACCGCGAGGAAGTGCACCATCATCGCGATGTGGCCGGTCTTGGACTCCATCAGGGTGTCGAAGAGCGGCGTGAAGTAGAGCGCGTACAGGCTCGCGATGAACAGCGGGATGGTGAACGCGGGGTGCGTGATGATCCGCATGTAGCGGCTGTGCAGCAGCCAGAGCAGCCACTCGCGCGGCCCCTTGCGGCCCTTGCCCGCGACCGGCAGCGCCCGCAGGGCCAGCGTGATCGGGGCGCCGAGCAGCAGCAGGATCGGCGACAGCATGCTGATGATCATGTGCTGGATCATGTGCACGCTGAACATGACCATGCCGTAGTCGTTGAGCTTGGTGCACATCACCAGGAGCACGGTCAGGATGCCGAGCACGAAGGAGATGGTGCGCCCCACCGGCCACTTGTCGCCGCGCCGCACCAGCCGCACGACGCCCCAGCCGTAGAGGCCGAGGGCAGCGAGGCAGCCGATGAGGAAGAAGGGGTCGGCCGAGAGTTCGAGGCCCCGGCTCAGCGTGAACGGCGGCAGATCCATGTTCATGCCGTGCATGCCCTGCATGCCGTGCCCGCCGTGATCCATCCGCTGGCTCCTGATTCGTGCCGGTTGTGCGTGGTTGTGCGTGCACCAGAGTAGAACCGCCCCCGGTCGTGGCCACGACCGGGGGCGGTTGCTTGAGCCGAGAACTACATCCGGGCTCGCGCGTGCACAGCGCGGCTCACAGCACGCACTCCGCCTCCGCGTACCGCTCCTCGGGCACCGTCTTCAGCGTCTCCACCGCCTCGGCGAGCGGGACCATCACGATGTCCGTGCCGCGCAGCGCCGTCATCTGCCCGAACTCCCCGCGGTGCACGGCCTCCACGGCGTGCCAGCCGAAGCGGGTGGCGAGCACGCGGTCGTACGCGGTGGGGGTGCCGCCGCGCTGGACGTGGCCGAGGATCACCGGGCGTGCCTCCTTGCCGAGGCGCGCCTCCAGTTCGAGGGAGAGCTGGCGTGCGATGCCCGCGAACCGCTCGTGGCCGTAGACGTCCTTGCCGCCCTCGTCGAACTCCATGGAGCCCGCGCGCGGCTTGGCGCCCTCGGCGGCGACGACGATCGCGAACTTCTTGCCCGCGGAGAAACGCTCGCCGACCTTGCGGGCCAGCTCGTCGATGTCGAAGGGGCGCTCCGGCACGACGATCGCGTGCGCGCCCGCGGCCATGCCCGAGTGCAGCGCGATCCAGCCGGTGTGGCGGCCCATGACCTCGACGATCAGCACGCGCTGGTGGGACTCGGCGGTGGTCTTGAGCCGGTCGAGGGCCTCGGTGGCGACGCCGACCGCCGTGTCGAAGCCGAACGTCACGTCGGTGACGGCGATGTCGTTGTCGATGGTCTTCGGGACGCCGACGATCGGCAGGCCGCCGTCGGAAAGGAGCCGGGCCGCCTTGAGCGTGCCCTCACCGCCGATCGGGATGATCGCGTCGAGGCCGAGCTCGGCGACATGGCCCTTGGCGCGCTCCACGCCGTCCCGCAGATGCGCGGGCTGCACCCGGGAGGAGCCGAGGATGGTGCCGCCGCGGGCGAGGATGCCGCCCACCGCGTCCAGGTCGAGCTTGCGGTAGTCGCACTCCAGCAGGCCCTTCCACCCGTCGTGGAAACCGATGACCTCGTCGCCGTGGTCGGCGACGGCACGGTGCACGACGGATCGGATGACGGCGTTCAGGCCGGGGCAGTCGCCGCCGGAGGTCAGGACACCAATGCGCATAGCCCGGAATACCTTTGCAACGTGGGCCGAGGACCGGACCACGTCGTCCGGTTTGATCCCCGCCACCCTACCGGCGGCAGGGGGCGGGGCCACAGGGTGTTCGACAGCTGGACGTCGCCGCTCAGATGTGCGGGCGGGGCGTCAAGCGGGCCGTCCCGCAAGGGAGTTGACCGGCGGGCGGCGTCTGACGGTGCCGGACGACTACGCGGGCTGCTGCTGGGCGGCGGCCATGCGCTCGGCGCGCAGCGCCTCGTACCAGCGGTCGTCCGTCGGCGGCAGCGCGTTCACATCGAGGGCCAGCTTCAGGAGCAGGTCCGCGATGAGGGGGTTGCGGGCGAGGACCGGGCCGTGCATGTAGGTGCCGAACACCGTGCCGTTGTACGCGCCTTCGGTGCCGTCACCCGTGCCGTTGCCCCGGCCGAGGCGGACCCGGGCGAAGGGGCGGGAGCCCGGACCGACGTGCGTGATGCCCTGGTGGTTCTCGAAGCCGGTCAGCTCGGGCAGGCCCAGCTGCGGGTCGATGTCGCCGAGGACGTCACCGACGCAGCGGTCGCCCTCGCCGCGCGTGGAGACCACGTCGAGCAGGCCGAGGCCGGGCTCGCGCTGGCCGAGGTCGTTGATGAACTCGTTGCCGAGGATCTGGTAGCCGGCGCAGACGGAGAAGATGATCGCGCCGTTGCCGGCCGCGCGCTGCAGGCCGCCGTCCCGGCGCAGGCGCTCGGCCGCGAGCCGCTGCGGGCGGTCCTCGCCGCCGCCGATCAGATAGATGTCGCCGGAGGTGGGCACCGGCTGGTCGCTGCGGACGTCGTACCGCTCGACGTTGAGGCCGCGCTGGCGGGCGCGGCGCTCCACGACGAGGGCGTTGCCCTGGTCTCCGTACGTGGACAGCAGGTCGGGGTAGACCCACACCAGGCGCAGGCTGTTGTCGCTCATGCTCAATTCGTCCTTACGCGGGGTCAGTTGCCGACGCGGCGGCGCAGGTCCTGGAACGCGGTGTAGTTCGCGATGGTCTCGATGCGGCCGGGCGGCGCCAGCTGGGCCGCCTCGTCGAGGGTCTCGCAGACGCGGAAGTCGAGGCCCGCGACCTCGAGGCGGACGGCGAGGTCCAGCTTGCGGTCGCCGAGCACGAAGATCGGGTGACCGGCGAGGCGGGTGTAGTCGACGTCCCAGAGCCAGGAGGTGTCGGTGCCGTCGGCCCCGCGGGCGTTCACCGAAAGCACCACCGGGGTCGGCGGCGGGTCGATCAGCGAAAACGTTTCGAGCCAGCCCGCCGGGTTCTTCGCGAGCAGCAGGCGGAAGTCGCGGCCCTGGAACTGCACCACGTCGTACCGGCCCGCGACCGCCTGGACCTGGTACATGCGCTCCAGGGCGACCTGCGGGGGCACTCCGAAGACGGCGGCCACGGCGGCCGACGTCGCGGCGTTGGCCTTGTTGGCGCGGCCCGGGAGCTGGAGGTGGATCGGCCAGGCCGAGCCGTGCGGGTCCAGGACGTGGTCGCCGGAGAGCACCCAGCTGGGCGCGGGGCGGCGGAAGCCGCACTCGCCGCAGAACCAGTCGTCCCCGGGGCGCTGCATGACGCCGCCGCAGGAGGGGCACGACCAGGCGTCGTCCTTCCACTCCTGGCCCGCGGCCACCCACACCACGTTCGGCGAGGAGGAGGCGGCCCAGACGACCAGCGGGTCGTCCGCGTTGGCGATGACGACGGCCTTCGAACCGGCCAGTCCCTCGCGCCACTTCTCGGCGAGCATGCGGGTCTCGGCCGCGCGGTCGAGCTGGTCGCGCGAGAGGTTGAGCAGCGCGATCGCCTTCGGGTCCACGTCACGGGCGACGCCCGCGAGGTACTTCTCGTCGACCTCGATGACGCCGAAGCGGGCGTCCGAGCCGCCGGCGAGGGCCGAGGTGATGCCGGCGGGCATGTTCGCCCCGAGGGCGTTCGACACGACCGGGCCGCTGGCCCGGAGCGCCTCCGCGATCAGGCGGGTGGTGGTCGTCTTGCCGTTCGTGGCCGAGACGAGGACCACGTCCAGGTGCGTGGCCAGCCGTCCGAGCAGCTCGGGGTCGAGCCTGAGCGCGACCTTGCCGCCGATCACCGATCCGCTGCCGCGGCCCGCGGCCCGCGACACCGCCGCGGCCGCCTTGCCCGCCGTCACGGCCAGCTTGGCCCGCGGCGACAGCGGGTCCGTGTTGCCTGCCATCTGTCTGGATCCTCCTTGCGTACGGCGCCGCGCCTGCCCCCGGCATCGTTTCGACCTCAGCCTATCGAGATCCTCTGACAAGCCCGAACCGCGGCACCCGCCCCCACGCGGGGACGCTGCTCGACCGTACCCTTGCCGCCATGCGACACGGCTCGATCCCGGGCGCCTCAGGGCGCGTACGACCCCTGACCCTGCTCGGCGATCCGGTGCTGCACACCGCCTGCGCCGACGTCACCGACTTCGGCCCTGAACTGGCCCGACTCGTCGAGGACATGTTCGCCACGATGTACGCGGCACGGGGCGTGGGCCTCGCCGCGAACCAGATCGGAGTGGACCGACGGGTCTTCGTGTACGACTGCCCCGACGATGACGAGGTCCGCCATCTCGGGTACGTGGTCAACCCGAGGCTCGTCGAGGCGGACGGGGAGACGGTGCGCGGGCCCGAGGGCTGTCTGTCGCTGCCGGGCCTGGAAGCGGGCACGCCGCGGTTCGACCACGCGGTCGTGGAGGGCGTCGACCTGCTGGGGGAGCCGGTGACGGTGCACGGGACGGGCTGGTTCGCGCGCTGCCTGCAGCACGAGTGCGACCACCTGGACGGCACGGTCTACACGGACCGGGTCACGGGCTGGCGGCGGCGCAAGGTGCTGCGGGAGGCGGCGAGGGCGGAGTGGGCCCGCTGAGCCGGACCCACCGGCCGCGTCAGAACCCGGGGCCGTCCACCCGGTTGCCCGCGGCGGCGAGGCGGCCCCACAGCAGGTCCGCGAGGCTGCGCACCAACTGCGCGCGCGGGACGGGCCGTTCGCCGAGCCACCAGTCACCGGCGGCGTGCATCATGCCGACGATCCCGTGGCCCCACACGCGCGCGAGCTCGGCGCTCTCCGGGCCGAGGTCGACGCGCTCCTCGATGACCTCGGCGAGCTCCTCGCCGAGCCGCCGCAGCAGCGGGGCGGAGTGCAGGCCCACGTCGAAGCCGCCCTCGCCCGCGGTGCCGGTCTCGGCCGGGTGCATGAGGAAGCGGTAGACCTGGGGGCGGGCCTCGATGGCCGAGAGGTAGGTGTCGAGGGTCGCCTCGACCCGCTCCCTGCGCTCGGCGGGGGCGTCAAGCGCGGCGCGCAGCGCCTCCAGGAGGGCGTCGGTGTGCCGCTTGGCGAGCGCGGCGTAGAGGCCGCCCTTGTCGCCGAAGTGCCGGTAGAGGATGGGCTTGGTGATGCCCGCCTCGGCCGCGATGGCGTTCATGGAGGCGCCCGGGCCGTCGCGCAGCACGACCCGGTCGGCCGCCTCCAGCAGCTCCCGCCGCCGCTGCTCCGCGGACCGCTGTTGATCGGTCCGCTGCGTGGTCTCCATAAGCGTGTCTCTTCTCCCCGCCCGTGCCGATTGCTTGACGCACGCGCAACGTAACACCCACAGTGCGGTGCGCATCGAACGGGCTGCCGGGAGTTGACAGGCGCTACTGGCGAGTAACAGACTGCGGTTACCGCAAGTAACGCAGGCAATGTACGCAGTCCTGGAGGGGTCATGGCCGAGTTCACCATGGAGCTCAACGACGAGCAGAAGGAGGTCCGGGACTGGCTCCACGGTTTCGCCGCTGATGTGATCCGTCCGGCGGCCGCCGAGTGGGACGAGCGCGAAGAGACCCCGTGGCCGGTGATCCAGGAGGCGGCGAAGGTCGGGATCTACTCCCTCGACTTCTACGCCCAGCAGTTCTTCGACCCGACCGGGCTCGGCATCCCGATGACCATGGAGGAGCTCTTCTGGGGCGACGCGGGCATCGCGCTCTCCATCGTCGGCACGGGCCTCGCCGCCGTGGGTGTCATCGCCAACGGCACCGAGGAGCAGATCGGCACCTGGATCCCGCAGATGTACGGCGACGCCAATGACGTGAAGGTCGCCGCCTTCTGCTCCTCCGAGCCGGACGCGGGCTCCGACGTGGCCTCCATGCGCACGCGTGCCGTCTACGACGAGGCCAAGGACGAGTGGGTCCTCAACGGCACGAAGACCTGGGCGACCAACGGCGGCATAGCCAACGTCCACGTGGTCGTGGCCGTCGTCGACGCGGAGCTCGGCTCCAAGGGGCACGCCTCCTTCATCGTCCCGGCGGGCACCCCGGGCCTCGCCCAGGGCCAGAAGTTCAAGAAGCACGGCATCCGCGCCTCGCACACCGCCGAGGTCGTCCTCGACAACGTCCGCGTCCCCGGCTCCTGCCTCCTCGGCGGCAAGGAGAAGCTGGACGAGCGCCTCGCCCGCGCGCGGGAGCGCGCCAAGGCCGGTGGCGGCGAGCGCGTGAAGAACGCCGCGATGGCCACCTTCGAGGCGTCCCGGCCGGCCGTCGGCGCCATGGCCGTCGGCACGGCGCGCGCCGCCTACGAAGAGGCCCTCGAATACGCCAAGACGCGTACGCAGTTCGGTCGCCCGATCATCGACAACCAGGGCATCGCCTTCCAGCTGGCCGACATGCGTACGCAGATCGACGCGGCCCGTCTGCTCGTGTGGCGTGCCTCCTGGATGGCGACCACGGGCAAGAAGTTCGAGTCCGCCGAGGGCTCGATGTCGAAGCTCTTCGCGAGCGAGACCGCCAAGAAGGTCACCGCCCAGGCGATCCAGATCCTCGGCGGCAACGGCTTCACGCGGGAGTACCCCGTGGAGCGCATGCACCGTGACGCCGCGATCTACACGATCTTCGAGGGCACCAGCGAGATCCAGCGCCTGGTGATCGCGCGCACGCTGTCGGGGCTGCCGATCCGCTGAGGCGTCGGGAGTCCGGTCCGTACGAGATAGACAGGCAAACTTGCAAGGCTTCCTGTCTATCTCGTACGGTTGAGGCATGCCCGAAAAGACCGGTGAACCCGGTGCACCCCGCGAACCCGCTCCCGAGCAGCTCGCGGACGACCTCGCCACCGCGGTCCGGCTCGTCGTGCGGCGGCTGCGTTCCGCCGCGCCCGACGCGGGGCTCAGCCCCTCGCAGCGCTCCGTCCTGTCCCGGCTCGACGCCGACGGGCCGGCCACCACGGCGGCCCTGGCCCGCGCCGAGCTGGTGCGTCCGCAGTCGATGCGCCTGACCGTCGGCGCGCTGGAGGAGCTCGGCCTGGTCGAGCGCGCCCCCGACCCCGACGACGGGCGGCAGTCCGTCGTCTCGCTGACCGCGCGGGGCCGCGGCACCCTCACCGACGGCCGGGCCGCCCGGCGCAGCTGGCTGGCGGCCGCCCTCGCCGAGGAGTACGACGCGGACGAGCGCCGCCGACTGGCCGACGCCGTCGCGCTGTTGGAGCGGCTGGTGCGGCCGTGACCGCCGTATCCGCCGCGCGCTCCACCGCGCCGGTGGACGGCGGCCGGCCGGGCTTCGGGGCCCGGCTGACCGCGCCCCTGCTGCTCGGCTCCCTGCTCAACCCGCTCAACACCACGATGATCTCGACGGGCCTCGTGGCCATCGGGCACGACCTCGGTGTCGGCGCCGCCGACACCGCCTGGCTCGTCTCCGTCCTCTACCTCGCCAGCGCCGTCGCCCAGCCCGTGCTCGGCAGGCTCGCCGACAGCGTCGGGCCGCGCCGGGTCTTCCTCGGCGGACTCGTGGTCGTCGCCGCCTCCGGCCTGGTCGGCGCGTGCGCGCCCGGCTTCGGCTGGCTCCTCGTCTCCCGGCTGCTGCTCGGCGTCGGCACGTCCGCCGCGTACCCGGCGGCGATGGCGGTCCTGCGCGACGAGTCCCGCAGGCTCGGCACCCCGACCCCGCGCACCGTCCTCGGGAGGCTCTCCTTCGCTGCGCTCGGCAGCGCCGCGATCGGCCCCACCCTGGGCGGGCTGCTCGTCGCGACGGCGGGCTGGCGGGGGATCTTCGCGGTCAACGTGCCGGTCGCTGCGGTGGCGTTCGCGAGCGCGCTGCTGTGGATACCCGCCGACCGCCCCCGTGGGCCGACCGCGGAGGGCGCAGCCGCACCCGCACCCGCCTCAGAGCGGGCCGAGCGGGCCCCCGCGCTCGACTCCCTCGGCATCCTCCTCTTCACCGGCGCCCTGACCTGCCTCGTCGTGTTCCTGCTCGACCTGAGCCACCCGATGTGGTGGCTGCTCGCCCCCGCAGCCGTGCTCACGGCCGCGCTCACCCGGTGGCAGCTGCGCCACCCGCACCCCTTCATCGACCTGCGCATGCTCGGCCGCAACCGCGCGCTGGCCCGCACCTATCTGCGGCACGGCCTCAGCTACCTCGTCGTGTACGTCGTCATGTACGGCTTCACACAGTGGCTGGAGGAGGCGCGGGGCTACACCTCGCTGCACACCGGGCTCGTGATGCTCCCCATGTCCGTGGCCGCCCTGGCGTGTTCGCTGCTCGGCGCCCGTACGAAGGGAATCCGCGCCCCGCTGACCCTGGCGGCCGGGCTGCTCGCGGTCGGCGGCGGGCTGCTGTGCTTCGCCTCGGGCGGCACCCCGCTCGGCGTCCTGCTCGTGACCGGCGCCTGCTTCGGCATCCCGCAGGGGCTCATCGGCACCGGCAACCAGGCCGCCGTGCAGCAGTTCGCGCCCGCCGACGGCATCGGCGCGGCCGCCGGGCTGCAACGCACCGCCCAGTACCTCGGGGCGATCACCGCGTCGGGACTGATCGGCCTCGCCTACGGGCAGCGGGCGGACGACGGCGGACTGCACCTGATGGCGGCCGTGGCGCTCGTCCTCGCGCTGGCCCTGGTCGCCCTCACGGTGACCGACCGGGCCCTGCGCGCCACCCGTGACTGACCTGATTCCTCAGCCCTCTTGGGCTCCGCACCACAGAAAGCAGGCCCCCATGACCGCCACCGCACTCGACCCGAAGACCGCCCTCGTCGTCATCGACCTCCAGAAGGGCATCACTGCCCTGCCCACCGTCCACCCGGCCGCCGAGGTCGTCGAGCGCACCGGGCGGCTCGCCGCGGCCTTCCGCGAGCGCGGCCTGCCCGTGGTCCTGGTGCGGGTGACCGGCGGTGCCCCCGGCCGCACCGACGCGCCCGCGCGCGGCGGCGAACTGCCCGCCGACTGGGCCGAGTTGGAAGCCGGGCTCGGCCGCGCGGACGGCGACGTCGTCGTCACCAAGCAGCAGTGGGGCGCCTTCTACGGCACCGACCTCGACCTTCAGCTGCGCCGCCGCGGCGTCACCCAGGTCGTGCTCGCCGGGATCGCGACGAGCATCGGCGTGGAGTCGACGGCGCGCGCGGCGCACGAGCACGGCTACCACGTGACCGTGGCCGTCGACGCCGTGACCGACATGAACGCCGAGGCTCACCGCAACAGCGTGGAGCGGATCTTCCCGCGGCTCGGCGAGACGGACACGACGGAGGCGATCCTGAAGCTGGTGGAGAGCGCGTGACAGCCGCACGCCACAGGCGGCTCAGGGCGTGTACACGTACGGCGTGGTGACGCTGAGCGCGGCGAAGCCGAGGCGCTGCAGGATCGGGCGGCTGTCCTCGGTGGCGTCGACCTGGAGGTAGCGGATGCCGCGCTCGGCGGCGATGCGGGCGCGGTGGGCGACCAGGGCCCGGTAGATGCCCTTGCCGCGCCACTCGGGGGCGGTGCCGCCGCCCCACAGCCCCGCGAAGGCGGTGCCCGGCACGACCTCCATCCGGGCCGAGCTGACCGCCTGGCCACCGGCCATGGCGACGACCGCGACGACGTCGTCCGGCGCCCCGGTGAGCCGGGCGAGGACCTGGCGGCCGATCCGCTCGCCGCGCGCGGCCTGCTCGGCGCCGAACGCCTTCTCGTGCGCCTCGACCATGAGGCGCACCCCGTCCTCGTCCGTGACCGGGAGCAGGTGGACGCCGTCGGGCAGCACCGGCTCGGCGGATTGCCCCGCGACCTCGGCGACCAGCAGGGTCTCCGCCGGTTCGGCCGTGAACCCGGCGGCGAGCAGCCGCGCCCCCAGGTCCGCAGGACGGTCGTGCGAGTACGCCTTCCACTCGAACTCCCGGCCGAGCGACCCGAAGTGCCGCACCTGCTCGGCGATCACGGCGTCCGCCGACTCCCCGTCGAGGCCGGACCAGAGCACGCCGTGCCAGTCGTGCTCGGCCCCGTCCTGCCGCACGACGGCCCCGTCGCTCCCGATCCGGGCGGTGGGGCTGTCGGGGCGGGCGCCGCGGCGGACGGTGAGGTCGTACTCGGCGAGGACTGCTTGATGATCCATGCGGTCACTTCAGCAGCATTGGCGAGAAAGTGCCACGGGATTTGTCCGGGGCAGTGGCCGATTCGGTGGCTGCGTCAGTGGCCTAGGCCCGCACCTCCGCTGACGGGAAGAACGGCGCCATTGATGTAGGCCGCCTCGGGAGAGGCCAGGAAGTGCACCGCCGCCGCGATTTCGTGCGGCTGAGCCATGCGGCGGGCGGGGATCTGCGCGATCATGGCCTCCCTTTGCTCCTCGGTGAGTTGCTGGACCATATCGGTG
The DNA here is from genome assembly GCF_050510915.1 of Streptomyces odontotermitis. Taxonomy (NCBI): domain Bacteria; kingdom Bacillati; phylum Actinomycetota; class Actinomycetes; order Kitasatosporales; family Streptomycetaceae; genus Streptomyces; species Streptomyces odontotermitis. The sequence continues at coordinate 40,486 of NZ_JBNJLS010000024.1, read as the reverse complement.
TCGGTCAATCCGGGGGACACGACATTGAACGTGATGTTCCTGCTCGCCAGTTCCTGTGTCATGGAGCGGGCGAATCCGATCAGTCCGGCCTTCGATGCCGCGTAGTTCGCCTGTCCCGCCTCTCCGCGCAGCGCGACGGCCGATGCGATGAATATCACCCGGCCATTCCGGGCCCGCAGCATCGCGCGGCTGGCGCGCTTGGCGACGCGGAAGGCGCCGGTGAGGTTGGTGTCGAGCACGGCGTAGAAGTCGTCCTCGGCCAGGCGGATCAGCAGCTGGTCCCGGGTGATGCCCGCATTGGCGACGAGCACTTCAACGGGGCCGTGCTTCTCCTCTATTTGGCTGAAAGCAGCATCGACATCCTCGCTGCTGGTGATATCGCAGCGCACGCCGAAGTGGTCCGTCGGTGCCTGACCGGAACGGTAGGTGACCGCCACACGGTCCCCGTTCGCGGCGAACCGGTCGGCAATGGCGAGGCCGATCCCGCGGCTGCCTCCGGTCACCAGGACGGAACGGCTCATTTCTTTCTCCTTGACGGGCCGTTCGGTTGTGCCCTGCCGTCCCCTGTTCCGCAGGGAACACCCGAACGGCCCGCTGTTGATGGGCAGTTGAAACCCTTGGATCGATGAATCCACGGGCGAGTGACCACGTCGGCACATAGTGTGTGGTCACGGCTCTCGATCATGCTGGATGGTCCCGCCGGGGTCTAGGGGAAAGTTCTTGCACGTAACTCCGAAGCCCGCGGCGGCGTTTCCGTCTCGCCCGGGAGCCGAGTCACGTCGTCCGGTGAGGAGGTCCGATGCAGCCCCGAGCACTGCAACAGATGCTGAAGTCCAGACGGGCCCGGCTGGACCGCGAGGAGATCCGTCGCGCCAACCCCGAAGCGGGGCTCGAACCGCGGATAGCGGGGCGCCCCGGCCGGCCGGTGCAAGGGCTCTCCCAGGGGGACTTGGACCGGCTCCTGTACTGCGCGCACGGCGACTACGGGCGGTTCGAGCGCAGCGCGCGCACGTTCAAGGACGACTTCCTGTACGCCGTCGGCGATGCCCTGCGCCTCGGCGAAGAGGAGTTCGCGGTGATGTGGGCCTTCGCGCGGGGTGGGCAGCCGCCGCATCCGTTGCACTCGCAGGTCGGGCTGAGCAACCCCGCCGGGTGGCAGCGCATGCTGGACGGGCAGCGGGAGATCATGTACGTCACCGACTTCGCCTGGAACCTGTGGCTGTACAACGAGCCGTTCACGCAGGTCTTCGAGCACGGCGTGCCGAAGAACACGCTCGAGTGGATGCTCTTCGCCGAAGAGGCGCGGCACGTCCTGCTGGACTGGGGCGAGGTCTGGGCGCCGAGCGTCATTGCGCAGATGGAGGGGGCGTTCGCCCAGCACCCCGAGCACCCCACGCTGTCACGCATACGCCGGGACGTGATGGCCGACGAGCGGACGGGGCCGATCCTGGCGAACCTCAGTCAGGGAGCGCTGCACCCCGACGGCGCCCGGCGGCGCATCATGCACCCGAAGTACGGGCCCGGCGACGCGACCATGATTGCCGCGATGCCGTACAGCACGCCGCAAGGGCGCTGCATCACGGTGCTCTACGATGCCGACTCGTCCCACCCGAAGGGTACGAACTAGACGTTGCCGTGGCGTAGTTGGGTCGTACATGTGGCGATCTTCATAGGGTGCCACGGCTGAGCAGCCATCAGAATGCGCGTATGCGCATACCTACTGAACTGACCGAGGCGGCGGCGGGCCTGCACCTGTGGCTGCCGGAGGCCGTCGGTCTGTGGGGTCTGGCCAACTGTGCGGTCATCTCCTCGGAGGACCAGGCACTGTTGGTGGACACCCCCTACACCACCGCTCTGACGGCGACGCTGGCCGAGGCGGCGGGGCGTGTGCTGCCGTCGGGTGCGGCCATCACCCGGATCGTCAACACGCACCCCAACGGCGACCACACCTTCGGCAACGCGTACTTCACCGGTGCCGAGATCATCAGCACGGACACCAACCTCGAGCGGCTGTGCAGCGAACCGACGCCGCGGCAGACGCACGCGCTGGTGCGCGACAGCTCTCCCGACGAGCCGGTGGGCTGGTACGCGCGCAAGCACTTCGGGCGCTACGACTACACGGGACTCGACGTGGTCGCGCCCACCACGACGTTCAGCGGGACACACACACTGCGGGTCGGTGCCACCGAGGTGCGGCTGATCGAGGTCGGCCCCGCCCACACCGCCGGCGACCTGATCGTCCACCTGCCGCAGCAGCGGGTCGTGCTGGCCGGCGACGTGCTCTTCGTGGACGACCACCCGGTGCACTGGCAGGGCCCGCTCGGCGGGGTGATCCGTGCAAGCGAGCAGATCCTCGCCCTGGAGCCCGAGGTGGTGGTCCCCGGTCACGGACCCGTGGTCGGACCCGCCCAAGTGCGTTCCTACATCGGGTATCTCCGAGAGCTCGAAGGCATGGTGCACGAGCGGTACGCCAAGGGGATGGAGGCGTACGAGGCCGCGTCGGAGATCCTGGCCGCAGACTTCCATCCGCATCTCGGGATCCCCGAGCGGATCGTGATTCTCACGGCGATCGAGTACCGGCACCTCGATGGCGGCGGTGGCTCTGTGCCCGACACCATCGGGTTGCTGGGTGGGGCGGCACGGTGGGCTTTCGAACAGGAAGCGCTGCTGGTTCCGCGGCCGCCGGAGGGAGCTGTCGACGCCGTCGCCCGGTCGAGGAGTTGAGGGCGCGGGCTGCCGAGTATTACGCGCGCCAGTGGCAGTTCAGCGCCGCGGTGGCGAAGCCGGGGCCGTAGGCGACCATGGCGCCCCGGGTGCCGTCCTCGGGTGGCTCGGCGTGGGTGCGCTCAAGGATGCGCAGGACGCTGACGCCGCCGAGGTTGCCTTCGTCGGCGAGCGTGGTGGTGGAGTGGCGGACGTCGTGGTCGTCGAGCCCCAGGGCGCGGGCGCTGTCCGAGATGATGCGTGGGCTGCCAGGGTGGACGACACCGAAGTCGAGGGACCCGGGCCCGAGCCAGTCGACGACGGCGGGCAGCACGTCGTCGGCGGCGGCCAGGGCCTTCTTGGTGGAGTTGAAGTGGAACCCGTCGAGGGCCATCCGGCCGCGGTAGCGGTCGAGGCTGTCCGGCAGGACGTACTCGAAGCTGTCGTCGATGGCCAGCCCCTGCCCCAGCGGAGTGCTGGTGACGACCGTGGCGGCGGCGGAGTCCCCGAACAGCGCCTTGTAGATCATGGACTCGATGCTGGTGTCGCTGTGGTGGTAGACGCTGGAGATGACCTCCGCGGCCACCACGAGCACCTTGCTGCCGGGCCGTGCGGCCACGATGTCGGCCGCACGGATGAGGGCTTGGACCCCGCCGGCGCAGGCGTAGGTGGTGAGCGCGATGTGCCGGGTCGTGGGGCGCAGCCCGAGCCGCTCCACGAGGCCGATGTCCAGGCTGGGCACGGCCCAGCCGGTGCAGTGGGCGGTGACGATCGCGTCGATGTCCGCGAGGGCCAGGCCCGCCGCGTCCAGTGCCGCGATCGAGGCGCGCTCGGCCATGGCCAGCGAGTCCTCGAACGCGACGGTGGCACGCTCGACGAGCTCCGCTCGCCCCGAGACCGTGGGGGCGGCGACGGGGCGGGTGAAGTAGCGGGTGACGACTCCACAGTTGCCGACGGCGCGCACGATCGCGCCGAGCCGGGGATGGTCCGCGTGGTGGAGGCGTATGTCGTCCGTGATCTCGGCGGTGGTGACCTTGTGGTCGCCGAAGACTGTTTGCGGTCTCGACACATAGGCAGGCACGACGTGACTCCCACGAGGGTCGGGGCGGATGTTCAGGGTGCGGCAAACGTACTTCACCGCGCTGAACGAGTCTCCTCCGGATCATGAGTCTCGTGGGAGTGGTACGTGCCTTGCTCAGTGCGCGCGCAGCATGGGCGCACGGAGATGGGCGCGCTGGGTGCCGGGGTGGAACACGAGAATGATCAGCCGGGCTCCGGGTGCCGTCATGGGCTGTGCGGCGCACATCGTGACCCAGCCGGGGCCCATCTCGGCATGGAGCAGCGGGCGTTCGTCGCCGTCGGGGTGCGGGAAGGAGTCGTGGCCCGCCTGATAGATCGGGGCGGCATCGGGATCGGCGAGGATCTCCTTCTCGATCTGACGCAGGACGTCGTCCTCCGGGCGTGCGGCGAGTGCGGCGCGCAGTTGCGGCATGACCAGGGGGGCCCAGGCGGTGTGCCAGTCGGTCAGCACCCCGCGTCCGTCGAGCAGCATCCAGCGCATGGTGTTGCTCGGGACGGCCCTGTCAGGGAAGAGCGCGGCGAAGGGCTCGTTATAGGCGAGGAGATCCCAGGACGCGTCGGAGACGTACGCGATGTGCCGTATGCCCGCCACTGCCTCCTGCCACACACCCGGGATCTCCTTCCCCGATGTCGGATGCAGCGGCCCCGGCGGATCCTGCAGCAGCGCGTACCGGCACAGCGACACCCACTCCTGCTCATTGAGTCCGAACAGGCGGGCCACGTCACGAAGGAGACCGGTGGGCGGGTTGGGGTAGTTGCCGGATTCCAGGCGGTGGTATGTGCCGAGTGCCCGGTGCAGGAGCTGGTCGACCTGGTGCTGCGACAGACCCCGGGCACGCCTGCCCTGACCGGTGGGGCGGGTGAAGCCGTGTGACTCGGGGGCGATGAGGGCACGTCGTTCGCGGAGCAGAGCGCGGAGCGCCGACTTGTTCATGGTGAGTAATCCCTCGTGGTGCATGCCGAGTTGAGCATCAGCAGTCTAAATAGTCGCATCCTCTTTGGTAGTAAACATTGCCCGAAGAAAATGATCAGGCGCTGCGGCATGATGGAGAGCGCGGGGCCGTCGACCTGCGAGGTTGCTCGTCGGCGGGCTCGTGGGTACAGCAGTGGGGCATCTTGTTCGAGGAGCCGCAATTTGGCTGAAATTCCTCGACATCGGATACCCCCCAGGCCCAATGGGCCGTAGTGGGAAGAGTGCGGGACCACGGGAACGCATTCCGGTCGACGAGACCGGGGCGTCGCTGGTCGGTTCTGCACGGCTCTTCTTCCTGGAGCGGTTCTAGGGTCCACTGGATGCGGCCGGTGCCGTCACTCGCCATTACGTAGCGGCCACGGTACCGGCCGCCCGTGGTTCTTCCCCATGGGCGGTTCTTCCCCAGGCGGTCATATGCCGCCGGATTGCCTGCCGCGCATGCCTCCTGGGCCCGTCGGGCCGACACCCGCTCTCCGCACCGCGTTGCCCGTGGCGGGCGACGTGAGCGCGCAGTTGGCTGGTTCCTGACGGCGGTACCGGGACCTTCGGATCGATGCCGCCGAGCCCCGCGCCGGTTCGCGTGCGGGACGCCCGCAACCGGGCCCGCGGACTCCTCTTGCCGTGGTCCGTGACGGTCCCCGTGGGGGGCCGTGCGCCTCCTGAGCCACCGTCGAACACCGTATGGCTGTGCCTTGTGCCGCAGAGGCGGGTGGCAACGCCGCACCCGCGCCCGCCCGTTCGGGCACGCTGCCTTCGCATTCCTGTCAGGGCGAGCCGAGCGGCCGGAGTAGGTACAGGCCAGCTCCGACAAGGGGTGCCGACCGGTCGACGCGTCTCGGCCGGAGGCCCTGGAACAGTTAGCAAATCCTCAACTCCTCGGTGTTGAATGCCCATTCACCCGCTATGGTGAATTCCAATTCACTCCACATAGGCGGGGGACGCCGATGAAGCCCGTGCCGATATCCGCCGGTGCGCACGGTGTACGCCCGGCGCTGCGCGAGCGGCTGACCGTTCCGGCGCTCGCCTTCGGTGGGATCCTCATGGCCGTCATGCAGACGGTCGTCGTGCCGCTGCTGCCCGATTTGCCCCGGCTGACCGGGAGTTCACCGGCGGCCGTCTCTTGGCTTGTTACCGCGACTCTGCTCGCGGGCGCCGTGCTCACGCCCGTGCTCGGGCGCGCCGGGGACATGTACGGGAAGCGGCGGGTGCTGCTCGGTGCGCTCGGGCTGATGACGGCCGGTTCGGTGCTCTGCGCGCTGACGTCGGACATCCGCGTGCTGATCGCGGCCCGCGCGCTGCAGGGGGCCGCCGCCGCGGTGGTGCCGCTGTCCATCAGCATCCTGCGCGACGAGCTGCCGCCCGAGCGCACCGGTTCCGCGGTCGCGCTGATGAGCTCCACCGTGGGGGTGGGGGCGGCGCTCGGGCTGCCGCTCGCCGCGCTCGTCGTGCAGTACGCGAACTGGCACGTCATGTTCTGGGCCACCGCCGCGCTCGGCGGTTTCGGGCTCGCGTTCGCGTGGTGGGCGGTGCGGGAGTCGCCGGTGCGGTCGCCGGGGCGGTTCGACGTCGGGGGTGCGGTGGGGCTCGCGGCCGGGCTCGTCTGTCTGCTGCTCGCCGTGTCGCAGGGCGGGCAGTGGGGGTGGGGGAGCGGCCTCGTGCTCGGGCTCTTCGCCGGGGCCGTGGTCATCCTGGGCGTGTGGTGGCGGGCCGAACTGCGGTCCCGCCGGCCCCTGGTGGACCTGCGGCTCGCGGTGGGGCGGCGGGTGGCGCTGCCCCATCTGGCGGCGCTGCTCGCCGGGTTCGCGTTCTACGCCAACTCGCTGGTGACCGCCCAGCTGGTGCAGGCGCCGGTCAGCAGCGGTTACGGGCTCGGGCTCTCCATCGTCGCGACGGGGCTCTGTCTGCTGCCCAACGGCATGATCATGCTGTTCCTGTCGCCGGTCTCGGCCCGGGTCTCGGCCGCGCGCGGGGCCCGGGTGACGCTCGCCGTCGGGGGCCTGCTGATGGCGCTCGGCTATGTCATCCGCATCGTCGACAGCCGCGACCTGTGGGTCATCATCGTGGGCGCCGCGGTGGTGTCGACCGGGACCACCTTCGCGTACTCGGCGCTTCCGACCCTGATCCTGCGGGCGGTGCCGGTGACCCAGACGGCGTCCGCGAACGGCGTGAACGTGCTGATGCGCACCATCGGCCAGAGCGTGAGCAGTGCCGCCGTCGCCGCCGTCCTCGTCCACCACACCGCGGCCGGCGGGCCGCCCGTGCCGAGCCTGCTCGGCTACCAGCTCGCCTTCGCCCTCGCGGGATCTGTCGCCCTCGTCGCCTGCGCGGTGGCGCTCGCCATACCCTCGGACGAGGCGGACGGCGCGGGCCCGCGTACCCGGCGCACCGGTCCCGCCCAGGAGACGGCTCTGGAAGGAACCTGACGCCCATGACCACCTCCCTCCCCGAGCCGGGCCCCACCGTGCCCTGCGGGGGGCCGGGTCGCCGTGACGCCGAGGCCACCAAGGCCGCGATCATCCGGGCCTGCCGCCATCTGCTCGCCCGGCACGCGCACGCCGACATCACGCTGAAGGCCGTGGCCGAACGGGCCGGGGTGAGCCCGCCGTTGATCCTGAAGTACTTCGGCAACAAGGACGCACTCTTCGCCACGGTCATGTCCTTCGAGGCGGACGCGGACGCGTTCCTGGACGCTCCCTTGGACGAGCTCGGCCGCCACATGGTCCGCCACCTGCTGACCGGCCAGGCCGAGCACGGCGCCGATCCCATCCTGCGTATCGTCTTCGCCCCGCTGCACGGCGCGCAGGGCGACATCCTGCGCGCCAACTTCCGTACGCAGGTGGCCGACCGCCTCGCCCACCGGCTCAGCGGGCCGGACGCGGGCCTGCGCGCGGAGCTCGCCGTGAGCATGCTGCTCGGGCTCGGCGTGATGTACGGCATCGCGCGCGGGCCGCGGCTGCGGGCGGCGGACATCGGGGACGTCACCGAGCGCTACGGGCCTTCGGTGCAGGCGCTGCTGATGCCGTGACGGGCGGTGCGGGGCGGCGGGCCTCGCCCCGGTGCACCACCACGACCGCCGCGAGCCCGAGAGCCAGGCCCAGTCCGGTCCTGACCCCGAAGGGCTCACCGAACATCAGGCTCCCCACAGGGCGGTCACGGGTGCCATGATGCTCGGCCTCTTCACCGACCTCGCCCGCGCACTGCTGCCCCGCGCGCCCCGCCGCGCCCGGCGCCTGGCCGAGGCCGAGGAGAAGTGCGTGACCCCTGCAGAGAGTTGAGGAACTCTTTGCCGCTGGCCGGAATGTTTCGTTCCGGTGAGCGGGGCGGCGCGCGGGAGGCGAGGTGGGGGGCGTCGGTCCCGCGCGTGCGTCGCGCTGACCTGCGTCGGGGGCGGCCGAAAGTGGAGGGTCGGGGGTGGCTGCCGCGTCGGGGGTGCGTTGACCGTATGCGATGCCGGGGTGACGATGGCCATGTAGATGCTAGATACAACTACTTCGGTCGACGGGGGAGCCGAAGGCAGGAGGAAGCGCATGTGTGGCATCACCGGCTGGGTCTCGTTCGACCGTGATCTGCGGACCGCCTCCGCCGCCGTGGACGCGATGACGCAGACCATGTCGTGCCGCGGCCCCGACGACCACGGCACCTGGATCAGCGGCCCCGCCGCCCTCGGGCACCGCCGCCTCGCCATCATCGACCTGCCCGGCGGGCGCCAGCCGATGACCGTGGAGACCCCGCAGGGCACCGTCGCCCTCGTCTACTCCGGCGAGACGTACAACTACACCGAGCTGCGCCGTGAACTCACCGCGCGCGGGCACCGGTTCACTACGAAGTCCGACACCGAGGTCGTGCTGCACGCCTATCTGGAGTGGGGCGCCGCGGCCGCCGAGCGGCTCAACGGGATGTACGCGTTCGCCGTGTGGGACGGGCGGCACGACAAGCTCGTCATGATCCGGGACCGCATGGGCATCAAGCCGTTCTACTGCTACCCGACCCCGGACGGCGTCCTGTTCGGGTCCGAGCCCAAGGCCATCCTGGCCAACCCGCTGGCACGCGCGCGCGTGGGCATCGACGGGCTCAGGGAGATGTTCAGCACGGTCAAGACCCCCGGTCACGCGGTGTGGGACGGGATGCGCGAGGTCGAGCCCGGCACCGTCGTCACCGTCGACCGGAACGGACTGCGGCGGCACGTGTACTGGGCGCTGGAGACGAAGGCGCACACCGACGGGCGCGAGGAGAGCGTGGCCCATGTGCGGGAGCTCCTCGAGGACATCGTGCGCCGCCAGCTCGTCTCCGACGTGCCGCGCTGCACCCTGCTCTCCGGCGGCCTCGACTCCTCCGCCATGACCGCGCTCGCGGCCCGGCAGCTGGCCGAGTCCGGCGAGACCGTGCGCAGCTTCGCCGTCGACTTCGTCGGCCAGACCGACAACTTCGTCGCCGACAGCCTGCGCGCGACGCCCGACACCCCCTACGTCCACGACGTCGCCAAGTCCGCGGGCACCGACCACCGCGACATCGTCCTCGACGCGCAGGCGCTCGCCGACCCCGAGGTGCGCTCCCGCGTCATCCGGGCCCGCGACATCCCGGTGGGCTTCGGCGACATGGACGCCTCCCTGTACCTCCTCTTCCGGTCCATCAGGGAGCACTCCACGGTCGCCCTCTCCGGCGAGTCCGCGGACGAAGTCTTCGGCGGGTACAAGCAGTTCTTCGACGAGGACGCGCGGCGGGCGCGGACCTTCCCCTGGCTGGTGCGGTTCGCCGAGCACTTCGGCGACGACGGCGACGTCCTGCGCGAGGACCTCCAGCAGGTCCTCGATCTCCCCTCGTACGTCCAGGACGGCTATGACACGGCGGTCGCCGGGGTCCAACGGCTGGACGGCGAGAGCGACTTCGAGTTCCGCATGCGCACCATCTCCCACCTCCACCTGACCCGCTTCGTGCGCGTCCTGCTCGACCGCAAGGACCGGGCGAGCATGGCCGTGGGGCTCGAGGTGCGCGTCCCGTTCTGCGACCACCGGCTCGTCGAGTACGTCTACAACGCCCCTTGGTCGCTGAAGTCCTTCGACGGCCGGGAGAAGAGCCTGTTGCGCGAGGCCACCGCCGACGTCCTGCCGCGCTCCGTGTACGACCGGGTCAAGAGCCCGTACCCCTCCACACAGGACCCCAAGTACGCCATGGCCCTCCAGGAGCACGCGAAGGACCTGCTGACCCGGCCGGGCCACCCCGTCTTCGACCTCGTCGACCGGGACCGGGTCGACCGCGCGGCCCGGCGCGACGTCCCGCAGATCACCCAGGCGTCGCGGCGCGGGCTCGAGCGCACCCTCGACCTCGCGCTCTGGTTCGACCTCTACTCGCCGGAGATCTCGCTGTCCTGACCCCCGAGGGTGTCGAGAAAGCGCTGCAGGGCCGGGGCGCCGTCGCCGCCCAGGCCCCGCTGGACCGGGGGGACGGCCGCGCACTTGCGGGGCTCGTCCCCTTCCGTGTCCGCGCCGGAACCCTCGGGGTGGACGGTCACCGCGCGGCGGATGTACTCGTCGAGGGGGACCCCGAGGCGGTCCGCGTGCCGCAGGACCGCGGCGTACTCGTCAGACGTGAACAACACCTGTACACGCTTGGCACCGTCCATGAATCGCATGATGCCGCCAAGGCCCGTCCCACGCGGTGCGGTTGGCATATTCGCCCTCGAAGGCGTGAAACGGCCCGCGAAGACCTGAAAAGGTGCGGGCGGCCGGGGAAGGGGGCGAGGCCCGGTCGCGACGGGGGAATCACTACCGGGCCTCTGCACTGTTAAACGATAAACAAGTGCGGTGCGTTCCCTCTCCCCGCCGACGGCCGGTGTGAGCTGCGTTACCTCGCAGGCGCACCCCGGGGTGCACTCAACACCACCCCGGGCTCGGGCCGTACGCCCAATGTGCCCGCCCCTCGCTCTCCGTAGCTTCGTAACCGAGGCACAGGGCGTGCCGCGGGGAACCACGAAGGGACGGCAGGCCATGTTGCGTCTGGTCAAGGTCACCAAGGTGTACGGGGATCCGCGCGACCCCGAGAACGCGGCGAGCGCCGTGACCGCGCTCGACGGCGTGACGCTCAGCCTCCCGGCCGGGAGCTTCACCGCCGTCATGGGCCCCTCGGGCTCCGGCAAGTCCACGCTGCTGCAGTGCGCGGCCGGGCTCGACCGGCCCGACAGCGGGATCGTGATGGTCGACGGCGAGGAGCTGACCGGCGGGACCGAGGCCGAGCTGACGAAGTTCCGCAGGCGGCACATCGGCTTCGTGTTCCAGCAGTACAACCTCCTGGACACCCTCACCGTCGCGCAGAACACCACGCTGCCCCTGAAGCTCGCGGGCCGCCGCGTCGACCGGCGCCGGGCCCGCGAGATCCTCACCCGGGTCGGCCTCGGGGACCGCCTCGGCCACCGGCCCGACCAGCTCTCCGGCGGCCAGCGCCAGCGCGTCGCCATCGCCCGCGCCCTGGTCGCCGAGCCCCGGGTGATCTTCGCGGACGAGCCCACCGGCGCCCTCGACACCCGCAGCGCCCGCGAGGTGCTGCGGCTGCTCCAGGACGCGGTGCGGGTGCACGGCAGGACCGTCGTGATGGTGACGCACGACCCGGTCGCCGCCTCCTACGCCGACTCCGTGCTCTTCCTCGCCGACGGGCGCCTGGCCGGGGAGCTGCGCGCGCCCACCGTCGACGCCGTCGCCGAGCGCCTCGCGCACCTGGGCGACGACCGGGACGACCGCCACGCCGCGTACGCGGGGGTGTGAGCGATGTTCACCCTCGCCCTGCGGTCCCTCAGGCAGCGCCCAGGACGGTCCGTGGCCACCCTGCTCGCCGCCCTCCTCGGCGCCGCGATCATCATGACCTTCAACTCGATGCACGACACGGCGGGCGCCCGGGGCGTGGACAGCGTCAGCGCCGACTCGCTCACCACCGCGGCGGGCGTCGTCGGCGGCTACGGCACGCTCCTGGTGTTCTTCGCGGTCGCCTCCACCCTGACGGTCAACGTCCGCCAGCGGGAACGGGAGATCGGTCTGCTGCGCGCCACCGGGGCCACCCCCGCGCAGATCAAGCGCATGGTCGTCGGCGAGGCCGCGGTGCTCGCCCTCATCGGCTCGGCCCTGGCCGTCGGACCCGCGATGCTGGGCGGCCGTGCGCTCCTCGGCGCCTTCCAGGACAGCGGCCAGGTCGCCGACGGCGTCGCCTACCACTTCGGGCCGATCGCCCTCCTGTCCGGCATCGACGTGACGCTGCTCGCCTCGGTGGGCGCGGCGTTCCTCGCCGTGCGCCGGGCCGAGCGGGCGGCGGCGGGCGTGCGCCGACCGCAGTCCCGGGTACGGGAGTTCGCGGGATACGGGGCCCTTGCCGCCGGGGCGCTCGGGGTCTGCGCGACCTTCGCCTTCGACGCGACGGACGCCGCCCTGATGGCCGCTCCCGCGTACGGCGCGATCCTGCTCTCGGTCGGTTTCGCGGTGTTCTCGCCGCGGCTGCTGCGCGCTGTCCTGGGCGCAGTCGAGCGGCCGCTCGGAGCGGTCGCCGGGGCGTCCGGCTACCTGGCGGTACGTCAGATGCGGCACCGTGCCGGACAGTTGACCGGAATCCTGATGCCGCTGATCCTCTTCACCGGCATGGCGACGGCCACGCTGTGCATGCAGTCCGTCGAGAACGACGCGCTCAAGGCGTCCGGGCTCACCAGGTCCGTCGAGGACAAGAACCTGGAGACGCTGAACCTGGTGGTCGTCGGCGTCATCGTCGTCTTCGCCTGCGTCATGCTCGTCAACAGCCTGTACGCCGCCACGGCTTACTGGGGACGCGAGTTCGGGCAGCAGCGCCTCGCCGGGGCGACCCCGCGCCAGGTGCTTGCGGGGGTCGGTGTCGAGGGCGTGCTCCTGACGGCGACCGGGGTGTTCTTCGGCACGGTCGCCGCGCTCGCCGGGATCCTGCCGTTCACGCTGGTCCGCACGGACTCGGTGCTGCCGGAGCGCGGGCTGGGGATCTGGCTCGGCGTGGTCGCGGTCGCGGCGGTGACGACGCTGGTCACCAGCGTGTCGACGGCGCGCAGAACGCTGCGGAGGCCGGCGGTGGAGGCGGTGGCGCTGGCGGCCTGACGGCTCGTCAAGAGCCGTTCGGTGAAGACCATTACGGGGGTATGGCGAAAGGGCGGCCGCGCGTGCAGCGGCCGCCCCTTCGCGTGCGGCAGCACTCCGCAGCACTCCGCAGCACTCCGCAGCACCCCGCATCAGCCCGCATCATCCGGACGGGCCCGGCGGGGGAGGGCTCACGTCGCGATCATGACCGCCGACGCCGTCACGCCGACCACCACGATGAAGCCGCGCAGCACCAGCGGCGGCAGCTTCCGGCCGAGCCGGGCGCCGAGGAGGCCGCCCACGGTCGAACCGGCCGCGATCACCGCGGCCGCCGTCCAGTCGACGTGCGTGACCGAGATGAACACGATCGCCGCGACGCCGTTCACGATCGCGGCCAGGACGTTCTTCGCGGCGTTGAGGCGCTGCAGGTCGTCCAGGAGAAAGGCCCCGAACAGGCCCATGAGCAGCACCCCTTGGGCCGCCCCGAAGTACCCGCCGTACACGCCCGTGGCCAGCACCCCCAGCCACAGCGGCACCCCGCCGTCCACCCGCCGCGACGTGGACTCGTGCCCCCGGAGCCAGCGGTTGAGGCGCGGCTGGAGCAGCACCAGGACGCAGGCGGTCAGGATCAGGGCGGGCACCACGGCCTGGAACGCGTCGGCGGGCAGGAGCAGCAGGAGCACCGCACCGGTCAGGCCGCCGACGAGCGAGGCCGCGCCGAACCGCACCAGGCGCCGCGCCTGCCCCTTCATCTCGCGCCGGTAGCCGTACGCGGCGCTGAGCACGCCCGGCACCAGGCCGACGTTGTTGGACACGTTGGCGAGCACCGGCGGGAAGCCGAAGGCGAGCAGGGTGGGGAAGGTGATGAGGGTCCCGGACCCGACCACCGCGTTGATGCCGCCCGCGGCGATGCCCGCGGCGCCCACGGCCGCGATCTCCAGTGGATCCACAACTCACCTTTCCCTGCCGTGCATGGGGCCGGCGGGTCGGCACCCGCCGGGAGTTCACGAGGTTCCGGACCCGCGCGAACCCCCGGAGCGGGTTGCCGCCCTTGGGCCCGTACGAGATCTTGGTCCCGTCCCAGACCCAAGTCAATCCTCGGGTTTTCTTGCAGCCACCCAAGCGATACCTTCAGCCCTTGTGACTCTCGACGACCTCCGTGTGTTCATAGCCGTGTGCCGGGCGGGCAGCCTCAGCGCCGTCGCCCGCGACCTGTCCTGTACGCAGTCGGCCGTGAGCCAGCACGTCAAACGCCTGGAGCGGGAACTCGACGTCAGCCTCGTGGAGCGGCATCCGCGCGGCGTCGTGCCCACGTCCGCGGGGCGGATCCTCCAGGAGGCGGCCGCCGACGGGATCGGCGGGATCGACCTGGCGCTGCGGCGCCTGCGCGACCTGGTCGCGGGGGACGGCGGGCAGCTGCGCATCACCACCGGAGCCACCACCGTGCGGCACTTCATGTCCGGCGCGATCGTCGACTTCAAGCGGCGCCACCCCCAAGTGAGCCTGGAATTCCAGACGGTGAGCTCCAGCCGCAGCTGCTTCGACGCGCTCGCCGCCGACGACATCGACCTCGCCTGGATCACCGTCGGGCCCGCCGTGCGCGGCATCGAGCAGCGGCCCGTCGTCGAGCTGCCCTGGGTCCTCGCCGTCGCGGCCGGCGCCCCGCTCGCCGCCCGCACCCGCGCCGAGCCGGCCGACCTCGCCGCCGCCCGGCTCATCCGGCCGCCGCAGCGCTCCACCTCACGGGTCCAACTCGACCGCGCACTCGGAGAGTTGGGCATCACGCCCACCCCTGACGCGAGCGAGGCCGACTGGGACACCGCGATCCTGCTGGCCGAACTCGGCCTGGGCGAGGCCGTGGTGCCCGCCCTGCCCGGCTGGGACGCGGCCGCCCTGCCCGGCCTGCGCCTGCTCCCCATTCCCGCGCTGCCCACCCTGTCGGTGGGCTGGGCGGTGCGGCGCTGGGACGCGCTGGGCCCGCTGGCCCACGCGTTCGCCGACACGGTGGCGCGCGCCTCGCGCGAGGGCGGCCTCGGCGGGACGGCCGCCGGAGGAGTGGCCGGGGCTACCGGCGCAGGCGCGCCGCCCGCATCTGCAGATAGCGGACCTCGGGGAGGCTGAGCGTGCGGCTCGCCGTCAACTGATAGGCCGCGCGGGCGCCTTCGCTGTGACCCGCCCGCTCCAGGAGGTGCCCGCGCACCGGGTCCAGGCGGTGGTGTCCCGCCAACGGGCCCTCCAGCGCGTCGAGTTCGGCGAGCCCCGCCGTCGGGCCGTGCGCCGTCGCGACGGCCACGACCCGGCCGAGCCGGGCCATCGGCTCCGGTGCCCGCTCCAGCAGCACGTCGTACAGGGCGGGGCCCGGCGTCGCCGTGTACCCCTCGTTGAAGATCAGGTACAGGACCTGGAGGACGGCCGTGAGCCGCTGGTCCCGGTCCTCGGGGCCGGGCTGCCGGAACGCCACGCCCTTCACCTTCTGCTTGGCCCGGCTCACCCGCCCCCACTGCCTCAAGGGCGTGGGGGACCCCCGGCCATCGTTGCCTCGGGCACCAGATGGGCGCGGGCGATCTCGGCCGTGGTCAGAACCCCGACGGCGCGCAGGGTCAGGGCGACCTGCGCGGAACTCAACAACCGGCTCCGTCGGGGGCGCTCTGGAGGGGCCGGATCACCACCGGGAAGACCGGGGCGCCCTCGGGCCCGGGGCACTCCAGGATGCGCTCGGCGATCTCCGTGACCCGCTCCAGGCTCGCGCAGTCGAGGACCCAGTAGCCGGCGAGGACCTCCTTGGTCTCGCCGTAGGGGCCGTCGGTGACGACCGGCCGCCCGTCCGGGCCCCGGCCGACCGTGCGGGTCTGCGCGGGCTCGGTCAGGCCCTGCCCGTCGACGAACTCCCCGGTCTCGGCGAGATCGTCGTTCAGGGAGCTCATGAAGGAGAACATCGCCTGGATCTCCTTCTCGCTCCACGCCGGGCTGGCCGCCGAGCCCTTGCCGTTCATGGCCTCGTAGTCGGCCTGGGTGCCCTGGATCATCACCAGATACTTCATGGTCTCGCTCCTCGGGTGCGATGCCGCCCCTGGTGGGCGGCCTTCACGGGAGACGTCGGAGCCGACGACGCGTTCTCGGCACAGGGCGGCGACGCGTTCTCGGCGCATACGGACGACACCATCTTCCGGCCGTCAGCCCCAGACCGTGAACCCCAGCGTCGTCAGGGTGGACTCCGTGCGCCGCTGTAAGCGCCGGGCGAGCGGCAGCAGCTCGTCGGCGCGCCCGGTGGGCAGCGAGAAGGCGATGGTGGACGGCACCCTGCCGACCGTGATGGGCACGGCGGCACACACGGTGCCCGGCAGATACTGCTGGTGTTCGTGCAGCGGCGCCCCCCGGTCCAGGCGCGCCAGCTTCCGCAGCAGCGCCCGGTCGTCGCTGACCGTGTACGGGGTGAGCTGCTCGACGGGGTGCCGGGACACATGGTCGCGCCGTCCGTCCTCGTCGAGCTGGGCGAGCAGACACTGGCCGAGGGCGTGCGCGTGTGCGGTGCGCCGGAAGTCGGCCCACTCCTCGACGCCCGGGTGCGCGGGGCTCACGGCCTGCGAGACGACGTTGACCTCGCCGTCCTCGTAGAAGGCGTAGTACACGGCGCCCCCGAGCTCGTCGCGCAACGCCCCCAGCCAGTGGGCGAGTTCGGCCCGCAGCTCGCCGCGCCCGACGGGCCCGCTGAGCCGCCCGGCGGCGGGCCCCACCAGATACAGCCCCTGCTCCCGGCGGAGATACCCGTCGTGGGCGAGGGTGCGCAGCAGGTGGTACGTCGTCGCCATTGGCAGCCCCACCTGCCGGGCCAACTGCTTGGCGGTGGCCCCGCCGTCGTGGTCCGCGACGGCCTCGAGCAGGCGCAGGGCCCGCCGGACCGAGCCGATGAGCGTGGGGCCGGTGCCGCCCCGGTCGGCCGTGGTGTCGGACATGAAGAGGTCTCCCCCGATACGGAATGGTCAATTCCTCGGAGATTGTGAACCACGGAACGGTGACGGGTGGGACTTCTCCTGAAACCAGCCGAGCGGGGTGGTAGGGGAACTAGTGTGTGCTTTTTGCCTATGCCAGCTGCATGTGCCCCGGGCCGGGGAGAGGGCGGAGGGACGGGAATGTTCACAAGACCGCTGGGCGACGACGGGGCCGAACTGCGGCCGCTGGAGCCGTGGCAGGCCGAGGAGTTCCTCGCCCACATCGACCGCGGCCGGGACTTCATCGGCCGCTACGTGGGACTGCCCGACCTCGTCACCGACCTGGAGTCGGCGCGCGGCTGGCTGCAGAGATACGCGGACAAGGCCGCCGCCGACTCCGGCCGCCTGTACGGGATCTGGCTGGACGGGCTCCTCGTCGGCGGCGTCCTCTTCCGGGTCTTCGACGCGGAGCAGGGCACGTGCGAGGCGGGCTGCTGGCTGGAGCCCGCGGCGGCCGGACGCGGTCTCGTCACCCGCGCGGTCCGGGTCCTCATCGACTGGGCGGTGGACGAGCGCGGCATCCACCGCGTGGAGTGGGTGCTCTCCTCCGGGAACACCCCGAGCGCCAACGTCGCCAAGCGCCTCGGCATGACCCGCGACGGCGTCCTGCGCGACAGGTTCGTCTTCCGGGGCCAGCGCTACAGCGACGAGGTGTGGTCGGTGCTGGCCCCTGAGTGGCGAGCGGCACGCGAGAACGGCTGACCGTGGGAGAGCGCGGGACGGACGCGAGCGGCTAACCGGCCGCGCCGAGCCACTCCACCAGCAGCCGGCTGACCTCGTCGGCCCGCTCCTGCTGCACCCAGTGGCCGCACCCGTCGAGGAGGTGCGCGGCGTGCAGCCCCGGCAGGGTGTCGGGGAACGCCTTGATGGCGTCGGCGAGCCAGGTGGTGGAGGCGTCCCGGGTGCCACCGATGAACAGGGAGGGCTGGGTGAGCGGGGTGCCCGCGTGCGCGCCGAGCTCCTCCCAGTCCCGGTCCATGTTCCGGTACCGCGCCAGCGCCCCGGAGAGCCCGGTCCGCTCGAACTCCCCCGCATAGACGTCGAGTTGCTCCTCGCTCAGCCAGCCGGGCAGCGGCCCCCCGACGGGGAACCGCTCGCGCAGCGTGCCCCCGCCACGGCTCAGGAAGTGCGGATCGGGGGCATCGGGCCCCGGCATGGTGTCCCCGGAGAACGCGGCGTAGAAGCCCGCGAGCCACCCGCGCACGTCCGGCTCGATCTCGCGCTCGGCCCGCCCCGGCTCCTGGAAGTACGAGACGTAGAACTCCTCCGCGTCCCCGCCCATCGTCGCGAACACGTCGCTGGGCCGCGGCCCGCCGGGCGGCGTGTAGGGCACGCTCAGAAGGCCGACCGCACGGAACACGTCGGGCCGCAGGAGGGCGGAGTGCGCGGCGATGTTCGCACCCCAGTCGTGCCCCACGACCACGGCCTGCTCCTCGCCGAGGGCGCGCACGACGGCGACGCCGTCCTCGACGAGCTCGCTCATCCGGTACGCGGCCACGTCGTCCGGCCGCGAAGAGCGCCCGTACCCGCGTACGTCCACCGCCGCGGCCCGGTACCCCGCGGCGGCAAGGGCGGGCAACTGGTGCCGCCACGAGGACCAGGACTCCGGAAACCCGTGCACGAGCAGGACCAGCGGCCCGCTGCCCTGCTCGACGAGGTGGGTGCGGCCGGCGGGGGAGAGGACGAGGCGGTGACGGAGGGAGGGAGGGGTGGTAGCCATGGCCCGATCGTGGGCCGTGCATCCGCAGGACCGCGACATTTGTTGCTGTGTCGGCAAACGAGAGAGGGGCCCTCCAGCCCGTCCGGCGTTTGAGGACGAGGCCGTTCAGGCCGATGGGGGGCAAGGGGCGAAGCCCCAAAAGAGGGTGCCCCAGGGCGACGGAGTCGCCGTACCGGGAAGGGGCGCCCGCGCGCGGAGCGCGCTGAAGGATGCAGCGGGGAGAGGCCCCGCAGGGCCCCCGCTCACCCCCTCCGCACCCGCTCCAGCACCTTCACCCCCACCTCCAACGCCTCCCCCGGCTCCCGCACGGCCAACTGCAGGTCGATGAAGAAGCTGTCACTCCCCACCCCCGAGTCCCGCACCCCGGCCAGCGCCCCGGCGATGTCCGCGTCGGTCGCCCCCGGCTTCGGGTTCAGCCGAAGGTGCTGCCGCAGCGCCCCCGGATCCCGCCCGGCCTCCTCCGCGGCCCGCACCGCCGCACCCCACAGCCCGGCATGCGCCTCCGCGGGCAGCACCATCCCCATCCACCCGTCGGCCCGCCGCCCGATGCGCCGCATCGCCGCGGGCGTGAACCCGCCCAAGTACACGGGCGGCACCGGCTGTTGGGCGGGCCGCAGTCCGACGTACGAGCGCGGAATGGTCCACTGCGGCCCGTCGTGCTCGAACTCCTCCTGGCTCCAGTAGCCGTGCAGGATGTCGAGGATCTCGTCGAGGTGTGCCCCGCGCCGCGTGAAGTCGGCGTTGACGGCGGTGTACTCGTCCCGCATCCACCCGATGCCGAGCCCGGCGTCGAGGCGGCCGCCGCTGATCTGGTCCAGGGAGGTCAGGCTCCGGGCGAGCAACAGGGGCGGATACCAGGGGGCGTTGATGGTGCTGCTCCCGAGGCGCACCCGCGTCGTCGCGGTGGCCGCGACGGTCAGCACGGTCAGCGGGTCGAGGAGGGTCTTGAACTCGGGCGGGTACGGGTGCTCGGCCGAGTACTCGGGGCCCGGGTAGATGTCGCTCGGTGCGACGGGGGTCAGGGAGCGGTCCCCGACCCACAGCGAGTCGAACCCGGCGTCCTCCGCGTCCCGTGCGAACGAGGCGATCGCCTCGGGCCTGGCGTGCGTGCCGTACTGGGGGAGAGCTATTCCTAGGCGCATGCCCGCATTCTGGGTCGGGCGGTGACACGAGGGACCGGCGCGGCGCACGTGATGCGTGTCACCCCGCCGATTCAGGCTGTGAGTTAAGCCGTGGGGGAAGCGGCTCGGGGCGAGGGTGCCCAGGGTATGTTGCGGGACAGGGCACGAGGCCGCGGGGTCGTGGGGCCGGGCGCGAAGCTGCGGGACGGCGCGCAGGCCGAGGGCCACGGGATATGGGCCAGGGGGACAAGGGGGAGAGGCCGCATGACCGGTCGGAGCAGGCGCACGGTGAACGACCTGCGGCGGGACAACCGCGCCGCGGTGCTGCGGCAGTTGTACTTCGAGGGCCCGATGAGCCGCCACTCGCTCGGCCCGGCCACCGGACTCAGCTCCGGCTCCATCAGCAACGTCGCCGCCGAACTGGCCGCCGAGGGCCTGGTGGAGGAGGCGGGCAGCGTCGACTCCGCGGGCGGGCGCCCGCGCACCCTGCTGCGCGTCGCGCCCACGGCCGGACACATGATCGGCGTGGACGTGGGGGAGACCCGTGTCCGCATCGAGCTCTTCGACCTGGCGCTCACCGAACTGGCCCGCACCGAGCGCCCGTTGGAGCCGGTCGGCCACGACGCCGGGTCCTGCCGCTATGACGTCGACGCCATCGTCGGGCACATCGGCGACGGCGTCCGCGAGGTCCTGGACGCGGCGGACATCGCCCCGGAGCGGCTGCTGGGCGTGGGCGTCGGTGTCCCCGGCATCGTCGCCCGCACCGCCGAGCAGGGCGCCGTGGTGCACGGCCAGACCATCGGCTGGGACGCGGTCCCGCTGGAGTCGCTGCTGCGCGCCACCGGCCAACTGCCGGACGGCGTCCCGTACTTCATCGACAACGGCGCCCGCACCCTCGGCCAGGCCGAGCTGTGGTTCGGCGCGGGCCGCGGCGCCCGCAGCGCCGCCGTCATCCTCTTCGGCTCCGGCGTGGGCGCCTGCCTGGTCACCGACGTCATGGAGCACGGCAGGGCGCTGGAGTGGGGCCATCTCACCGTACGGGTGCGGGGGCGCAGATGCCGGTGCGGGGCGCTCGGCTGCCTGGAGGCGTACGCGGGGGCCGAGGCGCTCCTGGAGCGCTGGCGGGAGGCGGGCGGCCGCCCGCCCGAGGGCGTCGACGAGGAGACCGCGCTCGCCGCGATGCTCGCGGCGGCGTACCCGGCCGACACCCCCGAGGCCGCCGGACCGGACGTCGCCGCTCCGGCCATGGCTACGGCCACTGCCCCTGACCCGCTGGCCCGCGCCGTGCTCGACGAGACCGCCGAGTACCTGGGCGCCGGGCTCTCCGACCTGATCAACCTCTTCCAGCCCGAGCGCGTCCTCATCGGCGGCTGGGCCGGTCTCCAGCTCGGCGCCCGCTTCCTGCCCGCGGTCCGCGCGCACGCCACCGCGTACTCCCTGGCCTACCCGGCGCGGCGCGTCACCATCGAGATGGGCGAACTGGGCCCGGACGCGGTCACGGTGGGCGCCGCGACCCTCCCGCTCGCGGACTTCTTCGCCCGGGGAGGGCGCCGCGAGGACGGTGCGCGCGAGCGTGAACTCCCGCCCTGGCACGCCGCGTTGGCGGAGCGGGCGCCGACCTCCTGACCCCTGCCCGGCAGAGACGTCAGGCGGACTCCCGTACCACCAGCTCCGGTTCGAAGATCACCGACGTCGGCCCGGTGCGCTCCCCTTCGATGTGCTCCCGCAGCAGCCGCACCATCGTCGCCGCCATCTCCTCCACCGGCTGGCGCACCGTGGTGAGCGGCGGGCGGCAGGCGCGCGCGGCGGACGAGTCGTCGAAGCCGACCACCGCCACGTCGTCCGGGACGCGCCTGCCCGACTCGCGCAGCACCTGGCACGCGCCCTGCGCCATCAGGTCGTTGGCCGCGAACACCCCGTCCAGGTCCGGGTGTTCGGCGAGCAGTCGCGCCATCGCCTCGGCGCCGCTCTGCTGGGTGAAGCCGCCTTCGGCGACGGGTGCGTACGGGTGCCCGTGCCGCGCCAGCGCGTCCCGGAACCCGGCGAGCCGCTCCTGCCCCGCGGGCACGTCCAACGGCCCCGATACCGTGGCCACTCGGCGGCAGCCGCGGGCCAGCAGATGCTCCGCCGCGAGGCGGGCCCCGTCCTGATGGGCGAGGTCGACGTAGCTGAGCGGGGCGGCGAGGGCCGGGCGGGCGAACAGGACCGCGGGCAGGCCCGCCGCGGCGAGCCGCTCCGGCAGCTTGTCCTCGGCGTGCGTGGAGACGACCAGGGCGCCGTCCGCGCTGCCCTGCCGCAGATAGGCCACGATCTGCTCGCAGGCCGCCTCCGAGTCCGCGAACATCAGCACCGGGTGCATCGACCGCGGCCGCAGCGCACCCACGACGCCGCTGACCACCCGGCCGAAGAACGGATCCGCGAACACCCGTGCGGCAAAGGAGTCCTGGGCGTCTTGCGCGTCCTGGATGTCCTCCGTCTCGTCGCCCGCCCCCGCGACGACCAGCGCGACCGTCTCGGCCCGCCGCGTCACCAGGGAACGCGCGGCGCTGTTCGGGGTGTAGCCGGTGCGCTCGACGGCCTGCCGGACGGTCTCCTGGATCACCGGATCCACGTTCCTGATGCCGTTGATGACCCGGGACACCGTCGCGCGGGAGACCCCCGCCTCCCGCGCGACATCTTCAAGTGTGGGCAGCCGCCTGCTCATTCCCGCACCCTACCCCGGGGTGTGCGGGCCGGGGAGAGCGCTTTCCGCATGACGGTGCCCGTTGCCGCGGTGGCCGCGTCAGTGGAAGACGTACCAGGTGACGTTCGCCGACGCGGTGCGCCCCGCCGAGTCCGTCACCGTGATCCGGCTGGTCCGCGTGCCCCACTGGGTGGGCGTGCCCGCGACGGTCCCGGTGATGCGGTCGAGGGTGAGGCCCGCGGGCAGTCCGGTCGCGCTCCAGGTGTACGGGGCCGTGCCGCCCTGCGCGCTGTTCCTCACCTCGACCGGTCTGCCGACCGCGGACTGCTGGTCGGCGACGGTGGCCACGGCGAGCTCACCGGGCTGCGCGCCCTCGGTGGCCAGCGCCAACTGCCGCTTCTGCAGGGCCTCGTCGACCGGCTGGAAGATCGTGAACGTCTCACCGCTGCTGCCGCACGTATTGCTGCCGCCGCCGGAGTGCAGCCCGACCGCCTTGCCGCCGCTCGCCGTGACGTACGAGCCCCCGGAGTCGCCGCCCGCCGAGCAGGCGTCGGTGTAGGAGAGGCCGTCGATGACGACGTTTCCGTAGTCCACGCTCTGGTCGACCTTGGTGATCCCGCCGCAGTGCGAGCCGCTGGTCTGCCCCGAGCGGCACACGGACTGGCCCACCACGCCCTCGGCCGCCTCGACGCCACCGCGACCCGCGCCGACACCCCCCCCACCAACTCACCGAAGCGGAACGGAAGGTGGCCGCCCTGGTGGCCACCGGCATGACCAACCAGGAGGCCGCGGACCAGCTCTGCCTCTCGGTGAAGACCGTGGAAGCCACCCTCAGCCGGGTCTACCGGAAACCGGGCATCCGCTCGCGGGCCCCACTGCCGCGGGCGCGGGGAATGTCGTCGGGGGAACGTACCCTCAGGGATTAGGCTCGCCGGATGGCGAAGTACTTCGACGTGCACCCCGACAATCCTCAGCGGCGCGTGATCGGCAACGTGGTCGACGGCATCCGCTCCGGCGATCTCATCGCCTATCCGACGGACTCCTGTTTCGCGCTCGGCTGCCAGCCCGGCAACCGGGAGGGAATGGCCCGCATCCGCGCCATCCGCCGGCTCGACGAGCGGCACCACTTCACCCTCGTCTGCCGGGACTTCGCGCAGCTCGGCCAGCTCGTCCACGTCGACAACGACGTGTTCCGGGCGATCAAGTCCGCCACCCCCGGCAGCTACACCTTCATCCTGCCGGCCACGAAAGAGGTCCCGCGCCAGCTCCTGCACCCCCGCAAGAAGACCGTCGGGGTGCGCATCCCCGACCACACCGTCACCCAGGCCCTGCTCGCCGAGCTCGACGAGCCGCTGCTCTCCAGCACCCTGCTCCTGCCCGACGAGGAGGAGCCCCTGACCCAGGGCTGGGAGATCAAGGAGCGGCTCGACCACGTGGTGGACGCCGTCGTCGACTCGGGCGACTGCGGCACCGAGCCGACGACGGTCATCGACTTCTCCGACGGCGACGTCGAGATCGTGCGCCGCGGGGCGGGCGACACCGCGCTGTTCGAATAGATTCTCCCCCTGGCCGGGCGCTGATCGATGAGTTTCACCGCACCCAACGGTCACTACCGGCAACAACCTACGAAACACCGGGAGCCTTGAGATGCGTACCTTGATCAGCACTGCCTTCGTCTCGCTCGACGGCGTCGTGGAGGCCCCGGGCGGCGAGCCGGGCTACCGGAACGCGGGGTGGACCTTCAAGGACATCGAGTTCCTCCCCGAGGCGTTCGAGATCAAGGGGCGGGAGCAGCAGGAGGCCGCCGCGATGATGATGGGCCGGGTCAGCTACGAGGCGTTCAGCCCGGTCTGGCCCGGCATGGCGGACTTCGCCGACTACAAGGTGATGCCCAAGTACGTCGTCTCCACCAGCCTCACCGAGGACGCCCTCGTGTCGGACTGGGGCGAGACCACGATCCTGCGCTCCCTCGACGACGTCGCCGCCCTGAAGGAGACCGAGGGCGGCCCGATCATCATCCACGGCAGCGCCACCCTCAACCGCGGCCTCTCGGACGCGGGCCTCATCGACCGCTACCACCTGCTCGTCTTCCCGCTCCTGCTCGGCGCGGGCAAGCGCCTGTTCAGCGACGCCGACAAGGACACGCAGCACCTGAAGCTGGTCGAGCACGCGACGTACGCCAACGGCCTGCAGAAGAACGTCTTCGACGTCGTCCACCGACCGCGTTGATCGGACGTTGATCCGGGTGCGGCAGAGTGCCGTGCGTACGTGGAGAGCGCGCCCGTCGACCGGCCGCCGGGGCATGTGGGGGCATGCCTCCGGCGCAGGGCAGGCACAGGGAAGTCAGGGACGGTGCCGAGCGGCGCCCGGGTCCGGGTCGCGCCCACGTCGATCCCGGCGTGGGCTTGGGGGCCCACGCCGGGTCTTTCCTTCCCCGTCAGGCCCCGCCCGCACCACTGCCTTGGACCTCAGGTGCGATGGCCGTCAGGAGCTGGTGCACCTCGTCGGCCTCCACCGCCTGATGGCGTACGAACAGCTCGTGCGCCGTGCGGAGGTGCTCCCCGGCCTCGGCGGGGCGGTCCCGGTCCAGCAGGGAGCGGCCGAGCGCCGCGTGGGCGAGGGCCTGGCAGCGCGCCGAGTCATAGGCGATGCCCTCGGCCAGGGCCGCCTCGGCGTAGCCGGCCGCCCGCTCGGGCAGGCCCCGCGCGAGGGCGCACTCGGCGAGCCGGCCCCGGGTGAGCGCGGCCCACACCCGCCGCCCGGCCCGCTCGAACCCGTCGAGGGCGAGCAGGAGTTGGGGCTCGGCCGCCTCCGGGTCGCCGGTGCTCGTCAGGATGTGGCCGAACTGGTAGTGCGCGTAGGCCGTGCCGTAGACGCTGCCTGAGGGGGCGGCGAGGGCGACGCCCTGCTCCGCGGCGGACCGGGCTGCGGCCGCGTCGCCGAGCGCGAGGCGCGCCCGGGCGATGTTCACGCAGCAGCGGCCCGCGCGGGCCGTGTCGCCGAGAGCGAAGAAGCCGTCCCTGGCCCGCGCGAAGTGGCTCACCGCCTGCGCGGGGCGGCCGCTGGTGAGCAGGACGGAGCCCAACTGGTTGGCGCCGCGGGCGAGTCCGAGCGGATCCTCCGCCTCCCGCGCCAGGCGCAGCGCGGCCGACAGATCCCGCTCGCTCGCCTCCGGCACCCGCGTCCAGTAGAAGGAGGTCCGCCCGCGCACATAGCGGGCCCGGCCCTGGCCCCAGAGCTCGCCGAGGCGCTCCGCCGCCTCGATGACCGGGGTGAGGACGGCCACGAGGTCGTGCTGGCGTGCCGGGGTCGGCACCAGGAAGAACCAGAGGCAGGCCAGGTCGCCCGCCGCCCGCAGCGCCTCGCGGGTCGCCGTCGCCTCGGCAGCCGCCTGCGCGATGGTGCGGGTGACCAGGTCGGCCTCGGCGGCGACCCAGCGGCGGGCCGCGTCCGTGTCGGCCAGGGGGGTGCCGGGGCGGTCGGGGGTGCGGCAGTGGCGGGGCAGGATGTCGTGCGGCTCCAGCCGGGCGTAGGCACCCCGGACCGTGGCCAGCACGTGGTCGATCAGGCGCAGCGCGGCCGCCCTGGGCACGTCGGCGGACTCCAGGCGCTCGCACTGGCGGCGCGCGGAGAGCCGTACGAGATCGTGGAAGCCGTACCGGTCCGGGCCGCACTCCTCCAACAGGCCCGCGTCGACGAGCTGTTCGGCCTGGTCGCGGGCCGTCTCCTCGTCGGTGTCGAGCAGCGCCGCCGCGGCCGCAAGGGGCAGTTCGGGCGCGTCGGCGACGGAGAGCAGCCGGAAGGCGCGCGCCGCTTCGGGGGTCAGGCTCTGCTGGCCGAGCCGGAAGGCGGCCGCCACGTCCAGGTCGCCGGCCTGCAGTTCGTCCAGGCGCCGCCGCTCGTCGGCGAGCCGCTCCAGGAGGGCGGCCAGGGACCAGCCGGGGCGTCCGGCGAGCCGCGCCCCCACGATCCGCAGCGCGAGCGGCAGCCGTCCGCAGGCCGCCACCAGGGCGCGGGCCGCTTCGGGTTCGGCCGCGGTCCGCCGCTCTCCCACGATGGCGGCGAGGAGGGCGACCGCCTCGTCCTCGGCCATGGCGTCCAGGGCGACCGGCCGGCAGCCGGGCAGCACCAGGGAGCGGTTGCGGGCCGTGACGAGGGCGGCGCTCGCGCCGGTGCCGGGCAGCAGCGGGGCGACCTGCGCGCCGTCGTGCGCGTTGTTGAGCACCACCAGGACGCGGCGCTCGGACAGCAGGGAGCGGTAGAGGGCGGCGCGCTGCTCGGGCTGTTCGGGCACCGCTTCCCGCTCGACGCCGAGCGCTTCCAGGAACGCGCCGAGGACGGTGCCGCTGTCGCTGGGGCCCGCCTCGTGCAGCAGGCCGGGCTCGGCTTCGTGCGGGGCTGCGCTCCCCGCCCCTGGCCGGTCCGTGCGGCGGGCCCCGGGCCGCCCGGACAGGCCGCGCAGTTCGGCGTAGAGCGTGCCGTCCGGGAAATGGTCCCGCACCAGGTGCCCGACGTGCAGGGCGAGCGCCGTCTTGCCGACCCCCGCGATGCCGGTGATCACGGCGCAGGCCGGGGCCGGCGGCTGTCCGCTCCCGGCCCGCAGGAGGGTGCGCCGCAGCTCCTCGCGGTCGGCGGCGCGTCCGGTGAAGTCCGGCACGCTGAGCGGCAGTTGGCGTGGCCGGACGGCCGGCGGGGGCTCCGCCGCCGTGGGGCGCGGCGGGTCGAGGCCGGGGTCGGCGGCGAGGACGCGGGCATGGGTCGCCGTGAGCTCGGGGCCGGGGGCGACGCCGAGCTCGTCGGCAAGCACCCGGCGGGCCTCGGCGTACGCGGTGAGCGCCTCGGACTGCCGCCCGCTGCGGTACAGGGCGATCATCTGCAGCACCCGCAGGCGTTCGCGCAGCGGGTGCGCGCCCACCAGTTCGCCGAGCACGGGGGCGGCCGCGGCGTGCCGCCCGAGGTCCAGCGCACACCCGTACAACTCCTCGAGGGCACTGACCCGCAGCTCCCCGAGCCGCCCGCGCTCCCGCTCCACGAACGGCCCGCGCAGCCCGGCGAGCGCACTGCCGCGCCACAGGCCGAGCCCCTGGGACAGCAGGGCGTGCGCCCGCCCGGTGTCCCCGTCCGCCCGCGCCGCCGCGGCCTGCGCCACCAGCCCCTCGAACCGGATGGCGTCGACGGCCTCGACGGCTTCGACGGCCTCGGTGGCTTCGGTGGGTATGGCGGCTTCGGTGGCAGCTGCGGGCAGACGCAGCGCGTAGCCGTCCCCGGCAGACACCAGGACGGTGGCGGGCGCGCGCGGTGGCCGTGCCGGTTCGAGGAGCTTGCGCAGCCGCGAGACATACGTCCGTACGGTGCCGAGGGCGCGCGGCGGCGGTGCCTCGCCCCAGAGGGCCCCGATGAGTTCGCCCGCGCCGATGGCGCGCCCCCTGCGCAGCGCGAGCAGGGCGAGGACCGCCTGCTGCTGGGGCGGGCCGAGGGGCAGTTCACGCCCGTCCCGGAGGGCCCGCACCGGGCCGAGCAACTGGATCGCGAGGGCGTGCTCCGCCTCGCGGGTGACCGCTGTCCGGCCCGTTCTGCCTGTACTGATCGCTCTGCCCTTCGTCCGCGACCGAGGCTAACGGGCGGGTGGGACGGCCCGGTTGGGGGGTGGGCGTCGGAGCAGCTGGTCAGGGCGGCTGGTCAGGGCAGCTGGTCAGGGCAAGTCAGCGCGGCAGAGGGTCACGGCAGGGGGAGATCCGCGGCGCGGGCCGCGTCCGCGAGCACCTCGCGCAGCATCGCGGGGGTGAGCCGGCCGGTGAAGGAGTTCCGCTGGCTCGGGTGGTAGCTGCCGAAGAGCCGCAGTTCGTGCCGCTGCCGCCCGTCGACGGGCGGCAGCACCGCGGTGGCCCCGTGCCCGAAGGCGGGCCGGGGACGGGGCACCTCCCACCCCGCACGGGCCAGCGCGGGCAGCGTCGTCTGCCAGGAGAACGCCCCCAGCAGCACCACCGACCGCAGCGTCGGCGCCAGCAACTCCAGCTCCCGCACCAGCCAGCTGCGGCAGGTGTCGCGCTCCGCGGTCGTGGGCTTGTTGTCCGGCGGGGCACAGTGCACGGGCGCGGTGAAGCGCGTCCCGTGCAGGGTGAGCCCGTCGTCGGCCCGCTCCGAGGTGGGGATGCCCGCGAGGCCCACGGAGTGCATGCACGCGACGAGGACGTCGCCGGTGCGGTCGCCGGTGAACATGCGGCCGGTCCGGTTGCCGCCGTGCGCGGCCGGGGCGAGGCCGACGATCAGCAGCCGGGCGTCCGGCGGCCCGAAGCCGGGCACGGGCCTGCCCCAGTACGTCCAGTCGGCGAAGGAGCGGCGCTTGGTCCGCGCGACCTCCTCGCGCCACTCCACCAGGCGCGGGCAGGCCCGGCACTCCACGAGCCGTGCGTCGAGGCCCCGGACGGAGCGCGCCGCGGCCGCCGCCTTCTCCGGGTCGTGCACCTGCTCCGCGTCCATGGCCGGGGCCTCCCGCCTCGTTTCGTCCTGTCTCGTCCTGTCTCGTCTCCGGCCGGTCGTCCGGCCTACGCCGTCAGCTTGCCCCGCTTGAGGTGCAGTACCTCGTCCGACGCGGCGGCGACCTCCTTGGAGTGGGTCACGACGATCACGCACTTGCCGTCGTCGTGGGCGAGCCCCCGGAACACCTCGATGATGCCGTCGGCCGTCTCGTGGTCGAGGCTCCCGGTGGGCTCGTCCGCGAAGAGGACGTCGACCTCGCAGGCCAGGGCCCGGGCGATGGCCACGCGCTGCTGCTGTCCGCCGGAGAGCTGCAGGGTGCGGCGGTGGTGTTCGGTGGGCTCGACGCCGAGCAGCGTGAGGAGTTCGACGGCGCGCTGCTTGCGGCGGCCGCCCTTGACGCCGGTGATCTCCATGGCGGAGGTGATGTTCTGCACCGCGGTCATGTACGTGAGGAGGTTCAGGGACTGGAAGACGGTCGCCACGTGCTGGTTGCGGTACCGGCCGAGGCCGAGCCGGGAGATGTCCCGGCCCCGGAAGCTCACCGTGCCGGAGCTCGGCGCGTCCAGGCCGCTGGCCAGGGACAGGAGCGTGGTCTTGCCGGACCCCGAGGGGCCGACGACGGCGTACATCCGGCCTGCTTCGAAGCGGTAGTTGACGCCCTTGAGGACCGCGCGGCGGCGGTTGCCGCTCTGGTAGGTGCGGGTCACGTCGGCCAGTTCGAGCAGGGCGGGAGCGGTGGGGGCGGTAGGAGCTGTGGGGGAGGTGGGGGAGGTGTGGGAGGTGTGGGAGGTCACGTCAGTCGCCCTTCGTGAGGATGTCGCGCGGGTTCAGGCGCAGGACGCGGGAGCCGGGGACGAGGGTGGCCAGGGCGGCGATGCCCAGACCGGTGGCGCCGACCTTGCCGATGTCGGCCGGGCCGAGACGGATGTCCATGGAGCTGATCGGCTCGACCTCCGGCTGGTCCTTGCCGCCGCCGCTGCCCAGGGAGTTGGTGTAGTCCGGCTCCTGGGGCTTGTTCGCGGTGTCCTCCTTGGCCGAGGACACCTCGCCGGCCAGGAGCTTGTCGCCGATGCCCTGGGACAGGAACTGGCTGCAAGCCCCGGCCAGGCCGACGGCGACGACCGCGCAGGCGACGACCTCGACCAGGTGCTGGCCGAGCAGCCGCGGCTTCTTCTCGCCCAGGGAGAGCAGGATGCCGAGCTCCTTGCGGCGCTCGCGCAGCGACGAGGCGACGATCAGCGCGAGGATCACGGTGCCGGCGAGGGCGACCAGCCAGACGGTGACGGAGGCGAAGTCCGCGGTCTTGTTGATGGGCCCGACGAGCGTCTTGTACTGCTTGTCGTTGACGGTGATCGGGAAGATCCGCAGATCGGCGCCCGCGGCCTCGGCGTCCTTCTTGAGCCGGCCGAGGTCGTCGGGGTCCTTCAGCGTGAAGGTGGCGTTCTTCAGGACGGTGTCCTTGGCGCCCTTGCCCTCCAGCTTGGAGCCGCCGCCCGGGGTGACGTACACGCGGTTGGCGGGGTCCATCATCGCGGGGACGTACTGGCCGCTGTCGGGCGTGCTGCTCTTGTAGACGCCGACGACCTTGAAGGAGTACTCGCGCTTGTCGCGCTCCTGCCCGGCGCCCGGCAGGACGCCGACCATGAGCTTCATGCGGTCGCCGACCTTCAGGTGGTTGTCCTTGGCGACGCGCTCCTCGACGACGATCTCGTCGCTCCTGCTGTCCGGGGTGATGCCGCGCCCGGCGATCAGCTTGGAGTCGCCGTTACGGAATTCCTTGACCTCGTCGAGATTCAGGATTCCGGAGGCGCTGAACAGGTCGGTGCCGAGTGTGTCCTGGCCCTTAGGAGGCGGCACGGGCTGGTGCAGCTTGGTGGATTTCGTGGGAAAAGCGCCGCCGTCGGTGGCGTAATTGCACTTCGCCACCGCGGACGACGTGCAGATCTTGTCGACGAGGCTCGCGTGCAGATCGCCCTCGGCGCCGATCGTGCCGCCCTGAGGCCCGTCCGGCTTGTCCATCTTCCCGGAGTTGATCAGGCCGTTCACGTCCAGCTGCATGGTGGCCACCGCGCCCACCCGCTGCTTGGCGGCGTCCGCGGCACGGGCGGCCGCGGACTGGATGAGGAATCCGGAGAGCACCAGGGTGCAGATCACGAAGAAGAGACCGATCAGCATCAGCGTCTTCCCCAGGTGGCCCGTCAGCCGCCACCAGGCCCGTTTGAAGAGGTTCATGGCATGGGACGCTAGGCAGCCGCTGTTTTCAACCGTGTTTGGCCGCGGCGGTGCGGCCGCGGTCCTCATACACGGTTCAAAGGCGAGATCTGGTAAATGTGGGCGAGGCAGGGGCGAATTACCGGAATCGGTACTCCGCCATTTCATGGAATTCTCAGACGGTACGGACGGTCACGACCGTCGAGAACGTACAGACGGTGCGGACGGGGCAGACGGCGTGCGGGTGCTGGTGGTCGAGGACGAGCAGTACATGGCGCGCGTCATCGAGATGGGGCTGCGCCGCGAGTCCATGGCGGTGGACGTGGTGCACGACGGCGAGGCCGCCCTGGAGAAGGCGGCGGTGTACGACTACGACGCGGTGGTCCTCGACCGCGACCTGCCCGGCGTCCACGGCGACGAGGTCTGCCGCCGCATCGTCGCCCAGGGCCTGGACTGCCGCATCCTCATGCTCACGGCCGCGGGCCGCCTCGGCGACAAGGTCGAGGGCCTCGGCCTCGGCGCCGACGACTACCTGGCCAAGCCCTTCGACTTCCCCGAGCTGGTGGCCCGCCTGCGCGCCCTGTACCGGCGCAGCCCGCAGGCCCACGCCCCCGTGCTCACCTTCGCCGACCTCACCTTCGACACGCACCGGCGCCGGGTGACCCGGGCGGGCCACGAGGTCCGTCTCACGCCCAAGGAGCTGGCGGTCCTGGAACTCCTGCTGCGCGCCGACGGCGGGGTGCTGAGCGCCGAGTACCTCCTGGACAAGGCGTGGGACGCGCACGCCGATCCGCTGACCAACGCGGTCCGCCTCGTCGTGCACACGCTGCGCAAGAAGCTGGGCGAGCCGCAGCTCGTGCACACCGCCATCAGCGCGGGCTACTACCTGGGCACCGCATGAGGCTGCCCCGCCTGCCCCGCCTGCCCCGCCCGTCCCGCCTGCCCCGCCCGTCCCGCGGGGCCGGGCGCCCCCGCACGCTCAGCATCCACGTGCGCCTCTTCCTGGGCTTCGGTGGCGCCCTGGTCGCCTGCTCGGCCCTGATGGTCGCGGTGATCTACGTCGGGATCCGCTTCGTCCCCACGTACGACTTCGCGTCCACCATCGAAGTGAGCCCCCAGCCGACGGTGTCGGCCACCGCGCCGCAGTGGGTCGAACCGCACACGCCGGGCCCCCGGACGCCGGGCCCGACCACGACCCCCGAACCCGGACGGCGAGTCGACTCGTCGGGGCTGATCCGCGACAAGGAGGACGTCTGGTCGTCGGTGCTCGCCATCTCCGTCGGCGGCCTCCTCGTGGTGACCGCCGTGGGGCTCGCCGCGGGCTGGGTCATCTCGCGCCGCCTGCTCGCACCGCTGCAGACCATCAACCGCGCGGCGGCCCAGGCGGGGGAGGGCGATCTCGCATACCGCATCAACGCGCAGGGCCCGCGCGACGAGCTGGGGCAGCTCGCGGACACCTTCGACACCACCCTGGCGCGCCTGGAGGAGTCCTTCGCGGCGCACCAGCGCTTCGCCGCGAACGCCTCCCACGAGCTGCTCACCCCGCTGGCCACCACCCGCGCCGCACTCCAGCTCGCGGCCGCCGACGGCTCGGGGGAGTCCCTGCGCGAGCTGCTGCCGATGCTCACGGAGACCAACGAGCGCAACATCCGGGTCGTGCAGGAGCTCCTGGCGCTCGCCGCCGCGGACCAAGTCCCGTGCGACACCGAGCCGGTGGACCTGACGGCTCTCGTACGCGAGGTCGTCGCGGAGGCCGCCCCGCCCGCGGACGGCCCCGCCCTCTCCGTCCACGCCGACGCCGCCGCCCGCCAAGTCCGGGGCAGCGCCACGCTGTTGAGGCAGCTGGTGCGGAACCTCGTCGAGAACGCCGTCGCGCACAACACCGGGGCGCCCGACGCCTTCGTGAGCGTGACGGTGGGCGACGGCACCAAGGACGAGGGCGAGGGGGAAGGCGAGGCGGCCGTCGTGCTGGAGGTCGCCAACTCCGGCCCGCGGATCGCCCCGGAGACCACCGACCGCCTCTTCGAGCCGTTCTACCGGGCGACGCCTCGCGTCGGCAGCGAGCGCGGCCACGGCCTGGGTCTCGCCCTGGTGCGCTCGGTGGCCCGCGCCCACGGCGGCACGGCCACGGCGACGGCCCGCCCTGAGGGGGGCCTGGTCGTCCGGGTCGTGCTGCCGTGGCTCGGCTGACCGACGGCTCGGCTGACCGACGGCTCGGCTGACCGACGGCTCGGCTGGCCGGCGGTTCAACTCACCGGCGGCTCAACCGGCCGCAGGATCAGCGCAGTCGGAGCGCCTCGCGGACCGTCGTGAACAGGTCGGTCTGGTTGGTGACGCCGAGCACGCGGTACGCCTGCGGGCCCTGGGCGGCGATGCGGACCTGGGTGCCGGTGTGCTCCTGGGACTGGCCCGGGGTGTTGGTCGAGTAGTTGACCTTCAGCTGCTGGCCCTCGTCGGTGACCAGGGTCGAGGAGAGGCCGGGCGGCTGCGCCTCCAGCGGCACGATCTGGCTGGTGTGGGCGTGGTCGGCGGTGGTGACGACCATGGTGTCGGGGTGCTTGGCGGCGTAGTCGCGGGCGACCTTCACGGCCCGGTCGAAGGCCGCGGTCTCCCCGATCTGGCCGCACGGGTCGGCGGCGTGGTCCTGCTTGTCGATCGAGGCGCCCTCGATCTGCAGGAAGAAGCCCTGCCCGTTCTTGCCGCCCTTGCGGCTCTTCTGCTTGGCCTCGAGGAGCTTGATGGCCTTGCTCGCCTGGTCCTCGAGGGCGGGGGTGCCCGCGGGCCGGTTCGGGTTGGAGGTGGTGCAGCGCTGCGGGTCGGTGCCGCCCTTGGCCGCGGCCTTGCCGGTCCACTCGACGGGGACGTTGCCGGGGGCGAACAGGCCGAGGACGGGCTTGCCGCCCTTGACGGACGTGACCTTCGCCAACTCCCCGTCATTGGTGACCACTTGGTACCCGAGCTTCTTGGCCTGCTCGGTCACGGTCAGGCCCTTGTACGTGCCGTCGGTGACCTTCTGGTCGAAGCGCTGCCTGCCGCCGCCGAGGAGGACGTCGACCTTGTGGTTCACGCTCTGCTCGGCGATCGAGCCGGGGCCGCCCTTGGCGATCGTGTCCGCCGGGCACTTGGCCATGTCGGCCGGGCCCTGGCAGCTGCGGTCGGTGGCGTGCGAGGCGAGCACCGCCGGGGTGGCGTCGGTCAGTTCGGCGGTGGTCACCGAACCCGTCGCGTAGCCGCGCTTCTGCGCCAGCTCCAGGATCGTCGGCACCGCCTTGTCGGTGCCCGGCGTCTTGGAGATCCGCCCGTTGACGGTCTTCACACCGGTCGCCCAGCCGCTGCCGCTGGCCGCCGAGTCGGTGACGTAGTCGGGGGTGCCGTCGGCGTGCACCGCGTACGTCGTGTACGCCCCGGTCAGCGGGAACTTGTCCATGTTCAGGCGCCCGTTCGCGCCGACCGTGTAGTCACGGGCCAGGGTGATCTCCGAGTCACCCATGCCGTCACCGATCAGCAGGATGACGTTCTTCGCCTTCCCGCCCTTGATCGCCTGCGCGGCCTGGTCCTTGGTCCCGGAGGCCCCCGCCGTGGCGGTCACGGCCACGGCCGTGGTGGCGGCGACCACGGACACGGCGGCGGCTATGAGGGTACGGCGCGAACGGCGCGCTCTGGACATACACAACTCCTCGGCTGAATGCTGCGGATCCTGGACTTCGGGATCTGTCGAGCACCTCACCAGCGCCGTGTGAACCGGGGGAGTCGCCCCGTCGGCGTCCCGGTGACGCCGGGGCGGCGCGAAGCCGCGACGCGATGGTGGTGTGTTGCGCCGTGGCCGTCTGCCGGGGCTCGTACGTCGCGGGCCGTCTGAACTTCGAGGCGGTCGAGTGGGTGCTGTTCATGTGGGTGGTCACCGCCGTCCTGATCGCCGTGGCACCACTCGCCGCGTTGCTGGTCCGGCCGGTCGAGTCGGCGTCGGGACTCGTGGGCGGCCGGCCGGCCGTGGTGCGGCACCACGAGGTCTCCTTCTGGAGTTCCGCCTCTCCCGCCCCCTACGGCGGGAGCGGGAAGCCCCGAACAGTCCGGAGCTCACCTCCAGGGAACTCTCCTGGCTCCCACGCATACGCACGACGTCCCCTGGGCACCCGGTGCCCGGCCCGTTCGGGCGGCAGCTCCACGTCCGGCCCGCGTCCGAACCGCGTCGAGATTCCTGTCAGCCCCGAAGGAGCCCAAGTGAGCGAGGACATCTTCGTCATCGGCATGGACGAGGCGAATCTGCCGACGCTGCGTGCGGCCGGCGCCGGGCACGACTGCCGGTTCCACGGCGTTCTGGCCATCGAGGAACTGCAGGACGGAGAGGTCTCGGTGCCGGACCTGCTCGCCCGGGCCCGCCGCGAGCTCGACGCCTTCGACGGCACGGTCGACGCGATCACGGGTTACTGGGACTTCCCGGTGTCCACCATGGTGCCGATCCTCGCCCGCGAGTACGGCACCCGCGCCACCGATCTGGCCTCGGTCGTCAAGTGCGAGCACAAGTACTGGAGCCGCCTGGAGCAGCGCGCGGCGGCTCCGGAGGCGGTGCCCGCGTTCGGCCGGGTGGTTCTCGAGGCCGACGAGCCCCGGCTCCCCGACGGCGTCTCCTACCCGCTGTGGCTCAAGCCCGCCCTCTCGTACTCTTCCGAGCTGGCCTTCGGGGTGGAGGACCAGGACGGCTTCCGCGCCGCGGTACGGGAGATCCGAGCGGGCATCGGCCGAGTCGGCCGCCCCTTCGAGTTCGTCATGGAACGGCTGGAACTGCCGCCCGACATGGCGGACGTCGGAAGCCTCGTCTGCCTCGCCGAGGAGCGTCTCACCGGAATCCAGGTGGCCGTGGAGGGCTACGTGCACCAGGGCGAGGTGACCGTCTACGGCGTCCTCGACTCCATCAACTACCCGGACAGCTCCTCGTTCCTGCGTCACCAGTACCCCTCGATGCTCCCGCAGCCGGTGATCCGCCAACTGCACGACGTGTCCGAGCGGGTGATGCGCCGCATCGGCATGGAGGGCGCCACGTTCTCGATCGAGTTCTTCTACGACCCGGGCACGGAGGCCGTCCGCATCCTGGAGATCAACCCGCGCCACTCCCAGTCGCACGCCGAGCTGTTCCACTTCGTCGACGGCGTGCCCAACCACCACTGCATGCTCGCCCTGGCGCGTGGCGAGGACCCGCGCATGCCGCACGGCGAGGGCCGCTACGCGATGGCCGCCAAGTGGTACCACCGCTGGTTCACCGACGGCGTGGTGCGCGACGTGCCCGGCCGCGACGAGCTGGACCGGATCGAACGCGAGATTCCCGGTGTCCGCGTCGACGTGGCTCCCAGGGAACGGCAGCGCCTGTCCGACCTGTCGCAGCAGGACAGCTACAGCTACGAACTGGCGCACATCTTCACGGGCGGCGACAGCGAGAAGGAACTGCGCGCCAAGTACGACCGCTGCGTGGCCGCTCTCGGCCTCTCCTTCGAGGACACCGCGCCGACCCGCGACCGACAGTCCGACCCGGCCTGAGCGCCCGCGCCTGTCGGCCCCGACCCGACGAAAGGAGCACGACCCCCTCCATGCGCACTGTGACCGACCTCCCTCACAAGATCCGCGAGGAAGCCCACGTACGCATCCCGATGTCCGACGGAGTGCGCCTGTCCGCTCACATCTGGCGTCCTGCCTCCAGCGACGGAGAACCCGTACCGGCGATCCTGGAGTACATCCCCTACCGCAAACGCGACCTGTCCTCGGTGCGCGACTCCCTCCACCACCCCTACCTCTCCGGACACGGATACGCGTGTGTCCGAGTCGATCTGCGCGGCACCGGCGACTCCGAGGGCGTCCTCACCGACGAGTACCTGGAACGCGAACAGCAGGACGCCGAAGAGGTCCTCGCCTGGCTCGCGCGGCGCCCCTGGTGCGACGGCGGCACGGGCATGATGGGCATCTCCTGGGGAGCGTTCGCCGCGCTCCAGGTCGCCGCGCGCCGCCCGGCGTCGCTCAAAGCGATCGCCATCGCCTCCTTCACCGACGACCGCTACGCCGACGACATGCACTACATGGGCGGGGCGCTCCTCTCGGACAGCCTGGCCGAGGCGGGCACCATGTTCGCGTACGCCACCTGCCCGCCCGACCCCGAGGTGGTCGGGGACCGGTGGCGCGACATGTGGCACGAGCGCCTGGAGAGCGCCGGCCCCTGGGTACTGGAGTGGCTGCGCCACCAGCGCCGTGACGACTACTGGCGGCACGCCTCGGTCTGCGAGGACTACGCGGCCGTCCGGTGTCCGGTGCTGGCTTCCAGCGGATGGGCCGACGGCTACTCCAACGCGGTCACGCGCCTGCTCGCCCACCTCGACGTGCCCCGCAAGGGGCTGATCGGCCCGTGGTCGCACAAGTTCCCGCACCTGGGCGAACCGGGTCCCGCCATCGGGTACTTGCAGGAACTCGTCCGCTGGTGGGACCACTGGCTCAAGGGCGCCGACAACGGGGTGATGGACGGGCCCATGCTGCGTACCTGGATGCAGGAGAGCGTGCCCCCCTCCACCTCCTACGCCGAGAGGCCGGGACGCTGGGTGGCCGAACCGTCGTGGCCCTCGCCCCATGTGCGGGAACGCGTCCACCCGCTCACGCGGCACCGCATCGGCTGGCCGGAGTCCGGCGAAGGCGCCGGGCACGGTGTGCTGACGGTGCAGTCGCCGCTGTCCGTGGGCCAGTTCGCCGGCAAGTGGGCTTCCTACAACGCCCCGCCGGACCTGCCCTACGACCAGCGCGAGGAGGACGGCGGCTCCCTGGTCTTCGAGACGGACGCGCTGACCGAGCCGCTGGAGATCCTCGGGGCGCCGCGGGCGGACCTCGAGGTGTCGGTCGACGAACCGGTCGCCATGGTCGCGGCCCGCCTCTCCGACGTGGCTCCCGACGGACGCGCGACACGCATCACGTACGGGCTGCTGAACCTGACCCGGCGCGACGGCGGTGACGAGCCCGAGGCGCTGCAGCCGGGCAGCCGGTACCGCGCCAGTGTGCACCTCAACAGCGTCGCCCAGACATTCCCGGCGGGCCATCGGATCCGCCTGTCCCTGTCCACCTCCTACTGGCCACTGGCCTGGCCGCCGCCGCGACCGGTCCTGCTCGGCGTTCATGAGGGCAGCAGCACCCTGGCCCTGCCGGTGCGTCCGCCTCGGCCGTTCGACGACACGGAGCCGGGAGCGAATCCCTTCGGTCCGCCCGAGGGGGCTCCCGCGCTCCCCACCACTCAGCTCACACCCCCGGAGCAGAGGTGGGAGGTGCGCCGCGAACTGGTCACGTACGCCTCCGCCCTGGAAATCGTCAAGGACACCGGGACGGTCCGCTTCGACGGCATCGACCTGGACGTGGGGCGTCGGGCGGTCGAACGGTACGGCGCCGTGGCCGACGACTTCACGTCGGTGACCGGCGAGTCCACGTGGACGATGCGGTTCCGTCGGGAGGACTGGGACACGGAGGTCGTCACGCGCACGGAACTCACCTGCGACGAGCGGGAGTTCCACGTGGCGGCGACGCTGGACGCGTTCGAGGGGCGGCGGCGCGTCTTCGCCGGGACGTGGAACGAGTCCGTACCACGCGACCACCTCTGAACGGCCATGGACGGGAAGGAGAGCCACGACGAACCGGCCCGAGCCCGAGGTGCGACCCGAGACTCCCGGCAAGCGTCCCCCCCGTTGTGCCACGCGATCTTCCCGACCGGCCCGTGCCGCACGGACCGTCGGCCTGAACGGGGCGGTCCCGGCGGCCGGGCGATTCGGTTGCTCAGCGCCCCACCGCACGGGCCGGCTGCGCCTTGTTCATCGACGAACGTCCCTCGACGTCTGACGTCCAGCCGTCTGACGTCCAGCCCGGCGCCGTCAGGCGTCGTCGCCTTGCGCGTCCTCCTGCGCGGAACGGTTCGGGGTGAGGGTGTCTGCGGCCTCGCCGGTGTGGTCCTCGCGCCGGCCGCGTCGCTCGGGATCGGCCTTGAGCGCGGCCTGTTCCAGTTCGTCGAGGACCTCTTCGCGCGCGGTCCGCGCCGGGGCGTCGCCGCGCTCTTCGCGCTCTTCGGGTTCCGTGTCCGTGCCGTGCTCCTTTGCCACTGTTGCCTCCTCAGGTCTGTTGGTGCCTCGCACTGCTGGCTCTCCTTTCGGGGGAGAGGCGTACTCCGCGGGCGCCGCGGCTCACGGAAGGGGGGTGCCGCCGGTGGCGTTGAGGATCTCCGCTGTGATGAAACTGGCCTGGTCCGAGGCGAGATACGAGATAGACGTAAGCCGGAGCCATTTCGGCCGGCTGCGCAGGGCGCCCCAGAGGAGCTTGTTCGCCGTCGTTCACCAGCATCCGGGCCAGGCCGTGGGTGAAGAGGACGTCGGCTCCCTCACGGGCAAAGGCGAGCGCCACCGCGCGACCGATTCCCGAATCGCCGCCGGTCAGCACCGTCTTGCGGCCGGTGAGCCGGGCCGCGCCCTTGTACGAGTCCTCCCCGTGGTCAGGCGGCGGGTCCATGGGGCCGCTCCAGCCCGGTGGCTGCTGGTCCTGCCGGGGAAGTCGGGGCGCGGATGCGCGGTGGCCGGGTCCTGAGGGCTGTCCGCGTTGGCCATGGGGGCTCCTCCGTGCGTGTCTGGTGCGGATTCCCGCGTCCTGCGGCGCGACGTCCATGCGGTCGTCGCGAGGCTCTCCCGGGTACCCGGTTCGCGCTCTTCAACCGGGCGAGGCTCCGTGGGTTCTGCCGATGCCGGCCACGGGTGTCGTGCCGCAGCGGCTGGGCACCCGGCGCGGGCGCACGAACAAGGATTGAGCGGGCGCACGGACAAGATGGAGGAGGAGCGCCATGGCAGGAGGCCGGAACAACGTCATCACCGAACTCGTCACCGACCACCGAGAGGTGGAGGAGATGTTCACCCGGTTCGACAAGGCCGTCCCTGGCAGCGAGGACCGAAAGCAGATCGCGCACGAGTTCACCATCGAGCTGGTGCGGCATTCGGTGGCGGAGGAGGAGCACCTCTACCCGGCTGTGCGTCGCCACGTACCGGGAGGCGACGCGCTGGCGGACAAGGAGCTCAAGGACCACGCCGGAGTGGAGAAGCTCCTCAAGCAGGTGGAGCAACTCCCGCCGGGCGCGGCGACATTCGACGAACTGGTCGCCACTCTGCAGGCCGAGGTGGCCGCGCACGTGCGGGACGAGGAGAACAACCTGTTCCCCCGCCTGCGCGAGGCGTGCACCGACGAGGAACTGCTCGACCTCGGCGACAAGATCCGCTCGGCGAAGAAGACCGCGCCCACGCGTCCGCACCCGCATGCCCCCAACACGCCGCCGGGCAACAAGCTGCTCGCCCCCGGCACGGGTCTGGTGGACCGGGTGCGCGACTACCTCACGGGCCGCGGCCGGTGAGCTCAGCGAGAAGTTGTCGGCCGCCCGGCCGACTGCGCGACGATGCCGGCC
>NZ_JBNJLS010000023.1:0-161354 GCF_050510915.1 Streptomyces odontotermitis | reverse complement strand
CGCGAAGGCCGGGCAGCACGAAAAGAGGGGAACCCCGAAAAGCGGGCAGCACAGAACAGGCCCCGCGAATTACTTCTCTTTGTATACGGCGACGCTGTTAATTCTGGACGCTCAGCGTGTTTACGGGATGTTGCGAATCCCTCACGCGATCGACGCCCCGCCGGCGCCCGAGCCCCGCGGGAAAGCGGAGGCGGTGCGCCGCCGTCGCCCGCTCCGCGTGCTGCGCGGTGAGGCCGCGGGCCCGCTCCGCGTCGCCGCGGGCCACCGCGTCGACGATCGCCGCGTGCTCGGCCCAGGACTCGGCGGGGGCGGCCGGCGGCTCCACCACGTACATCCAGGCGATCTTGTGCCGCAGCTGGGTGAGCAGCGCGGTCAGACCCGGGCTGCCTGACGCCTGCGCGAGCGTCTCGTGGAACCAGCCTCCCAGGGAGCGCAGATCCTCGCTCTGGCCCCGCCTGGCGCGCTCCTGGCCGAGCCGCACGAGGCCGCGCAGCACCTTCAGGTGCGCCTCCGTGCGGCGCTGGGCGGCCCGGGCGGCACCCAGCGGTTCGAGCAGCATGCGGATCTCCAGGAGGTCGGCGGCCTCCTGCTCGGTGGGTTCGGCGACGCACGCGCCCGCGTGCCTGCGCGTGACGACGAAGCCCTCGGCCTCCAGGGTGCGCAGCGCCTCGCGTACGGGGACGCGGGAGACTCCGTAGCGGCGCGCGAGCAGCTCCTCGGTGAGCCGGCCGCCCCGTTCGTAGACACCCGAAACGATGTCGTCCCGAATGGCCGTGCATACCGAGTGCGCGGGAATGCGCATGACCGGACCTCCGCCTTAATCCCCGAGAAACGCGGTCGATTGACGCTCGCTCGTCAACTCTATTGCAGAGCCGCGGAATTTCCGATGGCGGCCGGGAATCCATGGATTTCTTTTGGCCAAGGCTCCCGAGGCCCGGGGCCGGGGACTGGGGGCCAGGGACTGGGGACTGGGGGCCGGGAACGGCGAAGCCCCGGCTCGCGGTGGGCGAGCCGGGGCTTTCGGGTGCGCGGTGGGCGTGAGCCGTCAGACACCGACGCCGTGCGAGCGGAGGTAGGCGACGGGGTCGATGTCCGAGCCGTAGTCCGGGGAGGTGCGGGCCTCGAAGTGGAGGTGCGGCCCGGTGACGTTGCCGGTCGCTCCGGAGAGACCTATCTGCTGTCCCGGGGTGACCGTCTGGCCGACGGAGACACCGATGGAGGACATGTGTCCGTACTGGGTGTACGTGCCGTCGTTCATCTTGATCACGACGTTGTTGCCGTAGGCGCCGCCCCAGCCGGCCTCGACGACGGTGCCCGCGCCGACGGAGTGGACCGACGTGCCGGACGCGGCGTGGAAGTCGATGCCGGTGTGGCTGCCGGAGGACCACAGGCCGCTGCTCGCCTTGTAGGCGGTCGAGACGTACGAGCCGGCGATCGGGGAGACGAAGCGGTTCAGGCGCTTGCGCTCGGCCTCGCGGGCGGCGCGCTCCTTGGCCTCGCGCTCCTTCTTGGCCTTCGCCTCGGCAGCACGCTTCGCTTCGGCGGCCTTCTTCTTGGCGGCCTCTTCGGCCTTCTTCGCGGCAGCGGCGGCGTCGGCGGCTTCCTTCTGAGCGGTGGCCTGCGCGTCGATGCTGTCGGCGAGCGAGTCGCCGACGGAGATGGCCTGGGTGAAGCCGGTGTGCTCGACGGGCGCCTCGTCGGCGGCGAGCGCCGGAGCGGCGAGCCCTCCGATGACACCGGTCGTGGTGATCGCGGCGACACCCGCTACTTGCGCGGTCGTACGGGTGAGACGGCTCGGACGACGGTGCTTCCCGGTGGCACGGGTGAACGCCATGAAGCGGCTGATCCTTTCCTTCCCTCTCGCCTACCGGGTTAGCTGACGGGTTCGGAGCAGGAAGGTCTCCTACGGACCCCTCGCCTCGCGGCAAGGTGCCCGATTCACCCCAGGGGGACATGTGGGTCCCCGGCTCCCCTGGCTCGCGCCGTACGGGGACTCGGCGATGGCTGTCCGGTGCCGCGGGTGCGGCGTGCTGCGTGACGAACAGTCGGACCGACGCTAAACGGGACATCTTTCAATCGACAAACAGAAGACGGCTTTTGTAGCGCACGCCACAGGGCAGACAGGCAACCTCTCTACTAATTCGGACATATGAGGACCCCGGTGACATGTCCTGTCACCGGGGTCCGGAACCGCTCGTTCATCTAGCCCGTGACAACCGTCACTTCACCGATCCCGAGGGCCTTGACGGGTTCCTCGATCTGCGCGGCGTCCCCGACGAGCACGGTCACCAGGCGGTCCTGCGGGAAGGCGCTCACGACGGCCGCGGTGGCCTCCACGGTGCCCGTCGCGGCCAACTGCCGGTACAGCTGGGCCTGGAAGTCGTCCTGGAGGTGCTGCTCGACCTGGTCGGCGAGCGTGGCCGCGACG
Source organism: Streptomyces odontotermitis (assembly GCF_050510915.1). Taxonomy (NCBI): domain Bacteria; kingdom Bacillati; phylum Actinomycetota; class Actinomycetes; order Kitasatosporales; family Streptomycetaceae; genus Streptomyces; species Streptomyces odontotermitis. The sequence continues at coordinate 158,926 of NZ_JBNJLS010000023.1, read as the reverse complement.
GCCGCCGCCGTCTCGTACTTGAGCGGGGCGACCCCCACCAGGTTCTGCACGGCGACGTCGCGCTCGGCGTCCGTGAGGCCCTCGGCGGCGAGGGTGCGCAGGACCTTCCACAGGTCGTCGAGGGCCGGGCCGGTGTTCGGCGTGTCCACGGAGCCGCTGATGGCGAGCATGGCGACGCCGCCGGCCCCCTCCGAGGACGAGGGCGCGGTCGAGCGCAGCACCTGGCTGAACGCCCGCACTCCGTAGGTGTATCCCTTCTCCTCGCGCAGGACCCGGTCCAGACGCGAGGTGAGGGTGCCGCCGAGGCAGTACGTGCCGAGGATCTGGGCGGCCCACACGCGGTCGTGCCGGTCGGCGCCGACGCGGCCGATGAGGAGCTGCGTCTGGACGGCTCCGGGGCGGTCGACGATGACCACGCGGCCGGTGTCGTCGGCGCTCACCGCCGGCACGGGGTACGGCTCGGCCGTGTCGCCCGTCCAGGCGCCCACGGTGTCCGCGAGGAGCGCGTCGAGGTCCGTCCCGGAGAGGTCGCCCACGACGACGGCGGTCGCCGTGGCCGGGCGAACGTGCTTCTCGTAGAAGGCGCGTACCGCCGCCGAGTCGATGCCGGAGACCGTCTCCTCGGTGCCCTGACGGGGGCGCGACATGCGCGAGGTCGCCGGGAAGAGCTGCCGGGAGAGCTCCTTGGCGGCGCGCCGGGCCGGGTTCGCGGCCTCGTGCGGGATCTCGTCCAGGCGGTTGCGGACGAGGCGCTCGATCTCGCTGTCCGCGAAGGCGGGGGCGCGCAGGGCGTCGGCGAGCAGTCCGAGGGCCTTCGGAAGGCGGGAGACGGGCACTTCGAGGGAGACGCGCACGCCGGGGTGGTCCGCGTGCGCGTCCAACGTCGCGCCGCAGCGGTCCAGTTCGGCGGCGAACTCCTCGGCGGAGTGCTTGTCGGTGCCCTCGGCGAAGGCCCGCGCCATGATCGTGGCCACGCCGTCGAGTCCGGCGGGCTCGGCCTCCAGGGGCGCGTCGAGGTGGATCTCGACGGCGACGACCTGCTGGCCGGGGCGGTGGCAGCGCAGCACCGTCAGGCCGTTGCCCAGGGTGGCGCGCTCGGGGGCCGGGAAGGCCCAGGGCTTGGCCGTGCCCGCCTGGGGCTGCTGGTGGAACTCCATCGTGGCGAGCGGTGCGGACTGGGTCGTGGTGTGCGGTGCGGACTCGGTCACTTCGCCGCCTCCTCTTCCTCTGCGGCCTCGTCGGCGGCGGACACGGGTTCGTACACGAGCACCGCGCGGTTGTCGGGGCGCAGGCGGGCCTTGGCGACCTCCTGGACCTCCGCCGCGGTGACGTCCAGGACCCGCTGCACGGCGGTGAGCGCCAGCTGCGGGTCGCCGAACAGGACGGCGAATCTGCACAGTTCGTCGGCGCGGCCCGCGACGGTGCCGAGCCGGTCGAGCCACTCGCGCTCCAACTGCGCCTGGGCGCGCTCCATCTCCTCGGCGGTGGGGCCCTCCTCGGCGAAGCGGGCCAGCTCCTCGTCGACGGCGGCCTCGATGACGGGGACCTCGACGTCTCCGGAGGTCTTCACGTCCAGCCAGCCGAGCGAGGGCGCCCCGGCGAGGCGCAGCAGACCGAAACCGGCGGCCACGGCCGTGCGGTCGCGGCGCACCAGCCGGTTGTAGAGCCGGGAGGACTCGCCGCTGCCCAGGACCGTGAGCGCCAGGTCGGCCGCGTCGCACGCGCGCGTGCCGTCCTGCGGCAGCCGGTAGGCGGCCATCAGGGCGCGCGCCGGGACCTCCTCCTCGACGACCTCGCGCAGCTCCTTGCCGATGCGCTCCGGAAGGCTGCCGTCACGGGGCGGCTGCTTGCCGTCGTGCCCGGGGATGGAGCCGAAGTACTTCTCGACCCAGGCGAGCGTCTGCTCCGGGTCGATGTCGCCGACGACGGACAGGACGGCGTTGTTGGGCGCGTAGTACGTACGGAAGAAGTTCCGCGCGTCCTCCAGGGTGGCCGCGTCCAGGTCGGCCATCGAGCCGATCGGCGTGTGGTGGTACGGGTGGCCCTCCGGGTACGACAGAGCGGTGAGCTTCTCGAAGGCCGTGCCGTACGGGACGTTGTCGTAGCGCTGGCGGCGCTCGTTCTTGACGACGTCCCGCTGGTTCTCCATGGACTCTTCGTCGAGCGCGGACAGGAGCGAGCCCATCCGGTCGGCCTCCAGCCACAGCGCGAGCTCCAGCTGGTGCGCGGGCATGGTCTCGAAATAGTTGGTGCGCTCGAAGCTCGTCGTCCCGTTCAGGGACCCGCCCGCGCCCTGCACCAGTTCGAAGTGGCCGTTGCCGTGCACCTGGTGGGAGCCCTGGAACATCAGGTGCTCGAAGAGATGCGCAAGGCCCGTACGCCCCTTGACCTCGTGGCGGGAGCCGACGTCGTACCAGAGGCAGACCGCGGCGACCGGGGTCAGGTGGTCCTCGGAGAGCACCACGCGCAGGCCGTTGGCCAGCCGGTGCTCGGTCGCTGTCAGGCCGCCGGAGCCGGCCTCGGCTGTGGCCGTGTGACCCATGGGCATGTACGTCCCTTCGATCGCGAGATCTCAGCAAGTGATGGAGTCAAGAGATGCAGTCCTGCCACTGTATGCAAGCCCGCTGACACCTGACGAAGTTCCCGCTCCGCCCTCGGCGTAGTCGCCCGTGACAACGCCGTGAGCCCGGGTCGTGGTCGGCGATGTCAGTGGGACGGTCCACAATGGTCCGCGTCAGATCCCGTACATGCCCCGGCAGAATCTGTGAAGGAGCCGCAGCAGCGATGGCCCGCCGCAGCACGAAGACCCCGCCGCCCGACGACTTTGAGGAGAAGATCCTCGACATCGACGTCGTCGACGAGATGCAGGGCTCCTTCCTCGAGTACGCCTACTCGGTCATCTACTCCCGCGCCCTGCCGGACGCGCGGGACGGCATGAAGCCCGTCCAGCGCCGCATCGTCTACCAGATGAACGAGATGGGTCTGCGCCCCGAGCGCGGCTACGTCAAGTGCGCCCGCGTCGTGGGCGAGGTCATGGGTAAGTTGCACCCCCACGGCGACGCCTCGATCTACGACGCCCTGGTGCGCATGGCCCAGCCCTTCTCCATGCGCCTGCCGATGGTGGACGGCCACGGCAACTTCGGCTCGCTCGGCAACGACGACCCGCCGGCCGCCATGCGGTACACGGAATGCCGCATGGCCGACGCCACCTCCCTGATGACGGAGTCGATCGACGAGGACACCGTCGACTTCACCCCGAACTACGACGGCCAGGAGACCGAACCGGTCGCCCTCCCGGCCGCCTACCCGAACCTGCTGGTGAACGGCTCGTCGGGCATCGCCGTCGGCATGGCGACGAACATGCCGCCGCACAACCTCGGCGAGGTCATCGCCGCCGCCCGCCACCTGATCAAGCACCCGGGCGCCGACCTCGAGACGCTGATGAAGTTCGTCCCGGGCCCCGACCTGCCCACGGGCGGCCGCATCGTCGGCCTCTCCGGCATCAAGGACGCGTACGAGTCGGGCCGCGGCACCTTCAAGACCCGCGCCACGGTCTCCGTGGAGAACGTGACGGCGCGCCGCAAGGGCCTCGTCGTCACCGAACTGCCGTTCACCGTCGGCCCGGAGAAGGTGATCGCCAAGATCAAGGACCTGGTCGGCTCGAAGAAGCTCCAGGGCATCGCCGACGTCAAGGACCTCACCGACCGCGAGCACGGCCTGCGCCTGGTCATCGAGATCAAGAACGGCTTCGTGCCGGAGGCCGTCCTGGAGCAGCTCTACAAGCTGACTCCCATGGAGGAGTCCTTCGGCATCAACAACGTCGCGCTGGTGGACGGCCAGCCCCTCACCCTCGGCCTCAAGGAGCTCCTCGAGGTCTATCTGGACCACCGCTTCAACGTCGTGCGCCGGCGCAGCGAGTTCCGGCGCGGCAAGAAGCGCGACCGCCTGCACCTGGTCGAGGGCCTGCTCGTCGCCCTCCTGGACATCGACGAGGTCATCCGCCTCATCCGCTCCAGCGAGAACAGCGCGCAGGCCAAGGAGCGCCTGATGGAGCGCTTCTCCCTGAGCGACGTGCAGACGCAGTACATCCTCGACACCCCGCTGCGCCGCCTCACCAAGTACGACCGCATCGAGCTGGAGTCCGAGCGCGACAAGCTGAACGCGGAGATCGAGGAGCTGACCCGCATCCTGGAGTCGGACGCCGAGCTCCGCAAGCTGGTCTCCTCCGAACTGGCCGCGGTGGCCAAGAAGTTCGGCACGGAGCGGCGCACGGTCCTGATGGAGTCCTCCGGCGCCCCGGCCCCCACCGCGTCCCTCCAGGTGGCGGACGACCCGTGCCGCGTGCTCCTGTCCTCGACGGGCCTGCTGGCGCGCACGGCGAACGGCGACCCGTTCTCCGAGGGCGACAGCAAGCGCACCAAGCACGACGTGATCGTCTCGGCGGTGCCCGCGACGGCGCGCGGCGAGGTCGGCGCCGTGACCTCGGAGGGCAGACTGCTGCGGCTCGCCGTGGTGGACCTGCCGCAGCTTCCGGAGACGGCGGCCGCGCCCAACCTCTCCGGTGGGGCGCCGGTCTCGGAGCTGCTCTCCTTGGAGGCGGACGAGAAGCTGATCTGTCTGATGACGCTCGACGAGTCCTCTCCGGGCCTCGCGCTCGGCACGGAGCAGGGCGTGGTCAAGCGCGTGGTCCCCGACTACCCCTCGAACAAGGAGGAGTTGGAGGTCATCACCCTCAAGGAGGGCGACCGCATCGTCGGCGCGGCGGAGCTGCGTACGGGCGAGGAGGACCTGGTCTTCATCACGGACGACGCACAGCTGCTGCGCTACCAGGCGTCCCAGGTGCGGCCACAGGGCCGCCCGGCGGGCGGCATGGCGGGCGTCAAGCTCACCGACGGCGCGAAGGTCATCTCCTTCACCGCGGTCGACCCGGCGGCGGACGCCGTAGTGTTCACGGTCGCGGGCTCGCGCGGCACCCTCGACGACTCGGTGCAGACGACGGCGAAGCTGACGCCGTTCGACCAGTACCCGCGCAAGGGCCGCGCCACGGGCGGTGTCCGCGTCCAGCGGTTCCTGAAGGGCGAGGACTGCCTGAGCTTCGCCTGGGCGGGCCCGACGCCTCCGCACGCCGCACAGCGCAACGGCTCGCCCGCCGAGCTCCCGGAGCCGGACCCGCGCCGGGACGGCTCGGGCGTCTCCCTCGCGAAGCCGGTGGCGGCGGTCGCAGGCCCGGTGTGACGCTCGCTCGACGGAGGCACTCGAGGGGGGCTCACCCCTCGGGTGCCTCCTCGGGTGCCTCCTCCGGTTCCTCCGGCTCCTGTACGTAGCGCAGGACGCCCCACATGCCGTGCTCATCGGCCTGTGGGGCCTCCGCGCGGCACGCCTCCAGCTCCTTCTCCAGACCGTCCGCGTCAATGCTGGACCCGATCAACACGAGCTGCGTGCGGTGCGGCTCCGCGACCGGCCACGGCTCCGGGTAGAAGCGCAGAAAGCGCCCCACGGAGTGCACCAGATACCGGTTCTTCGGGTCGGACGGCCCGAAGTCGACGTACCCCTTGATGCGGTAGAGCCCCTCCGGCCTGCTGTCGAGGAAGGCCATCAACGGGCGGGGCGACAGGGGCACTTCGGAGACGAAGGCAAGACTTTCGTAGGCGGAGTGCAGATGGCGCGCGTGCCCGTCGTGGCCGTCGTGGCCGTCGCCGCACTCGTCGCCGTGGCCGTCATCGTGATCATGATCGTGCCCCTCACGCTCCGCGGCGTGCAGATCGTCGAAGGAGAGCTGCCCGACCCGCTCCCCCACCGGCTTGCGGTCGAGGAGCAGCTCGACGTCCACGCGCCCGTAGGAGGCCGCCACGACGGCCGCGCGCCCCGCGAGCCCGCGCACCACGCCGAGCACCCGCTCACGCTCCTCCACGGCCACCCGGTCGCTCTTGTTGACCACGACGAGGTCGGCGATGCCCAGGTGCCGGTCGACCTCGGGGTGACGCTCCCGTGTGGCGTCGAACTCGGCGGCGTCGACGACCTGCACCAGCCCGCCGTACACGATGTGCGTGTTCTCGCTCGCGAGCAGCATCCGCACCAGCTCCTCCGGCTCCGCGAGCCCGCTGGCCTCGATCACGATGACGTCGATACGGGCGGAGGGCCGGGCGAGCCGCTCCAGGTACTCGTCGAGCTCACTGGCGTCCACGGCGCAGCACAGACAGCCGTTGCCCAGGGAGACGGTGGAGTCGCCGAGCTGGCCCGCGACGGACATGGCGTCGATCTCGATCGACCCGAAGTCGTTGACGATCGCGCCGATCCGGCTTCCCCCGCTGCGGTGCAGAAGGTGGTTGAGCAGGGTCGTCTTTCCGGACCCCAGGAAGCCGGCGAGGACGATGACCGGGATCTGTCGCGTGCTCACCGTGCGCCTCTCGCATTGATTCGTACCGCTGATGTTGCTCACGCCGTCCATGACATCCGTCTCGTCCATGTCGCCGCTACGGGATCCGTGTACATCCCGCGTCGACGGGCAGGCGAGCCCCGTACGACGTGTGAAGACCGCCCAAGGATATGTGCGCGTAGAAGCACCGCGAAGTGAACGATTGTTAGCGGCGCTCGCGGGGCACACATTGGGCACGGCGCCGGGAGGTTCGACCAGAGCTGCCTCCTGTGCGCCTCCTCTCCGCCTCCCTGTCGATCAGCGCCGCTCGGCAATCTGGGAGGCGGCAAGCGCGCCGCCCATCGCTCTCGCCGGTCCCACTCCCCGTTGGCCCGCACCCGACGACCGGCGGACGGTCGCCTGATTCGGGGGTTGACATGGCCACACAGAAATATCGGATACGGGGGACGGGCTCGGCCGCTGTCGCGGGGCTCGCTTTCGCTGTCGGGGCACTGGCGCTGCTGCTCGACCGCCAGCGCAGGCACCACGAACAACTCCGCCTACGCCTCGATGACATGGAGCGGACCGAGCGCCGCCCCGCCGAGCTTCCCCAGCAGCAGCAACTCCAGTTCTATCTGCTGAGCAAGGCCATGGACGACCCGGATCTCGCCGCCGTCCTGAGCACCGTCGAGGCCCCGCCGACCAAGCGACGGCAGTACCTCTTCGCGAACGCCCTCTACACCAACGCCGTGCACGCCTTCCGCATCGGGATCGTCAACTGGGAGGAACTGCACGGTCATCTTCGGGTGATCTGCCGCAATCCCATCTTCCGCGAGTACTGGGAAGCCACCCGGCACCACCGGGCCAGCCTCGAGGACTCTTCGGACGAGGCCCGGGTGGGCCGCATGATGGACGGGCTCATCCACGACCTGGACGATCCCGACGCCGACGAGTGGTGGGTGATCGGCGAGCCGCCACCGGAGTGACGGCTTCCGCGAGCGCCCCGTCCCGCCCGTGAACCACCCATGAACAAGCCCCAGTTGCCCTTCATGTCGCAGGGTCAACAGGAGTATCCAAGGGCTAGCCTGTCCTCCGTTCTCATCCCTCTCTCACCCAAGGACCGGGATTCCCTTGAAGATCGTGCGTCGTATCGGTGTGCCCCCACGCGCTAGAGGCAGCCTCTCCGGGGAGACATGCCCCGACATCTTCGAGCTGAGCGACGGCAACTTCGCAGTGATCGGGACCGAGGCCACGGCGGCGCTCGACGGGGAACTCCCCGCCGACGCGGCGCGCGCCGACTACGAGCGGATCGTGATCGTCACCCGCGAGACCCTGGTCCGCGCCAAGGCCGACATCCCGGACGCGTGAGCACACCGGTCCCCCACCCCGGGATCCGGCCGTCCGCAGCAGCCGACTGAAAGACCCCACCGGGGGCACCACCCCAGACCCCGGCGGGTACGCCGCCCGACCATGGCGAGAACGCAGCCCGACCACGACGGGTACGCCATCAGGTCCGGCACCGCACTGGTGCCGGACCCCACGCATGTCGGCGGGCGTCAGCCGAGCGGCGGCACCGGCACCGGCACCGGCGGAACCACCCCCACATACCGCGCCGCAGGGCGGATGATCTTTGAATCCTCCGCCTGTTCAAGGATGTTGGCGCTCCAGCCGACCACCCGCGCCGACGCGAACGTCGGTGTGAACATCTCGCGGGGCAGACCGCACAGCTCCATGACGACGCCCGCGTAGAACTCCACGTTGGTGTGCAGCTCACGGCCGGGCTTCAGTTCGGCGAGGATCGCCTCCACCTGGCGCTCGACCTCGACGGCGAACTCCACCATCGGGCCGCCGAATTGCTGCGCGATGCCACGCAGCATGCGCGAACGCGGATCCTCCGTGCGGTAGACGGGGTGCCCGAAGCCCATGATCCGGTCGCCCGCCAGGACCCGCTCACGGATCCAGCCGTCGATGCGGTCGGGGGTGCCGATGGCGTCGAGCGTGTCGAGCGCGCGGCTCGGGGCCCCTCCGTGCAGCGGGCCGGACAGCGCGCCGACGGCCCCGACCAGACAGGCGGCGACATCCGCACCTGTTGATGTGATGACGCGGGCGGTGAATGTGGACGCGTTGAATCCATGATCGATCGTGGAGATCAAGTACTGCTCGATCGCCCGCGCACGCCGGGGGTCCGGCTCCGAACCGGTCAGCATGTAGAGGTAGTTGGCCGCGTACGACAAGTCGTCGCGCGGCTCGACCGGGTCGAGGCCCTGGCCGAGCCGGTGGAGCGCGGTCAGCAGGGTGGGGACCACGGCGGATGCGGCAAGGGCGTCCGACCGTCGTTGATCACCGTTGATGTCGTACACCGGGCGGAAGTCGCGCGACGCCCCGAAGAGCGAGAGCGCGGTGCGCAGGCCCGCGAGCGGGCCCGAGAGCGAGCTGGCCCGGGCGATCGCGGGCAGTGCGGCGCGCACCTCGTCCGGCAGGTGACGGAGCGCCGCGGTCCGCTCGGCGAAGGCCGCGCGCTGGGCGGGGTCCGGCAGTTCACCGTGGAACATGAGGTGCCATACGTCCTCGAAGCCGCGGGTCTGCGCGAGCTCGACGGCCGAGTACTGGCGGTAGTGGTAGAAGCCCTCGTGCCCCCTGACGTCGCCGAGCCGGGTCTCGGTCACGACGACGCCCGCGAGGCCGCGCGGGACCTCGACGGGGGCGGCTGCGGGGGTGGTGGAGCCATTGATCGGCATGGTGTTCCTCGACTTCCTCCCTGGACTTGATTCGACTGTCCATGCTTGACTCAATCTCTGTCAATATTGATTGAATCAATACAGGTGCGATGCGGATACGGTGACGCCATGACGGAGCGAAGGGCCCACGGTGCACGCACAGTTCGAGAGGCCCCGGAAGAAGACCAGGGACGAGAAGGCCGGCGACTGACCACCAAGGAGGCCGCCGAAGCGCTCGGCGTGAAGCCCGAGACCGTGTACGCGTACGTGAGCCGCGGTCAGCTCAGCAGCCGCCGAGGACCCGGCTCCCGCGGCAGCACCTTCGACGCCAAGGAGGTCGAGGCGCTCGCACGCAGGAACAGAAGAGACCCCGTGGCCACGGCCACGAGCGGCGAGCTCTCCGTGCGCACCCGCGTCACCCTCATCGAGAAGGACCGCTACTACTTCCGCGGCGTCGATGCGGCCGAGCTCGCCCTGAACCACTCCTACGAAGAGGTCGCCGAGTGGCTGTGGACCGGCGTCCTGCGCCCCGGCATCCGCTTCGCCGCTCCCAAGGACACCGTCAGGGCCGCCCGGCGCGCCGTCGGAGCACTGCCCGAACACAGCGGCCCGACCGACCGGTTGAGGGTCGCGGCCATCTCCGCCGCGGCCGCCGACCCGCTCCGCTTCGACCTGTCCGAGCAAGCCGTCATCGGCACCGGCCGCACGCTCATCCCCACCCTGGTCCACGCGCTCCCGCCGGTTCTCGGCACGCACAAGGACGACGGCCCCCTCGCCCACCGCCTCTGGACCAGGCTGAGCGGACGGACGCCCGACGAGGCGTCCCTGCACACCCTGGACACCGCCCTCGCGCTCCTCGTCGACCACGACCTCGCCGCGTCGACCCTGGCCGTCCGTGTCGCCGCGTCGGCGCACGCGCACCCGTACGCGGCCGTGTCGGCCGGTCTCGGCGTCCTGGAGGGCCCCCTGCACGGCGCGGCCAGCGGCCTGGCCCACCGCATGCTCCTCGACGTCCTGGACCGGGGCAGCGCGGCCCCCGTCGTGGCGGACGAGCTGCGCGCCGGGCGGCGGGTCCCCGGACTCGGCCACCGGCTCTACCCCGGCGAAGACCCGCGCGCGCGGGCGCTGTTCAGCCTCCTGGAGAGGATGCCCAAGGCCGGTCCCGCGCTCGCAGCGGCCCGGGACGTGGTGGCCACCACCGCCCGTCACACCGACCTGCACGCCAACGTCGACCTGGCGCTCGCGGTCTTCACCGCCTCCTCCGGGATGCCCGCGGAGGCGGGCGAGACGATCTTCGCGGTGGCGCGCACCGCGGGCTGGATCGCGCACGCCCTGGAGGAGTACCAGGAGCGCCCGCTGCGGATGCGGCCCAGCGGCCAGTACGTGGGAGTGCGGCCGCCGCAGCCGCTGCCCGTACCGGAAGGCGGCTGAGCCCCGGAGGGCCCCGGCCCAGGAGAGCGCCGGACCGGGGCAGGTTAGGCTCGCCTATGTGAGTACGTGTGCGACCGTTTCGCGTGACCTGGCCGAGCCTCTCGCCGGCACCGCCGCGACCGCCAGGACATGGCTTCTCGTCGAGCAGCCCGGCCCCTGGGGCGCCAAGGCCCTCACGTCCAGCCACCTCGACCCCGAGCTCGGCCGCGCCCTGGAGGCGGCGGCCGACGGCACAGGCGTACGGGTCGCGCTGATCCGACGCCCCGGCCGGCATGCCGACTGCCACACCGTCGCGCGCCGCCGCGTCTACGTGGCCCACACCGCCCCCGGCCACAGCTGGCTGCGCACCCACGTGACGCAGGCACCAAGGGAGTTGCTCGACCTGGACTTCGTGGCCCTGGGCAACGGCGACCACCAGGACTTCGGAACCCCGCACACCGGTGCCCCGCTCGCCCTCGTCTGCACCAACGGAAAGCGCGACCGCTGCTGCGCCCTGCTGGGCCGCCCGCTCGCCGCCGAACTGGCCGGGGCCGGTGTGGAGGGCGCCTGGGAGGTCACTCATCTGGGTGGTCACCGCTTCTCCCCCACGCTCCTCGTGCTGCCCTACGGATACGCGTACGGCCGCGCCTCCGCGCACGACGTGAAGGAGATCCTCGAGGCCGCCCGTGAGGGACGCGTCGTCACCCGGGGGTGCCGGGGAGGCTCGGCGTGGGAGCGGCCGGGGCAGGCGGCGGAGCTCGCGGTGCGCAGGGCCGTCGGGGAGGACGCCGCCGGAGCCCTGACCGTCGTACAGGTCGTCCAGGTGGACGGCCAGGTCGTGCAGGCGGACGGTCAGGTGGACGCTGCGGCCCCGGGCTGGGACGTGGCCGTCACCCACACCGACGGCAGGCGCTGGCAGGTCACCGTGGCGCAGGGGGCCGCGCTGCCGCCCCGGCCGGAGAGCTGCGGCGGTGCGCTCGGGTCACCGGCGCGGATGGACGTCGTGGCGGTGAAACCGGTGTCCCGCGCGCGGGAGATCCCCGCCACACTGACTTCGGAGTAGCCCTCCCGCCGCCGTACCGTTCGTACACATGAGCCCGACCTCCCCTGCCCGACGACTCCGCCTCGGCCTGCCGCGGCGCGTCTTCTCGCAGGTCCTGCTGATGCAGCTGGGGATAGCCGCCGGGGTCGCGGTGCTCGCCACCGGCCTGTTCCTCGCCCCGCTCAGCGACCAGCTCGACGACCAGGCGATGCGCCGGGCCCTCGCCATCGCGCAGACGACGGCGGCCCAGCCGCAGATCGCCGAGGACCTGGCGGCCAGCCGGCCCACCCCCAAGGGCCCCGTGCAGGCCGAGGCCGAGCGGATCCGGCGGGCCAGCGGGGCCGAGTACGTCGTGGTCTTGAACAAGGAAGGGGTGCGCTGGTCGCACACCGACCCCTCCCAGATCGGCCACGTCGTCTCCACCGACCCCAGCGACGCGCTGGCGGGCCAGGACGTCATGGAGATCGACGACGGCACCCTGGGGCGCTCCGCGCGCGGCAAGGTGCCGCTGCGGGACGCGCACGGCGGCATCGTGGGCGCCGTCTCCGTGGGCATCGAGTACGACAGCGTGCGGGACCGCCTCATCCACGCGATCCCGGGCCTCTTCGCGTACGCGGGCGGGGCGCTCGCGGTGGGTGCCCTCGCCGCGTATCTGATCTCGCGCCGGGTGCAGCGACAGACCCGCGACCTGGCCTTCTCCGATATCTCGGCGCTGCTCGCCGAGCGCGAGGCCATGCTGCACGGCATCCGTGAGGGGGTCGTGGCGCTCGACCGGAGCGGACGGATCAGGCTGCTCAACGACGAGGCCCAACGGCTGCTCGGCCTCGGCACCGAAGCCATCGGGCAGCCCCTCGACGCGGCGCTCGGCCCGGGGCGTACGACCGACGTCCTCGCGGGCCGGGTCGAGGGCACCGACCTGCTGACGGTGCGCGGCCAGCGCGTCCTGGTGGCCAACCGCATGCCCACCGACGACGGCGGCGCCGTCGCGACCCTGCGCGACCGCACCGAGCTGGAGCAGCTCGGCCGTGAACTCGACTCCACACGCGGCCTCATCGACGCACTGCGCGCCCAGGACCACGAGCACGCCAACCGCATGCACACCCTCCTGGGCCTCCTCGAACTGGAGATGTACGAGGAGGCCGCCGAGTTCGTGGGCGAGGTCGCGGGCGCGCACCGGGTGACCGCCGAGCAGATCACCGAGAAGATCCGTGACCCGCTGCTCGCGGCGCTCCTCGTCGGCAAGGCGACGGTCGCGGCGGAGCGCGGTGTGGCCCTCTCCCTGTCGCCCGGCACCGGGCTCCCGGACCGGCTCGTGGACCCGGGCGGCCTGGTCACCATCGTCGGCAACCTCGTCGACAACGCCCTGGACGCTGCCGCCGGGAGCGAGCACGCGCGCGTGGAGGTCGAACTGCGGGCAGAGGAAGGCACCGTGGTGCTGCGCGTGCGCGACACCGGACCCGGTGTATCGGCCGATCAATATGAATCAATCTTCATCGAGGGCTGGTCCACCAAGGAGCCCCCGGCGCACGGGAAGCGCGGCATCGGGCTCGCCCTGGTGCGCCGCCTCGCGGAACGGCAGGGCGGCAGCGCACAGGTGGCCGCCGCATCCGACGGGGGCGCCGAGTTCACGGTGATCCTGCCCGAAGCGCTCGCACGGGCCGAGCTGACCGCCGCGGAGGAAGCACGATGATCGAGGTCCTGGTGGTGGACGACGACGTGCGCGTCGCGGACGTCAACGCCGCCTACGTGGAGAAGGTGCCGGGCTTCCGGGTGGCCGGGAAGGCCCACAGCGCGGCCGACGCCCTCCGCCTCGCCGGGGAACTCTCCGTCGACCTCGTGCTCCTCGACCACTATCTGCCCGACGAGACCGGCCTCGCGGTCGTACGGTCGCTGCGCGAGCGCGGCCACCAGGCCGACGTGATCATGGTGACCGCCGCCCGCGACGTCGGCACCGTCCAGTCCGCGATGCGCCACGGCGCCCTCCAGTACCTGGTCAAGCCGTTCTCGTACGCAGGTCTGCGCGCCAAACTCGACGCGTACGCGGCGCTGCGCCGCACCCTCGACGGCGGCGGCGAGGCCGAGCAGGCCGAGGTCGACCGGATCTTCGGCGCCCTGTCGGCCACGGCCGCCCCGGAGCTGCCCAAGGGCCACTCCCCGACCACGGCCGAGTTGGTCCGCAGGGCCCTCATGGCGGCGGAAGGGCCGCTCTCCGCACAGGAGTTGGCGGAGCGCACCCGGCTGAGCCGCCAGACCGCCCAGCGCTATCTCAAGCTCCTGGAGCGCACGGGCCGCGTCAGGCTCAGCCTCAAGTACGGCGACACGGGCCGCCCCGAGCACCGCTACGAGTGGGCCGCCAGCCTCTGACCGGGCCCTCAACTCATGGGCGGATTCGGCCTCTTACGCCGCGCCCGCCCCGGTGAGCGCGCGTACCTCGGTCTCGGCGTGCTTGTCCTCGTCCGCGGGTTCCGGCGAGGTGACCGTGCCCAGCCAGCCCGCGAGGAAGCCGAGCGGGATCGAGACCAGGCCGGGGTTCTCCAGCGGGAAGTACTGGAAGTCCATGCCGGGGAAGAGGGCGCCCGGGCTCCCGGAGACGACGGGTGAGAGCACCACGAGCGCGAGGGCGGGCACCAGACCCCCGTAGACCGACCAGACCGCGCCGCGCGTGGTGAAGTGCCGCCAGAACAGCGAGTAGAGCAGCACCGGCAGATTCGCGGACGCGGCGACGGCGAAGGCGAGGCCCACCAGGAAGGCGACGTTCAGGTCGCGGGCGAGCAGTCCGAGGGCGATCGCGACCACACCGACCCCGGCGGCCGCGACACGGGCGACCGCCACCTCGCTGCGCGGCTCCGCGCTGCGGCGCCGCAGGGACGCGTACAGGTCGTGGGCGACGGAGGCCGAGGAGGCGAGCGTGATCCCGGCGACGACGGCGAGGATCGTGGCGAACGCGACCGCGGCGACGACCGCGAAGAGAACCGTTCCTCCCGTGGAGTCCGCGCCGCCTCCGAGATCGAGCGCGAGCAGCGGAACGGCCGTGTTCCCCGCGGCGTTCGACCCGCGCACCGCATCGGAGCCCACGATGGCCGCCGCGCCGAAGCCGAGCACGATCGTCATCAGGTAGAAGCCGCCGATGAGCCCGATGGACCAGACGGCGGAGCGGCGGGCGGCCCGCGCCGTCGGCACCGTGTAGAAGCGCGACAGGATGTGCGGCAGGCCCGCCGTGCCGAGGACGAGCGCGAGTCCCAGGCTGATGAAGTCGAAGCGCGCGGTCCAGCTCCCGCCGTATTTCAGGCCGGGTGCGAGGAATCGATTCCCCTGGCCGCTGCGGTCGGCCGCCGTCCGCAGCAACTGGTCGATGTCGCCGTGGAACCGCATCAGGACGAGCACGGTCAGCGCGGCCGCCCCGCACAGCAGGAGGACCGCCTTGACGATCTGGATCCAGGTGGTGGCCCGCATCCCGCCGAAGGACACGTAGATCACCATGAGCGCGCCGACCCCGATCACCGTCCAGGCCCGGGCCGCCCCGCTCGTCCCGCCGAGCAGCAGCGCGACCAGTGAGCCCGCCCCCACCATCTGCGCCACCAGGTAGAGCACGGAGACGGTCACCGAGGACGAGCCCACGGCGATACGGACCGGGCGCTCCCGCATCCGGGCGGCGACGACGTCCGCGAGCGTGAACCGCCCCACGTTGCGCACCAGTTCGGCGACCAGGAACAGCACCACGAGCCAGGCCACGAGAAAGCCCACCACGTAGAGCATGCCGTCGTAGCCGTAGAGCGCGATCAGCCCGGTGACGCCGAGGAAGGAGGCGGCCGACATGTAGTCGCCCGCGATGGCGAAACCGTTCTCCATGGGGGAGAACAGCCGGCCGCCCGCGTAGAACTCCTCCGCCGAGCCGTGCCGGTTGCGGCTCACCCAGGTGGTGATCGCCAGCGTCACCGCCACGAAGAGTCCGAACAGCACGAGCGCCAGGGTCTGGTGGTCGCCGGTCATCACTCGGCCACCTGCCCGCGCCCCCGCGCCGGACCGCCCTGGCCCCTGCGCTGCTCGTGCTCCCGCTTCTGCTCGTACACGGACCAGCGCAGGTCGAGCGCCGCGCGGTCCCGGCGCAGCCGGGCATGGCGTGCGTACGCCCAGGTCAGCAGGAAGGTCGTGAGGAACTGGGCGAGCCCCGCGACCATCGCGACGTTCACCGCCCCCGAGACGGGCCGCGCCATCAGGCCCGGCGCCGTCGTCGCGGTCACGACATACGTCAGGTACCAGGTGAGGAAGACGGCCACCCCAGGCACGACGAACCGTCGGTAGCGCCGTCGCACCTCCTGGAAGGCGGCGCTCTGCTGCACCTCCCGGTAGATGTCGGCCGCGCTGGACTCCACGGCGGCGGCCGGGGCCGGCACCACGGGCATGGGCGCCCCCGTGCCGTCCAACTCGCCCCAGCCGGAGGCAAGCGCGTCGTACCAGGGATCCTCGAGACCTCCTGTCCGGGCTTGCCCGGCTTCGCGCCTGTCGTGCTTCTTCACCGAACTCTCCTTGTCCGCGGCGCCGTTCGGCCGCGTGCCCAAGGATGGGCAGAACGGGAAGATCCCTGACTCTTCTCTCGCGCTCTTCACCCCATCAGGTGATGCCCCTCGCCTCCGGCTTCTCTCAGGCCCGGGAGCTCCCAGGAGGCTGCGCGAGACCGTGCCCGTAGGCGTAACGGACGGCCTGCGCACGGTCCTTGAGGCCGGTCTTGGCGAAGAGATTGTTGATGTGGGTCTTCACCGTGGCGGTCGAGACGTGCAGCGCGCGGGCGATCTCGTGGTTCGTCAGCCCCTCGGCGATCAGGACGAGCACCTCGGTCTCCCGCGTGGTGAGACCGTCCGGCGGCGCCACCGCCGACGGGGGCGGAGCGGGCTCGGACAGCCGCTCCAGGAGCCGCCGTTGGATCTTCGGCGACAGACCCGCGTCCCCCGACAGCACGTCCTCCACCGCCCGTACGATCTCGTCCCCGCCCGCGTCCTTCGTGAGGTAGCCGCGCGCTCCCGCCCGGAGCGCGGGGAACAGCGACTCGTCGTCCGCGTAGGTGGTGAGCACGACGACCTGGGTGCGCGGATACTCGGCGCGGATCCTGCGCGTGGCCTCCGCGCCGTCGACGCGGGGCATCCGCAGGTCCATCAGGACGACGTCCGGGGAGAGTTCGGCCACCAGCCGTACGGCCTCCTCGCCGTCACCTCCAGCGCCGACGACCTCGATCCCGGGCAGCAGGCCCAGCAGCATCACGATCCCTTCCCGCACCACTGTCTGGTCGTCGACCACGACCACGCGCGCGGGCCTCCTGCCCCCGCTGCCCCCGCCACCGGGCACGGCCGGGTCCCCCGCCGCGGGCGCGCCCTCACCGCTCACCGTCATGCGGGCACCTTCAGCGTCACCACAAAGCCCTCCTCGTCCGGCCCTGCCTCCAGGAAACCGCCCAGCAGTTCGGCCCGCTCCCGCATCCCGAGCAGACCGTATCCGGCCCCGGAGCCCGCGAGTTCGCCCGGCGTCCCGCCCGAATCCCTTATGCCCAGGGTCACTTCCTCCTCGCCGTACTCGAGGCTCACGAACACCTTGGCACCCCGGGCGTGCTTGCGGACGTTCGTCATCGCCTCCTGCGCGACCCTGCGGACCGCCTGCGAAGCCTCGGCGGGCAAGGCGCGACGCGTCCCGCGGACCGTGACCTCCGCCCCCTCGGAGGCGACCAGCTCGCGCAGGAAGTCCTCGACCGGCGTCATCTCCCCGCGCAGCGCCGAGAGCGCCTGCCGGGTCTCGGCGAGCCCCTCACGGGCCATGGAGCGCGCCGCCACGACGCGGTCCAGGATCTGGTCCCGCGCCGCGTCCCTCTCGATCAGCAGCCGGGCCGCTTCGAGGTGGACGAGCTGCGCGGACAGGCTGTGCGCGAGCACGTCATGGATCTCCCGGGCGATGCGCGCCCGCTCGGCCAGCGCCGCCGACTCGGCCTCGGCCGCGCGGGCCGCCCGCTCCTGGGCCAGCAGCCGCTGGGCACTGCCGCGCGCCTCGGCGTCGAGCCGGAGGGTGTAGCCGGCGAGCGCGAGCCCGATGACGATGAGCGAGGTCCCCAGCCAGTTGTCCGTGTTGTACGCGGCGAACGCCGTCATCGCGACGAGCACGCACGCCACGCCCGCGAACAGCGGCAACCGCTCCAGGGCCGTGACCGCCGTGCTGCACCAGAGCACCAGCGCGAGCACGCTCCAGTCCTGCCACTGCGCCACGAACGCCGCCCCCATCAGCAGGGCGAGCAGCCCCACCGAGGGCCACAGCCGGTGAGCGAGCGAGGCGCGGTACAGCCCCCAGCCGAGCCCGGCGACGACCGCGACCATCGCGAGCCCCGCCACCAGGCGCCAGCCACGCTCGGAGTGGAACGCGTCCCACGTCAGGCTGCCGAGGATCAGCACGCGCAGGACCCGGACGAACCACACCCGGGCCGGGCTCATCCCCTCCCGGGTGAGAGCCTCCCGGGAGGGCCATGCCATCCACCGGTCCTGGTTCACACACGGTCCTTCCGCAACGGCTCGGCGTACCCCTGGAAGGTGTTCTGCCTCGTCGGCTCGTGCGGCATGCGCGGGGTGTACGACGTGTCCGCTCCACCGTAGGCCGGGGCGAGCGGGCGCGCGCGCAGCACCAGGATGCCGCTGCGGACCAGGAGGGTGGCGGCGATGGCCAGCATCATGGCCGGGCTGCCCTGATGTATGTCCAGCAGGGCGCCGACGCCGAACAGCCCCGCCCGCACCGCCATGCCGACGACCAGGACGAGCGCACTGGCCTTGGTGCTCTTGCTCCAGACGACGCCGTCCTGCCCCCGCCACACATGAGTGGTCCGCGCCCAGGCCGCGCCCAGGCCGATGCCCACCAGGACCTCGGCGCCGAGGAGCACGGCGGACAGGGTCCGCTGCTGCGGGTCCAGCAGGTCGGGGTCGCGCACGGCCATGAACACGAGCACGGCGGGCACGACCCACCAGCGCTTGTCGGCGGTGACCTCCTGCGCCTTGAACTGGCGGGCGATCACCAGCACGACGACGGCGCAGATCACGAGAGCGTTGGTGAACCCGGACATCTGGTGCCTCCGAGAGCGGGAAGGGCTGGGAATCAACGCCTTCGACGCTACGGAAAAGCCCAGGTCACGAGATCGGAGCAGAGGTGGAACCTGGGTGGAGCCCATGGCTCCACCCAGGGGTGGAGAAGATGCCTCTGCGCGGCGGACCGCGCCGGGCTCACGCGTCGATGCGCGAGCGGTCCAGCGTCGCGGCGGAGCTGGTGATGAACTCCTTGCGCGGCGCGACCTCGTTGCCCATCAGCAGATCGAAGACCTGCTCCGCCGCCTCCAGGTCGGAGATGTTGATCCGGCGCAGCGTGCGGTACCGCGGGTCCATCGTGGTCTCGGCCAGCTGGTCGGCGTCCATCTCGCCGAGGCCCTTGTACCGCTGGATCGAGTCCTTGTACCGGACGTTCTTGCGCTGCAGCTCCAGCAGCGTCTCGCGCAGCTCGCGGTCCGAGTACGTGTAGACGTACTTGTCCTGGCCCTTCTTCGGCTGGACCAGCTCGATCCGGTGCAGCGGAGGCACTGCGGCGAAGACCCGGCCCGCCTCGACCATCGGGCGCATGTAGCGCTGGAACAGCGTCAGCAGCAGGATCCGGATGTGCGCGCCGTCGACATCGGCGTCGACGAGCAGGATGATCTTGCCGTAGCGCGCCGCGTCGATGTCGAAGGTCCGGCCGGACCCGGCTCCTATGACCTGGATGATCGCGCCGCACTCCGCGTTCTTCAGCATGTCCGAGACGGACGCCTTCTGAACGTTGAGGATCTTGCCGCGGATCGGCAGGAGCGCCTGGAACTCGGAGTTCCGCGCCAGCTTGGCCGTGCCGAGCGCCGAGTCGCCCTCGACGATGAACAGCTCGCTGCGCTCCACGTCGTCGCTGCGGCAGTCGGCGAGCTTCGCGGGCAGCGAGGAGGACTCCAGCGCGGTCTTCCGGCGCTGTGCGTCCTTGTGCTGGCGGGCCGCGATGCGGGTGCGGGCCGCGGCGACGACCTTGTCCATGACGGCGCGGGCCTGCGCCTTGGCGTCGCGCTTCGTGGAGGTCAGGAACGCCTTCAGCTCCTTGGCCACCACATTGGCCACGATCCGGTTGGCCGCCGAGGTGCCGAGGACCTCCTTGGTCTGGCCCTCGAACTGCGGCTCCGCGAGGCGGACGGTGACGACCGCCGTCAGGCCCTCCAGGGCGTCGTCCTTGACGACGTCGTCCTCGGCGACGCGCAGCACCTTCTGGCCGCGCAGCGCCTCGTTCATCGTCTTGGTGAGCGAGCGCTCGAACCCGGTCACGTGGGTGCCGCCCTTGGGGGTGGCGATGATGTTGACGAAGGACTTGATCGTCGTGTCGTACCCGGTGCCCCAGCGCAGCGCGACGTCGACGCCGAGCTCCCGGGTGACCTCGGTCGGCGTCATCTGGCCGTGGTCGTCGAGGACCGGGACGGTCTCCTTGAAGGTGCCCTGCCCGGAGAAGCGGAGGACGTCGCAGACCGCCTTGTCCTGGGCCAGGTACTCGCAGAACTCGCTGATCCCGCCGTCGAAGCGGAAGGATTCCTCGCCCTTGGTGCCGCCCTCGCCGAGCCCGTACTCGTCGCGTACGACGATCGTCAGGCCCGGCACCAGGAAGGCGGTCTGGCGGGCGCGCTGGTGCAGCGTCTCCAGGGAGAGCTTGGCGTCCTTGAGGAAGATCTGGCGGTCGGCCCAGTACCGCACGCGCGTGCCCTGGCGGTTCTTGGGGACCTTCTTGGTCTTGCGCAGTTTGGCCGCCGGGTCGAAGTCGGCGTCGGGCCCCGGCTTGGCGAAGGCCCCCGGGACACCGCGGCGGAAGCTGATGGCGTGCGTGTGGCCACTGCGGTCGACCTCGACGTCCAGTCGGGCCGACAGGGCGTTCACCACGGAGGCGCCGACGCCGTGCAGACCGCCGGAGGCGGCGTACGAGCCACCGCCGAACTTGCCGCCGGCGTGCAGCTTCGTCATGACGACCTCGACCCCGGAAAGGCCGGTCTTGGGCTCGACATCGACCGGAATGCCCCGGCCGTTGTCACGCACCTCCACGGACGCGTCGTCGTGGAGGATGACCTCGATGTGGTCGCAGTACCCGCCCAGGGCCTCGTCGACGGCGTTGTCGATGATCTCCCAGAGGCAGTGCATGAGGCCGCGGCTGTCCGTCGACCCGATGTACATGCCCGGACGCTTGCGAACCGCCTCGAGCCCCTCCAGGACGAGCAGGTGCCGCGCGGTGTAGTTGGAACCGTCCCGGTCTGCTCCGGTCAGCAACGCTGTGGACGGCACGGACGTCTCGGCGGTCACGCGGTTCGCTCCTCGCTGAATTTCAAGAGGGGCCCTCTGGGGTAAGGGCCCGGCTTCGATTGCCGCTCAGAGGGTACCGAGGCCAGGTAGAGCCGTTGTCACGCCACCCTCATCTCAACTCAGACTAGTCCAGATACGTACGCACGTTCGATCCTTCGATCGAGTGAAGCGCACGTCACGTTCCCTTCCAGGCATGAACCATTTAGGCTCCGGGCACGTCCTCATGAACAACCGGCAACCCAGCCGGGAGGACCTGACCTGACAGACAGCGCGAAACCGTACGACACGTAAGAGACGCAATACGGCACATTCGCCGCCAACCGGCAGCAGACAGCCGACTCGAAAGAAAACTTCGAGGAAAAGCCACGAGCGGGAACGTTTTCGGCCTGGTTGGATGTTGACCCTGGTACGACAGCTCGTCGAGCTAGAGAAGAGGCGACGTGACTACTGTTCTGACCCCCGCGAGCCCCCTGACGGCCGCTGATCGCTGCGACCGCTGCGGCGCCCAGGCTTACCTGCGCGTCGTCCTGTTGAGCGGTGGTGAACTGCTCTTCTGCGCCCACCACGGCCGCAAGTTTGAGCCGGAACTCAAGAAGATCGCCGCTGAGATACAGGACGAGACGGAGCGGCTGACGGCCGTCCCGGAATCCGCGTCCGACGAGGAACGCTGACGCCTCGCGACCACGACGAGCCAGCACCGGCACCAGACCGGTGAACGGGCGGCCGCCCCTGTGACCCAGGGGCGGCCGCCCGTTCTCATGCCCGCCCGACCCGCGGGCCCGTGCTCAGCCCGGCCGCACCGCGCGCAGGACCTCGGAGACCCGCGTGTAGACCCCCGGGCTCCCGGCCCGCCCGCAGCCGCTCCCCCACGACACCAGGCCCACCAGCCGCCCGTGGGCGACCAGCGGCCCACCGCTGTCCCCCTGGCAGGCGTCGCGCCCTCCTTCGAGCTCTCCGGCGCACAGCATGGAGGCGGGCAGGTACGTTCCGTCGGAGTCACCCGGGTAGGCCGCCTCGCAGGCCGTGTCCGGCAGCACCCGCACGCGCGCGGACCGCAGCTTGCGCGCGTAGTCGCCCGCCCCCGTGGTGTCGCCCCAGCCGTACACGGCGGCGCCCGTGCCGGCCTCGTACGCCGGATCCCCCTCCGAGGCCATGGGGATCGCCCAGGACGCCGGGAGCGGCCTGGAGAGCGTCAGGGCGGCCACGTCACCGGCGTTCGTGTAGGAGTCGTACGACGGGTTGACCCAGGCCCTGCTGACGGGCACCTCGCCCCCGTCCGCCGCGCGCAGGTCACCCCGGCCCGCGATGACCTTCAGGTCGGTCACCTCGTTCAGCGGTACCCCCAGGACCTCCTCACTCAGACAGTGGGCGGCGGTGAGCACCGTCGAGGGCCCCACGACCACGCCCCCGCAGAACTGTCCCGCCCGCGTACCTCCGAACCGGTCACGGCTCGAGAGCGCCACCGCCCACGGGCTCTCGGACGCCTGCACAGGGTTTCCTCCGATGACCACGCTGTCGGCCGCCACCGGGGTGGGCGAGACCAGCGCCAGCGCGGTCGCGGCGGCCGTCAGGGCCACTGCTCCCGTCAGGTTTCGGGCGAAGCGACTCCGCATGCGAGCTCCTCACTCTGGGTTGCCATCGCAGACCCACAGTGATCCAGTACGACAAGCCCCGCACCCGCGCGCGGGTGCGGGGGAGCGGGCGGGCACGGGAAAGGCCCGGAGCCGCCGATGCGGGACTCCGGGCCTTCCGTGGAGCGTCGGGTGACGCGGGTGACTAGTCGAGGTAGTCGCGCAGCACCTGGGAGCGCGAGGGGTGCCGCAGCTTCGACATCGTCTTGGACTCGATCTGACGGATGCGCTCACGCGTCACCCCGTAGACCTTGCCGATCTCGTCCAGGGTCTTCGGCTGGCCGTCCGTGAGGCCGAAGCGCATGGAGACGACGCCCGCCTCGCGCTCGGACAGGGTGTCCAGGACGGAGTGCAGCTGCTCCTGGAGGAGCGTGAAGCTCACCGCGTCGGCCGGGACGACGGCCTCGGAGTCCTCGATGAGGTCACCGAACTCGCTGTCGCCGTCCTCGCCCAGCGGGGTGTGCAGGGAGATGGGCTCGCGGCCGTACTTCTGGACCTCGATGACCTTCTCCGGGGTCATGTCGAGTTCCTTGGCCAGCTCCTCCGGGGTGGGCTCGCGGCCCAGGTCCTGGAGCATCTGGCGCTGCACGCGCGCGAGCTTGTTGATGACCTCGACCATGTGCACCGGGATACGGATGGTGCGGGCCTGGTCGGCCATGGCGCGGGTGATCGCCTGGCGGATCCACCACGTGGCGTACGTCGAGAACTTGTAGCCCTTGGTGTAGTCGAACTTCTCGACCGCGCGGATCAGACCGAGGTTGCCCTCCTGGATCAGGTCCAGGAAGAGCATGCCGCGGCCGGTGTAGCGCTTGGCCAGGGAGACCACCAGGCGGAGGTTGGCCTCCAGGAGGTGGTTCTTGGCGCGGCGGCCGTCCTCAGCGATGATCTCCAGCTCGCGCTTGAGCTTCGGCGCCAGCTTGTCGGCGTTGGCCAGCTTGTCCTCGGCGAACAGACCGGCCTCGATGCGCTTGGCGAGCTCGACCTCCTGCTCGGCGTTGAGCAGCGGGACCTTGCCGATCTGCTTGAGGTAGTCCTTGACCGGGTCGGCGGTGGCACCGGCGGCGGCTACCTGCTGCGCGGGGGCGTCGTCCTCGTCCTCGTCGGACAGGACGAAGCCCTGGCCCTCGGTGGGCTCCTCCTCGCCGGGCTTGCCCGCTGCGGGGGTCTCCTCGGCGGCCTCGTCCTCGACGTGCTCGTCGTCCTTCTTGGACGCGGTCTTCTTGGCCGCCGTCTTCTTGGCGGTGGTCTTCTTGGCTACGGCCTTCTTGGCCGTCGTCTTCTTGGCTGCGACCTTCTTGGCGGACGCGCCCTCCTCGGCCGCGGCCTCCGCCGCGGGTGCCTCGGGGGCGGCGGCGGACGTGGCGGCCGGCTTGACCGTGGCCGCCTTGGCCGCGACGGTCTTCGTCGCGGTGCGCTTGGCCGGACTCTTTGCTGCGACGCTCTTGCGGGGGCGCTTGGGCTCCGCGGCACTGACCATCAGCGTCACACCCTCTTCCTCGAGGATCTGGTTGAGGCTGCGCAGAACGTTCTTCCACTGAGTGGCCGGGATCTGGTCAGCTTCGAAGGCACGACGCACGTCATCGCCGGCGATCTGCCCATCAGCCTTTCCCCGCTCGATGAGCGCCATGACAGAGACGGATTCGGCGATCTCCGGCGGGAGCGTACGGGATGTGCTGGCCGACACGAACAACCTCTCGGAACGTTGGAAAACGGCTTCCGGCCCCGTCCACTGTGGACCGGAGCCGACGACCGACGACTGGGGATGGGCCGACGGCGCGGGCGGGACCGTGGAGCTGCACAGCGTCGTGAACGACGTCTGTATTCCCTCCTCGGCTATCACCTCTTAGGTCATCGCGCTGCCCCGACGAGCGTTACGCCCAATCTACGTGGCCCGAGTCACACCCCGTAAGCACGCAAAAGCAGCTAGATACGGTCAGAAACACCCAGGCTTCGCGCGACAACGGTCGGCGACGACCCAACGACCGAGCCGCCGGACCTCATCGGCTCCCTGGGGAGCCCGAGGCCCGGCGGCACATGGGGCGTCGCGGGCGACGTCCGTCGCGGGCGACGTCTGCGGAGTACGTGGAGTACGTACGGAGAAGCGGGGTGCTGCCGCGCGGCGCACACGTCGGCCGGGCCGGCGTGGGCGCGAGGTCAGTGCTCGCGCGGAGCGGGTACGACGCGCTCCACCTCGGGGTGGACCGTGAGCAGCTGGCGCATGGCGGCCTCCGCTCCGGCCCCGTCGCCCGCCGCGAGGGCGTCGACGATGCGGGAGTGGTGCGCGAGGGACGCCTCCGTGGGACGGTCGCAGCCGGTGACCGGGCCGCCGGAGACCTGGAGCGCGGCGGAAACGATTCCGGAGAGGTGCTCCAGCATGCGGTTGCCCGCGACCTGGAGGAGCAGGGAGTGGAACTCGGCGTCGGCGCGGGAGAAGGTGATCGAGTCTCCCTGGCCGAGCGCGTGTCCCATGATCTCGACCATGTCGGCGAGGCGCTGCTGCACCTCCTCGCGACCGTGCCCGGCGGCGAGGCGGGCGGCGAGCGGCTCGATCATCCAGCGCAGCTCGCTGAGTTCACGCCGCTGGTCGTCGCGCTGCGGCCCGAAGGCCCGCCACTCGATGATGTCCGGGTCGAGCAGGTTCCAGTCGCTGACCGGGCGCACGCGCGTACCGACGTTGGGCCGGGCGCTGACCAGGCCCTTGGCCTCGAGCACGCGCAGCGACTCGCGGACGACGGTGCGGGAGACCTCGAACCGCTGGCCGATCTCCTCGGGGACCAGCGGGCGGTCGGCGCCGAGGTCGCCGGAGACGATCATCTGGCCCAGCTGCTGGACGAGTTGGCCGTGCAGGCCGCGGCCGCGGCTGCCGGTCGCGCGGCGGCCGACGCGCCCCAGGTCCTGGTCGGCGCCCTCCCACGCGGGGGCTACGACGCGGTCGACCCCGGGGGCCTCCGCGTAGGGGTAGCGGTCGAGTTCGCCCGGTCCGGCGAGGCCGGAGTCGGCGGAGCGGGCGGCGGTCATCATGGTGTGCGCAAGGGTACTCACGGATCCTTTGTCGGCGTGGCTCCCAAGTGCCTTGAGGTCTTTGGTGAAAAGCACACGAAAGGGTGATCGCTTACCCCGCCGCAATTGACGCCTTATCGGAAAGAAATGGGCGTTCTCCGGGGAGTTGCGCACAGCCCTCGAACCCGAGGCACCAGGCGGTCGTTAACGGGCTCTGCCGCGCATCGCCGTGAGCAGGTAGGCGCAGAGAAGAGCGGTGAGCGACAACATCAGTGCGCTGCCCACGGGTTGGGCGAGGACCCGCACACCCCCGGCGACGTACCGCTCGGCGCCGAACGGCCACTGCACCAGCGCGAGATCGCGCAGCCTGGCCGGAAATCCCGCCGCCGATCGCACAGATGGACCCTCCAGGGCCTTCTGTACGAGGGGCACGACGACGATCGGCACCGCGAGCACCGCGGCGAGACCGGCGGTCGTGGACCTGAAGACGCCCGCCGCGAGCACTCCGGCCCAGGCGCACCCCATCACCAGCGCAGCCCAACTCGCGCTCAGCGAGAGCCAGTCGGCGGGGACCTTGGTGAGCTCGTCTCCGTAGACGAGGTGGAGCAGGACACCGTCCGAGGCCACGGTGAGCAGGGCGAGCAGCAGTCCGGTGGCCGCGGCCACTGTGAGCTTGGCGACGAGGAGCCCGAGGCGGCGGGGGACGGTGCCGCGATCGGCGGCGAGCGAGGGGTGGCGGAACTCGTCCCCGAAGGCGAGCGCACCGAGCAGCCCGGCTCCGAGCGCGGCGGGCGGCAGCGGCAGTTCCTGCGGCCAGGCGGCGAGAAGGCGGTGCTGCGGGCTGTGTCCGGTCCTGCCGAGGAAGACGCAGAGCACGGCGGACACGGCGAGCACGGCCGCCGAGGTGAGGTAGCCGGTACCCACCCCGAAGGCGCGGCGCAGCTCGTAGCGGAAGGGGCGCAGGGGGCTGCGGGCGGAGCGGATGGTGATGGGCGGCGGCAGAGGTGACAGAGGGGCCGGAGAGGGATGTGGTGCCTCTGCGGTCAGCGGTGTCCTTGCGGCGATGTCAGTGGCCAGGGGGACCATGGTCGTGGGCGTGGGCGTGGGCTGCCGGGTGGTGTCGTGCGGCGGGGCTGCTGGGGGGAGGGGGTGGTCGGTCGCGGGGTTTTCGGGTGTGGGCTGGAGCGGGGCGGACTGAAGCGGGGTGGTCCGGATCGGGCTGGACTGGATCGGGGTGGACTGGAGCTTGATGTACGGGAGTTGGGCCGGTGGCGGCGTCGGCTCAGGGTCCGGGTCCGTCGTCGGCTCGGGCTCCGGGTCCGTCGTGAGCCCGGGCTCCGGGTCCGTCGGCGGTGCGAGCTGCCGGTCTGTCGTCGGCGGTGCGGACTTCCGGTCCGCCGTCGGCCCGGGCTTCAGGTCTGTCGTCGGCGCGGGCTCCGGGTCCGCCGTCAGCCCGGACTCCGGGGCCATCGGCGGCGCAGGCTCCGAGGCCGGAGGGACCGGAGGGGTCGCGGGCTCCGGTTCCGGGTCGTGCGTGCCGGAGGGGGAGGTTTCGGTGGGGGAGGCTTCGGGGCGGGGGGATCCGGGGGCTTCCGCTGTCGGCGTGGGGGCGGCCGCCGTCGGTCCCGCATCGCCGATCTCGTCGGCGAGTTGGTGGACGAGGATGCCGTGGCGGAAGGCGGTCTCGCCCACGTCGGCGCAGCTACTGCCGTACACGGCAAGCCTGTTGCCGTCTTCCCGGACCACCTCGATGGTGCGCTGCCCCGTGCGCGCCTCCTTGGTCAGCAGGGCGGCCAGGCGGCCCGCGTAGGGACTGCGGACGGCCACGCGGGGACGGAGCCGGGTGCGGGCGAAGTCCGCGGCCTCCTGGTCGGCGACGAGGCGTCCGGCCTCGAGGGTGATGACGCGGTCGGCGGTCCGCGCCGCCTCCTTGGGGTCGTCCGTGGAGAACAGGACGGTGCCGCCGTGGGAGGCGTGCGCGCGCAGGATCCCGTGCAGCCAGCGGCTCTCGCGTACGGACAGGCCGTCGGCGGGGCCGTCGAGGACGAGCGTGTGCGGGTCGGACAGCAGGGCGCAGGCGAGGCCGAGCCGGCGGTCCATGCCGCGCGAGAGCATGCCGAGCCGCTGGTCGCGGAGGCTGACGAGGCCGACGACCTCCAGGACGTCATCGGCCCGCTGGACGGGCACCCCGGCGGCCGCGCACAGCATGCGCAGCTGGCCGCGGACCGTGCGCGCCGGGTGGCCGGGGACCTCGCCGAGGAGGACGCCGACCTCACGGCAGGGGTGGGCGATGCGATGCAGGGGGCGGCCTCTGAAGTACGTGATTCCACGGCCCTGTTGGAGCTCCAGCATCAGCCGGAGGGTGGTCGTCTTTCCGGCGCCGTGCGCGCCGAGCAGCGCGGTGACACGGCCCGTGCGCGCCTCGAAGGACACGTCGTCGACGGCGGGCGGGAGGTCCTTGCGGGTGTTGCTGGTCAGTCCGATGGCCTGGATCATCGCTTCTCTCGCGGGATGTGCGACCGCTCGGCGGCCGAGGCCCGTCCACCGGTTCGGAGGCGGACGAACCCCGTGGGTACCGCAGCAAGATAACGCGATATTTCCGTCATTTCGGTCAGGGTGTGAGCCGCGGGTGTCAGCCGCGGCCCCCAGTGATCAGACTTCGGGGCGCAGCATCGGCGGGTTGAGCAGCGTGGCCCCGCCCGCGCGGAAGAGCTGGGCGGGGCGGCCGCCCTGGCGCGTGGTGGTGCCACCGGTGGGCACGAGGAAGCCGGGCGTGCCGGTCACCTTGCGGTGGAAGTTGCGAGGGTCGAGCGCGACGCCCCACACCGCCTCGTACACCCGGCGCAGCTCGCCGACGGTGAACTCGGGCGTACAGAAGGCGGTGGCCAGCGAGGAGTACTCGATCTTGGACCGGGCGCGCTCGACACCGTCCGCCAGGATCTGTGCGTGGTCGAAGGCGAGAGGGGCCGCCTGCTCGTCCTCCCTGCCGTAGCCGCCTTGGTGGAGCAGCGCCTCGACCGGGGCCCAGCGCGCGTTGCTCGCGTCGCCGCCGGCCCGGGGCGCGGGCAGGTCGGGGGCGAGGGCGAGGTGGGCGACGCTGACCACGCGCATCCGCGGGTCGCGCTTGGGGTCGCCGTACGTGGCGAGCTGCTCCAGGTGCGCGCCGTTGACCTGGGCCGGGGCGTCCGGGTCATGGGCGCACAGGCCGGTCTCCTCGATCAGCTCGCGCGCGGCCGCCGCCGACAGGTCCTCGTCGGCCCGCACGAATCCGCCGGGCAGCGCCCAACGCCCCTGGAACGGTGGCTCGCCGCGCCGCACGGCCAGCGCGCAGAGGGCGTGCCTCCGCACGGTCAGCACGACCAGGTCGACGGTGACAGCGAAGGGCGGGAAGGCCGACGGGTCGTAGGGCGACATGCCGTGATCATAGTCGTCTTCCTGACGATAAACACCTCCTCCGTCAGCCTGCCGGGGCCGGTTCTCGAGGTCCGTCACCGCCTCACACCCCCAACTGCAGCCCGTCGGCGGCCTCCTCGACCATGGCGAGGCCCAGCCTGCTGACCCGCACGGAGAACGGCTCACCCGCCACACGCAGCGACATCAGCCCCAACTCTCCCAGGGGCACGCTGCGCACCGGGCTCAGGGTCACCGTCCCCGCCGGTGCGTCGGGGCGGATGCCTGCCGACGACGTGAGGAGTTGGACACCGGCTGCCGCCCCGGTCGCCGCCGGGCGGCAGGCCGTGGGGTGCGGGAGCGGTGCGCTGCCCTCCGTCCGCTGCTCCCCCGCGTACATCTCGGGCAGCCGGTGGCCGAACGTCTCGGCGGCCGCGAGCACCCCGCGCAGCAGGGAGCTCGCCTCCTTCTCGTAGCCCGCGGCGGCCAGGCCCGCGACGGCGACCGCCGTCTCCTGGACCCGGACCGCTCCCCCGCGGTGCCCGAACGGGTTGTACGCCGCCTCCTTCGCGCCCATGCTGCGCAGCCCCCACCCGGAGTCCATGGCGGGCCCGCCGAGCAGCCGGGCGAGCTGCTCGGTCTGCACCTTGTCGAGGAGCCCCGGCGCGAGCAGCCCCGAGCCGAGCAGGCCCGTGTCGAGGAGGTGGGCGGCGGCGCTGGTGAGGTGGGGCACGGGCCGGCCGTCGGGCAGCAGCGCGGCCGCGGGCCGGCCGCCCGCGTGGTCCTCCACCCAGAACTCCTCACGGAACCTGGTCCGCAACCGCCCCGCCCACTGGCGCAGTTCGGCGGCGCCCGCGCGGCCGTACGCGTCGAGGAGGTCGGCGCCGAGGAGCGCCGCCCGGTGGGCGTGTGCCTGTGTCTCGCAGCGGCGGGGGCCGCCCGGACCGGGGTCCGGCAGCCACAGTCCGCTCTCACCGCTCCCCGGGACGACCGAGTCGAGCAGCCAGCGCAGACACCGCTCCGCCGTCGGCAGCAGCTCCTCCGTGTCCTGTTCGGGCAGGCCCCACCGGCGGGCCTCGGCGAGGAGCACCGGGAACAGCAGGGTCGCCTCGGTGCCCGTGCAGCCGGGCGGCAGGTGCGGGCCCGCGTCCCGCAGCGGGCCGGGGATCATGCCCGAACGCGGCCCCGGCCCGGTGATCTGCCCGCGGGCGAGCGTGCGGAGCGTGCCCGCCGCGAGCCGGGTGCCGAGCGGCAGCGCCATCCGGGCCGCCGTGAGCGCCTCGGCGGGAGCAAGACCGCAGCGCCAGGGCGCGCCCGCGGCGAGGTGGACGTCGGTGGGGTGCACCGCGTCGCGCAGCAGCAGTGCCTGGAGGTCCTCCACAGAGGTCTGCAGGAGGGGCTGGACCCGGGGGTCGTCGCCCGCCGCGCGCGCCCCGGCGAGGGGGCGCACCGCTCCCTGGCCCACGGGTCTCACCGGGCCGGCGCCGTCCGGCCGCACCCGCAGTTCCACGCTGCGGGTGGCTCCGGGCGGCAGGTCGACCTGCCAGCGCAGCAGCCCTGCGGAGGCGAGCGCGTCCTCGGGCGCCGGGTCGGCGGTGACCACGCACTGCGCGGTGCCCGTCGACCAGCGCATACCCGAGTCGTGGACGCTGGCGGGCAGTTCGGGTCCGGCCCGGCCCGAGGCGACCGCGCCCAGCTCCGCCAGGTCGGTGCCGAGCGACACTTCCAGGGGCACCCGCAGGGGGCGGACTGCCGCGCTGGTCAGCGCGATCCGCTCCGTACCGTCGGCGAAGCGGGTCCGCTCGACGAGCACGTCCGGGTCCGGGCCGCCCTCCGCGGACAGGCGGAGCGTCGCCACGAAGCGCGCGCTGTCGGCCGAGACCATGCGGGCCTGCACGGCCACCGGCTCGCGCCCCGCCACCCGCACCTGGCAGCGGGAGAGCACGCGGCGGCCCGCGCGGTAGAAGCCTTCGAGGCCGCTGCCGGTCAACTGCCCCTGGTCCGTGGAGATCGCGAGGGCGGGCATGGCGACACAGATCAGGGCGGTGTGGGCAGGGGGGAGTTCGGCTGGGCGGCGGGACGCGGGCACCGGGGCGGGCCCGGCGGGTGGACGGGCGGCAGCCGGGCGGTCGGCAGGAGGTCGGGGGGCGGGAGGTCGGAGGGCGGGCGGAACGGAATTGACCGGTCCGCGCGGTGAGTTGGGGGCGGGAGCAGGAGCGGGCCGACGGGGTCCCTCCCTGTCGGCTACGGAGGATGGGGCGGGAAGGGGCATGAGGCGGCTTCTTCCTCACTGGCTGCGCTGCGGGAACCGGAGACCTAGGCCGTCGGCCTAGCGCGGCACCGTCACGGGTACCGCCAGTCAGGTGAACGGGGCGGCACCGCCCCAAGTCACGCCCCCGCACCGGGAAGACGGACGCCGGGGAGCCACTCGGCCCAAAGGGAGTCGCCGCGCGCCCTCTCACGGCGGGCGCGCGTGGCCGCGCCGACGCCCTCAGGAAGCCCCTCAGAAAGTTCCTCCGGAGGGTCCTCCGGCAGGTCCTCCGAAAGGTCCTCCGGCAAGCCCTCAATTCGTGCCCCTCGCCGCGCCCTTCGCGCCCCGCCGGGCGGTCCGGCGCCGGTACCGCGGGACGGCCGGGCCGACCGGGACAGCCGGGTCGGTCGGGTCGGTCGGGTCGGTCGGGTCGGTCGGGTCGGTGCCCTCCGTGACACGTACGCCCTCGCCTCCCGCGGGACGCGGCAGCCGACGGCGGCGGCGCGGTGCCCGCGGTTGCGTGACCGGCGGCGGTGTCGAGGAGGCCGGGTCCTGGGGGCGTGGTGTCTCGCGATCGGCTCGTTCCCCGCGCAGGCAGCGGCGGATGGCTTCCGGGTCCAGGTCCGCGGTGCACGCGCCGATCAGGAGGCGGGCGAAGGTGTTGCGCGGGTCCACGCGCAGCGCCATGTCCAGCGCCTCCCGGCCCTCGACGGGGTCCCCCGACGACCAGGCCACCCAGCCCGCGAGCGCCAGCGGTGCCGCGGCGTGCTCCCCGTACGCGCCGACGCAGCGGCGGGACAGGGCGCGCCACAGGCGCAGCGCGGGGGCCGCCTCGTCGCCCTCCATCCACTCCGCGGCCCGATCGCGCGTCGTGCGGACCTGGAGGCCGAGGATCAGGGCCGCCGCCTCGTCGTGCGCGAGGAGTTCGTCGTCGCGGAGGTCCGCTTCGAGGCGGCCGCGGACCGGGGGCGCCGCGTCCAGGCGGGCCATGACCCGGCGGGCCAGGTCGAGCGTCTCGGCGGCGACCTCGGCGTGGCCCGTCTCGTCCAGGATCCGGGGCACGAGGGCGAGCCCCGCCGCGTCGAGCGCCCGCTCCTGGTCGTCGGCGGCCCCGGTGGCCCAGGGGGCGAGGCGGGCTCTCATCTCCCGCTGCGTGCACGCCACTTGGATGCCGGTGTAGGCCGCCGCGGCCGCCATCACCGACGTACCGGGGCGGGGCAGCGGCACGCCCTCGGGAGGGCAGCACAGCTCGCTCGGGCAGCAGTAGGTCCAGAAGCGGCCTGCCGAGATGCAGATCACCTCGAGCACCGGGACATCAAGTCGCCCGCACTGCTTGCGCAGGGCCTGGGCCAGCGGCCGCAGGCGTTCCCGCACCTCCCGCCCGGACGCGGCGCCCACCGGCTCCAGGCAGAGGAAGGCGACGATGCCGTCGGGACGCGCGCCCCTGCGCTCGCAGCCGCCGACGAGGCACTCGGCCAGGGACCTCGCGACCGAAGGCCAGTCCCGCTCCCGCTCGGGGATGCCGAGCCGCACGCGCCCGCCGAAGCGGCCCCGCGCGCCGTGCAGCGCGATCAGCACCATGCTTTCCTCGGGGCGGAAGCCGAGCAAGTACGGGAGGGCGTCCGCCAGTTCGGCCGGGGTGCGCAGCGTCACCACCGGATCGCCCACCGGGTCCCCCACCGGGTCCCCCACAGGGGCGCCCATCGGATCGCGATCGCCCGTCGGGCCGACCGCTTCGCTGTGATTCGTCATGCGGCGACTGTGGCCCGGATCGCGGGCTTCCGGTTCGCCCTGTGGACAACCCCCGACCAGTGGATAACTCCCCTGCCCGCACAGACCGGACCACCGAGCCGATCACCGAGCCGATCATCAATTAGGTTAGGCTAAGCTAAGCAAATCTTGTTGGCTCCGGGGTGGGTGGAGACAGAGAGCATGAGACCGGTCGTCATCAAGTTCGGCGGCAACGCCATGGTGGACGCGAGCCTCCAACGCACCTTCGCCCAGGACGTCGTGGAGCTGTGGCGGGCCGGCCTGCACCCGGTCGTCGTGCACGGCGGCGGCCCGCAGATCAGCGCGATGCTCGACCGGCTGGACCTGGAGAGCCGCTTCGAGGCGGGCCTGCGCGTGACCACGCCGGAGACCATGGAAGTCGTCCGCATGGTGCTCACCGGCCGGGTCCAGCGGGAGATAGTCGGCCACATCAACGCCCACGGCCCCTTCGCCGTGGGAATGACCGGCGAGGACGCACACACGATGACGGCCGAACGGCGGCCCGCCTGGGTCGACGGCCGCCCCGTGGACATCGGTCTCGTCGGCGACATCGTGGACGTGAACCCGGCCATGGTGCGCACGCTCCTGGAGCAGGGCCACATCCCCGTGGTCTCCCCGGTGGCCCGCGGCGCGGACGGGCAGGTGTACAACGTCAACGCCGATCTCGCCGCGTCGGCCCTGGCCGTGGCCCTCGACGCCGAACGCCTCGTGATGCTCACGGATGTGGCGGGGCTGTACGCGGACTGGCCGCACAGCACCGAGGTGATCGAGCACCTGACCGCCGAGGCGCTGGACGAGCTGCTGCCCGGGCTCGCGAGCGGGATGCTGCCGAAGATGGAGGGCTGCCTGCGGGCCGTACGCGGCGGTGTGGGCCGGGCCCACGTGCTCGACGGCCGGGTGCCGCACGCGGTGCTGCGCGGCGTCCTCGGCGGGACCCTCACCGGCACGACCGTGGTCCCCGACCACAGCCAGGACCGCGACCCGAGCACCGTATAGCCGGGAGCCGTGCCGCCGCGTGGCCTCACAAGTCCCGCGCCAGCACCCGCGCATTGCGCCGGGGGTCGAGGGACGCCGCCCAGGACGGCGGCGCCGACTGCGCGCTCGCGGGCGCGAAGCCGTACCGCAGGAAGAGGTCGCCGCCACCGGTCGTCGCCGTGAACACAGCGTCCAGCGCCCCGGCCCGCGCCATCGCCAGCGCGGCGCGCAGGAGTTCGGCTCCGACTCCGCGCCCCTGCATGTGCTCCGCCACACAGAAGTTGTACAGAACGCCCGTGAGCCCACGCTCCCCGCCCGGATACACGCGCAGCCCCACGCAGCCACCGAGACCTCCCAGATCCCCCAGGTCCCCCAAGTCCCCCAGGTCCCCCTCCGACGACTCGGCCACCAAGAAGTCGGTGGCATGAGCGGCGTACACCGAGGCGGGCCGCTCCCGCAGCGCGCCCGAGCGCACGAACGGCGCGGACAGGGCGGCGAGTTCGGGGGCGTCCGCCTCGCGGGCGCAGCGCACGACCGGCGGCGGCGTGCGAGGCGGTGTCCGGAGGGACAGGGCAGGGGGCGGCGTGGCCGCGGTCAAGATCTACCTTCCTCAGGTACGCGATTTCCAGGTGCGTGAGCGAGGGCGGCTACGCGCACGGCCCGCCCGGATACTCCCGGGTCTCGGGCACGTCCGCCCGGCGCATCCGGTCGAGCACCTCCCTCAGGACCCTCTCGTCGACGATGTCCACAGGGCAGTTGATCTTCCTGTCGAAGACGAGGGTCTCCTCCGGGGTGTCCCAGATGACCCAGCGGTGCGGGAAGGCATCGCTCTCCCAGAGGCTTGCGTAGCCCTCAGCACCAGCCGTCAGCCCTGTCTCCCTCATGCCGCCGCCACCTTCCCCGTTTCCCTCGTCTCACGACCGTCCACATACGTGGCCGCCACCTCGATCCCGCCGATGCGCGACACCTCCACGCGCGTGGGGTCGTCGCCGAGCACCACCAGGTCGGCGCGCTTGCCCGGGGTGAGGCTGCCCAGGTCGTTCTCCCAGTGGCAGGCGTACGCGCCCGCCATCGTGTAGGCGTGCAGGGCCTGTTCGACCGTGATGCCCTCGTCCGGGCCGATCACCTGGCCGGACGCGGAGGTGCGCTCGGCCATGAACTGCACGGCGCGCAGCGGGGATCCGTCCGTGACCGGGCGGTCGGAGCTGCCGACGAGGCGGATGCCGTGGTCCAGGAACGACCGGCCCCGGTAGAGCCAGGGGGCCCGCTCCTCGCCCATGATCGCCGCGTAGTCGTCGCCGAAGTGGCGCAGGAAGTTGGGCTGGACGACCGCGGTGACGCCGAGCCGCGCGAAGCGCGCGAGCTGGTCGGGGCGGATCAGTCCGGCGTGCTCGACGCGGTGCCGGGCCTCGGGGCGCGGGCGCAGGCGCTGGGCCCGCTCCAGGGCGTCCAGGGCGACGTCGGCCCCGCGGTCGCCGATCGCGTGCACGGCGAGCTGCCAGCCCGCGAGGTGGCCGTCCACGATCGTGTCCGCGAGGACGTCCGGGTCGTCCTGCAACTGGCCGCTGTGGTCGAGTCCTTCGTACGGACTGGTGAGCGCGGCGGTCCTGGCCATCATGCCGCCGTCCGTGAAGACCTTCAGGGCCCCCACGGAGAGGCGGTCGTCGCCGAACCGGGTGCGCAGGCCGAGGTCGAGGGCGCGCGGGAAGCCGTCGGCCGCGTGCGCGTCGACCGGGCGCAGCCGGTCCGCGGCGACCATGAGCTGCACCCGCAGCGGCAACAGTCCCTCGTCGCGCGCGAGTTGGTAGGCGCCCAGCTCGACCGGGCTGTGCCCGAGGAGCGTGCCGCCGATGCCCGCCTCGGCACAGGCGGTGACGCCCTCGGCCAGACAGGTCCGGGCGGCGCGCCCGATGGACTCGGCCAGGTCCCGCTGGGAGCGCGGCAGGCCGAGGGCGCGGGCTGCACCCATGGCGCCCTCGGCGAGGAAGCCGTTCTCGTGCGGGATGTCCGCGGGCAGCAGGTCCAGGACGGCGGAGTTGACGACGCAGCCGTGCCCGGAGTCGTGCAGCAGGTACAGCTTGTGCCCGTGGCTGACCTTGTCGAGTTCGGCGGCGGTCAGGTGCCGGCCGAGGGCCCGCTGGTCGTAGCCGACGACGGTCACCCAGTCGCCCGAGCTGCCGTCACCCGAATCACCGCCGCCCGAACTGCCGCCGCCCGCACCGCCCTTGCGGGTGACGGCGTCCTCCACGGCCGCGAGCACGTCGTCGATCCGCGTGCGGCCCGCGATGCTCGGGGCGCTCTCCTTGAACCCGGTCCAGGCCAGGTGCACATGGGCGTCGATGAACCCGGGCAGCACGGTGGCGCCCTGGAGGTCGATCACTTCGCGCGCGGGCACCGACGTCACGGCCGCGTCGAGGCCCACGATCCGGCCCCGCCAGATGCCCAGGTCGTGGGCGACGGGGTGGTCCGGGTCCATGGTCAGGAAGCGCGCGTTCGTCAGCCGGGTGCAGAGCATCAGCGGGTCAGGCGTCCGCGGCCGCCGCGAGCGAACGCGGGCGCAGGTCGGTCCAGTTGGCCTCGATGTACTCCAGGCAGGCGTCCCGGGAGTTCTCCTCGAAGACGGTCGTCCACCCCCCGGGCACCTCGGCGAAGGACGGCCACAGCGAGTGCTGTCCCTCGTGGTTGACCACGACCAGGAAGCGGCCGTCGGCGTCGTCGAAGGGGTTGGTGCTCATGTGCCAGTGACTCCTCGGATTTGCTTAGGTTAGGCTCGCCTAATCAACAGTGAGCTTAGCCCTTCCCCTTCCCTCTCACAAGGAGCGTCCATGCACCGCTCGACCGGAACAGAACAGCCCTTCGCCGCATACGGGCTGACCGGCGAGCCGGGCACCGACACGTTCTGGGCAGCCGCCCGGACACCCGTGTCACTGCCCGCCGACAACGGCTGGACGACCCTCTTCCTGTGGCGCGGCTCCCCCGCCACCCTCGCCTTCGAGAGCTGGTCCGAGCCCGTCGCCCTGAAGCGGTGGGGCGCGACCGACTGCTGGTATGCCGAGGTGGCGATGCCCGCGCGGCTGCGCGTGACCTATCAGCTCCGCACCGGCGACGGAGACACGCACGCCGACCCGTTCAACCCGGCGGGCGCGGGCGGCGACCGGTCCATCGCCGCGACCCCGGACGCCGGGGAGCAGCCGCACTGGCCCGCCCTCGGCGCCGGCGCCGACGTCGTACTGCCGCTGCCGCGCACCCGGATCCGCTGGAGCAGCGAACGGCTCGGCGGCCGGCGCACCGTACGGGTCCACCCGGCGGGCGGCGGCGGGCCCGTGGTGCTGCTGCTCGACGGGGACGACTGGCTGCATCTGCACCCGGCCATGGACGCCTTCGACTCGGCCGTCGCCCAGGGCGAGATGCCGCCCGTCACCCTCGTGTTCCTGCCGGCCAAGGACCGGGAGGCCGAGTTCGGCTGCGAGCGGGCGCTGTGGGAGGCGGTCCGGGACGAACTGCTGCCGCTGGTGGCGGAGTCCGGGGTCCGCGCGGACCCGGACCGCCTCGTGGTGGCCGGGCAGAGCCTCGGCGGACTGAGCGCGATGTACGCGGCGCTCGAGTTCCCGGAGCTCGTGCACCGCATCGCCTGCCAGTCGCCCTCGTTCTGGTGGGCGCCCGGCGCGGTGGGCGCGGCGGATCCGCTGGGCGGCGCGGTCGGCGGCGCCGTCGCCGAGCGGCTGCGCGGGCTGGAGGGCACCGGACTGTCCGGGCTGCGGGCCGCGTTCGACGTGGGCGAGCACGAGACGCGCATGCTTCCCCACTGCGCGCTCGCCGAGAAGCTGGCCGAGGAGGCCGGTGCGACGGTACGGGTCTCCCGGTCGCCGTCCGGCCACGACCGGGCGGGCTGGCGGCACGCCCTGCTCAGGGATGTCGCCTGGGCGCTGGCCTGAGCCCCTTCCGATACCTCAACAGCCGGGTGGCCCCGGGGAGTACGTCGACTCCCCGGGGCCACCCGGCGTATTGCCCGGAGCCGCGCGCCGCATCACCTGGCCACGGCCAGGCAGTACTCCTCGTCACGCGCCAGCAGGTTGCGGTGCGTGTCCTCCGCCACGACGGCCCCCTCGTCCAGGACGAGCACGCGGTCCGCGGCGTCCAGGAGCGCCGGGCTGCTGGTGAGCACGACGGTGGTGCGGCCCC
The DNA here is from genome assembly GCF_050510915.1 of Streptomyces odontotermitis. Classification (NCBI taxonomy): domain Bacteria; kingdom Bacillati; phylum Actinomycetota; class Actinomycetes; order Kitasatosporales; family Streptomycetaceae; genus Streptomyces; species Streptomyces odontotermitis. Next base: position 120,835 of record NZ_JBNJLS010000023.1, on the reverse strand, counting down.
GGCGCAGCTTCGCTACGTTGCGCGCGATGAGCTGTTCGGTGACCGCGTCGACGGCCGTCGTCGGGTCGTGCAGGACCAGGATCTCGGCGTCGGCGGCCAGCGCGCGCGCCAGGGACAGGCGTTGGCGCTGCCCGCCCGACAGGTTGGCGCCGCGGTCGCGGACGCCGTAGTCGAGCCCCTCGCGGTGCAGCGCGACGACGTCGGTCAGCATGGACGCCTCGACGGCCTCGTCGACCGTGCGGCTCGTGCCCGCGGGGTCGATGTTCGACCGGAGGGTGCCCGCGAAGATCTCCCCGTCGTACGGATTCACCAGCAGGTGCTCGCGCACCGACTCGACCGACAGCGCGGCGAGCTCCTGCCCGCCGAGCCGCACCGCGCCCTCGTACGCCTCGGGCGGGACGTTCACGGCGAGGACCGCGGCGAGGTCGGCCGCCGCGCGCGGCTGGTAGACGGCGATCGCCACGAACTCGCCCGCGCGCACCCGGAACTTCAGCTTGCGCAGGGACCCGTACCGGACGTGGTCGAGCTCCAGGTCCCCGCCCTCGGCCGGGCGGCCCTCGCCCGGGGTCGTCACCGGCGGCGCGCCGAGCACCAGGGCCATCCGCTCGGCGGAGGCGCGGGCCGTCATCACGTACTTGGGCATCTCCGAGAAGAGCTTCAGCGGCTCCATGATGAACTGCGCGAGGCCCACCGCCATCACGAGTTCGCCGATGTTGATCTCGCCGCCGAGCGCCAGCCAGCCCGCCGTCAGGGTCACGGCCGCGGCGAGGACGGCGTTGAGGCCGAGGGCGGTCCCCGCGTACACGCCGTTCACCTTGGCGACGGTGACCGCCTGGTGCTTCGCCTCGGTGCTGACCTGCCGGTACGAGCGGAACGCCGCGTGGTTGCCGCCGAAGCCGTGCAGCGGGCGAAGGCCGGTGATCAGGTCGGCGACCTTCGCGCCGGCCCGCGCCACCCGGGCCTGCTGTTCGCGGGTGCTGGAGCCGATCCGCTTGGACATGACGCTCAGGACCGTGAGGATCCCGACGGTGCCGACCATCACCAGCAGGCCGAGCCGGTAGTCGGCGAGACCGAGGGCCACCGCCGCGACGAGCACCGCGACCAGCGAGCTGATCAGCATCGGCACGACTTCGACGATGTCGGCGGTCTGGTCGGCGTCCTCGGTGGCGATGGTGAGCACCTCGCCGGACTTCAGGTCGACGTCCCGGGCGACGGGCTGGAGCCCGCAGGCCGCGACCCGCACCCGCCAGCGGTGCGCCTCCGTCGTGTTGGCCTTCTGCAGGATGCGCATCCCGAACCGCCACGACAGCGACACCGTCGTGATGATCACCGCGAGCGCGCCGATCGACACGGCGAGGGCGCCGAGGCTGCGCTCGCCCTTCATCGTGTGCTCGACGATCAGGCCGAGCGCGATCGGGAAGGCCGTCTCACCGGCCTGGTACAGGCCCATGAGGACGGTGCCCCAGATCATGGCGCCGACGTTGCGGCGCAGGGCCGTCCGCAGGATGTCGGACCCCGGGCGGGGCCGCCGCGTGTCAGGCGTCGTCTGTGTGTCAGGAGTTCTCATCGAGATGGCGGGCCATCGCTTCCGGGGTTCGCAGGGTGAAGAGGTCGCGGACGGTGACCACAGGACCGTACTCCCGGCGCAGCAGGCCGATCAGGCGGACCGCCAGCATCGAGTGCCCGCCGAGGGACACGAAGTCGCTGACCGCGCTCACCTCGTCGTCGTCCAGGTCCAGGGCCTCGGCGAAGAGCTCGCAGACCACGGTCTCCGTCTCGGTCCGCGGGGCGCGCTCCGCCGCCGTGGTCAGCGCGCCGAGCGGCTTGGGCTCGGGCAGCGCCTTGGTGTCGGCCTTCCCGTTCACCGTCAGCGGGATGGCGTCGACCTCGGCGTAGTGCGAGGGGCGCAGGAAGTCCGGCAGCCCGGCGCCCACGTCGGCGGCCACGGCCGCGAGGTCCGCGCCGTCCAGGACGAGGTGGACGGCGAGCCGGTACGCGCCGTCGACCTGCGGGTCCGGCTGGGCGACGGCCGCGGCGAACCGCACCGCGGGGTGCGCCGCGAACGCGGCCTCCACCTCGCCGAGTTCGACCCGGTGACCGCGGATCTTGACCTGCTGGTCGGTGCGGCCCAGGTAACTGAGGTTGCCGTCGGGCCGCCGCACCACCAGGTCCCCGGTGCGGTACATGCGCTCGCCGGGCGCCCCGAACGGGCACGCCACGAAGCGGTGCGCGGTCTGGGCGCTCTGCCCGAGATAGCCGCGCGCGATGCCGACGCCCGCCACGTACAGCTCACCGGGCACGCCGTCCGGCAGCGGCCGCAGCCACGGGTCGAGGACGTACACGTCGGTGTTGTCGATGGCCACGCCCACCACCGGGTCCTGGCACTCGAAGGTGCCGACGCCCAGGGTGTTGATCGTGTACTCGGTCGGCCCGTACAGGTTGTAGCCGACCGTGCCCTCGGTCTCGGCGAGCCGCTGCCACAGCGTCGGCGTGACGGCCTCGCCGCCGAGCAGCACCAGCGCGGGCCGCCGCTCCGGGGTGTCGAGCAGCCCCTCGGAGACGAGCTGCTGCGCGTAGGTCGGCGTGACGTTGATGACGTCGATGCCGTGCTCCAGGCAGTACGCGACCAGGCGGGGCGCGTCCCGGCGCAACTCCTCGTCGCAGATGTGCACTTCGTGCCCGTCGGCGAGCCAGAGCAGCTCCTCCCACGACATGTCGAAGGCGAAGGACACGGTGTGCGCGATCTTGAAGACGCGGTGGCCGTGCTCGGCGAGGACCGGCTCGAAGATGCGTCGCTGATGGTTGATCAGCATGTTGGTGAGGCCCGCGTACTCGGTCACCACGCCCTTGGGCCTCCCGGTCGAACCGGAGGTGTAGATCGTGTACGCGGGGTGGCGCAGGCGGTCCGGATCGTCCGGCGCGAACGTCACGAAGGGCTCGGCGTCCGGCAGCCGGCGGTCCAGCTCGATGACCTCGGTGCCGGCGGGCAGCCGGGGCGACACCGCGCTCACGGTCAGGATCACCTCGGGCCGGGCGTCCGCGACGATCCCCGCGATCCGCTCGTCCGGGTGGTCCAGCTCCAGCGGCACATAGGCGGCGCCGACGCGCAGCACCGCGAACAGCGCCACGATCGAGTCGAGGGAGCGCGGGAGCGCGAGGCCCACGGTCGTCTCGGGTCCGATGCCGCGCCCGGCGAGCACGCCCGCCACCGCCCGGCTGCGGTCCCGGAGTTCGGCGAAGGTCAGGGACGCGCCGTCCGCGACGAGGGCGACCCGCTCGGGGGCGCGGTCCGCCGCCCGGTCGAAGCGGTCGACGACGGTGTCCGTGCCGACGTCCGTACGGGCGCCGGGCGCGGGCTCGGCGCCGAGTCCCGGCAGCGCGCCCAGCGGACCGGCCGACCGGGCCAGCTCGTCGAGCACGCGCAGGTAGTCGTCGAGCAGCCGGCGGGCGTCCTCGGGGGTGCCGGCGCGGTGCTCCAGCTTGACCGTGAGCCGCTCGCCGGGCGTGACGACCCAGGTGTACGGGTAGTGCGTGGAGTCGTCGGCGGTCACCGAGGTGATGCCGTGCCGGGCGTTCATCGCGGCGAACGCGTCCATGTCCAGGAAGTTCTGGAGCACGAAGAGGTTGTCGAACAGGGTGTCGTGCCCGCTGGCCCGCTGGATCTCGCCGAGCCCGAGGTGCTCGTGCTCCATCGCCTCGACCCGGGCCGCCTGCACGCCCGCCAGGTACTCCCCCGCGGTCTCGTGCGGCCGGGCCTTCGTCCGCATCGGCACGGTGTTGAGCAGCACGCCGACGAGGTCGGCCAGGCCCTCGCCGTCGCGCCCGGAGACGGTCACGCCGAACACGGCGTCGGCGCGGCCGGTGTGCGCCCCGAGCAGCAGCCCGAAGGCGCCGGTCAGCACCGAGTTGAGGGTGACGCCGTGGGCCTTGGCGGCGTCGCGCAGGAGGTCCGACTGCTCGGCGGAGAGCGTGTGCACGAGGGGCTGCGGCAGCGCGTCCGAGAGGGACGGCGCCGGGCCCGCGAGCAGCGTCGGTCCGCCGAGGTCCGCGAGGTGCCCGGCCCAGAAGCGCTCGGCCGCGGCGGAGTCCTTGGCGGCGAGCGTCCTGGCGTACTCCTCGAAGCTCGGCGTGGCGGGCACGGCGGGCGCCAACTCGCCCTGCAGCGCGGCCTCGTAGGCGTCGAACAGGTCCCGCAGCACGATCTCGCGGGACCAGCCGTCCCACAGCAGCAGGTGGTAGCTGAGCAGCAGTCCGTCGCGGCCGTCGGGACGGCGCACCACGGTCAGCCGGATCAGCGGCGGCTCGGCCGGGTCGAACCCGGCGTCGCGGTCCCGTGCGCGCAGCGCCTCGACGTCCGCGTCGCTCGTGAGCTCGACCGTGCGGACGGGGACGCGGCGGCCCGCCTTGAGGACCTGGACCGGGTTGCCGTCGTCGTCGGTGCCGAAGCCCGCGCCAGCGACCGGGTGGCGGTCGATCACGTGCGCCATCGCCTCGGCGAGCGCCTCCGTGTCCAGGCGCCGGTCGAAGGTGAACCAGCTCTGCGCGACGTAGTGTCCGGCCGCGCCCGCCAGCTGGGCCTGGAAGAACAGGCCGCGCTGGAGCGGGGTGACGGGCGCCGTGCGCTCGGCGGTGGCCGCGGCGTCCGCGAGGGACTCCAGGGCGCTCAGCCAGTGCTCGGCGATCTCGTCGGGGATGTCCTCGCCGAGGAGGAACTCCGCGTGCAGCCGGCCGGTGGCGTCGTCCGTCCACGCGTTGACCTCGACGGCGTACGGGCTTGCCTGGTCGCCGCCGGTGAGGCGCAGCGCCTGCGATTCGCCGCCCCGGCCCAGGTAGTTGAAGAGCACCTGCGGGCGGCCGGTCAGGAGCGGGGCCGTCTGCGGGTTGAGATGGCGGAGCTTGCCGTACGCGATGTGGCCGCACTCGTCGGGCTGGCGCTCGGCGACCTCGCGGGCCGCCGCGACGGGGTCGGTGTGCGCGGTGAGCCGCACGGGTGCGATGGCGGTGAACCAGCCGACCGTGCGCGTGTAGTCGTGGTGCTCCAGGGCCGGGACCCGGCCGTGCCGCTCCAGGTCGATGGCGAGGTCGGTGGGCGCCTTCCGCATCGACGTCTGGGTCCGGGTGAGGGCGGTGCGCAGCGCGCCGCACAGCAGCTCGGTGAGGCCGATGCCCAGGGCGGCGGGCGCGGTGCGGGTCACGCGGTCGCTCGCCTCGGCGGCGAGCACGGCCGTGGTCTCGCGCAACTCCCCTGTCCGTGCGACCAGTTCGGGCGCCCGGAGCGTGTCGATCCAGTGCCCGATGCCGTCGACGTCCTGCGCGGCCCCGAGCGTGAGCGCCTCGGCGTACTCGGCGAAGGACGTGGTGGGCGGCGGCAGTTCGGCGCCGCTCATCGCGGTGGTCAGGTCGTCGAGGAGGATCAGCCAGGACACCGCGTCGACGGCGAGGTGGTGCACGGTGACGACGAGGGTCCGGCTCGCCTCCAGCCAGGCGAAGGCGATGACGTCGCCGGACTCGGGGTCGAGGCGTCCGGCGGCGGCGTCGGCGACGGCCGTGGGGTCGGTCGACTGCGGCCGCTCCACGGTGACGTCGACGTCACGGGCGGGTTCGGTGCGCAGCGCCCACACCCCGTGCTCGGTGCGCAGCCGCAGCCTGAGGGCCGGGTGCGCGGCGACCACGGCACGGGCGGCGCGCTCGGCGTCGGCGAAACCGGCGCCTTCGGGGGCCACGAGGGTGCGCGCCTGGGCGAACCGGTCGAGGGATCCGCCGAGTTCACCCAATGCGCGCTGGCGCAGGATGATCGGCGTGGGTGCCACGGGGCCGTCCTCGCGGCGCGCGGGGGCGGTGGCGGCGGCCTGCGGCGTACGGGTTCCCGGGGCGCCCTGGGAACCCTGGGCTCCCAGGTGCTCGGCGAGCGCGCGCGGCGTGCGGAACAGGAACACGTCGCGGGGCGCGATGGGCAGTCCCAGCGCGCGGGCCCGGTTGATCACGGTGATGGCGACGATGCTGTCGCCCCCGGCCACGAAGAAGTCGGTGTCGGCGTCCACGGTGGCGCCGGACAGCGTCTCGGCGAAGACTTCGGTCAGGGCGGTGAGTACGGATTCGCTGACGCCCGCGACCGAAGCGCCCGCGTCCGGAGCGGCGGCGTCCGGAGCGGCGGCGTCCGGAGCGGCAGCGTCCGGAGCGGCAGCGTCCGGAGCGGCGGCGTCCGAGGCGGCGGCCGCCCGCTCGGCCAGCGCCTTGCGGTCCAGCTTGCCGTTGACCGTCAGCGGCAGGGCGTCGACCGTCAGGACCCGGCCGGGCACCATGTGCACCGGCAGCTTCGCGGACAGCGCCTCGGAGAGGGCGGCGGTGTCGTCGGGGACGCGGCCCACGACGTGCGCGACGAGGTGGTCGCCGCTGTCCGCGACGGTGACGGCCACGTCGACGACGCCGTCGAGCTCCCGGACGGCGGCCTCCACCTCACCCAACTCGATGCGGAAGCCCTTGAGTTGGACCTGGTCGTCGGCGCGTCCCACGAACTCGAGCTCGCCGTCGAGCGTGCGCCGGGCCAGGTCGCCCGTGTGGTACATCCGGGAGCCGTCGCCCGCGAAGGGGTCGGCCACGAACCGGCCCGCGGTCAGGCCCGGACGCCCCAGGTAGCCGAGCGACACCTGGTCCCCGGCGACGTAGATGGCGCCGACGCGGCCCGGCGGGACCGGGCGCAGCCGGTCGTCGAGCAGGTAGGTGACGAGGCCGGGGATGGGGCCGCCGATCGGGCTCACCTGATCGACGGCGCCGTCGGCGCCGAAGTCGGCGTCCGTCAGCACCCGGTGCGTGACGTGCACGGTGGTCTCGGTGATGCCGTACATGTTGACCAGCTCGGGCGAGCCGGTGCCGTGCCGCTCGACCCAGCCGCGCAGCCGCCCGAGGTCGAGGGCCTCGCCGCCGAAGATGATCCGGCGCAGCGCCGTGACCGGCTCATCGGCGTGCCGGTCGGCCTCGATGAACTGGTAGAACGCCGACGGGGTCTGGTTGAGCACGGTCACCCCGCGCTCCCGGACCAGCCGGTGGAAGTCGACCGGCGAGCGCGTCAGCCCGTACTCCGGGACCAGCAGTTCGGCACCGTGCGTCAGCGCGCCCCACAGCTCCCAGACCGCGAAGTCGAAGGAGAAGGAGTGGAACTGGACCCAGACGTCGTCGGGTCCGAAGTCCATGTCGGGCCGCGTCCGGGCGAGCAGCGTCACGACGCTGGAGTGCGGGACGACGACGCCCTTGGGGCGGCCGGTCGACCCGGAGGTGTAGATCACGTACGCGGGGTCGCGCGGACTGACGGCGACGGCGGGCGCCGACTCCGCTGAGTCCAGGGGGAGTTCGTCGCCCTGGACCACCACCCGGGCCGCCACGCCCGCCCGCTCAAGGAGCCGCGCAAAGCGGTCCCGCTGGTCCCGGTCCACCAGGACCACCTGCGGAGCGGCGTCGGCGAGGACGTACTCCAGGCGCTCGTCCGGGTACGCCAGGTCGAGCGGCACATAGGCGCCGCCCGCGGAGACGACCGCCACGAGGGCGACGACCTGTTCGAGGGAGCGCGGCACGGCGACGGCGACCCGCCGCCCCGGCCCGACCCCGGCGGCACGCAGGGAAGCGGCCAACTCGTCCTTGGCGTCGGCCAGTTCGCCGTACGTCAACGACCTGGCGCCGCCGTCGAGGCCGCACTGGGTGACCGCGGTGGCGGCCGGGTCACGGCGGGCGGCGGCGTCGAACAGCTCGCCCAGGGTCGCGGGAGCGACCTGGACGGGCTGCCGTCCGCTCTCCCGCGCCAGCTCGTCGACCAGGGCGTCCGGCCGGGTGAGCAGGCCGGTGAGGGTCCGCGTGAAGGTGCGCAGGATCGCCTGGGCGCCGTCCTCGCGCAGGAGTTCACCGTCGTAGATCAGGTTGAAGCGCGGTGTGCCGTCGGGCGTGCGCTCGACGACCAGTGTCAGCGGGTAGTGCGGGGCGCCCTCGTTCACGATGTCCGCGATGACCAGGTCGTCGCCGGGCGCGCGCAGCCCGGCCACGTCGGTGGCGACGTCGAAGACCACGAGGGTGTCGAAGAGCGAGCCCGCGCCCGCCTGGACGAGCGAGCCCGCACCGCCCTGGACGAGCGAGCCCGCGCCCGCCTGGCGGCCGATCCGTGCCAGTGAGACGTGCTGGTGCGGCAGGACGGCGCTCTGGTGCTCCCGGACGGCGGCGAGCAGCTCGCGCGCCGTGCCGGTGGCGGTCCAACGCGCCCGTACGGGAATGGTGTTGATGAACAGGCCCACCATGTCCTCGATGCCGGGCACGTCCGCGTCCCGCCCGGAGACGGTGGAGCCGAACACCACGTCCTGGCCGTGCAGGAGGGAGCCGAGCGTCACCGCCCAGGCGCTGTGCACCGCCACGCTCAGCGGCACTCCGGCCGACCGTACGGCCGCGTCGATGTCTTCCTGGGGCTGTACGGAGGTGTCGGCGAACCGGTCGGAGGGCGTGTGCCCCTCGGCGACCAGGGAGGGCCCGGCAAGCCCGGCGAGCTCCTCGCGCCAGGTCCGGTCGCTCTCGTCCTCGTCGCGCCCGGCGAGCCAGTGGACGTAGTCGGCGAAGCCGCCGCGCGGGTACACGGTGCCCGGCGCGTGGCACTCGGTGAGGAGCGCGCGCAGCATCGGCGGCACCGACCAGCCGTCGGCGATGATGTGGTGCACGGTCTGGACGAGGACGGTGCGGCCGGTGAGCTCGGGGTTGTCGGCGCCCGTGCGGATCAGCGTGTAGCGCATGAGCGGGCCGGTGGCCAGGTCGAACCCGGCGCGGCGGTCCCGCTCGGCGAGGTCGCGGAGCTCCGCGTCGGTGATCCCGGGCCGGTCGAGCACGGTGAAGGGCGCCTGCGCGCCGCCGTCGAGCACGGAGACGACGCGGCCGTCGGCGAGGGCCACGAACCGCGCGGCCAGGTTCGGGAAGAGCGTGAGCAGCCGGGTGGCCGCCGCCGCGAGCCGCTCGGCGTCCACCTCGCCCTCCAGGGTGAGGAGTTGCTGCTCGACGTAGGCGCCCGCCGAGTCGTCGTCGAAGACCGAGTGGAAGTAGAGGCCCTCCTGCAGCGGGGTCAGCGGCAGGACGTCGCGCAGCCGGGGGCCGTCCAGGGCGTCGACGTCGGCCTGGGTGAGCGGCACCAGGGGGAAGTCGCTGGGGGTGTGGCCGCCCTCGTCGAGCGCGGCGAGTGCGGCAAGGGCGGCGCGGAAGTACCCGCCGAGGGTCGTGATGTCCTCGTCGGTGAACACCCCGTCGGGCCAGGAGATGGTGGTGACCAGCTCGTACGCGCCACTCGCGCCGCTTGCGCCGCCCGCGCCGTTCGCCGCGGGTTCGGCGATCGCGTTGAACTCCAGCGGGCGCGGCAGCCGCATCCGCGGGTCGCGCCTCTCGCCCAACTGCCCGGTGGCCCCGGCCAGTTGCCAGTCCCCGGCCGCGCCCGCGTCGAAGCGGCCCAGGTAGTTGAAGAGCACCTGCGGCGCGGGCGCGTCGAACGCGGCGCCGGCGAGGTAGCGCAGGGCGCCGTACGAGATGCCGTTGTCCGGCACCCGGGCGAGGTCTTCCTTGACGGCCTTGAGCGCGGCCGCGAGGTACGCCGGTGCCAGGTACGCGGAGTCGGTGTGCGCGGAGTCGGTGTGCTCCGCCGTGGCGCCGGGGTCGACGGTCACGGGGAACAGGGTGGTGAACCAGCCGACGGTGCGCGAGAGGTCCGGCTCGCGGCCTGCGGCGGCCGCCACGAACTGCCCCTCGCGGCCGTGGCCTTCGAGCTCGATGTGCGCGAAGGTCTGCTCCTGCCCGAGGTCGCGGCGCCACCGGGCGAGGGCGACGGCGAGCGCGGTCAGCAGAACGTCGTTGACGCCCGCGTGGAACTTCGCGGGGATCTCGCCGAGGAGCGCGGCCGTGACCTCGGGGCCGACGGTCACGGTCCGGGTCCGCTCCCGGGCGACGGTGTCGGCCTCGGTCAGCGCGCGCCGGCCCACCGGCTGGTCCGTGCCCGGCAGGGCCCGCCGGAAGGGGGCGGGGTCGGCGTCGGCGGCGGCGCTCTGAAGGTACGTGGTCCACTGCCGGAACGACGTGCCCACGGGCGGGAGTTCGACCGGGGTGCCCGCGGAGCGCTGCCGCCACGCGGTGGCGAGGTCGTCCATCAGGACGCGCCAGGACACCCCGTCCATGACGACGTGGTGGGCGACGAGGACCAGCTGCCGGTCCGCGCGGCGCCACACGGCGCGCAGCATCACGCCGCCCGCCGGGTCCAGCCCCTCGGTGGCGAGCGCGACGCAGTCGTCCAGCGGCAGGTCGCTCTCCTGCCAGGACGCGGCGGCTCCCTCCGCCTCCGGCATGTCGAAGCTCCAGCGCTCGCCGCGCACCAGACGGGCACGGAGCATGTCGTGCCGCCCGATCAGCGAGGTGAGGATCGCGCCGAGCGCCTCGCCGGTCAGCTCCGCCGGGGTGGTGAGGACCACCGACTGCACGAAGCCGTCGATCGCGTCCGTGGTCTCGCCGAGCCACTGCACGACGGGCGAGCCCACGACGGCGCCGGTCGCGACGTCCTCGGCGGGGTGGACGGCGGTGACGTCCTCGCGGCCGGCCACGGCGGCCAGGGCGCCCACGACGCTGTGGGTGAAGATCTGCCGCGCGGTGACGTAGAGGCCCGCCTCGCGCAGGGCGCTGAGCAGCGAGATGGCGAGGATGCTGTCGCCGCCGAGCTGGAAGAAGTCCTGGTCGACACCGACCTGTTCGAGCCGGAGCACGGAGGCGACGGCCGCGCACACCGTGCGTTCGTTCTCGGTGCCGGGTGCGACGAGGGCGCTCGTGTCGGCGGTGGGCTCGGGCAGGGCGTTCCGGTCGAGCTTGCCGTTGGCGGTGAGCGGGAACGCGTCGAGGACGACGATGTGGGTCGGCACCATGTACTCGACCATGTGCGCGGTGGCCCACTCCTTGACCTCGGCCGCCCGCAGCCCTTCACTCCCGGCGGCCGGGATCACATATCCGACCAGGTAGGTGCCGCCCGCCGTGTTCTTCCGCGCGACGACACACGTGTGCCGCACCCCGGGGTGCTCGGCGAGGCCGACCTCGACGTCCTCGATCTCCAGGCGCATGCCGCGGATCTTGATCTGGTTGTCGGCCCGGCCGAGGAAGTCGAGGGACCCGTCCGGGGCGAACCGCGCGAGGTCACCGGTCCGGTAGAGCCGCGACCCGTCCGCCGCGAAGGGGTTCGCCACGAACCGGGACGCCGTGAGCCCCGGCGCGTTGACGTAGCCGCGCCCCAACAGGAGCCCGCCCACGTACAGTTCGCCGCCGACGCCGACCGGGACCGGGCGCAGCTCCTCGTCGAGCACGTACAGCTGGGTGTTGGGGTTGGCCTTGCCGATGGACGTGGACAGGCGCTCGGCCGCGCCCCGGTAGATGACGTGGGAGACGCCGATCGTCGTCTCGGCCGGGCCGTAGCCGTGGTACATGGGGATGTCGAGCCGGGTGCGGAACCGCTCGTACAGCTCCGGGGTGAGCACCTCGCCGCCGCACCACACGTGCCGCAGGCTGTCGAGGCGCCCGGAGTCGCCCGCCATCTCCAGCAGGACGTCCAGCATGGACGACACCAAGTACGTGAAAGTGACGCGCTGCTCGGCGATCACGCTCAGCAGGTGGTGCGGGTCGCGCTCGCCGCCGGGCCGCAGGACCACGAGGCGGCCGCCGGAGACCAGCGGCAGGAAGATCTCGTTGATGGAGATGTCGAAGGACAGCGGCGCCTTGAACAGCGACGCGTCGTCGTGGCCGAAGCCCAGGATCTCGTTCACCTGCCACAACAGCCGCTCGCTGATGGCCTGGTGACGGATCATCGCGCCCTTGGGCCGCCCGGTCGAACCGGACGTGAAGATGACGTACGCGAGCGCGTCGCCGTCGACGGCGACCCCGGTCTCCCCGACCGGGTAGGAGCCGTAGCCCCAGTCGTCGAGGTCGAGTGCGAGGGCGTCCGGTTCGCCCGCCTCGCACTCCCCCGTGGCGCCCAGCTGCAGCACGACGCGGGCGTCCTCGATGACGACGGCACGGCGCTCGGCGGGCCACTGCGGGTCGAGCGGCACGAAGGCGCACCCGGCCTGGAGCACGCCGAGGAGCCCGATGACCATCTCCGCGCTGCGGCCGAGGGAGATGCCGACGACCTGCTCGGCGGTGAGCCCGCGCTCGATGAGGTGATGGCCCAACTGGGCGGAGAGCTCGGCTGCTTGACGGTACGTCAGGGTGCGGTGCTCGTCGACGACGGCGACGGCGTCGGGTCGGGTGCGGGCCTGCTCGCGGAACATCTCCACGATGGTCGGGCGCTCCCGGTGCGCCTCGGTGTCGTTCCACCGGGCGAGGGTCTCCAGCCGCGCGGCCGGTCCGGTGGGGCTGATGGTGCCGAGGGGCCGGTCCGGGAAGTCGGCCAGGTCGCCGAGGGCGAGCTGGGCGTCGGCGAGTCCGACACCGGAGGGGACGGCGATGCTCCGGCCGTCCACGCCGCCCGTGCCCTCCTCCCCGGTCTCCCAACCGCCGGGCGCCGCACCGCCGTTGTCGGCCCAGGCAAGCACGTCGGCGAAGAGGGTGCCGGGCGCGAGGTCGATGCCCTCGGGGCTGCGGCCGGTGGCCCAGTACGAGAGACCGATGGCGCACGCCTCGGCGAGGGTCCGGTCGGAGTAGCCGCCCATGCGCCGGCGCATGTCGGCGAGCCGCGCGGGAGACAGCAGTACGAGACCAGCGCTCGGTTCCATCATCGAATCCAGCGAATCCATCGAAGACTCAGCACCCTTTACTCAACACCCTCAAGGAATGAGGTCAGCCTAACCTAACTTAGGGTGACCTAACTACCCTCGCGCCAGGCCCGCCACAGTTCGGCGTACCGGCCCCCCAGGGCCACCAACTCGTCGTGCGTGCCCAGCTCCACCACGCGCCCCGCGTCAAGCACGGCGATCCGGTCCGCCGCCATCGCCTGGGTCAGCCGGTGCGCCACGAACAGCGTGGTCCGGCCCGCGCACGCGGCCAGGACGGCACGCTCCAGCTGGGCGGCGCCCTCGCTGCCCGCCTCCGCGGTCGACTCGTCGAGCACCACCACCGGCGCCCGGCCCAACACGAGCCGGGCCAGGGCGACATGGGCGACCTTGGTCGAGTCCAGGCGCTCGCCGCCCTCGCCGACCAGGGTGTCCAGGCCCTCGGGCAGCGCCTCCACCCATCCGTCGGCGCCCACGACGCGCAGCGCGCCGAGCAGTTCGGCGTCGCTCGCCCCCGGCGCGGCGAGCCGCAGGTCCTCGGCGAGCGAGCCGGAGAACACATGCGTCTCCTGCGTCAGGATGCTCACCAGGGCCCGCGCCCCGGCCTCGTCGAGACCGGCGAGGTCGTGCGGCCCGATGCGGACGGAGCCCTCCTGCGGGCTCCCGATACCGGCGATCAGCGCGGCGAGGGTCGTCTTGCCCGCGCCCGTAGCTCCCACCAGGGCGAGCGAACCACCCGCCGGGATGGACACGTTGACGTCCCGCAGGACCGGCTGTTCGGTGTCGGGATAACTGAACGTCAGCCCCTCCACCGCCACCGCGTACGACGTGCCCTCCCCCGCCCCGGCGGCGGCGTCACCCACGAGGCGGCCCTCCTCGGCCTCCCCGAGCACCCCGACGAGCCGGGTCAGGCTCGCGCCCGACTTCTGCGCCTCGTCGAAGGTGAACATGATGGCGCCGAGCGGGGTGAAGAGACGGTGGAACATCAGCGGCGCCGCCGACACCTCGCCCAGCGTGGCGGCGTCGGCCTCCAACAGGGCGTACCCCACCACCAGGATGAGGACGAGACCGATGAACTCGGCCCGGTTCTCCCGGCCGACGAACCGGCCGAAGAACCGGAACACGTCGACCCCGAGATCGCGCACCCGCCACGACTCGCGCGTGACCTCCTCGCGCACGGACTCCTCCAGGCGGTACGCCCGGACCGTGTCGATGCCGTCGAGGCCGCTGATCAGCGCCTGCGCCCGGTCGGCCTGGGCCACCCGCTGCTTGCGGTAGAGCGGCGCGGACCGGGGCAGGTACCAGCGCAGCGCGAGCGCGTACGCGGGCAGGGCCCCGGCGCCCGCGAGGCCGAGCCGCCAGTCGAGGCCGAACATGCCGACCGTGGCGATGAAGACGAGGACGCCCGCCGAGAACACGGTGGGGATGGCCGTCCGGATGCCCTTGGACAGCACAGCCACGTCGTCGCCGACGCGGGACAGCACATCGCCCCGGCCGACCTGTTCGACCCGCGCGCTCGGCATCCCGAGGACCGCGCGGACGGCGCCCTCGCGCAGCCGGGCGAGCAGATCCGCGCCGAGGCGCCCGATCAGATACGTGGAGACGGCGGTGGCCACCGCGCCGAGCAGCGCGGCGGCCACGAGCGTCACCCCGATGCCGACCAGGCCCGAGCGGGAGTCGCCCCCGGCCACGCCGTCGACCACCCGGCCGAGCAGGAGGACCGGGAGCACCTGGAGCGCCGCACCGGCCACCGTGGAGAGCACGGTGGCGGTGGTCAGCCAGGGAACGTCACGGCAGTGCGCCGAGACCCACCGGGTGGCCTCGCGCCCGCTCGCGGTGCGCAGCGTCACCGGGGCGGGCGGGCTGTCGGTCGTGCTCACACCAGAACCAAGTCGGGCCGGGAACAGTACAGGTGACGGTCCATCACTTCTTGTCGACCGACTTGACGAGCTCGTCGATCGCGTACGGCAGGGAGAGCGCGGTGCCCTGGGACATGGCGGCACCGACCGCGGGGCCCTCGCTGTCCAGCAGGTACGAGACGTTGCCCTTCTTGACCGCCTTCAGGTTGCCGAACAGCTTGTCCTTCTTCAACGCCTCGGTGTCCGCCTTGTCGTTGATGACGAAGATGCGGTCCACGTCGACCAGGTCGGTGCGCTCGGGCGAGAGCTGGGTGGAGAAGTTGCCGTCCGCGATCTTGTCGATCTTGGTCTGGTACTTGTAGCCGATGCCCGTCACCAGGCGTCCGCGCACATCGGTCGAGGTGAACGGGGCGAGGGAGTTCTTGTACCAGGACAGGGCGACGGCGGTCTGGTTCCCGAACTTCGGGTGCGCCTTCTTGGCCGCGTCGAGCTTGGACTGGATGCCCTTGACCAGCTTCTCGCCCTTCTCGGCCTGGCCGAGCGCCTTGGCGATGTGCAGCGTGTTGTCCTGCCACGGAGCGCTGAACGGCTCCTTCTCGGCCTTGGTGCGGCCCACCGTCGGCGCGATCTGGGAGAGCTTCTCGTAGGCGGCCTTGTCGATCTCGGAGTAGACCGCGATGATCAGGTCCGGCCGAAGCGCCGCGATCTTCTCGTAGTTGGGGCCGGAGTCACCGTTCTTCATGATGACCTCGGGCTTGGCGCTGCCCCACTTGTCCTTCACCCACGGCCACTGGGTGTTGATGTCGGGGGACTTGCCCGACGGGTTCGGGTACTGGTCGGTCATGCCGACCGGCTTGGTGCCGAACGCGAGGACCGCCTGGTCGTCGGTGTAGCCGACGGTGACGACGCGCCGGGGGGCCTTCTCGACCTTCGTGGTCCCGAACGCGTGCTCCACGGTGACCGGGAAGTGACCGGCGGCGGCAGGGGCGTTGTCGCTCGCCTTGTCCGACGAGTCGTCGGAACCGCATCCCGCGAGGAGTCCGACGCCGAGGGCCGTGGCGGACAGGACCGCCGCGAGCCGCCGCCCCGGCTTCGTGATCGTCGTTCGATGGAGAAGCATCCCGATTCCCTTGCTTTAGCGCTGTCCGCTGCACCCCGGTGCCAGGGCAGCCAAACCTTAACCCGATGAAGTGAGGTTAGCCTAGCCTAACCAGGCAATTCCTTTACGGGGAGGGCGGGGTGGACCGCGGTCGCCGCGGGGCCTACGCGAGCTGGGCGTGCGTGCGGCCGATGGGCACGATGAGCGGCCGGTCGCCCACCGGGTCGTCGATCACCTTGGCGCGCAGGCCGAACGCCTCGTACAGCAGCTCGGCGGTGACCACGTCGCGCGGGTGCCCCTGCGCGAGGACCGCGCCGTCCTTCATCACGACGAGGTTGTCGCTGTAGCGCACGGCCAGGTTGAGGTCGTGCAGCACCATGACCACGGCGCACCCCGACTCGTGCAGGTCGTCCACCAGGTCGAGCACGTCGATGGCGTGCGCCAGGTCCAGATAGGTGGTCGGCTCGTCGAGGAGGAGCAGGTCGGTGCCCTGGGCGAGGGTCATCGAGATCCAGACGCGCTGGCGCTGACCGCCGGAGAGCGAGTCGACCGGGCGGTCGGCCAGATCGGCCACCCCGGTCATGGCGAGCGCCCGCTCCACCACGTCGGCGTCGTCCGAGGACCACTGCCGCAGCCAGCTCTGGTGCGGGTGGCGGCCCCTGGCGACCAGGTCGGCCACGGTGAGGCCCTCCGGCGCGACCGGCGCCTGCGGCAGCAGGCCCAGCTTCTTCGCCACGTCCTTGGTCTTGAGCTTGACGATGTCCTGGCCGTCGAGGACGACCGAGCCGCTGCTCGGCTTGAGCAGCCGCGTCAGGGTCCGCAACAGGGTCGATTTGCCGCAGCCGTTGGGGCCGATGATGGTCGTGATCACTCCGGGCGGGATCGACACGTCGAGACCGTCGATGACGCTCCGGCCGCCGTAGCCGACGCTGACGCCCCGGGCGGAGAGCCGCGAGGTGTCGTCGGCCCCGGCCTCGGACTCGATCTCGGTGATGTACTGAGTGACCACAAGCCCCCCTCATCTATTTAGGCATGCCTCACCTTTGTACCAGGCTATTTGAGGTTCGCCCGCACCAGCAGAAGGATCAGGAACGGTCCGCCGATCGCGGCGGTGACCACGCCGACGGGCAGACCGGCCGGCAGCACGGTGCGCGTGACCAGGTCGGAGCCGATCAGGAGCAGCGCCCCGACCATGCCGGAGGCCACCAACGGCGGCGTCGGGTACCGCACCAGACGCATCGCCACCTGCGGCGCCACCAGCGCGACGAACGGCACGGGCCCCGCCGCGCTCACCGCGAACGCCGCGAGCAGGACCGCGCACAGCAGCAGCACCGCGCGCACCATCGAGTAGCGCACGCCGAGTCCCGCGGCCACCTCGTCGCCGAAGTGCATCGGTTTGAACTGGAACGCGACGCAGGCCACGACGGCCAGCAGGACGAGCGTGCCCCAGAAGGCCACCCAGACCTCGTCCCACGAGCGGTTGTCCAGCGAACCGACCAGCCACGCCTGGGCCCGGGCCACGTCCTTGATGTCGGCCTTGACGAGCAGCCAGGTCGTGAGCGCCTCCATCACGGCGCTCACCGAGATGCCGATGAGGATGAGCCGGAGGCCGTCGACGCCGCGCCGCCACGCCAGGAAGTACACGAGCAGGCCGGTGCAGAGACCGCCGCCGAGCGCCGCGACGGACAGGCCCACGGAGTCGGTGACCGCCGCGGCGGCCCCGCCCGAGACCGTCACCAGGAACACGGAGACCACGCTGGCGCCCCCGGTGATGCCCAGAATGTCCGGGCTGGCAAGGGGGTTGCGCGCGATGGACTGCGTGAGCGCCCCGGAGACCCCGAGCGCGATCCCCACGACCAGCCCGGCCAGGGCCCGCGGCATCCGCAGGTCCATGATCACGAACTCGTCGACCTGCTCGCCCCTGCCGAAGATCGTGGCGATCACCCGGGACAGGCTGATGGGGAAGTCCCCGACGCCGACGGACAGACAGAACAGCAGGAAGGTCCCCGCCATCAGCGCGAGGGTGGCGAACGCGAACCACGGCCGCCATACGAAGGAGACGCCGCCGAACCGCACGCCCGCCGCCACCGACGGCTTCGCCGCTGTCCCCGATGAGTTCACCGCTGTCCTGTTCATGCGCTCTTGAACTTTCCGCGCCACACCAGCACCGCGAAGAACGGAGCGCCGAGCAGCGCCACGACGACCCCCGCGTCCAACTCCCCCGGCCGCACGACCAGTCGCCCCGCGATGTCGCAGACCAGCAGGACGACGGCGCCGAGCAGACCCGCGTACGGCACCAGCCAGCGGTAGTCGGGGCCGGTCAGGTAGCGGGCGACGTGGGCGACCATCAGCCCGAGGAACGCGATGGGGCCGCAGGCCGCCGTCGCCGCGCCCGCGAGGAGCGTGATGGCGGCGATGCCGACGGTCCGGCTCAGCGCGATGTTCACGCCGAGGCCCCGCGCCACGTCGTCGCCGAGGTTGAGCAGGTTGAGGGCGGGCAGCGTGACGGCGGCAAGGACGAGGCCGACCGCGATGAACGCGGTGATCGGCCAGATGACGTCGAACTTGACCCCGGCCACGGTGCCCGCGTTCCAGAGCCGCACCGCGTTCAGCGACTTCTGGTCCGAGAGCGAGACGGCGGTGGTCATCGCCTGGAGGAACACCGCGATCCCCTGCCCGGCCAGGGCGAGCGTCAGCGGATTGCCCGCGCCCCGGCCGATGCTGGCGAGGGCGAACACGACGACCCCGGCAACTGCCGCCCCGAAGAAGGCGAACCAGACGTACTGGAAGGGGTTGGTGAGCCCGAACACGGTGACCGCCGTCACCACGGCGAAGGTGGCTCCGGTGTTCACGCCCAGCAGTCCGGTGTCCGCGATCGGGTTGCGCGTGTAGCCCTGGATCAGCGCACCGCCGACGCCCAGGGCGATGCCCGCGACGATCGCGAGCACGGTCCTGGGCACCCGCACGGTCTGCACGATGAGCCGGATCTCGGTGAGCCGCTGGTCGTCCTGGGGCGCCGCGAACAGCCCGTGCCACACCTCGGCGGGGCTGAGCGCCCGCGCGCCGACGGCCAGTGACGCCGCCCCGGCGATCAGCAGGACCACCACCAGCGCGGCCAGACCCACGACCCGGCGCCGACGGGCTTCTGTCGCACCCCTCGGCACGGATCGCTCAACTGCAGTCGCGGACATGTCGACGTACGTTATCCCTTTGATCATCCCTTTGATCCACCGGGCCCGGGCGCGGTGGGCAGGGGCTAGCGAACGACGCTGCCGCTCTCGTCGGCGACCGTCCGGGACTCACCAGAGGCGCCCGTCGCACCGCGCTCCAGGAGCGAGTCCAGGATCTCGCCGACCCGTATCGCGATGTTGGAGAGCAGCGACGAGGTGATGCCGTGCGTGTGCTCCGTGCCGCCCTGCAGATAGATCCCGCAGCGCAGCTCGGACTCGGTCACGATGCGGTAGTCGCGCTCGACCTGGACGCGGCCCTGGTCGTCGCGCGGGCAGCGGTCGGCCACCTCGCCGAGGATGCCGATGGGGTCGGCGGAGTCATAGCCGGTGGCGAACACCACGACGTCGGCGTCCAGAGCGGTCTCCTCGCCCGAGACGAGCGACTTCACCGTGGCACGGACCCCGTCGGGGGCCTCCTTCACGTCGGTGAGGCGGGAGACGTTGAGGAAGCGGAGGCGCTCGGTGCCGAGGACCTTCTCCTGGTACGCCTGCCGGTACAGGTCGTCGATCAGGTCGATGTCCACCACGGAGTAGTTGGTGTTGCCGTGGTAGTCCATCAGCCGGCGCTTGACGTCCTCAGGAGCGTCGAAGTACTCGTCGACCGCGTCGGGGTCGAAGATCCGGTTGGCGAAGCTGCTGTCGTCGGCGGGGCTGTAGCCGTAGCGCGAGAAGACCGCGCAGACCTCGGCCTCGGGGAAGCGGCGGTGCAGATAGGCGACGTTCTCGGCGGCGCTCTGCCCGGCGCCCACGACGACGAACCGCGAGGGCGAGGTGCCCTCCAACTCGTCGACCCGCGTGAGCAGTTCGGAGTTGTGCCAGACGCGGTCGCCGCGCTCCACGCCCTCCGGCACGGCGGGCCGCAGGCCGGTGCCGACGACGAGGTTGCGGGCCCGGTGGACCGCGAGCCCCTCCGCCGAGCGCACCGTCACATCCAGGTACTCCACGACCCCGTCGCGGACGTAGGGCGTGACGCCGACGACCTCGTGGCCGTAGCTGACCACGTCGTCGACCTTGGCGGCGGCCCACTCCAGGTAGTCGTGGAACTCCACGCGCAGCGGGAAGAGGTTCTTGTGGTTGATGAAGTCGATCAGCCGCCCCCTGTCCTTCAGGTAGCAGAGGAAGCTGAACTCACTGGTGGGATTCCGCTGTGTCACCAGGTCCTTGAGGAAGGAGACCTGCATGGTCGCGTCGTCGATGAGCATGCCACGGTGCCAGCCGAAGCGCGGCTGCTGCTCGAAGAAGTGAGCGGTGACCGCCTCTTGCCTGCCGACGCGCGCGTTGTGCTCGCGGAGCGCGATCGCCATGGCCACATTGGACGGCCCGAAGCCGATGCCAATGAGGTCGTGGACCGGTGCTGCGTCGCCAGGAAGAACCTGTGACATGTCACTCCCATCGTGCGGGGAAGCCGCCTGTCAGGCGCCCGAGAAACAAAACTTAGGTGAGCCTAAGCTAATTTCATTGAACTGTCGACAGCGGGGCGCCGCCAACTCGGGTCTGGTACGCCCCCTTTGCAAGCTAAGGTAAGCCTTGCTTTACTTGCCGTCGTTCAATCCCTGCTCTGAGGAGGAACCCCATGCGGGTCGTCATGTTCGGTTACCAGACCTGGGGGCACCGCACCCTGCAAGCCCTCCTGGACTCCGAGCACGACGTGGTCATGGTCGTGACCCACCCCAAGAGCGAGCACGCGTACGAGAAGATCTGGAGCGACTCCGTCGCCGACCTCGCCGAGGCCCACGGCATCCCGGTCGTGATCCGCAACCGCCCTGACGACGACGAGCTGTTCCAGCGCCTCAAGGAGGCCGAGCCGGACATCATCGTGGCGAACAACTGGCGTACGTGGATCCCGCCGCACATCTTCGGCCTGCCCCGCCACGGCACGCTGAACGTCCACGACGCGCTGCTGCCGAAGTACGCCGGCTTCTCCCCGCTGATCTGGGCCCTGATCAACGGCGAGACCGAAGTGGGCGTCACCGCGCACATGATGAACGACCAGCTCGACGCAGGTGACATCGTCTCCCAGGAGGCCGTCGCGGTCGGACCGACCGACACCGCGACCGACCTCTTCCACAAGACCGTCGACCTCATCGCCCCGGTCACCATCGGCGCCCTGGACCGCATCGCCGCCGGGGACACGGACTTCACCCCCCAGGACCGCTCGCAGGCGACCTTCTTCCACAAGCGGGCCGAGGAGGACATCCGCATCGACTGGGCCTGGCCGGCCGCCGACCTCGAGCGCCTGGTCCGCGCGCAGTCCGAGCCGTACCCCGCCGCCTTCACCTTCCACAAGGGCAAGCGGCTCGAGGTCCTGGCCGCGGTGGTCTCCCAGGGCCGCTACGGCGGCACGCCCGGCCGCATCTTCTACCGCGAGGGCGAGGGCGTGGTGATCGTCGCCGGCGCCGACGCCCGCACCGGCCGCAACCACGGCCTGGCCATCACCCGCGTCCGCACCGAGGACGGCCGGGAACTGGCCGCGACGGACTACTTCACCGCCATGGGCGGCTACCTGACCAACCGCCCCTGACCGCTCACCAGTTGACCGGTCGTCCCTTGGCCGCTCGCCCCCCTGACCGGTCGGCTCCGACCGACCGGTCGGACCCCGACCAGCCGCCGCCGGCCCGATCCTCCCCTCAGCCCGCGGCGGCGAGGACCAACGGCAGGACCTGGTCGCTGCCCGCCTGCCGCAACAGCCGGGCGGCGACCGCGAGGGTCCAGCCGGAGTCCGTGCAGTCGTCCACGAGCAGGACCGGGCCGGGGGCGGCCGCCAGGGCCGCGGCCAGCTCGTCGGAGACCGCGAAGGCGCCGGACAACTCCCGCAGCCGCTGCGCGGAGTTGCTCCGGCGCGTGGCGTGCGCACCGCCCGATCCCGTGTACGTGAGGCTGCCCAGGAAGGGCAGCCGACCGACCGTCGCGATCCCCTCGGCCAGCGAACCCACCAGCTGCGGCCGCGCGAGCGACGGCACCGCGACGACCCCCACCGGCCGCGGCCCGGCCTCCGCGGCGCCCGGCGCCCAACCCCCGGGCGAGCGCGCCCAGTCGGCGAGGACCGCGACGGCGGCCCGCAGCACGTCGTCGGGCACCGGCCCGTCCGGCGCGCCCTCCGCGAGCAGCGGGCGCAGCCGGTTGCCCCAGCCGATGTCCGAGAGCCGCCCGAGGGCCCGCCCGGTGGCGCACTGCTCCTTGGCGGGGATGCGCCCCTTGAGGCTGATCCCGAGCGCGGGCATCCCCGTCGGCCACATCCGGCGCGGCTCCACCTCGACGCCGGGGCGGTCCAGCTCCTTCACCGCCGCCGTCAGCGTCTGCTCCGAGACGGACGCATCGGCCCAGGCACCCGCGCAGTTGTCGCACCGGCCGCACGGGGCCGCGCCCTCGTCGTCGAGCTGGCGGCGCAGGAACTCCATCCGGCACCCGGACGTGCTCACGTAGTCGCGCATGGCCTGCTGCTCGGCGGCGCGCTGCCGCGCCACCCACGCGTACCGCTCCGTCTCGTACACCCACGGCTGCCCGGTGCTCTCCCAGCCGCCCTTGACCCGCTTGACCGCGCCGTCGACGTCCAGGACCTTCAGCATGGTCTCCAGGCGGCTGCGCCGCAGGTCCACCGCGGCCTCCAGGGCCGGTACGGACAGCGGCCGCCCGGCCTCCGCCAGGGCCGCGAGCGTCTGGCGGACCTGCTCCTCGGGCGGGAAGGCGGTGTCGGCGAAGTACCGCCAGATCGCCTCGTCCTCCTTGCCCGGCAGCAGCAGTACGTCCGCGTGCTCGACACCGCGCCCGGCGCGGCCCACCTGCTGGTAGTACGCGATCGGCGACGAGGGCGAGCCGAGGTGGAGCACGAAGCCCAGGTCCGGCTTGTCGAAGCCCATGCCGAGCGCCGACGTCGCCACCAGCGCCTTGACGCGGTTGGCGAGCAGGTCCTCCTCGGCCTGCAGCCGGTCCGCGTTCTCCGTGCGCCCCGTGTACGAGGACACGGCGAAGCCGCGCTGGCGCAGGTAGGCGGTGGCCTCCTCGGCCGCGGCGACGGTGAGCGTGTAGATGATCCCGGAGCCCGGCAGCTCGCCCAGGTGCTCGGCGAGCCAGCCGAGCCGGTGCGCGGCGTCCGGCAGTTGGACCACGCCGAGGCGCAGGCTCTCCCGGTCCAGCGGGCCGCGCAGCACCAGGGCCTCACCCGCGCCGGTCCCCAGCTGCTCGGCCACGTCCGCCGTCACGCGCGCGTTGGCCGTCGCCGTCGTGGCCAGGACCGGGACGCCGGGGGCGAGCTCGGCGAGCATCGCCCGCAGCCTGCGGTAGTCGGGGCGGAAGTCATGGCCCCAGTCCGAGATGCAGTGCGCCTCGTCGACCACCAGGAGACCAGCCGAGGCCGCGAGCTTGGGCAGCAACTGCTCGCGGAAGTCCACCGAGTTGAGGCGCTCGGGGCTGACGAGGAGCACATCGGTCTCGCCGCGCTCCACCTCCGCGTAGATCGTGTCCCACTCCTCGGGGTTGGCCGAGTTGATGGTGCGGGCGCGGATGCCGGCCCGCTCGGCCGCCTCCACCTGGTTCCGCATCAGCGCGAGGAGCGGTGAGACGATCACCGTCGGCCCGGAGCCCCGTCTGCGCAGCAGGGCCGTCGCCACGAAGTACACCGCCGACTTGCCCCAGCCGGTGCGCTGCACCACCAGGGCCCGGCGACGCTCCTCGACCAGCGCCGCCACCGCCTGCCACTGGTCCTCCCGCAGCCGCGCCGACCCCCCGGGATCACCGACGAGTTCGGCGAGGATGGCGTCGGCTTCGGCCCGCAGCTCCAGATCGTCCATGCCCCCATGCAACCCGATGCCACTGACAATCGGCGAACTCACCGAGCGTGACGGGGGGTGTCGCCAGCAGTACGTGTGTACCGGACGGGCCACGCGTCGATCACGGCGACCCTGGGCAGGGATATACGCGGCGCACGGACACATACCGGCCCGGGGCCCCAATTGCTCGTTGCCGAGGGCGAGTACGGCAGGAAGAATTGGAGCCGCTCCCGTACGGCTCCCCCGAGGTCCGGTAGGGCTGTGCCGCGGTGCGCTCCCCCAGTCCCCTCGCGCCCTGTGCCCCGGGTGCGCAGCCGAAGGGAGGATCGTGACCTTCGGATTCACCCCGTCCCCGGCGGCCTCGTCGCCGACGTCCCCGACCTCAGCCACCTGGTCCGCCGACTCCACCAACCGACTGGCCCGGATGCTCGAGCCCGCGGAGTGGTCGGCGGCCGGAATTCCCTTGCTGCGCAACCCCCGTGAGGTCGTCAGCGGCCTCCACACCCGGCACCTGCCGACCCCGGCCACCGCGATCGTGGCCGTGCTCGACCCGGAGGAGCGCCTCATGGCGAGCGCCTCGTTCGCGCACCGGGCGAGCGCGGTGGACGGCTGGGTGTTCCGCAACGCCCTGCTCGCGCGCCTGCGCCGGGTGATCCCGCACGACCTGCGGCGGCGCACCCCGGTGCGGACGGCGGTGCTGCTCTACTGCCGTGACGGGGACGCCCGTTGGACGCCGGAGGACGGGGCCTGGATGTGGGGCCTGCGGGACGCCTGCACGCTGCACGGGCTGCGCTGCGGCGCCTACATCACCCTGACCCGCGAGGGGTGGCAGGTGCTCGGCGAGGGCCGCGGGGGCCGCAGGCCGAGCGCCGACACACGGGCCGGCACCCTGTCCGAGCCCGATGCGCCGCCTCCTCGTACGGGAGGCGCGGCATCGGACCTGCTGCGGCGCGCGGCGGCCCGCTGAGCCCGCTCCCCGCAGACAGTCCTGCGGGCGGGCATGCCGACGAGCCCGGCCGCGCGGTGCGGCGGGCCCGGCCACCGGTCGGGTCACGCCCGACGTCGTACGCGTCACGCACCGCGCGACGCGCCCCGGCACACACCGCGCGCGGGAAGACGTCAGACGCCCGCGCCCAGCAGGGAGTTGATCCGCTGCGGATCACCGCACACGACCAGCAGGGCGGACGCCTTGCCGAGTGCCGTGGGCAGCGCGCGGACGGCGAGCTCCTCGCTGCCGCCGTTGACGGCGACGACGACCACCGGCCGGGACGCGGCACGAGGCAGGGCGGCGGCGTCGGCGTAGAAGACGTCGTCGCCCGCGTCGTGCTGGGCCCAGTAGGCGGACTCGCCGAAGCTCAGCTCGTGCGCGGCCCACGGGTGCGGGTCACCCGTGGTGATCACGAGCACCTCGCCGGGCGCGCGGCCCGAGTCGAGCAGCAGGTCGACGGCTTCCTCGGCGGCGTCGAGGGCACCCTCGGCCGAGGCCGGGATCAGCTGGATCTGCGGAACCGAAGCGGCTGGAGCAGCCGGAGCGGCAGCGGCAGCGACAGAAGGACCGTTTCCGTCCGGGGCGGTCGGCCCCGGCTGGGCGGCCGTGGCGGCCGGCTCGCGCGGCGTGCGCTGCGCGGGCGGTATCGGCCGGGCAGGACCCGGACGCCCGGGGCGCGGCGGAGCCGCGGGACGCGGGCCGGGTACGGGGCGGGGGGTCGGCGCGGTGCGGCCGGTGGCCGGAGTGGCGCGGGGACCCTGGGCACTCTCGTGAATCTGAGGCTCCTCGGGAATGAGAGGCATGAAGTGTTGTCTATCAAACGCCGATGCGACACGCGTCGGCGGGTGGCACATGAGTGCGACCGGAACTGCTGGGAACGTCAGAATTCAAAGCCGAGCTGGCCCTCGATTTCCGGAACGGTCCCCTCCGCCCAGCTGCGGGCCTTCTTGAGGTGCCGCCACTGGGGCAGCGCATCAAGATACGCCCACGAAAGCCGGTGGTGCGGGGTGGGCCCCCGCTCCTCCAGCGCGGCCTTGTGCACCGGCGACGGATAGCCGGCGTTGGCCGCAAAACCGAAGTCTGCATGTTCGATGCCCAGTTCGGCCATCATTTTGTCGCGCTGAACCTTGGCGATCACCGAGGCCGCGGCGACGGCCACGCAGGACTGGTCCCCCTTGATCACCGTACGCACCTGCCAGGGAGTTCCCAGGTAGTCGTGCTTCCCGTCGAGGATGACCGCCTCCGGACGGACCGGCAGCGCCTCCAGGGCGCGGACCGCGGCGAGCCGCAGCGCGGCCGTCATCCCCATGTCGTCGATCTCCTGCGGGGAGGCGTGCCCCAGGGCGTGCGCCGTGACCCAGCCGGCCAGCTCCTCGGCGAGCGAGGTGCGCCGCTTCGGGCTGATCAGCTTGGAGTCGGTGAGCCCCTCGGGCGGGCGCCGCAGTCCGGTGACCGCGGCGCAGACCGTGACCGGTCCGGCCCAGGCGCCGCGTCCCACTTCGTCGACACCTGCGACGACCTTCGCTCCGGTGGTGGCGCGCAAGGAGCGCTCGACGCGGTGAGTGGGTGCTTCGTACGGCATGGCGCCAGACAGCGTACGCCGCCCGGAGCCGCCCGCGACACCCAGGTCCGCGCGCGCCGCGTCATGGACTGAGCAACGGCATCATCACCTGGTCGATCAGCTCCCCGAATTCCTCGTCTCCCCATTCACTGCCGCACACCTTGGTCCGGTACATCAGCATCGCCGGAATGACGTCACAGACATATGAATCCAGCGCTCCGGAACGCACGTCTCCGCGCTCGATTCCTCGCCCGATAACCTCCTTGACCCGTTCCACTCCGGGCTGGATCACCCCGTCGAAGATCACGTCGTGGAAACGCTCGGCGGTGGCCTGATCACATTCGTGAAGCACCGCGCGCAGCGCGAATCCCGATCTCGAGAACATCGCCTCGCGGACCAGACGGCACAGCGCGAGAAGATCTTCCCGGACACTTCCGCAGTCCGGCACGCCGTCCATCCTCGGCAGTCCGGCCTGCAGCGCGTCCACCACGAGGTCCTCCTTGGAGGGCCAGCGGCGATACACGGCGGCCTTGCCCGTGTGCGCACCGGCGGCCACGCCCTCCATGGTCAGGCCGCTCCAGCCGACCGTGCTGAGCTGTTCCAGCGCGGCGTCGAGGATCGCCCGTTCCAGAACCGGACCGCGCTTGCGCAGCGCGGCCGACCGAGCGGGACCGGCCGTCCACCGCGAACCAACCATCTCTGTCTCTCCATCGAGCATCGAGGCAGCGCCAGCAAACGGTTACGCCTCCGTGCGAAACGAACGAGGGTCGACCACCCCCTCGACCAGCATGTCAGGCGACGGCGGCTCTAGCGATGGTCGGGCATCGGAGCTCTCAACCCAAGACCGCCTCGCGGCGTCAACTCCCTTAAGGAACGCTTGTGTTCACCAAGCGGCACTCGCTATGGTCCCGAGTAGTGAACGGATACGTTCACTACTTAGTCTCTGGGGGACCTCTTGTGACGCATGATCAGATACGGACGCAGTCACCCGCGCCCACCCCGCCGGGGGCGGCCTCCCGCAAACCGCACCCGGGCATCGCGCTGACGGTCATCGCCGCGTGCCAGTTGATGGTCGTCCTTGACGCCACCATCGTGAACATCGCCCTGCCGCACATCCAGACGGCACTGAACTTCTCCACGACCGACCTGACCTGGGTGGTCAGCGCCTACACCCTCACCTTCGGCGGCCTGCTGCTGCTCGGCGGCCGGGCCGGGGACATCCTCGGGCGCCGCCGGGTCTTCATCGCCGGCATCCTGCTCTTCACCCTCGCCTCGCTGCTCGGCGGACTCGCCCAGGAGCCCTGGCAGTTGCTCGCCGCGCGGGTCCTCCAGGGCGTCGGCGGCGCGATCGCGTCACCCACCTCGCTCGCGCTGATCACCACCACGTTTCCCGAAGGCCCGGAACGCAACCGGGCCTTCGGCATCTTCGCGGCCGTCTCCGCGGGCGGCGGCGCGATCGGACTCCTGGCCGGCGGCCTGCTCACGGACTGGCTCAACTGGCGCTGGGTGCTCTTCGTCAACGTCCCCATCGGCATCCTCATCGCGGCGCTCGCCCCGCGCTACATCAGCGAGTCCGAACGCCACCCCGGCCGCTTCGACTTCCTGGGCGCCCTCACCTCGACGCTCGGCATGGTCGCCCTCGTCTACGGCTTCATCAGGGCGGCGTCCGACGGCTGGCGGGACTCGCTCACCCTCGGCTCGTTCGCCGCGGCGGTCGTCCTGCTCATCGCCTTCATGCTGATCGAGAACCGCGCCAAGGAACCGATCACCCCGCTGCGCATGTTCGCCGACCGCAACCGCTCCGGCACCTACGTGATCATGATCAGCCTCGCCGCGGCGATGTTCGGCATGTTCTTCTACATCGTGCTGTTCGTGCAGAACGTGCTGGGCTACTCCCCCACCCGCGCCGGCCTGGCCTTCCTGCCCGTCACCGTGGTCATCGCGCTCGGCGCGGGCATCTCGCAGCGGCTGCTGCCGGTGCTCGGCCCCAAGCCGTTCCTGATGGGCGGCACGATCCTCGTCGCCATCGGCCTGGCCTGGCAGTCCCTGATCGACTCCGACAGTTCGTACGTCGGCGGGGTGCTCGGCCCCATGCTGATCTTCGGCTTCGGCATGGGCCTCAACTTCGTCACCCTCACCGTGACCGCGGTCTCCGGCGTCGCCCCGCACGAGGCGGGCGCGGCCTCCGCCCTGCTCAACACGACGCAGCAGGTGGGCGGTTCGCTCGGCCTCTCCATCCTGACCACGGTCTTCGGCACCGCGAGCCGGAACGAGGCCAAGGACCAACTCCCGGACTTCATGGCCCACTCCACCCCCGAGCAGAAGGCCGAACTGGCCAAGACCCACCAACTGCCCGCCCCCTGGGGCCACGAGGTCCTCGCCCACGGCATCGCGACGGCCTTCATCCCGGCAGCGGCCATGGCCGTGGTCGCCTTCGCGGTGGCCGCCGTCGTCATCCGCGTCCGCAAGAGCGACATGGAGGCCCTCAGCGGCACGGGCGGAGGTGCCCCGGCCCTGTAGACCCGCAGCTCCCGCAAGCCGCGCGGGTGTCAGCGCGTGGCAGCGGGCGCCGCACCCTCGACCGTCACCACCGAGCCCGAACTCAGCCGCCCGTACAGCCACTTGGCATCGGAGCGGCGCAGGCCGATCACGCCGTGCGTGACGTCCTGCCTGCCGGGCGCCTGCTCGGCGTACGTCAGGGCGACGATGTAGTGGGTGGCGCCCCCCGGGCCGCGCAGTTCGAGGACCCAGGGGAGCGTCACGTCGTACTCGCCGCCGAGTCCGACGGTCTCGCCGGTGAACCGCTTCGTGCGGTGCTTGGCGACGACCGTCATCCGGCCCGGCTCAGTGACGTAGCCGGCGCGGCCCGACGACACGGGCAGCGCCCGGCCTCCCAGGGTCAGGGTGCGCCGCCCGAGGTCGACGGTGGTGGTCGGCGCGGCCGGAGCGGACGAGGCGGCGGGCGGGGCCGGGCGCCGCTCGGACCGCGCGCCGCCGAGGGCCGTGGTCAGACCGAACGCGAGGGCCGCGGCGACGACGGCGCTGCCACCCGCCACAGCGGCGTGCCGACGGCGCCTGCGGGACACGCCCCGGCGGCGGACCTCCGCGCCCGTCGTGGGGGCGGGAGCCCGGCCGCTTTCGGCCAGCTCGCGCAGGGCGGAGGACAGTTCATCGGACACGGTCGCCCTCCTTCTCGCCGTTGCCGCCCAGTACGCCGGTCTCGCCCGCCGACAGCAGCTTGGCGAGGGCTCCCCGCCCGCGCGAGAGGCGGGCCTTGACCGTACCGACCGGCGCGCCGGTCTCGGAGGCTACCTGCTCCACGCTGAGGTCACACAGGTGGTGCAGCACGATCGCGAGGCGCTGCGCCTCGGGGAGCCGACGCAACGCCGCGACGAGCGCGACGTGCCCGGGGTCGGGGCCCGGGGCGTGACCGGGCGGCGGGGTGCGGCGCACCAGTTCCCGCCACCGCCGGGCCCGCCGCCAGTGGCTGACCGCGAGCCGCATCGCGACGGTGCGGATCCACGCCTCCGGGGCCTCGCTCGCAAGGAAGTCGCGGCGCCGGTCCCAGGCGCGTACGAAGGCTTCCTGGACGACGTCCTGGGCCTGGCCGTGGTCCCCGGTGAGGGCGTACACCTGGCCGACGACGCGCGGGAACGCCGACGCGTAGAACGCGTCGAACTCCTCCTCCGTCATACCGCCCCCGTGGATCCCGGCCACCGGATCCCTCGTGATTCTGATTCTTCGAAAACGCATGCAACCCGGCGCCCCCGGCATGCGTACAGGTCGCGTACATCGAAACACATCACCCAGGGGGGCTCTGTTGATCAGGAACACCAAGGCGACCAGAGGGGCGGCGGCCATGACCGCCCTCTGCGCGCTGCTGCTCGCCGGCTGCGCGGGCGGCGGAGAGGGAGCCGGAGAGAGCAGCGCGGGCCGCAGCGACGGCCGCGGCACCGGCGAGCGTCCCGCCGGGACGGCCCCTGCGAAGAAGCCCACCCCGCGCGCGAAGCCACTGCCCGCAGCGCTGCGCGAGGGCGCCGAGATCAACCTGTCCGACGGCCGGACGGTCGGCGTCGGCATGCCGGTGTCGGTGACGTTCGCCCGGCCCGTACCGGCGTCCGAACGCGCCGCGGTGGAACGGCGCCTGAAGGTGTCGACGGACAACGGCACCACTGGCTCCTGGAGTTGGGTCAAGGACCGCAACCTCCACGACGGCCAGCGGATCGACTACCGCCCCAAGACCTACTGGAAGCCCGGCACGAAGATCACCGTCCGTGCGGGCTCGGCCATCGACACGACCGTCACGGTGGGCCGCTCCCTGGTCGCCACGGTCGACGTGCGCACCCACACCATGACCGTGGTGAAGGCCGGGACGACCCGCCGCGTCCCCGTCACGGCGGGCGCGCCGGGGATGGACACCTGGAACGGCACGATGGTCGTCTCCGACAAGCAGCGCCGCGTCCTCATGGACTCACGGACCGTCGGCTACGGCGACGCGTACAAGGACTACTACGACTACGCGGTCCACCTGACGACGTCCGGCACCTACCTCCACCAGAACCCGAAGGCCGACACCTACGCGGGGCGCGACAACGTCACGCACGGATGCATAGGTCTCGCCACGGACGGCACGGCACGCCGCTTCTACGGTGAGGTGATCCCCGGGGACGTCATACGCGTCACCGGTTCCACGGAGACGGTGGCTCCCGGTAACGGATACGGGGACTGGAACGTGCCGTGGGACCGGTGGAAGGCGGGCAGCGCCCTATAGCGAGCCGGGCGCGGGGGCCTCAGCCGCGGAGAGGGCTCAGCGGCGGGGCCTCCCTCTCAGGCGGCTCCGGCCGCGGCCCAGTCGGGCAGCGGCTCGGTGTGGTCCAGCCACTCCTGGGGCGGCGCCCCGCCCGCGCCGGCGGCCACCACGCCGCCCACGATCGCGCAGGTCGTGTCCATGTCCCCGCCCACGCGCGCGGTGTCCCAGATCGCCTGCTCGAAGTCGCCGAGACCGCGCGCGGCCGACCACAGGGCGAAGGGCACGGTGTCATGCGCCGTGGTGCGCCTGCCGCAGCCCAGGACCGCGGCGACCGTCGCGGCGTCGGCGTAGTCGAGCATGTCCCGGGCCCTGCGCAGCCCGGCCCCGACGGCACTGCGCGGCACCAGGGCGATGACGCCGTCCAGGAGCGCCGTCGCACTCGGCGGTCCCGCCGGATCCGCGGCCAGCGCCGCCGCCGCGGCCACCGCCATGGCTCCGACGACGGCCTCGCGGTGCTGGTGCGTCGGATAGGCGGAGATCTCCGCCTGGTGGGTGGCCTGCTCCGGGTCGTGCGCGTACCAGGCACCGAGCGGGGCGATCCGCATCGCGGCACCGTTCCCCCACGAACCCTGTCCCTTGAACAGCGCGGAGGCCAGCTCCCGCCAGTCCCCGCCCTCCCTGACCTGCCCGAGCAGCCGGTCCACGGCCGGGCCGTAGCCGCGGTCCGTGTGCTGGTGCTCGGCGAACGACAGGGCGAGCGCGTCCTGGTCGATCCGCCCGTACCGCACCAGGACGGCCAGCACGGAGGAGGCCATCTCGGTGTCGTCGGTCCACGGCCAGGGCCCGGGCGGCAGCTCCCGGCGCTTGAGCAGCGGGTAGTGCGCGGGCACGAAGAACTGGGAGCCCAGCGCATCCCCCACCGCGAGCCCGCGAAGGCTGGCCAGGGCGCGGTCCCGGGACGCGTCGGAAGAGAATTCGGCGGTCATCGCGCTGCCACTCTAACCGGTGATCCCATAAGGCTCCGGTTCACGCCAGCGCTCGAACGGCCGGTCCAGGCTGTACTTGCCGTCCTCCCCGAGCCGCAGCGTCCGCATCTCCCCGTTGCCCGGATTGGACAGCGACTCGAAGTCGGCGACCGTCCAGTGGAACCACCGCATGCAGAACAGCCGCATCGTCAGCCCATGGGTCACAAGCAGCACGTTCGGTGGGTGATCCGGGGCCTCGAAGCTGCGGTACAGGCTCTCCAGGAACGCCCCGACCCGGTCGTACACATCGGCTCCCGACTCGCCCTGGGCGAAGCGGTAGAAGAAGTGCCCGTACGCGTCCCGGTACGCCTTCTGAAGCCGGACGTCGTCCCGGTCCTGCCAGTTGCCCCAGTCCTGCTCGCGCAGCCGCGGCTCCTCCCTGATCCGCACCTGCTCGGGGTCGAGCCGCAGCGCCCGGAACGTCTCGTGGGTGCGCCGGTACGGCGAGACGTACACGCTGACCCGCTCGCGGCCGACCACCTCGCGCAGCCGCTTGCCCGTCTCGGCGGCCTGGCGCCAGCCCGTCTCGGTGAGCGCGAGGGCGTGGTCGGGCTCGCGCTCGTACACGGTGTCGTCGGCGTTTCCCTCCGACTCACCGTGCCGGACAAGGAAGATCCGCCGCGGTCGTGCCATGCCAAAACCCTAGATCGACCCCGCACAGGTCGGCTCATCGGGCCGGTCAGTCGAGCAGCCGCCCCGACTCCATCCGGCGTATTCGCCCGGTGAAGCGGCGCCGCAGCGACCGGTCGTGGGAGACGACCACGAGCGCGCCGGTCCACTGCTCGAGGGCGTCCTCCAGCTCCTCGACCAGGCCGAGCGCCAGGTGGTTGGCCGGCTCGTCGAGCAGCAGCAGATCGGCGGGGCGGGCCAGGAGGCGGGCGAGGGCCAGCCTGCGGCGCTGCCCGGCGGAGAGGGAGCCCACCGGCACGTGGAGGTCGCGGGGCCGGAAGAGGCCGTACGAGAGCAGCAGTTCGGCCGCCTCCTCCTCGGTGAGTGCGAGGCTCCTGCCGAAGGCGGCCAGGACCCTCTCGGCAGGGTGGTTGACCGCGATCTCCTGGGCCAGGTGCCCGATGCGGCCGCGGCGGACCACCGTGCCCTCGTCCGGCTCCGTCAGTCCTGTCATGGTCCGCAGCAGGGTCGACTTGCCCGCTCCGTTGCCCCCGTGGATCAGCAGCTTCTCGCCCGCCGACACGGTCAGCTCCGGCACCGACAGGCGGTCCCCGACGCGCACGTCCCGCAGGGACACCAGCTCCCCCTCGACCGCCCCCGCCACCGGCCGGGCCACGAAGCGCAACGGCACGGGCGGACGCGGAACGGGCTGCTCCCGCAGGCGCCGCAGCCGCTCCTGGGCGTTGCGCACCCGGCCCGCGACGGACGCCTGCACCCGGCCGCCCGCCCGGTCGTACGCCATTTTGTTGTTGTCCTTCATGCCACGGCCGCCCGCGACGGCGTGGGCCGTGGTCACCGTGAACTCCTCGAGCCGCGCCGTCTCCTCGCACCACTCCGCGTACGCCTGCTCCCAGCGCCGCCGGGCCGCCGCCCGCTCGGCGACCAGGGTGGGGTAGCCGCCGCCGTACCGCACGACGGTGCGCCGGGCGTCGTCGACCTCGAGGATCGTGGTGGCGACGCGCTCCAGGAACGTGCGGTCGTGCGAGACGGCGATCACCGTGCCGTGGTGGGCGACGAGGGCCTCTTCGAGCCAGTCGAGCGCGCCCTCGTCCAGGTGGTTCGTCGGCTCGTCCAGGAACATCACCTCGGGGGCCGCGGCGATGAGGCAGGCGAGCCCGAGGCGGGCCTGCTCGCCGCCGGAGAGGCTGCCGAGGACCCGGTCCCTGTCGATGTGTCCGAGGCCGAGTCCGTGCATGGCCTTGTCCACGCGCGCGTCCGCCTCGTACCCGCCGCGCAGCTCGAAGGCCGTGAGCAGGTCCCCGTACTCCGCGAGGGTCCGCTCGGTGGCCGTGCCCAGGCCCGCCTCCAGGGCGCGCAACGCGTCTTCCATGGTGCGCAGTTCGGCGAGGGCCGTGTCGATGGCGTCACTGACGAGGCGGTCGGCGGGGAGCTGCGGAGTCTGCGCGAGCAGCCCCGAACCGCCCTCGGCGACGGTCACGACCTCCCCCTCGTCGGGCCGCTCCATACCCGCAAGGAGGTGCAGCAGCGTCGACTTCCCCGCGCCGTTCTCCCCCACCACCCCGATGCGCTCGCCCGGGCGCACCGCGAGCGACACCCCGTCGAGCAGCAGCCGCTCACCGCGGGCCTTGGTCACGCCGTGCAAAGAGATCTGAGTAGGCAAAGGGCACCCCCGAATCCGTACTGGACCCACCGTCAAACGCAACTCAAGTCGCATTACGACGAGTCTGACACGACCGGCTCGCTAATGCAACAGCTGTAGCGATAGATTGTTGACCATGACGGAGTCCACGCCACCCACCCCGCCCCCCGGCACCCGCCGCCCCGGCGGCCGCACGGCCCGCACCCGCGCCGCCGTCCGCGACGCCGTACTCAGCGGACTCGCCGACCACGGCTACCCCGGCCTCACCGTCGAGTACGTGGCCGACCACTCGGGCGTCCACAAGACCACGCTGTACCGCCGCTGGGGCAGCCTCGAAGGGCTGGTCGCCGACGCGCTCGACCTGGCCGGCGAGGACACCTGGACCCCGCCCGACACCGGGAGCCTGGAGGGCGATCTGCGCGCCCTCGCCCACGAGGTCGTCGACGCGTTCACCGACGAAGCCGCGGCCGCCGCCCCCACCGCCTTCATCGGGGCGGCCTTCCAGTCCGAGCGCGCCGAGCAGGCCCTGCGCACCTTCTACGCGGAGCGGTTCACGCGCTGCGAGGCCGTCGTGGCGCGCGCCGTGGCGCGCGGCGAGGCGGCGGCGGACGTGGACGCGGGGGCGCTCGTCCGGGCCGTGTCGGCACCGCTGATGCTCCGCCTCTTCATCACCCGGGAGCCGATCGACGGCGAACTCGCCGACCAGGCGGCCGCGGCGGCCCTGGCGGCGACGCGCGCGGGAGCCTTCACCCGGCACTGAGCGACCGGCGTGCGCCGGCCCGCGGCGTCGCAGGCCCCGAAAAAGAGGGCACGGCACACGATCCACAGAGGGGGCGCGGCACGCGATCCGCAGAAGGGGCGCGGGACACGATCCGCAGAAGGGCGCGTCACACGATCCAGGAAGGCTCCAGCTCCACGATGTCACCGGCGAGCGCCGCCACATCGGCCTCCGTCTGCGCCCGCAGGGCGAGCCGCTCCACGCGCTCGACGCGGTACTTGCCGTGCTCGGCGGCGGACTGCCACATCGAGAGCACCAGGAACTCATGCTCGGCCGCCTCGCCGAACAGCCCCCGCACCATGCCCGGAGAGCCCGCCATCGCGGGGTTCCAGACCTTCTCCTGCATGAGCACGAAGTGCTCCACGCGCGCCTCCCGGACCCGGCAGTGCGCGACCCGCACCACGTCCGCGTCCGTGAAGCGCGGCTCGAACCCCGTCTTCACGTCGAAGCGGTGGTCGAAGAGCTTGACCTGCATGTCCTTGAAGGTGCGCGCCTGAGCGGCGGCGAGCCGGTCGTGCGAGCGGGCCATGAAGGAGTCGTAGAAGGCGCGGTTCTCCCAGAAGGCGAAGACGTGCGCCACACCCGGCCGCCCTCTGCTCCACCCCCCGCCCTGCCCCCGGAATCCCGGCTCCCCCAGAAGCCCCGCCCACTTCCGCTGCCCCCGCTCGAACCCCCGGCGGTCCACCACGTTGCAGCGAATCCACTTGACCAGCACCGCGCCATCGTACGGCCCTGAACGTGGCGCGGGTCACGCTCCGGCGGAGTGCACCCGGATCAGCGTTCCCCCGCTGTCGCCACCCCGTTCGATCCTGCACTCCTGGTCGACGGCATCACGCAACTCCCCTTTCTGCTCACGTCAGTCCAAGGACGTAGCGTGTCTCAAGGAGAGCAACGACGGGACGACAAGGGGGAGTTCGATGAGCAGCGTCAGAAAGGGATCCCGCAAGGTCGAGGTCGGGTTGAAGTGGGACCCGAGTCCGATCGGTGAGCCGCCCCACGACCTCGACATCATCGCCGCGACCTACACCGCCGACGATCCGCACGGCAGCCCCGCCTATCTCGTGCACTTCGACAGCCGCTCCCCCGACGGCACGATCGTCCTGAACCGGGACAGCAGGACGGGCCAGGGCTTCGGCTTCGACGAGGTCATGACCCTGGAGCTGGACCGGCTCGACGCACGGTACGCGCGCGTGGTGGTCGGCGTGCTGATACAGCAGCCCGCGACGCTCAAGGTCTTCGCCGACGTGCCGAGCACGGCAGTACGCATCCGCGACGAGTACGCCGAGCTGGTCCACCACGACTTCGCCGAGGTCGCCGGGTGCACGGCGGCCACGGTCGCGGAGTTCACCCGGCGGCCGACGGGCGAGTGGGCCTTCCGCGAGGTGCTGCGCGGCTTCGCAGCGGACCCCTCGGCCTTCGCCGCGGCCATGGGCTCGGCGCTCTGACCGACAGCTTGCGCCGGCCGACAGCGCCGCACCGGCCGACAGCACGGAGCGGCGGGACCCGTCCGGGTCCCGCCGCTCCTCAGCTCACGCCCTCAGCGGGCGGTCGGCTCAGCTGCAGCCGCTGGTCGAGCCGCAGCCCTCGCAGATGTAGCAGGAGCCCGCGCGCTGCATCTTCGTACCGCAGGAGAAGCACAGCGGCGCGTCGGCCTGGATGCCCAGCTGCATCTCGACGAGCTCGGCGCTGGTGTGCGCCTGCTGCGGGGCCGCCTTGGCCGGCTCCGCCTCGGCCTTCGGCGCGGCGACCGCCTTCAGGGACTCGGTCTGCCGCGGGGCGGACTGGGCCAGGCCCTCGACGTCCACCTCGTCGTCGGCGGGCTCGTAGGAGCCCGTCTCCAGGTGGCGCTGACGCTCCTCGGCGGAGTGGATGCCGAGCGCGGAGCGCGTCTCGAAGGGCAGGAAGTCCAGCGCCAGGCGGCGGAAGATGTAGTCGACGATCGACTGCGCCATCCGCACGTCCGGGTCGTCCGTCATGCCGGCCGGCTCGAAGCGCATGTTCGTGAACTTCGAGACGTACGTCTCCAGGGGCACGCCGTACTGCAGGCCGACGGAGACGGCGATGGAGAAGGCGTCCATCATGCCCGCGAGGGTCGAGCCCTGCTTGGACATCTTCAGGAAGACCTCGCCCAGACCGTCGTCCGGGTAGGAGTTGGCGGTCATGTAGCCCTCGGCGCCGCCCACCGTGAAGGAGGTGGTGATGCCGGGACGGCCCTTCGGGAGGCGCTTGCGGACCGGGCGGTACTCGACCACCTTCTCGACCGCGGCACGGATCTCGCCCTCGGCCTTCTCGGCGATCTCGGCCTTCTCCTCTTCCTTCTTCTTGGCGGAGAGGGGCTGGCCGACCTTGCAGTTGTCGCGGTAGATGGCGAGCGCCTTGACGCCCATCTTCCACGCCTCGAAGTAGACCTCTTCGACGTCCTCGACGGTGGCGGTCTCCGGGAGGTTGACCGTCTTGGAGAGGGCGCCCGAGATCCACGGCTGGATCGCGGCCATCATGCGGACGTGGCCCATCGCGGAGATGGAGCGCTCGCCCATGGCGCAGTCGAAGACCTCGTAGTGCTCGGTCTTGAGGCCGGGGGCGTCGATCACATTGCCGTTGTCGGCGATGTGGGCGACGATCGCCTCGATCTGCTCCTCCTGGTAGCCGAGGCGACGCAGGGCCTGCGGCACGGTGCCGTTGACGATCTGCATCGAGCCGCCGCCGACGAGCTTCTTGAACTTGACCAGGGCGAGGTCGGGCTCCAGGCCCGTGGTGTCGCAGGACATCGCGAGACCGATGGTGCCGGTCGGGGCGATGACCGACGCCTGGGAGTTGCGGAAGCCGTTCTTCTCGCCGAGGCGGAGCACGTCCTGCCAGGCTTCGGTGGCCGCGGCCCAGACCGGGGTGTCCAGGTCGTCGATGCGGACGGCCGCGGTGTTGGCGTCGGCGTGCTGCTTCATGACGCGCTTGTGCGGCGTGGCGTTGCGGGCATAGCCGTCGTACGGGCCGACGACCGCGGCCAGTTCGGCGGAGCGCTTGTACGAGGTGCCGGTCATGAGCGACGTGATGGCACCGGCGAGGGAGCGGCCGCCGTCCGAGTCGTACGCGTGGCCGGTGGCCATCAGCAGGGCGCCGAGGTTGGCGTAGCCGATGCCCAGCTGACGGAAGGCGCGGGTGTTCTCGCCGATCTTCTGGGTCGGGAAGTCCGCGAAGCAGATGGAGATGTCCATCGCGGTGATGACCAGCTCGACGACCTTGGCGAAGCGCTCGGACTCGAAGGACTGGTTGCCCTTGCCGTCGTCCTTGAGGAACTTCATCAGGTTCAGCGAGGCGAGGTTGCAGGACGTGTTGTCCAGGTGCATGTACTCGCTGCACGGGTTCGAGCCGTTGATGCGGCCGGACTCCGGGCAGGTGTGCCAGGCGTTGATGGTGTCGTCGTACTGGATGCCGGGGTCGGCACAGGCCCAGGCGGCCTCGGCCATCTTGCGGAAGAGGCCCTTGGCGTCGACCTCTTCGATGACGTCACCGGTCATGCGGGCGCGCAGGCCGAACTTGGAGCCGGCCTCGACGGCCTTCATGAACTCGTCGTTCACGCGCACCGAGTTGTTGGCGTTCTGGTACTGGACGGACGTGATGTCGTCGCCGCCCAGGTCCATGTCGAAGCCCGCGTCGCGCAGGGCGCGGATCTTCTCCTCTTCCTTGACCTTGGTCTCGATGAAGCCCTCGATGTCGGGGTGGTCGACGTCGAGGATGACCATCTTGGCGGCACGCCGGGTGGCGCCACCGGACTTGATCGTTCCTGCAGAGGCGTCGGCACCACGCATGAAGGAGACGGGGCCGGAGGCGTTGCCGCCGGAGGAGAGGAGCTCCTTGGAGGAGCGGATCCGGGAGAGGTTCAGGCCGGCGCCGGAGCCGCCCTTGAAGATCATGCCCTCTTCCTTGTACCAGTCGAGGATCGACTCCATGGAGTCGTCGACGGACAGGATGAAGCAGGCCGAGACCTGCTGCGGCTGCGGCGTGCCGACGTTGAACCACACCGGCGAGTTGAAGCTGAAGACCTGGTGCAGGAGGGCGTACGCCAGCTCGTGCTCGAAGATCTCCGCGTCGGCGGGCGAGGCGAAGTAGCTGTTGTCCTCGCCGGCCTTGCGGTACGTCTTCACGATGCGGTCGATCAGCTGCTTGAGGCCGGTCTCGCGCTGCGGGGTACCGACGGCCCCGCGGAAGTACTTGCTGGTGACGATGTTGACCGCGTTCACCGACCAGAAGTCGGGGAACTCGACGCCACGCTGCTCGAAGTTGACCGAGCCGTCGCGCCAGTTGGTCATGACGACGTCACGGCGCTCCCAGGCCACCTCGTCGTACGGATGCACGCCGGGCGTCGTGTGGATGCGCTCGATACGCAGACCCTTGCTGGCCTTGGATCCCTTGGCGCGGGAACCTCGTGCCGGGCCGCTCGTCGTCTCGGTCATGCCGCCTCCCTGTATCAGGCTAAAACGCCCTGAAGTGCCACGTTCTTCCCGTGGCACGGTGTGTGTCTGATGCTGCGCGGCCCACAAGGGCGCACAGCAGGTCTGGATCGCCGCCGAACGGTCGGTAGCCGGTCAGTCGGCGGCGGTGGCGGGCACCGGGACTTCGACAGTCCCTCCGGGCCCGCTGTCATGCGCGTCCCGCTCCCCGGACGCGTCGTGCGGCACCTGTTCGGGCCGCTGTTCCCTCAGCTCCCCGATGGCAGCTTCGAAGTCTTCGAGTGAATTGAACGCCCGGTACACGGACGCGAAGCGCAGGTAGGCGACGAGGTCGAGCTCCTGCAGCGGACCGAGTATGGCCAGGCCCACGTCGTGGGTGGTCAGCTCGGCGCTTCCGGTGGCACGCACCGCCTCCTCGACCCGCTGGCCGAGCTGCGCGAGCGCGTCCTCGGTCACCGGCCGCCCCTGGCACGCCTTGCGCACGCCGTTGATGACCTTCGTACGGCTGAAGGGCTCGGTCACGCCACTGCGCTTGACCACCATCAGCGAGCACGTCTCCACAGTCGTGAAACGACGGGAGCAGTCCGGGCACTGACGGCGCCTGCGGATCGACGTTCCGTCGTCCGTGGTGCGGCTGTCGACTACGCGGCTGTCGGGGTGCCTGCAGAAGGGGCAGTGCATGGAACTCCCAACCCTCCTTCACGGCACGACTCGTAGGCTCCACCGGGCCCTTGGGGCCCTCGAAGCAGCCCCAAGCATAGGCGATGGCCGAGGTCCCGAAGGACCGGGGACCACAACTTCTGGGCTGCTGTTGCAATCCAACCACTAGATCTGGGGTTTGGCCGTAAATTCGACGCCATCGCGTGTCGCGCCGCCGCGCACCGCGGGGAGCGGAAGGGCACCCGTCGTCGCCGC
This sequence comes from Streptomyces odontotermitis, assembly GCF_050510915.1. Taxonomy (NCBI): domain Bacteria; kingdom Bacillati; phylum Actinomycetota; class Actinomycetes; order Kitasatosporales; family Streptomycetaceae; genus Streptomyces; species Streptomyces odontotermitis. The sequence continues at coordinate 80,398 of NZ_JBNJLS010000023.1, read as the reverse complement.
ACGGAGCGAGGGCCGATGCCAGGTTGACGGAGCAACGAATGGCACACTGGGGACCCCACTGGAGGGGGTCTCGACCCCGGCGGTGAAGCGTACCGTAATGAACCGAATTGCCATTCGGTCCGAGCGCCAGCCATACACCCAGGCACATGATCACGTCAGGCAATCTGCGATTTTTCACTCGAACGTGTGTTTGGCGCAACCTTTCGAAAGCAACTACCGTTGGCTAGCTAGGGAGAACATCGCGAGAGGGGCCGACCGACGTGACCACCACCGCAGACAGCGCCACCATCACTGCCCAGGACCGTTCCCAGGGCCGACTCGAGCCGGTGCATGCCATGAATGACGCAGCCACGAACCCGGAGGGGCCCAAGCCCACGCGCTCCCTGCCCGGTCGACCTCCAGGCATCCGCGCCGACAGCTCGGGACTCACGGACCGCCAGCGGAGGGTCATCGAAGTCATCCGCGACTCCGTCCAGCGGCGCGGCTACCCACCGTCGATGCGGGAGATCGGGCAGGCGGTCGGCCTCTCCAGCACCTCCTCGGTGGCCCACCAGCTGATGGCGCTCGAGCGCAAGGGCTTCCTGCGCCGCGACCCGCACCGCCCGCGCGCCTACGAGGTGCGCGGCTCGGACCAGCCCAGTACGCAGCCCACGGACACGACGGGCAAGCCGGCCGCTTCGTACGTCCCGCTGGTCGGCCGCATCGCCGCCGGTGGCCCGATCCTCGCCGAGGAGTCCGTCGAGGATGTGTTCCCCCTCCCCCGGCAGCTGGTCGGTGACGGCGAGCTCTTCGTCTTGAAGGTCGTCGGTGACTCGATGATCGAGGCCGCGATCTGCGACGGGGACTGGGTCACGGTCCGCCGCCAGCCCGTCGCGGAGAACGGGGACATCGTCGCCGCGATGCTCGACGGCGAGGCGACGGTGAAGCGGTTCAAGCGCGAGGACGGGCACGTGTGGCTGCTGCCTCACAATGCCGCGTACCAGCCGATCCCCGGTGACGAGGCGACGATCCTCGGCAAGGTGGTGGCGGTGCTGCGGCGGGTGTGAGCCTTCCGCCCATGACCGGGCCCCGGGACCAACTGCGCCGGTTCCGGGGCCTGACTTTTGCCTGCTACGCCTCCTGGGCCTGCGCTTCCTTGGCCTGCGCCGCCGCGTCGATCGCGGCCAGGGAGCGGCGGACCTGATTGCGGTCCGTCGTGTACCAGAACTCGGGCAGGGAGGCGCGGAGATAGCTGCCGTAGCGCGCCGTCGCCAGGCGGGGGTCCAGGACCGCGACCACACCGCGGTCGCCCGACGCCCGGACGAGACGGCCCGCGCCCTGTGCCATCAGCAGGGCGGCGTGGGTCGCCGCGACGGCCATGAAGCCATTGCCGCCCGCCTCGTCCACCGCCTTCTGCCGTGCGCTCATCAGCGGGTCGTCGGGGCGCGGGAACGGGATCTTGTCCATGACCACCAACTGGCAGCTGGGGCCCGGCACATCGACGCCCTGCCAGAGCGAGAGCGTCCCGAAGAGGCAGGTCTTCGCGTCGGCCGCGAAGCTCTTGATCAGCTCACCGAGGGTCTCCTCGCCCTGGAGCAGGATCGGCATGTCGAGGCGGCCTCGCAGCTCCTCCGCCGCGGCCTGGGCGGCGCGCATGGAGGAGAACAGGCCGAGCGTGCGACCGCCCGCGGCCTCGATCAGCTCGGCCAGCTCATCGGTCATGTCGCCGCGTGTCCCCTCACGCCCCGGGCGGGAGAGGTGCTGCGCCACGTACAGGATTCCCTGCTTGCGGTAGTCGAAGGGGGAGCCGACGTCGAGGCCCTTCCAGACCGGGGAGTCCTCCGCCTGCGTGCCCTCGGGGGCGAGGCCCAGGGACGCCCCCACCCCGTTGAAATCGCCGCCCAGCTTGAGGGTGGCGGAGGTGAGGACCACGGAGCGGTCCGTGAAGAGCTTCTCGCGCAGCAGGCCCGATACGGACATGGGGGCGACGCGCAGGGAGACCCCGCCCTGGCGGTACGCGGAGCCGCCACGGGATTCCTCGTACCAGACGACGTCCCACTCCGAGCCGTTCGTGATCCGCTCCGCCACGTCGTGGATCGTCTCCACCGAGGCGAGGGCCTGCTTGCGGACCGCGTCCTCGTCCTGCACCGACTTGTCGCGGGTGGCACCGATCGCCGAGATCACCGTGCGTGCGGCGTCCCGCAGGGCCATCAAGGCGTACCCGAGGTCCTCGGGGATCTCTTCGAGGCGGCCCGGCAGGGCCAGCTCCATCAGCCGCTCGAAGCCCTCGGCGGCGGTCTGGAGCTGGTCGGCCGCCTTCTCGTTGACCAGCTTCGCGGAGCGGCGGACCGCTCGGTTCACCTGGCCCGGGGTGAGCTCGCCGGTGGCCACGCCCGTGACGCGGGAGACCAGCTCGTGGGCCTCGTCCACGATCAGGACCTCGTGCTGCGGGAGGACCGGGGCGCCCTCGATGGCGTCGATGGCGAGCAGCGCGTGGTTGGTGACGACGACCTCGGCGAGCTTGGCACGCTCGCGGGCCATCTCGGCGAAGCACTCCGCGCCGTACGCGCACTTGGAGGCGCCCAGGCACTCGCGGGACGAGACGGAGACCTGCCCCCAGGCGCGGTCGGAGACGCCCGGGGTGAGGTCGTCCCGGTCGCCCGTCTCGGTCTCGTCCGCCCAGTCGCGCATGCGCAGCAGGTCCTGGCCGAGCTTGCTGGTGGGCGCGGCCGCCTCGAACTGGTCGAAGAGGCCCTCCTCCTCTTCCTGCGGCACGCCCTCATGGAGGCGGTGCAGACACAGATAGTTCGACCGGCCCTTGAGCATGGCGAACTGGGGGCGGCGGCGCAGCAGCGGGTGCAGCGCGTCCACCGTTCGTGGCAGGTCCCGCTCGACGAGCTGGCGCTGGAGGGCGAGGGTGGCCGTCGCGACCACTACCCGCTCCCCGTGCGCCAGGGCGGGCACGAGATAGCCGAGGGACTTGCCCGTGCCGGTGCCCGCCTGGACGAGCAGGTGCGAACCGTCGTCGATCGCCTCGGCGACGGTCTCGGCCATGGTCACCTGGCCAGGGCGCTCCGTGCCGCCGACGGCCTCGACGGCGGCGTGCAGGAGATCGGGGAGAGAGGGCTTCGTCATAGGCGGACCACCCTAATCCGTGGGTAAGACAGTGCCGGACGAGAGCAGAGTTCGTTACGGGCTGTTCGAGCAGTGGGACCGCGACGCTCATGACCACCCGGGCATGCGATGCCTCACCGTAGATCGGTGCGCGGTCCTGGTGTTCTTGGTGGGGGTCGCGTGGGCACCGGGCGGATGCCTCCTCTACGCCTGGCTGTGAAGCCTCTCGCCAGACCGTGCGGCGCCCGGCGCCCTCGCGGCCGCTACCACAACAGTGTTGGTGCTCGTCGGCGCTGGACGGACGTCTTCCTCCTTCCAGACCCGAAGGTCTCAACGTAGGCCGGCGCCGCCCAGGGCCGTCGAGCGTCAACACCCGCCCCCTTGATCCCTCGTTGGTGTAGTGGTGCGAGCCCGCCCCACGGTGACCCCTTGAGACGCCCGAGCCATCTGAGCTCCTGCATAGACCGGGGCCCGCGGGTCGAGCTGGTTCCACGAACGGCTACTGAGGTGTCGGACCGGCCCCTGTGCCGAGTCCTTGGATTAGGGAGCCGCGTGGTCCCGTATGCGCTCGTGACCAGCACGTATCTGTCTCATTGGGGAGGGAAAGCCTTGATCTACTGCGGTATCGACTGGGCGGAACGGACGCACGACATTGCTCTGGTCGACGACTCCGGCCGGTTACTCGCCAAACGGCACATCACCGACGACGCAGCCGGCTACAAGCTCCTGCTCGACCTACTCACCGAGCACGGCGACACCGAGCAGAACCCGATCCCAGTCGCCGTCGAGACCTCCCGCGGCCTGCTCGTGGCCGTGCTGCGCCAGGGCAAGCGCAAGGTGTTCGCCATCAACCCAATGGCCGCCTCCCGTTACCGCGACCGCCACGCCGTCTCCCGAAAGAAGTCCGACCCCGGCGACGCCCTGGTCCTGGCGAACATCCTGCGCACAGACATGGCCATGCACCGGCCCCTGCCCAACGACAGCGATCTGGCTCGCGCCATCGCCGTACTTGCCCGCGCCCAGCAGGACGCCACCTGGAACCGGCAGACCATCGCCAACCAGCTTCGCTCCCTGCTCCGCGAGTTCTACCCGTCAGTCCTGGAAGCTGTCGCGACCTGGTCCAACGGCCTGTGCCGCCCCGAAACCCGCGAACTGCTCCGCCTCGCCCCCACACCGACCCGGGCCGCACGGCTGACCCGCACACAGCTGGAGGCCGCGCTCAAGCGGGCCGGCCGCAAGCGGGGCATCACGGCCGAGGCAGAGCGCCTCCGTGACGCCTTCCGGGCCGACTACGCCCACCAGCCGACGCTGGTCGAAGACGCACTGGGCAAGCAAATGCTCGCCCTCCTCGTCCAGTTGGAAGCCGCCTGCACCGCCGCCGACGACCTCAGCGAAGCGGTTGAAGAGGCTTTCCCTCAGCACCCGGACGCTGAGATCGTCCTCAGCTTCCCGGGCCTCGGCGTCCAGCTCGGCGCCCGGGTGCTGGCCGAGATCGGAGACGACAAGGCCCGGTTCGCCGACGCCCGTGGGCTGAAGGCGTACGCGGGCTCCTCACCCGTTACCAGGGCCTCCGGCAAGAAGTCGTCGATCACACGTCGGTGGGTGAAGAACGACCGGCTCAACCACGCTGGATACCTGTGGGCATTCTCAGCGATCACCGCCTCACCCGGCGCCAAGGCGCACTATCGGCGCCGTCGGGATGAGCACGGCGACTGGCACGCCGCCGCCCAGCGGAACCTCTTCAATCGCATGATCGGCCAGCTCTACTACTGCCTTCAGAGGCGCGAGCTGTTCGATGAAGCGACCGCGTTTCCTACCGTTCTCGCTGCTGCTGCTTGACACCTTGAGCCCCTGAGGTGTCTACGGTGCGCCACTGACAGTCCCGCGATCACGGCTGGTGGAGGGGGTTGGGGACGGTGCCGTGCACGGCGGCGTGGGGGCGTCGGGGGCGGTCGCGGTAGCCGTCGAGGTGGAGCCGGTTGCGGTTCAGGCAGAGCCGCTCGATGCGCGGCACCAGCAGGTCGAACATCTCGAACCGGTCCTTCAGATGCGGGTGGCGCGCCTGGTGGCGGAGGATCTCGGCGCGGACGGCGGACCAGAAGTCGGCCTCGCGGACGCCCAGTTGCTCCTCGCAGAGCGGGGCGAGGTAGCGGAAGACGCCCACGAAGAGCCCGGAGTGGATGAACTGGGTGAGGAAGGAGGGCGGCTCGGTGAGGAGGACCTCGCGCACGTCGTCCGGCATGGTGGCGTGCTCGGGCAGGGGCTCGGCGCTGACGTTCACGTCGTCGACGAAGTCCTTCACGGCGAGCCGGACGGGCACGTCCTTGTCGTCGAACACCACGATGGCGTTCTCTCCGTGCGGGGAGAACACGGTGCCGTACTGGTAAAGGAAGTGCAGCAGCGGGGGCAGCAGGGCGGCGAACAGGCGGCGCAGCCAGACCAGGGGCGCGAGGCCCGAGCGCTCGACGAGTTCGGTGATGAAGGCCCTGCCGTCCGGGTCGCTGTGCTGGAGCGAGGCGAGGGTGCGGGCGCGCTCTCCTGGGGCGAGATAGCGGGTGACGGGCTCGCGCCAGATCGCGCCGAGCAACTCCTTGTACTGGTACGGGACTTCGGGGAGGCCGTCGTACAGGGGGTGTTCGACGGCCACGGAGGCGACCTCTCCGAGGAGGATCACCCCGCATTCGCGCAAGAAGGGGTCGCTGTCGCGCAGGGCGTGCATCCAGGCGGTGACGGCGGGGGCGGCGAGGGTCCGCTCGATGGGGAGGCCGCGCCACACGAGGGTGTTGAGGACGGACAGGGGCAGCTTGACGGTGTGCCGGTCCGGGCGTGCGGTGTTCAGGAAGGTGCGGATGGACTGCTGGGGCAGCCGGGTGTCGCCGTCGGTGGGGAGCGGGACGATGACCCCGGCGGCCACGGAGGGGGCGAAGAGGGGCAGCACGATCTCGTCCCACTGCCAGGGGTGCACCGGCAGGTAGAGGTAATTTCGCGGGTCGGCGCCCCGCGCGCGGAGTATGGCTTCGAACGACTCCCTTGTGGCGGCTGTCAGTTCACGGGCATAGAGCTTGTCCGGGCTGTCGAGGGCGGCCACGCCGCGGTAGTCGGCGAGGTCGGTGTGGACCGCGATCCAGGGGAGCGCCACTTCGGTGCCCGACTCCGGCGCCCAGCGTGCGGTGTCGCTCGCAGAGAAGCCGAGACGTCCCTTGTTGAGGACGAGCCAGGGGTGACCCACCTGGCGGCCTTCGAGTTCGGCGTAATCGAGGTCGGCGAGCCGGGCCGCGGAGAGGGCCGCGTGGTCCAGGCGGGCATCGGCGGCGAGGGTGACGGTGAGCTCGCGGATGAGGTGGCCGAGCGTGGCGCCGTCGAGGCCCAGGGTGCGGCGGGCGAGCGTGAGGAAGCGGAGCGGGTCGGTGAAGGGCCGCGGCGGTGCGCCGCCCTCGGCGAGGGCGAGGCCGGCCGGGTCCACGTACCAACTGCCGTACGAGCCACGGCGGGCGCGGAAGGTGAGCGTGGGGGCCTCACCTTCCGCGCCGTCGAGGCGCAGGGCGTACCCGCCCCGGGCGTCGGCGGTGGGCTGGACGATCTCCTCGTACGCGAACTCCGCGATCATCTTCGCGAGCAGACGGCGTTCGGCGCGCGCCCAGCCGTCCTGGGAGAGCTCGGGCGGGTCGTAGAGCACGGACGGCTCTCGGGAAGTCGGGGTGGCGGGGGGCTGCGGCACGGGGACTCCTCGGGAGGGAGGGAACCGGATCAGATCGAGCTTCGTTACAGACTGTGACCGGGTCAGAGCACGGCGCGCAGGGCCCGGTCGCGGACCATGAGCGCGGCTCGCTTGTCCGGGAGATCCACTTCGGCGGAGAAGCGGAAGCCGGCGCTCAGAAAGGCGGAGACGGAGGGGGTGTTGCGCAGGTCGGGTTCGGCGATGACCCGCGCGCAGGCGGGACGGTGGTCGAGGGCCAGGTCGGCGACGACCCGCAGGAGTGAACTGCCGAGGCCACGGCCGCGGTTGGCGACACCGCCGATGAGGAGGTGGATCCCGGTGTCGTGCGGGCGGGCCGGGTAGTGGCGGGCCAGCGGGTCCAGGTCGGCGCGGTAGATCTCCCAGTAGCTCATCGGCGTGCCGTCCAGCACGCCGAGGCAGGGCACGCTGCGTCCGTCGCCGTCGAGTTGGGTGCGGAGGTGGCCCTCGGTGACCGTGTCGGGGCCTTCGAGCTGCCAGAAGGCCGCCACGGCCGGGTCGTTCATCCAGCGGCTGATGAGCGGGAGGTCCCGCTCGACGCGTACGGGGACGAGCTGGAAGACGCCGACCGGGGTGGTGGCCGGTCCCCAGTCGGCGATGTCGCCGAGCAGGTCGCCGCCGGAGGAGGCGGGCCGCGCCCGGGGGGCGGGTCCGGCGGAGGGGCGCGGTGCGGCCGTGGCCTCGGCGGCGAGCAGGGCGACGAGCTCGTCGGGCAGGCGCAGGTCGAGGGTGTCCTGGCCGTCCGAGCCGCCCTGCTCGGAGTCGTCGCGGGCGTCGGCGGTGGCCGGGGGTGCTCCGGCGCCGGTGGCGGTTTCGGTTCCGGCGTCGGTGCTCGCGTCGGTGGGAGGCACGGGGTCGCTCCTGTCAGAGGCGTGGACGGTGGTGGAAGGGGTGGGGCAGGGGCCTCGGGACGGAGGGCGGGCCGTGCGGGTGGTGCGGATGTGAAGAGCGGGACATGTTCCTCAGGGGGATCAGTGGCGGTCGACGGTCAAGGGCGGGGGGGCAGAGCGGGCGGGGCGGACGGAGCGGCAGTAGCCGGCGGGGGTGCGGAGCGCGCGCGGGCGCTCACGCGTGGAGGGGGTTGGCGATGGTGACGTAGACGGACTGGGTGTCGACCGGGCCGACGAGTTCGTCGAGCCCGTGCAGCCGGGTGAGCAGGTTGGCCTTGCAGCGCAGCACGGGCGAGTCGAGCAGCAGCGCGGGCAGGGGCGAGCGCAGCCGGTCGGGCCCGGCGGCGACGTCGCGGAGGAAGCGGCGGAAGCCGGCCAGCAACAGCCGTTCGTCCGCGAGGTGTTGGGAGCCGAGCGCCCCGATGAGGCCGAAGACGTTGTTGATGCCGAGGTAGTAGGCGAAGCGTTCGTCGGTGACCTCGTCGGAGACGAAGGTGTCGCTGTGCCGGCCGATGCCGGGCAGCCGCTGGTCGAGTTCGGCGCGCCGGGACTCGCGGAAGTAGTAGCCCTGGTTGTCGCGGTAGCGCCCGCCGACCGGCCAGCCCTCGGGGTCGAGCAGGAGCAGGGTGTTCTGCTGGTGCGCCTCCAGGGCGACCCCCGCCTCGCTGTCCAGCCACAGCACCGGACGGACGACGTTCTCCAGGTACCGCAGGAACCACTCGGTGGCGACGGCTCCGCGCGGGCGCCCGGTCCGCCCGGCGAGCCGGGTGATCGTCTCGCCGAGCCGGGAGCGCATCGACGGCCGGTCCTGCCCGGCGCTCTGCCCCGGCGGCCGGGGGGAGACGAGTCCGGCGACGCAGTTGGCGTCGTCGCCGGGGCCGAAGGGGTTGTGCCGGATCATCACGTCGAGCCCGGCGACGGGCGTGCCGTCGGGGGCGGTGACGGCGAGCCACGCCGGGTCGCGGACCACGTCGAACCCGGGGTGGGCCGCCTGCCACTGCTCGGCGAGGCCGCTGCGCAGCAGCCGGTGCACCTCGACGCCGCGGTGGAGTTCCTTGCGGAGGTTCTCCCGGCGGGAGTTGGTGATGCGCAGGCCGAGCGAGAGCTTGAGCATCGCGGGCGCGCCGGAGCGGTAGAGGGTGCGGACGGAGGAGGTGGGGTACCAAGGTGCGCCGTGCGGGCCGAGCTCTTGGAGCAGTCCGGCGTCGAACAGGGCGGCGGTCTGCGGGCGGTGCCGGAGTTCGCGGAGCTGCCAGGGGTGCAGGGGCAGGGCGGCGTGCCCGGCCGGGAGCGGGAGTCCGGGCCCCGCGAGGCGGGCGGTGAGCCGGTCGGCGGAGACGGTGCGGCCGCGCTCCGTCCAGGCCGAGTCGGCGGCGAGGACGGACGGGTCGACGGCGAGCCAGTGCAGGGCGAAGGCGCCGCGCAACTCCGGTGAGTAGAGGCGGGTTTCGGTGTCGGACAGGCCCTCGCGGCTCTTCGGGGTGGGGTGCAGCGGGTGGCCGAGGAGCAGGGACTGTTCGGCGGCGAGGAACCGGTCCTCCTCGTCACCGGGACTGGCCCGGCGGTCGGCGATGAAGACGGCGGTGCGACGCACCGAGTCGGCGACCCGGCCGACGAGGTCGCCGCCGTCGGTGGGCTCGGCGACGGGGTGGCCCTCGTCATGGGCGGCGCCGTCTTCGAGGGGCGCGCCCGCGCGGGGTTCGTCCCCATCGAGGCCACCGCGGCCGGCCTCGTGCCGGCCGACCTCGTGCCGGCCGACCTCGTCCTGACTGGGCTCGTCACGCCCCGCGTCGACGCCCCCGCCACCGTCCCGTACGGACTCCTCTCGTACGGACTCCTCTCGTACGAGCTCCTCCCCTACGAACTCATCCCGTACGGCCTCATCCTGCACAACCCCGGCCCGAGCCGTCTCCCGCCCGAGCAGCGCGGCGACCGTGACGGCGTCGACAGGCGGTGCGCTGCTCGGCCCGTCCTCCAGGTAGGGCAGGTCGAAGCGGTGCCATCCGGTCGCCGACCAGTACCGCACGGGCACGAGGAGCGCCGACCCGCTGGCGGGCAACGGGACGCGCAGGACGCCGTGTTCGGGCGCGTCGAGGCCGTTCTCGCGCACCCAGCAGCGCAGCAGGTTCTCCACGGCCGCGGACTGGGCCGCGGTGTGCGGGTCGGGGTGCTCGAGGAGGTCGACGGGGGCTCCGCGCAGCTGCTCGGTCCGGCGGCCCCCGGTGTGCTGCCGGGGGACCGTACCGGCCTCCGCCACCAGCGAGGAATGCGTGCCGCACGCGCCTGACGCGTGTGGTTGGGGGCGGCCGTCGGATGCGGGACTGGGGTTCAAGAGAGCTTCCTTGGTGGGTTGTTCGGGCGGGCTCCGTGGGGAGTGACGGGGCGGCGGGCGGATGCGACGTCGTCCGGCGAGGGCTGGGTCGGAACGGAACCGACTGGGTGGACCGATCCGATCGGCCGGGCCGAACCGGCCGGTCCGACCGGTCCGACCGGGCGATCCGGCCCGGCGCGGCAGAGCAAGCCGGGACGACGCACCCGCCCGGGCTATTCGTGGCGCGGACGGACCGCCGCGGCCAGCGCGTCGGCGAGGCGGTCGAGGATCGCGGCCGCCTGTTCGTCGGTGATGGTGAGGGGCGGCAGGAGGCGTACGACGCTGGCGTCCCGGCCGCCGAGTTCGACGATGAGCCCCCGCCGCAGGCACTCGCGCTGGACGGCGACGGCAAGCTCGGGCGCGGGCGGCGCCGGGGCCGGGGGCGGTGACAGTGGCGGTGACGGTGGCGGGGCAGCCTCGGGAGCGGCATCGCGGCCCCGCGCGAGCGCGCCGCGGCCCTGGGCGGGAATCCCGCCGTGCGCGGGCGCACCCCACGCTCCGGGCGCACCCCCATGCCCCGACGCGACCGCACCCGCGCCCGCACCTCCACCCGCACCGGGATCCACCAGCTCGACCCCCATCATCAGCCCGCGCCCCCGCACCTCCCCCACACACGGGAACTCGGCCGCCAGAGCGCGCAGTTGAGCGATCATGCGGGCACCGAGGGCGGCCGCGCGCTCCGCGAGACAGTTCTCCCGGACGTACGCGAGGGTGGCCGCGCCCGCGGCCATGGCGAGCTGATTGCCGCGGAAGGTGCCCGCGTGCGCGCCGGGCGGCCAGACGTCCAGGTCGTCGCGGTAGACCACGACGGCGAGCGGGAGGCTGCCGCCGATCGCCTTGGAGAGCACCATCACGTCCGGGACGACGCCGCTGTGTTCGACGGCCCAGAAGGTGCCGGTGCGACCGACGCCCGTCTGCACCTCGTCGGCGATGAGCGGGATGCCGCGCGCCGCGGTGATCTCCCGCATCCGGCGCAGCCAGTCGTCGGGGGCGGGAATCACACCGCCCTCCCCCTGCACCGGCTCCAGGATCATCCCGGCGGGCGCGGGCACCCCCGACTTGTCGTCGTCGAGCAGCGACTCGGCCCAGCGGGCGGCGAGTTCGGCCCCGCGGGCACCGCCGACCCCGAACGGGCAGCGGTAGTCCTGCGGGAAGGGCAGCCGCGCCACCCGTACGTCCCGCGCGCCCCCGGACGCCGCGAGCGCCCCCGCGGTCATGCCGTGGTAGGCGCCGGTGAAGGCCAGCAGGTCCTCGCGCCCGGTGGCGGTGCGCACGAGCTTCAGGGCCGCCTCGACCGCGTCGGTGCCCGCGGGCCCGCAGAACTGGATGCGCGCGCGGTCCGCGAGGCCGGGCGGCAGGGTCTGGAAGAGCTCGGTGGTGAAGTCGTCCTTGACGGGCGTGGCCAGGTCGAGGACGTGCAGCGGGGCGCCCGAGTCGAGGACGCGCCTGATGGCCTCGAGGACCACGGGGTGGTTGTGGCCGAGGGCCAGGGTCCCCGCACCGGAGAGGCAGTCGAGATAGCGCCGCCCGTCGGCCCCCTCGATCGTCAGGCCGCGGGCCCGCACGGGCACGATCGGCAGGGCCCGCGCATAGGTGCGCGCCGCCGACTCGCGCGCCGACTGGCGCCGCAGAATTCCCTCATGTGCCGCGGCGACCACCGCGGACGCAGGCTCCGTCACGGCCACGACTATGGGTCCTCCCGCTCGAACTGTGCGCGCTCTCACCGCATATGGCGCTCAATGGCCATATATGGGCGATTCTGTGGCTGACTTGACCGAGGGATGAACGCACACCGCGAGCCCCCCGTACGTACCAACGACGCCGACTCCGGAGGATCACGGGCAAACAGAAGTTCCTTGCCCCTGGGGAAGATCCTCGTGTGACGGAACCGTTGCCGTTCCGTCGGCCGTCCCCTACGGCACCGGCATAGTGTGGGGTGCCGTTCACCAGGAACGGGGTGTGCGGCACTGTGCAGGCACACCGCTCAGGCCCGGTTGTCCGGAGCCGAGGAACCATCGTCGAGGCCCAGGGGGATTCTCACCATGCGACCCATACGTCCGTTCTCCGCCGCTCGCCGAGGAGCGAGCGCGCGCCGCAGAACCTCCCCCGTGGCGGCGGCGGTCGGCATCGGCGCGGCGCTCGTCCTGACCGCGACGGCCTGCGGCCCCGGCGACGACAACGCGGACGACAAGCCGTCGGCCTCGGCGAGCAAGACGACCGGCGGCAACGACAAGGTCGAGATTCCCCAGGAGATCCAGGACCGGCTCAAGGAGCACGACATCGACCTGGACAAGTGGAAGGACGGCGCCTGGAGGAACTGGGACAAGAAGGACTGGCTGCGCGAGGCCGGCGACTTCGTCAACCCGATCATCGACGGCCTGTGGGACGCGGACCGCATGCGGGACGCCGACAAGAAGAACCCCGACAGCGACCGCGGCGTCGACGAGAACGACATCTCCGGTGACCAGGGCGTCACCGACCCGACCCCGCAGCCGGTCAAGGCCCAGCCGGTCAAGGCCCCGTACGACGCGAGCGCCCCCGAGGCGGGCAAGCTGTTCTTCGACAGCGACAAGGGCTCGATGGTCTGCTCCGCCACGGTGGTCAAGGACCCGGCACACCCCGGCAAGTCCAACCTCGTCTGGACCGCGGGCCACTGCGTGCACGCCGGCGCCGACGGCGGCTGGTACCGCAACATCGTCTTCGTGCCCTCGTACAACAACCAGGGCAAGCCGGTCGAGGAACTCCAGGGCGCGCCCAAGGAAGAGGTCGCTCCGCACGGCGTCTGGTGGAGCGACTGGGCGCAGACCTCCAACCAGTGGATCGAGACCGGTGGCCCGACGGGCGGCAAGGCGGCCCCGTACGACTTCGCGGTCCTGCACGTGACCCCCGAGAAGGGCGGCAACGGCAAGTCCCTCGAGGAGACGGTCGGTTCGGCGCTCCCGGTGGACTTCAACGCCCCGGCCGTGCCGAAGATCAAGAAGATGACGGCGACCGGTTACCCGGCCGCGCCCCCCTTCAAGGGCGAGGCGCTCCACCAGTGCCCGGACAAGCCGGGCCGCCTCTCGCTCGCCAAGAACGACCCGACGATGTACCGCATCGGCTGCACGATGACCGGCGGCTCCTCCGGTGGCGGCTGGGTCGCGGCGGGCGCCGACGGCAAGCCGGCCCTCGTGTCCAACACCTCGATCGGCCCGGTCACCGCGGGCTGGCTCGCGGGGCCGCACCTGGGCAAGGAGGCCAAGGGCATCTACGGCGCGGTGAGCAAGAAGTTCGCCGGACAGTAGACGAGCCGGACAGCATCGGACAGCAAGTGACGCGAGTACGACGGCGGGGGCGCCGGATACCTTCACGACCCCGCCGCCGTTCCTCCTCAACCTCACAGGCATAGTGGGGTGTTGCGCCGGATGACCTGCAAAGGTCTGCACCAGCGCCTGACACGAACATGGCAAATACACGTTCCTTCGGGGGTATCAGCACCATGCGTTCCATTCGTGCGCCTTTCGCGCGCGGGCGCGGCCGACGTGCCGCACTCGCCGCCACCGGCCTCGCCGCCGCCCTGGCGTTCACCGCCACCGCCTGTGGCCCGAGCGACGACAGCTCGAGCGACAAGGCGGACTCCTCGTCGTCGCAGGGCTCGGGCTCCGACTCGGGGTCCGACGTCAAGCTGCCCACCGACATCGCCGACAAGCTCAAGGAGCACGGCATCGACGTGGACAAGTGGGCCGACGGGGGGTGGAAGGACTTCTCGAAGGACAAGTGGATGCGCGAGGCCAAGGACTTCGTGAACCCGGTCATCAAGGACCTGTGGAAGCCGAAGCGCATGGCTGACGCCAAGGACCCCAACAAGACGCTCGCCGCCAAGGACGCGCCCAGCGACCAGGGCGCCACCGACCCGGAGCCGCAGCCGGTCCAGGCCAAGGCCGAGAAGACCCCGTACCACGACAACGCCGCCCCGGTCGGGAAGATCTTCTTCGACTCCCCCAAGGGCTCCATGGTCTGCTCCGGCACGGTCGTGAAGGACCCCCGCCACCCGGGCAAGTCCAACCTCGTGTGGACCGCGGGCCACTGCGTGCACGAGGGCAAGGAGGGCGGCTGGTACCGCAACATCACCTTCGTGCCCGCGTACAACGACCTCGGCAAGTCGCCCGAGGCGCTGCAGAGCGCGTCGCAGCAGGAAGTCGCCCCCTACGGCCAGTTCTGGGCCAACTGGGTCTCCACCTCGAACGAGTGGATCAACGGCGGCGGCCCGACCGGTGGCGAGGGCGCCCCGTACGACTACGCCGTGATGCACGTGCAGCCGGAGCAGCAGGGCGGCAAGTCCCTGGAGGAGACGGTCGGCGCCGCGCTGCCCGTCGACTTCTCCGCCCCCGCGACGAAGAGCGTCGGCTCGATGGGCGCCTGGGGCTACCCGCAGGCCGACCCGTACAACGGCGCGCTGATGTACAAGTGCATCGACCGTCCGGGCCGCCTCTCGCTGGCCCCGTCGCTGCCGTCGATGTACCGCATCGGCTGCACCATGACCGGCGGCTCCTCCGGTGGCGGCTGGTTCCGCGTGGTGGACGGCAAGACCAAGCTGGTCTCGAACACGTCGATCGGCCCGGCCAACAACACCTGGCTCGCCGGACCGCAGCTGGGCTCGGGCGCCCAGCAGGTCTTCGACTTCATGTCCAAGAAGTACGGCGGTCAGTGACCGCTCGGTGAAGATTGCACGGTGAAGGCCCGCCCCCTGCTTCCAGGGGGCGGGCCTTCACCGTGCTTGCTCGGATACTCAGTTGTTCGCGTGTCCGGCTACCCGGTCGCTCACGTGCTCAGCGCGCGACCGGCACATACGGAGCGAGCTCCGCCGCGAGCTCCTCGTGCACCCGGGCCTTGAGCAGCGTGCCCTCGGCGGTGTGCTCCTCGGAGAGCACCTCGCCCTCGGCGTGGGCGCGCGAGACGAGCTGGCCGTGGGTGTACGGCACGAGAGCCTCGATCTCGACCTCGGGGCGCGGCAGTTCGGCGTCGATGAGCGCGAGCAGCTCGTCGATCCCGGCGCCCGTGCGGGCCGAGACGGCGATCGCGTGCCGCTCGTTGCGCAGCAGGCGCTGGAGGACCAGCGGGTCGGCCGCGTCCGCCTTGTTGACCACCACGATCTCCGGGACGTCCGTCGCGCCGACGTCACGGATGACCTCGCGCACGGCGGCCAGCTGCTCCTCCGGTACGGGGTGCGAGCCGTCGACCACGTGCAGGATCAGGTCCGAGTCGCCGACCTCCTCCATCGTGGAGCGGAACGCCTCGACGAGGTGGTGCGGCAGATGCCGGACGAACCCGACGGTGTCGGCCAGGGTGTACAGGCGGCCGCTCGGCGTCTCGGCCCGGCGGACGGTCGGGTCGAGGGTGGCGAACAGCGCGTTCTCCACCAGGACGCCCGCGCCCGTGAGGCGGTTGAGCAGCGAGGACTTGCCCGCGTTCGTATACCCGGCGATGGCGACCGAGGGCACCTTGTTGCGGCGGCGCTCCTGGCGCTTGATGTCGCGGCCGGTCTTCATCTCCGCGATCTCCCGGCGCATCTTCGCCATCTTCTCGCGGATCCGCCGCCGGTCCGTCTCGATCTTGGTCTCACCGGGACCGCGGGTGGCCATGCCGCCACCGCCGCCGCCACCCATCTGACGGGAGAGCGACTGACCCCAGCCACGGAGCCTCGGCAGCATGTACTGCATCTGCGCGAGGGCCACCTGCGCCTTGCCCTCACGGGACTTGGCGTGCTGGGCGAAGATGTCGAGGATCAGGGCGGTGCGGTCGACCACCTTGACCTTGACGACGTCCTCGAGGTGGATCAGCTGGCCGGGGCTGAGCTCACCGTCACAGACGACGGTGTCGGCACCGGTCTCGAGCACGATGTCGCGCAGCTCCAGGGCCTTGCCGGAGCCGATGTACGTCGCCGGGTCGGGCTTGTCGCGGCGCTGGACGACGCCGTCGAGCACGAGGGCGCCCGCGGTCTCCGCGAGGGCGGCCAGCTCGGCGAGCGAGTTCTCCGCGTCCTGCACGGTTCCCGAGGTCCATACGCCGACGAGGACCACGCGCTCCAGGCGGAGCTGGCGGTACTCGACTTCGGTGACGTCCTCGAGCTCGGTGGAGAGGCCGGCGACGCGGCGCAGAGCCGCGCGCTCGGAGCGGTCGAACTGTTCGCCGTCCCGCTCTCCGTCGATCTCGTGGCTCCAGGCGACGTCCTCTTCCATCAGGGCATCGGCCCGAAGACCTTCGGGGTAGTTCTGCGCGAAGCTCTGTGCGTCCTGGGAAGGGGAAGAAGAGGAGGTCATTGGGTCCTTACGTCCAAGGGGAATCCGTCACAGTCGTCAACGTCCGGCGCCGCCCGGAGATTCCCCGGGCCGCCCGCGCAGCCGACCTGACGATGGTTGCACGGGACGGCCCGTCTCGTCACCCGGGTTATTTCCCGGGCCGCGCGCCCTAGTGGCCGGGCTCGGCGGTGCGCCAGTCCGGGTGCCCCGGCATCGGCGGCGTCTTCGCCCCGTACAGCCAGCCCTGGAAGAACGCGCCGAGGTCACGCCCGGCGACGCGCGAGGCCATGCGCTGGAAGTCCGCGCTCGTCGCGGTCCCGTCACGGTGCGTGCGCACCCACTCCCGCTCCAGGCGGTCGAAGGAGCGCTGTCCGATCTCCTGGCGCAGGGCGTAGAGGACCAGCGCGCTGCCGTCGTAGACGACGGGCCGGAAGATGCTGATCTTCTGGCCCGCATCGGGTGCCTTCGGAGCGGCGGGCGGTCCGCCGGCCGCCCGCCAGTGGTCGGACTGCCGGTACGCGTCCTTCATCCGCGTCTCCAGCGACTGCTGCGCCTTCTCCTGCGCGTACAGCGCCTCGTACCAGGTGGCGTGCCCTTCGTTGAGCCACAGGTCTGACCACGCGCGCGGGCTCACGCTGTCGCCGAACCACTGGTGCGCCAGCTCGTGCACCATGATCGAGTCGACGTACCACTCCGGATACTCGTTCGCCGTGAAGAGCTGCTTCTCGAAGAGGGAGAGCGTCTGGGTCTCCAGCTCGAAGCCGGTCTGCGCCTCGGCGACCAGCACCCCGTACGTCTCGAAGGGATAGCGCCCGACCTTCCCCTCCATCCAGCCGATCTGCCCCGGCGTCTTCTTGAGCCAGCGCTCCATGGAGTGACGGTCCTTGGCGGGCACCACGTCGCGCACGGGCAGTCCGTGCGGCCCTGCCCGGTGGACCACCTCGGACCGTCCGAGGGAGACCTGCGCCAGCTCGGTCGCCATGGGGTGGTGGGTGCGGAAGGTCCAGGTGGTCGCTCCCCCGCCGCTCCTGGTGACCGGCTTCGCCGCGGGCAGGCCGTTCGCGGCGACCGTGACGTCCCGGGGTGCGGTGACGCGGAAGGTGTAGGCGGCCTTGTCCGACGGGTGGTCGTTGCAGGGGAAGACCCGGTGTGCGGCGTCGGCCTGGTTGGCCATGGCGAGCCCGTCGCCGGTCTGCACCCAGCCGCCCTCCGCGTCCTTCGCGGGCACCGGGTCGCTGGTGTGGTGGACGGTGATCCGCATCCGGTCGCCCCGGGCCACCGGCCTGGCCGGGGTGACGACGAGGTCCTGGCCCGTGCTGTCGAAGCGGGCGGCGGCCCCGTTGACCCGCACGGAGCGGACCTTCCCGTGCGCGAAGTCGAGGTTCACGCGCTCCATGGGGGCCGTCGCACGGGCGTCGATCACGGTCACGGCGTCGAGCGGCTTGGTGTTCGACCCGTGATAGGTGAACGAGATGTCGTACGACGTCACGTCGTACCCGGGGTTGCCGAGGTGCGGGAAGAGCGGGTCGCCGATGCCGAGCGGGGTGGCCGGGGAGGGCGCGCTCGCGGCGAGCAGGGACGCGGAGGCGGCCGCGGCGAGCAGGGCGGTGGCGATGCGGACAGTCCGCCGCGGGGCCTTGGTCTGCGGGGTGGTGCGAGGCGTGAGCAGCATGAACTACCGCTATCAGCGCACACCTTCCCCACTGGGGGTGCCGCGCGCCATGCCACTCGAACGAGTCTGGCGTGCGACTACGAAGAGGCACGCCGACCCGGAACGCCCTCTACGAAGTGGCCGCCGCCGGATGCTGGGCGCGGCTCACGTCGTACACCCCGGGGACCTTGCGCATGGCGCGCATCAGGCCCGGAAGGTGCCCGGCGTCCGGGAGTTGGAGGGTGTACGTGTGACGGACGCGCTGCTGCGTCGGCGGCTCGACGGTCGCGGAGATGATCGCGACGCCCTCCAGGGCGATGGCCTCCGTGAGGTCCGCGAGGAGGTGGGCGCGGCCGAACGATTCGGCAATCAGCGTGACCCGGCACTCCGCCGAGTCCCCCCAGCGCACACCGACCTCCGCGCGCCCGACCGCCTTCATGCGCTCCACGCCGGGGCACTCCACCCGGTGGACGGTCACCACGCCGCCACGGACCACGAAGGCCGTGATCTCGTCCGGCGCCACCGGGGTGCAGCAGCCCGCCAGCCGGACGGTCGCGCCCTCCCTGTCGGCCACCACGGCGCTCGCGGGGGCGGGGCGCTCCGGCGCGGAGTCGTCCTGCGGGCGGGCGGCGGCGGCCTGGACCTGGGCGCGGCGCCCGGACGGCGGCGCGGCGGGCGCGGCCGGGGCGGGGTGGGCGGTGAGCCAGCGCCGGATGGCGATGCGGGCGGCGGGGGTGCGCGCGTGCTCCAGCCACTCCCTGGAGGGCCCCGAGGCCGGGTCCTGGCCCATGAGCAGCTCCACGCTGTCGCCGTCCCGCAGGACCGTACTGAGCGTCGCCAGGCGGCCGTTGACGCGGGCGCCGATGCAGGCGTGGGCGTCCTCCCCGTACTGCGCGTACGCGGCGTCGACGCAGCTGGCTCCGGCGGGCAGCCCGAGCGTGCCGCCGTCCTGCCGGAAGACGGCGATCTCGCGGTCCTGGGCGAGGTCCTCGCGCAGCGTGGACCAGAAGGTGTCGGGATCGGGCGCGGCCTGCTGCCAGTCCAGGAGGCGGGAGAGCCAGCCGGGGCGGGTGGGGTCGGCGCGCTCGCCGTCGACCGGCTCGTCCGAGACGGGCGCATACGGATTGCGCAGCGTGACCACGCCCGCCTCCGCGACCCGGTGCATCTGGTGCGTGCGGATGAGGACTTCGGCGACCTCTCCGTCGGCCCCGGCCACGGCGGTGTGCAGCGACTGGTAGAGGTTGAACTTGGGGACCGCGATGAAGTCCTTGAACTCCGAGACGACCGGCGTGAAGCACGTGTGCAGCTCGCCGAGCACCCCGTAGCAGTCCGCGTCCTCGCCGACCAGGACGAGCAGCCGCCCGAAGTCCGTGCCCCGCAGCTCGCCGCGCTTGCGGTGCACCCGGTGCACGGAGACGTAGTGCCGGGGCCGGATGAGGACCTCGGCCTGGATGCCCGCGTCCCGCAGCACCGCCCGTACCGCGTCGGCGACCTCTTCGAGACGGTCCCCCGGACAGGCCGAGTTGGCCGCGATCAGGGCCTTGACCTGGGCACACTCCTCCGGGTGGAGGATCGCGAAGACGAGGTCCTCCAGCTCGGTCTTGAGCGCCTGCACGCCGAGCCGCTCGGCGAGCGGGATGAGCACGTCCCGGGTCACCTTGGCGATGCGGGCCTGTTTCTCGGGGCGCATGACGCCGAGGGTGCGCATGTTGTGCAGCCGGTCGGCGAGCTTGATCGACATGACGCGCACGTCGTTGCCGGTGGCGACCAGCATCTTGCGGAACGTCTCCGGCTCGGCCGCCGCTCCGTAGTCGACCTTCTCCAGCTTGGTGACACCGTCGACCAGGTAGCAGACGTCGTCGCCGAACTCCGCGCGCACCTGGTCGAGGGTCACGTCCGTGTCCTCGACGGTGTCGTGGAGCAGCGACGCGGTCAGCGTGGTGATCTCCGCGCCGAGCTGGGCGAGGATCAGCGTCACCGCGAGGGGGTGCGTGATGTACGGCTCGCCGCTCTTGCGCATCTGGCCGCGGTGCGAGGACTCCGCCAGGACGTACGCGCGGCGCAGCGGCTCCAGGTCGGCGTCGGGGTAGTACGCGCGATGGGCTTCCGCCACATGGCCGATCGCGTCCGGGAGCCGGTCCCGGGCGGCCGGGCCGAGCAGCGCCGCACGGCCGAGACGGCGCAGGTCGAGCCGGGGACGGCCGCGCCTGCGCTGTGCCCCGGACGTCACGGGGCCAGGCGTCGCAGGGTTTGTGGCCTCTGCACTCATGGGCACCTCCGGCTGCTCCGACCGGCGGTGAGGGGACGATGACCGTGCAGCCATGCTCCGTCCGGGCCGGTGCTTGATGCTACCGAGCCCATCACGCGGTGCTGACCGCCTCTCGCCCAGCGTGAAACGGATCACCCATTCGAGCGAAGGTTCATCGCAGTGCCGTTTCGAGCCATTCCGGGACGAACTCGCCCTCGGCGACGATCACCGCGGGACCCGTCATCTCGATCTCGCCGTCCGGCCGCTCGGTGATCTCCAGACGCCCGCCGGGCAGATCCACGCTGTACGTCACCGGGGTGCCGGTCGCGGCGGGGTCCGCGCCGTCCCTGCGGGCGGCGGCCACGGCGACGGCGCACGCGCCCGTGCCGCAGGAGCGGGTCTCGCCCGCGCCGCGTTCGTGGACTCGCATGGCGACGTGGCGGGGGCCGCGGTCGACGACGAACTCCACGTTCACCCCGTCCGGGTAGGCCGTGGCGGGGCTGAACGGCGGGGGCTCGTACAGGTTCCCCGCCTCGGCCAGGTCGGCCACGAAGGCGACCGCGTGCGGGTTGCCCATGTTCACGTTGAGCGCGGGCCACCGGCGGTCGGCCACGGACACCGTGACGTCCCCGCCGGGGAGCAGGGCCTTGCCCATGCCGACCGTGATGTCTCCGGGGGTGCCGTCGGCCGCGGCCTTGGCGATGTGCACGGTCTTCACGCCGCCGCGGGTGGCGATGGCGAGCTCGCCCTCGGTCGCGTGCCCCGCGCGCTGGAGGTAGCGGGCGAAGACCCGGACTCCGTTGCCGCACATCTCGGCGACCGACCCGTCCCCGTTCCGGTAGTCCATGAACCACTCGGCCTCGGCGGCCAGATGGCGGGCCTCGGGGTGGGCGGCGGAGCGCACGACGTGCAGCAGGCCGTCGCCGCCGATGCCCGCGCGGCGGTTACACAGGGCGGCGACGGTGGCCGGGGGCAGCTCGATGGCGTTGTCGGGGTCGGGGACGATCACGAAGTCGTTCTCCGTCCCGTGCCCCTTGAGGAAGGCGATCCGCGTGCTCATTCCTCGATCGTACGGGGTGGCTCGGACACTCCCCCGGGGCGGTGCCGCCGGCTCAGCGGAGCCGGGCCACCCGCCAGACCGCGAGGACGGCGGCGACGACGACCACCAGGGCGTACGCGGAGACGATCCGCCAGTCCGGACGGCGCCCCGAACCGCGCTCGGGAAGGCCCGGCCAGGTGTGCCCGACGCGGCGCGCGGCCATCATGCCCCAGCCCGCGGCGCAGGAGCTGAGCAGCAGCCCCAGCATCGCGACGACGGCCCCGCCGTCGCCGAACTCGAAGGCGAGCGGGAACGCGAACATCAGGGAGCCGATCGCGGCGAGGATCACGATGGGGGCGAGCTGCCAGATGCGCAGCCGACGCTGCGGGCGCAGTTCGACCTCGACCTCGGGGCCTGTCATCTCGCCCGCGCCGGGCCCGTCGTCGCTCACGCCGCTCACGCCGTCCGGCGTCTGCTCGGGGCCGTCGGGGCTCAGTTCGCCGCCGGGGCCGTCCGCGCTCAGCCCGTCCAGGGAGACGTCCGGCGTCAGCCCGTGCCCGGGTCCGTCCGGGCTCAGCTCGCCGTCATGTGCGGTGTCTCGAGGGCCGGCCTCCATCGCCACGCGCCCTCCCACTCCGGACTCCACTGGTCGATCGATGGTCGATGATGGCACGGCGCCGGGGGCCGGGATGACCGCCGGAGCGTCCCGATGCCATCACGTGATCAGGCTGTGACCGCTCGTTCGACCAACGCCAGTGCCCGTGCCGGGAGTTCCTCCCGGTCGGCGGCGGCGCCGCTCAGCCAGTGCACCCTCGGGTCCCGCCGGAACCAGGTGTCCTGGCGGCGCGCGAACCGCTTGGTGGCCCGCACGGTCTCGGTCCGCGCCTCGTCCTCGGTGCACTCGCCCGCGAGGGCCGCGAGGACCTGCTGATAGCCGAGGGCCCGGGACGCGGTGCGCCCCTCGCGCAGGCCGCGGCCCTCCAGGTCGCGCACTTCGGAGACGAGCCCGGCCTCCCACATGCGGTCCACGCGCGTGGCGATGCGTTCGTCGAGCTCGGGGCGGGCCACGTCGACGCCGATCTGGACGGTGTCGTAGACGGACTCGTGGCCGGGGAGGTTGGCCGTGAAGGGCTTTCCGGTGATCTCGATGACCTCGAGGGCGCGCACGATGCGGCGGCCATTGCCCGGCAGGATCGCCTGGGCGGCCTGCGGGTCGGCGGCGGCGAGCCGGGCGTGCAGGGCGCCGGGGCCGTGCTCTTCGAGCTCTTCCTCGAGGCGGGCGCGGACGGCGGGGTCGGTGCCGGGGAACTCCAGCTGGTCGATGGCTCCCCGCACGTACAGGCCGGAGCCGCCGACGAGGATCGGCCAGCGGCCGTCGGCGAGGAGACGGTCGATCTCGGCGCGGGCGAGCTTCTGGTACTCGGCGACGCTCGCCGCCTCCGTGACGTCCCAGATGTCGAGGAGGTGGTGCGGGACGCCGTCGCGCTCCGCGAGCGTCAGCTTGGCGGTGCCGATGTCCATCCCCCGGTACAGCTGCATGGAGTCGGCGTTGACGACTTCGCCGCCGAGTTTCCGGGCGAGGAAGACGCCCAGATCGGACTTTCCGGCCGCGGTCGGACCGACGACGGCGATGACCCGCGGGGCGGGAGCTGCGCTACTCACCGCCCCAGTCTCGCAAACCCTGGGGCCGCTTCCCGAATGAGCTACGTGACGCGACGGGTCCGGGGTCGTTGCCTGTTGCGAGGTTCCGGCCGCCGGTTTCGAGGACCGGTGACCCGGGCGACGCAATGGGACGCACCGGGCGGCGCGGGATTTCGCCCACACGAGTAACGTATGGAGTAGATATGGGCGTTTTTAGTCGGTTCCGCCGGAAGACAAAGGGAGCGGAGGAGGCGTCAACCACCGAGGCGGATGCCGCCACCCTCACAGCCGAGTCCGAGACGGCCGAGGAGTCTTCCGAGGCCGCCGCCGGGACGGATGCGAAGGCCGAGGCGGAGACAGAGTCCGAGGCCACGGCGGAGAAGGCCGAGACGGAGGGCGCGACCGCCGAGACCTCCGAGGACGCCGAGGACGAGTCGAAGGAGTCGGCCGACACCGCCGAAGCAGCTGCCGCCGAGGGTGTGGAGATCCCCAAGCAGCAGTCCGCCGAGGAGGCGGCCGACAACGAGGCCGGCGAGGGCGCCCGCAAGTAGCTCCCCGGCGAGGGAAGGTGAACTCATGGGCTTCCTGCAGCAGTTGAAGGAAAAGCTTGCCCCGGCCAAGGACAAGGTCTCCGACCTCGCGCAACAGCACGGGGACAAGATCGACCAGGGACTCGACAAGGCCGCGAAGGTGGTCGACGAGAAGACCAAGGGCAAGTACAGCGACAAGATCCAGACGGGCACGGACAAGGCCAAGGACGCCGTGGACCGGCTCGCCGGGACGGACGGCGGCGCGACCGGCAAGGCCGCGGACGGCGACACCGCCCCTCCGACGCCACCGTCGTCGCCCTCGGCGCCCTGAGCCGCCTCCCGGACAGCACGCGGCGGACGGCTGCGGAGCGCCACCAGCTCCGCGGCCGTCGCCGTGCGCGCCGCTCCTGAGACCTGACGGCCGCTAGGACCAGGCCGCCACCAGATAGCCCACGCCGTACGGGGCGTCCTCGTACAGCAGCTCGCCGCGCAGCGACGCCTGCTCGGCCGCGCCCGCGAGGACCTGCCAGGGCGCCCGGCCCGCCGCCTTCAGCTCGTACGCGAGCTCGGCGTCCAGGGCCTTGAGGGCCGCGATGTCGGCCGACCCGACGGCCCGCGCGGCCTCCGCGTCGAAGCCCGCCGCCCGCTCGTCGAAGTAGCCCGGCGCCTTGAGGGTGCGGCACGCGCTGGCGTCGCCCATCGCCAGGATCGCCACCCGGTCCGCGCGCGCGGCGAGTTCACCGCCGACCTCCAGGCACCGCTGCGGCTCCAGCGGCTCCCCCACGCCGAGGCCCTCCACCGGGGCCGCCGCCCAGCCCGCGCGCGCGAGCAGCCAGGCGGCGACGGAGAGGGAGGGCGGCAGGTCGCGCTCGGGGGTGGCGGCGTCGGGGACGGGCTGTCCCAGGCGTACGTCGAGGTCCACGCCGAAGCCCCGGAACGAACCTCGCGCTCCCTGCTGGTGCGGACCGCGCCCGCTCTGCTCGGCGGGGCCGACCACGACGAGGCGGTCCGGCCGGGCCGCGGCGAGGACCGCGACGGCGTCCGAGCAGGCCGCGCGCGCGGCGTCCAGCTCGGGTGCGGCGCCCGCGGCGACCTCGGGCACGAGCAGCGGCGGGCAGGGGGCTACGGCGGCGGCGACAAGCATGATCGGCAGGGTAACCCCGCGCGCGGGGTGCCGTGCGGCGAGGTCGTGTCCGCCAAGTCCCGTCGTCCGCCCGGAGGGCGGGACCGGCGGCGCAAGGTGCGTGCGGTAGCGAAGCTACTGGGGCCTTCCGGCAACGCGGCGAGCGTGCGTGCCAGGCGTCGCCGGGCAGGCGGGACTCTGCGGACACGGCCTGGGGCCTGTCCGACGGATCAGGCCCTCGTCCGCTCCTCGGGAATCAGTCGCAGCCGCAGCCCGTGGTGGCCGCCGGGAGCGGCTCGGGGACGCCGATCTTCGGGAGCCCGAGCAGCACGCCCGCGGGCTTGGCGGCCTCCTCCTTGTTGCGCTTCTCCCAGGCGTCGCCCGCGCGCGTGCGGCGCACGTCCAAGGCGGCGCCCTCGGCGAGGAGGTGGTGCGGGGCGGCGTACGTGATCTCGACCGTGACCACGTCGCCGGGGCGGACCTCCTGGTCCGGCTTGGTGAAGTGGACCAGGCGGTTGTCGGGGGCGCGGCCGGAGAGGCGATGCGTGGCGCCGTCCTTGCGGCCCTCGCCCTCGGCGACCATCAGCTCCAGGGTGCGGCCGACCTGCTTCTTGTTCTCCTCCCAGGAGATCTCCTCCTGGAGGGCGACCAGGCGCTCGTAGCGCTGCTGGACGACTTCCTTGGGGATCTGGTTCTCCATGGTGGCCGCGGGCGTCCCGGGGCGCTTGGAGTACTGGAAGGTGAACGCCTGGGAGAAGCGGGCCTCGCGGACCACGTGCATGGTCTGCTCGAAGTCCTCCTCGGTCTCGCCGGGGAAGCCCACGATGATGTCGGTCGTGATGGCCGCGTGCGGGATGGCGGCGCGGACCTTCTCGATGATCCCCAGGTAGCGCTCCTGGCGGTAGGAGCGGCGCATCGCCTTCAGGACCGGGTCCGAGCCGGACTGCAGCGGCATGTGCAGCTGCGGCATCACGTTCGGCGTCTCGGCCATGGCGGCGATCACGTCGTCCGTGAAGTCGCGGGGGTGGGGGGACGTGAAGCGGACGCGCTCCAGGCCCTCGATGCCGCCGCAGGCGCGCAGCAGCTTGCTGAACGCCTCGCGGTCGCCGATGTCGCTCCCGTACGCGTTCACGTTCTGGCCGAGGAGGGTGATCTCGGAGACGCCCTCGCCGACGAGGGCCTCGATCTCGGCGAGGATGTCGCCGGTCCTGCGGTCCTTCTCCTTGCCGCGCAGGGCCGGGACGATGCAGAACGTGCAGGTGTTGTTGCAGCCCACGGAGATCGACACCCAGGCCGCGTACGCGCTCTCGCGGCGGGTCGGCAGCGTGGAGGGGAACGCCTCCAGGGACTCGGCGATCTCGACCTGCGCCTCTTCCTGGACGCGGGCGCGCTCCAGGAGGACGGGGAGCTTGCCGATGTTGTGCGTGCCGAAGACCACGTCGACCCAGGGGGCCTTCTTCACGATGGTGTCGCGGTCCTTCTGGGCGAGGCAGCCGCCGACGGCGATCTGCATCCCGGGACGCTTGGTCTTCATCGGGGCGAGGCGGCCGAGGTTGCCGTACAGCCGGTTGTCCGCGTTCTCCCGGACGGCGCACGTGTTGAAGACGACGACGTCCGCGTCGCCGTCCGAACCCTCGGGGGCCTTCACATATCCGGCCCCCTCCAGGAGGCCGGAGAGCCTCTCGGAGTCATGGACGTTCATCTGGCACCCATAGGTGCGCACTTCGTACGTCTTCAAGCCGTCCACTACTCCGAAAGGCACGTCGTTACCGCTCACCCGTCCAGGGTAAGGGCTCCGATCACGTCCCTAGGCGGAATACCTCCGGGGCACCGGCCGCCAGGCCCACGAAGGCGCCGTCGTGGTGGACCAGCGGCGCCCCCGACGCGACGCTGCGGGCCGTGACCACCCGGCCGACGACCAGCGCGTGGTCGCCGACCGGGAGGTGGCTGAGGGGTTCGACGGCCAGCCAGGCCAGCACGTCGTCGAGGACCGGCAGTCCGTGGACGCCGCGGTGCCAGCGGGTGCCGTGGCCGAACTTCGGCGCCCCCGCGCCGCCGAAGGTGCGGGCGAGGTCCTCCTGGCCCTCGGCGAGCAGGTGGACCATGACGTGTGGCGCCGCACGCACCGTCGCCCAGGACGAGGAGCGCAGGCCGACCGTGAAGGACACCAGCGGCGGGTCGAGCGAGAGCGAGGCCAGGGAGGTGGCGCAGAAGCCGACCGGCTGCTCGGCGCCCGCGGTGATCACGGCGACGCCCTTGGCGTGGTGGCGCAGGACCGAGCGCAGCAGCTCCGGCGCCACCTGACCCGGTTGCGGCGCCACCTGACCCGGTTGCGGCGCCACCTGACCCGCTTCCTGCGCCGTCCGGCCCGGCTTCCGCGCCACCACGCCCGCTTCCCGCGCCGCCTCGTCCACGTCCACGCCCTGTGCCACGTCGCCCACGTCCCGTGCCGCCTCCTCGGCCTCCTGCGCCACCTCGCCGGCGGCGGACAGCACCTCCGTCACGCCGCTCCCTCCCCGCGGACCGCGGCCACCAGGCCCCCGGCCCGCGCCCTGATCTCCTCGGCGTGCGGCGAGGTCTCGCCGGGCCCGAAGGCCGCGAGGTGAGCCCGCCAGTCCGCGAGCGCCCCCTCGATGTCGGCAAGGGCGTGCCGGCTGATCCCGCGCCGGTAGAGGAGGTCGGGGTCGGCCCCGTCGGATCCGGCGAGCGCGCGGTCGAGGTCCTCGACGGCGCGGGCGTGGTCGCCGATGTCCTGGAGCGCGATGGCCCGGTTGGCGCGCAGGGCCGTGTCGTCGCCGCCCTCGGTGAGCCGCAGCGCTTCGGAGAGGTCGCCGACCGCCTGTACGGGCCGCCCCGTGGTGTACGCGAGGACCGCGCGGTTGGCCCAGGCGGCGACGTAGGTCGGCGCCCGGCGCAGGGCCGCGGTGTAGCTCTCGTAGGCGGCCTCGGTGTCTCCGGAGTCGGCGAGCAGCGCGCCCCGGGCGGCCAGGAGCGGTGCGCTGTCCGGGTCGAGGCCGAGCCCCCGGTCGATGTCGGCGCGGGCCCGCTCGGTCTCACCGCGCTCCATGTAGAGGTCGGCCCGGCTGATGAGGGACTCCATGTGGTCGGGTTCAACTTCGAGGGCGTAGTCCAGGTCGCGCAGGGCCGCGTCGTCCTCGCCCAGTTCGCGGAGCAGGTCCGCGCGGTTGAAGTGGGCCTCGTGGAAGGGCGGGGTGAGGCGGATCGCGGTGGCGTAGTCGGTGAGGGCCTCCGGGTGGTGGCCGAGGGCGCGGTGCTGGGCCGCGCGTTCGAAGTAGTAGTCGCCGTAGTCGGGGTCGCGGCGGATCACCTCGTCGTAGTCGATCAGGGAGGCGAGGTGGTCCCCTCCGGCGCCGAGGACCTGGGCGCGGTTGTAGAGCAGCACGGAGCGGTGCAGGAGCTGCTCGTGCGGGGCGAAGTCGGCGTCGGTGAGGGCCATCGCCTCGTTGACGAGGGCCAGGGCGCCCTCGGGGTTGGCGCGGTGCAGCTCGACCAGGGCACGGGCGTTGCGCATGAACGACCGTACGAGGATGCGGCGCCCCGGGTTGGGGTGGGCGTCGGCGATGCAGATCGCGGTGTTGACCCAGGCGAGGGCGATGTCCTCGTCGTGGTCCGCCTTGGGCAGGAAGCGGGTGTAGAGCATCGCGAGGAGGTAGGCGGCGCCCATGTGGAGGTCGGTCTCGAGGGAGCCGCGGCGTATCTCCTGGAGGTAGCCGATGGCGTCGTGGCCGCGGCCCAGGTAGCAGAGGCAGGCCGCGAGGCGGTGCGTGAAGTGCCAGTAGGGGTCGGGGCGTTCGGTGCTGGGGGCCAGTCGGCGGCCGCGCTGGGCGAGGTCCACCACCGCCTCGTAGAAGCCCAGGGCGAAGCTGAGGTTGAGGGCCTCGCGGAGGGCGTCGACCCCGGCGCCCTGGGGGTCGCTGCCGTGCTCCAGGTGGTACGGGATCGCGCCGAGGCGCACTCCGGGCTCGTCGAGGGCGGCGAGCTCGGCGGCGCGGGCCGTGTGGCGGCGGGCCCGCTCGCCCGGGGACAGGGCGGCGTACGCCTCCAGGAGGGCCGGTTCGGTGCTGGTGCCGTCGGTGTCGATGAAGAGCTGGGCCAGGTCGCCGTCGCGGGGCGGCTGCGGGGTGGGGCGCGGCAGTCCGGCGGAGCGGGCCGTGTGGGCGCGCAGGCGGCGGCCGAGCGCGTCGTCGGCGGTGCCCGAGCTCTCCGCGACCACGGTGAGCACGGCCGGGTCCGCGCGGCGCAGCAGGATGTCCACCAGATCGCGGTCGGTGGGGTCGGCGGCGTCCAGGTCGCGGAAGGCGAGGACGACCCCGTCGGGGTGCAGGACGCGGGCCCAGTCCAGGAGGAGCTCGGTGACGCCGTGGGCGAGGCGGGGTGCGCGGGTCGCGGGATAGAAGCGGGTGCGCTCCTTGCGGTCGGCCTGGTTGGTGAGGGTCTGCGGCGGGGCGGGCACGAGCGGCGTGAGGTCCGGTGCAATTGCCGTGATCGAGGGCGCCCGCTCGGCCACCAACTCCGGGTGCCGCTCGACGAGTTCGGGCACCACGCGGCGCAGCAGCCGGCCCGCTCCGGTGTAGGGGCCGCGCAGCCTGCGGTGACAGGGCACCTCCAGGTGGGGCCGGGGTGGCTGCGGAAGGGCGCCGTTGCTGGTGGCGGCGTACCCGTCCAGGAGGGCCGGGGCGGCCCAGTGGTGGCGGGGTGCGGCTGCGTCGGCTGACGAGGTCATGTGGGTGCTCCTTCGGATGAGTGCGCGTCGGGGCTGGTGGCTGCGGTGGCCTCGCGGCTACGGCGCGCGGCGCGGTTCTTGGCCCGCCGGTCCCGCACCGTCACGTAGATCAGCAGGCCGATCTCCAGCGAGGTGAGGAGGACGAAGCCGGCCGCGTCGAGGAAGCCGGTGGCCGGGGTCTGGGCGTCGGCGAAGCGGCCGATGGCCATCGACCAGAAGTGCCAGGCGGTCGGGATGGCCGCCCAGGCGAGGCTGGCCAGCGAGAACCCGTAACCGGCGACAAGGAAGGGCGTGTACCAGCGCGCCATGGCCCGGTCCCGCTCGGACCACTCGGTGTCCGGGCGCGGGGGCGGGCGGCGCAGCAGCAGGTGGACCTGCCTGCGCACGTGGAACCTGCTGGCGTTCTGCAGGTTCGTGCACCGCATGGCGTTGGTCACGACGTAATAGAGGTCGGTCTCCAGATAGAACATGAACTGCCAGATCAGCCGCATCACACAGGTGAAGGCGACGGCCAGACAGAGTTTGTGGACCCAGCCGGGAATGCCGGGTTCGTCGAGTGCGACCGACAACAGCGTCAGGGCCGCGACCAGGACGACATCGGCCACCATGCCCGCGAGAAAGGGCAGATACCTTTTGCGGCGCTCGACACTGAGCAGTGAATCGAGCCGGGTCTCGGCGACCAGATAGTAGAGCCGCCGGCCGATCCCGAGAGTCGAGGGAAGTCCCAGCCTGCGCCCGGCGAGGGCATGGAATCCCTCGTGGATCAGAATGCAGGGAATGGCGGCCCCGAACAGCGAAATGGGGATCAGTGAAAGATAGTCCGTGAAGAACAGATGGCGGTAGGAGGGGCGGAGTTCGGGCGCGCGCACCATGGCCACGGCCGCGGCCGCCGTCAGCGCCCCGTAGACGACCCAGGCGACCCGCGAGAAGGCGGCGGCACCGAGCCGCTGCCAGCGCAGGGGCGCCGTGGGCCCGCCGCCGGACGGGTCAGCGGCGGCGGCGGACGGGCCGGCGGAGCCGGGCTCGCCGGGTCCGGCCCTGTCGGTGCGGAGGAACTGCAGTTCCTCGAGGGCCTCGAGGAGGTCGTCCATGTCGAGCTGCTGGCCGCAGGTCCGCTCGTACCAGGCCGCGACCTCGGCGATCGACGACCCGGCGCCGAACATGCGCAGGACCTCGGCGCCCTCCTCGGGGAAGACCGCGTACGAGCCGATGTCCGGCCGGCCGACCATGACGCCGTCGTCCTCGGCCACCATCGTGAGGGGATGCAGGCGGACCGTGCGGCCGCCCGGAACGGTCACGCTCATCCGGCGCGCCTCTCTGCGTGGGCTTTCTGTGGGCTCTGTGCTCACTGCGTGGGCTCTGTCCGTGAGCTCTCCGGGATGCGCTCCGTCCGTGAGCTCTCCGGGATCGGAGCCGGACCCCCACCGGGGGGTCCGGCTCCGACCGGGGCGGGTCACTGTCACTGCTCGGCACAGGCGTAGTAGCAGGCCGTGGTCAGGCGGATCGGACCGGCCTTGCGGATCGACATCTTCGTCATGGGGTTCCCTCCTTTCCGACGCTCGCAATTGAATGGGGCGTAATGCAGGGAGGCAGGCGTCATTTCCACATCGCAGATGAATCGATGAGTCCCCGGGTCCCATACGGGCGACGCTTCCATGGCGCCTCGGGCGAGTGAATTGCCAGCGGCTCGTTCACCGGCCCACGCACAGCATGGAAGGTGTCGCATTCAAATGTCAACGAAGGAATGCGAGGGTCCATATATTGACGAGTCCACGACTTTTGAACATTGGACATAAATTCGCGCCCCGTAAACAGGGGAAGCACGCGGCGCACGACACCGAAAAGCAATTCACACTGAATTTCCGGGCACGCCAAAAGGCCCACCGTGCTCGAATGCGGCTTTCCCCCGCGCCCCTGCCCCGCTGTGCCCCACCCCTACATACGGAGCCGCGGGCCGCCCGGTTCAGTGTGGGTCCGGCCCTGGTCACCGCGGCGCGTGAGCTGGCAGGATCGCGCGCATGTTCCCCGCACTTCCCCGCATCAGCAGGCGCCGCGCTCTCCAGGGCGCGGCCGCGGCCCTCGTGGTGTTCGGCCTGCTGGTGTGGTGGCTGCTGCCTTCGCGCGACGACTCCCCGACCGGCGAGATGCGGTTCAGCACGGGCGTCAAGAGCGGCGTGTACGAGCGCTACGGCAACCTCCTGCGGACGGCCGCCGACCGGGACATGCCCGGGGTCGACGTCCGCCTCCACAACAGCAAGGGGTCGTGGGAGAACGTCTCGCGCGTGGCCACCGGGAAGGCCGACTTCACCATCGCGGCCGCCGACGCCGTGGCGGCATACCGCATCGGCCACCGGCCGGGCGCGCGCCGCCTGCAGGGCTGTGCGCGCCTGTACGACGACTACGTCCAGCTCGTCGTGCGGCGCGACTCGGACATCAAGTCGGCCGCCGACCTGCGCGGCAAGAAGGTCGCCGTGGGCCAGCAGGGCTCCGGGGTCCGGCTGATCGCGGACCGGGTGCTGCAGGCGGCGGGCCTCGGCCTCGGCACGGACATCAAGGCGTTCGACAACGGCATCGACACCGCCCCTCAGCTCCTCCAGAGCGGCGACATCGACGCCTTCTTCTGGTCGGGCGGCCTGCCCACCAACACGGTGCTCCAGCTCTCGGAGCAGTACGACGTCCGCCTCGTGCCGCTCGGCAACCTCGTCAGGGCGCTGCACCGGCAGGGCGGCGCGTCCCGCTACTACCGGGCCGCCGTGATGCCCGCGGACGCCTACCCCCGCGCCCAGCGGGGCACCGCCGTGCGCACCCTCGCCGTGGCCAACCTCCTGGTGACCACGGACCGGACCGACGCCGAGCTCACCGAGCGCCTCACCCGCACCGTGATCGACAGCCGCGACCACATCGGCCGCCAGGTGCACGCGGCCCAACTGGTCGACCTGCGCACGGCGTTGTACACGGACCCGCTCGAACTGCACCGGGGCGCCCGGCGCTACTACGAGTCGGTCAAGCCCTGAGCCCACCGCCCCGGCTCGGCCGGCGCAGCCTCACTCCGCGGGCCCCGTCCGCGGCACCCCCACCGTCACCGTCAGTCCGTGCGGCTCGTTCCGCGCGTACGCGATGCTGCCCCCGCCCGCCGCGAGCAGCGCCCGCGAGATGGAGAGGCCGAGCCCCGAACCCTTGATGTTCTGGTGGCGGGTGCTGCGCCAGAAGCGGTCGCCGACGCGGGCGAGCTCGTCCGCCGTGAGACCGGGGCCGCGGTCGCTCACCTCGACGGTGGACTGCGCGCCGTTCGAGGCGACCGTGACCCGCACCTCCTCGCCCTCGGGTGTGAACTTCAGGGCGTTGTCGATCACCGCGTCCAGGGCGCTGGACAGGGCGACCGGGTCCGCCCAGCCGGTGGTCGCCGGGCACACGCCCGTCAGGCGCACCCCGCGCTCCTCGGCCAGGGCCCGCCACGCCTCGACCCGCTCGGCCGCGAGCTCCCCCACGTCGGTGAGGCGCAGGTCGCCCGTGGAGTGCTCGGCGAGGGCCAGGTCGAGCAGGTCGTCGAGGACCTGGGCGAGGCGCTTGCCCTCCGTCCGTACGGACGCGATCTCCTCATTGCCCTCCGGCAGTTCGAGGGCGAGCAGCTCGATGCGCAGGAGCAGGGCGGACAGGGGGTTGCGCAGCTGGTGGGAGGCGTCGGCGACGAAGGCGCGCTGCTGCTCCAGGACGTCCTGGACGTTGTCGGCCATCTCGTTGAACGACCGGGCCAGGCGCTGCAGTTCCGGGGGCCCGCCGGCGGCCGCGACGCGCGACTTGAGGCTGCCGGTGGCGATGTCGTGGGTGGTGGCGTCGAGGATCCGTACGGGCCGCAGCACCCAGCCGGTGAGACGCAGCGCGGCGCCCACGGCGAGCAGCATGGCCGCCGACTCCCCCGCGGCGATGAGCAGCCAGCCGCGCAGCGTCTTCGAACGCATGTGGCCGGTGGGCGAGTCGGTGACGACGACGGCGATGACGTCGCCGTCCCGGATCACCGGGGACGCCACCACGAGCCGCCCCTGCTGCCACGGCCAGACCTGCGGCGGATCGTGGCTCCCGCGCGAGGTGAGGGCCTCCTCGAAGGCGTCCCGCGTCGCCCCCTCGCGGGGCAGGTACCAGTCGCCCGGGGCGTTCGCCATCGGCACGGTGTCCCGGTAGAAGACGCCCGCTCTGATCCCGTACACCTTGTAGTAGGAGGCGAGTTCCTTCAGGAGCGTGTCGCGCCGCTCGTCCTGGACGATGTCGATGGGCCCGGCCGAGCGCTTGGTGACGAACTGCGCGAGCGAGGCGAACCGGGCCGTGTCGTCGATGCGGTCGACGACGACCTTCTGCTGCTGCGCCCCGGCCACGCTCACGGCGAGCGGGAAGCCGAGCGCGAGCAGCACGCCCGCCATGAGGACGATGAGCAGCGGGAGGAGGCGAGAGCGCACCCGGGCCCGCTACGACGCCGGAGCGACGAGCCGGTAGCCGACGCCGCGTACGGTCTCGATGAGGGCGGGCATGTGCAGCTTGGCCCGCAGGGACGCCACATGCACCTCCAGCGTGCGGCCCGTCCCCTCCCAACTGGTGCGCCAGACCTCGCTGATGATCTGTTCCCGGCGGAACACCACTCCGGGCCGCTGGGCGAGCAGCGCCAGCAAGTCGAACTCCTTGCGGGTCAGTTGGATGACCGAACCGTCCACGCTGACCTGGCGGGTGGGCAGTTCGATGCGCACGTTGCCGAGGGTCAGCTCGCTGTCGGCGGGGGCGGCGGGGGTCGCGGTGGCGGCCTCGGCGGCGGGGCGCCGGATGACCGCGTGGATCCGGGCGATGAGCTCTCCCGTGTCGTACGGCTTCACCACGTAGTCGTCGGCCCCCAGGTTCAGGCCGTGGATCCGGGAGCGCACGTCGGCGCGGGCCGTCACCATGATCACTGGGGTCGCGGTGCGCTTGCGGATCTTGCCGCACACCTCGTAGCCGTCCTGGTCGGGCAGGCCCAGGTCGAGGAGCACCACTCCGAAGGGCTCCGTGTCGGCGGGCAGCAGCGCCTGGAGGGCCTCCTCGCCGCTGCGTGCGTGCTTGACGGCGAAGCCGTGCCGGGCCAGGACCGCGGACAGGGCGGCCGCCACATGGTCGTCGTCCTCGACGAGAAGCAGTCTCATGCGGGCCCCCTCCGGTTCATCGGTCGTTCCGTACCCGCTTCCCAGCAGCCGGTACGCGCGCGTGCGTGCGCGTTTCTCATCGGTACCTCGGTCCGGCATGTCGGATCGGCATGCCGGGTCCGCGCGCGTGCGCGCACCAAGGCATCCACGCCGATCGAGAAGGATCTCGTCAAGGGGGTTCGGGTCACGGACACGTTCCGTTATGCAGCCGGTACGCGGGCCGGGCGTCCCCTTCACGCATAGTGTCCGGTTGCGGCCGGATCGTTATGCTCAATTTCCCCTCAGATGTAATGACGCTGGTCGCACTGCGTTATTACTGTCCTCCCAACCGAGGAGGATGGAGCAACAAGCCGTGACCGAAGCATCGGTGACCAAGGACGCCATACCCGCGGCGGCCGACCTGGTCGTGCTGAAGAACGTCAACAAGCACTTCGGCGCGCTGCATGTCCTCCAGGACATCGACCTGACCATCGCCCGTGGAGAAGTCGTCGTCGTGATCGGCCCCTCCGGGTCGGGCAAGTCGACGCTGTGCCGCACCATCAACCGCCTGGAGACGGTCGATTCGGGCGCCATCGCGATCGACGGCAGGCCGCTGCCCCAGGAGGGCAAGGAGCTCGCCAAGCTGCGCGCCGACGTCGGCATGGTCTTCCAGTCGTTCAACCTCTTCGCGCACAAGACCGTGCTCGAGAACGTGATGCTGGGCCAGGTCAAGGTGCGCAAGACAGGCAAGGCGGAGGCGGAGAAGAAGGCCCGCGCCCTGCTGGACCGCGTGGGCGTCGGCACCCAGGCCGACAAGTACCCCGCACAGCTCTCCGGCGGCCAGCAGCAACGCGTCGCGATCGCACGGGCGTTGGCGATGGACCCGAAGGTCATGCTCTTCGACGAGCCCACGTCGGCGCTCGACCCGGAGATGATCAACGAGGTCCTCGAGGTGATGCAGCAGCTCGCCCGCGACGGCATGACGATGGTCGTCGTCACGCACGAGATGGGCTTCGCCCGCTCCGCGGCCAACCGCGTGGTCTTCATGGCGGACGGCCGGATCGTCGAGTCGGCCACGCCGGACCAGTTCTTCAGCAACCCCCGCAGCGACCGGGCCAAGGACTTCCTGTCGAAGATCCTTCACCACTGACGCAGGACGCCCGTGCCGGGGCAGCATCGCTCCGGAGCCGAGCGTCGATCCGAACCCTGTTGAGAACAAAGGATGTTCACCATGAAGCTCCGCAAGTCAGCCGCCGTCGCGGCGACGATCGCCGCGCTCGCCCTGACCGCCACGGCCTGTGGGGGCAAGTCCGGTGAGGCCGGTGACAAGCCCGAGAGCCCGGGCGGCAAGAACGCTCCGAAGCTGCCGGAGTACAAGGTCAAGACCGGTGTGAAGCTGGACTCGCCGACCCTGAAGAAGGCGCAGAAGGACGGCCAGATCGTCTTCGGCGCCAAGGACGACCAGCCGTACCTGGGCTTCGAGGACAGCGGCGGCAAGCGCTCCGGCTTCGACATCGAGATCGCCAAGATGGTCGCGGCCGACCTCGGCTTCAAGCCCGACCAGATCAAGTTCAAGACGGTCGACTCCGGTGTCCGCGAGACCTCCATCTCCAAGGGCCAGGTCGACCTGTACGTGGGCACGTACACGATCAACGACGAGCGCAAGAAGCAG
Source organism: Streptomyces odontotermitis (assembly GCF_050510915.1). Classification (NCBI taxonomy): domain Bacteria; kingdom Bacillati; phylum Actinomycetota; class Actinomycetes; order Kitasatosporales; family Streptomycetaceae; genus Streptomyces; species Streptomyces odontotermitis. Next base: position 44,241 of record NZ_JBNJLS010000023.1, on the reverse strand, counting down.
GTCGGCTTCGCGGGCCCGTACTTCATGGCCGGCGCCGACCTCCTGGTCCGCAAGGACGACAAGTCCATCACGGGCCCCGACTCGGTCAAGGGCAAGAAGGTCTGCTCGATCGTCGGCTCCACTCCGCTCCAGGAGATCAAGAAGCCGAAGTACGGCGCCAAGACCGTCGAGCTCGCCAAGTACTCCGAGTGCGTGCAGCAGCTCCTGAACGACGAGGTCGACGCGGTCACCACCGACGACGCGATCCTCAAGGGCTACGCCGCCCAGCGGCCGTCCAAGCTCAAGGTCGTCGGCAAGCCGTTCACCAAGGAGCCCTACGGCGTCGGCATGAACAAGGACGACAAGGCCCTGCGCAAGGCGGTCTCCGACGCCATCGAGGCGCACCAGAAGAACGGCGACTACAAGAAGGCGTACGAGGCGACGCTCGGCCTGTCCGGCTCGCCGTACTCCGAGCCGCCGGCCCTCGAGCGCTACTGACGCCGAAGCCCGCGTCCCACCTGGTCAGTTGACCAGCCTGGTCACGTGACCGGCCCGGTCACCGGACCCGCCAGGTCACCTGGCCTGCCTGATCCACCGGCAGCACGCTGACCGGCCCCGTGCGCGCCCCTCGCGGCGCGCACGGGGCGTGCCTCCCCGCTGCCCGCCCGCTGCCGCCCACGAGGACTGCCCCGTGAATGTACTGACTGACCATCTATCGGAGTTCCGCGAAGGGTTCATAGGAACGATCCTGCTGACCCTGGCCAGCGGGGCGCTGGCCATGGTCATCGGCGTGATCATCGCCGCCTTCCGGGTCTCTCCGGTGCCGCCGCTGCGGATCTTCGGCACCGCCTGGGTCACGCTCTTCCGGAACACGCCGCTCACGCTGCTGTTCCTGGTCGCCTGGTTCGTAGTGCCCGAGATCTTCATGCCAGGGCTCTCACCGTGGACCAAGGCCCTGCTCGCACTGGGCTTCTACACATCGGCCTTCATCGCCGAGGCGGTGCGCTCCGGCATCAACACAGTTCCCCTGGGCCAGGCCGAGGCCGCTCGATCGCTCGGCATGACGTTCTCCCAGACACTGAGCCTGATTGTCCTGCCGCAGGCCACTCGGACGGTTCTTCCACCGCTCAGCTCCATCTTCATCGCGCTGACCAAGAACTCGGCCATCGCCGGTGCGTTCAGTGTCAGCGAGCTGTTCGGCGTGCAGAAGCTGCTCAGCGACAAGGGCTTCGCGATCGTCCCGATCTTCATCTTCGTCGCCGCCGGCTACCTGATCATCACGTTCACCATCAGCGGTCTCTTCCGGCTGCTCGAGCGACGCATGGAGGTCGCACGATGAGTTCGAGCGTCCTCTTCGACTCACCCGGCCCCAAGGCCCGCGCGCGGAACGTCGTCTACAGCATCGTCGGCTCGCTCCTGGTGCTCGGCCTGATCGGATTCGCGGTCTACCGTCTCTACGACGGCGGCTGGCTGGCGCCGGAGATGTGGGACATCTTCAACTACGCCGATGTCCAGGCCCGGATCCGCACCGGCGTCCTGACCACGCTCAAGGTCTTCGCGGTGGCAGGCGTCCTCTCGATGGCGTTCGGTTCGCTGCTGGCCATCGGGCGGCTCTCCGACCGCCGTTGGCTCAGCGCGATCGTCACCGGCTTCATCGAGCTGTTCCGCGCCGTCCCTCTCCTGATCACGATCTACACCCTGTGGGTGGTCTTCCTCACCTACAAGGAGAACCTGGGCGCCGTCGGTGAGAACCCGGAGTTCTGGGCGCTGGTGATCGGTCTGACGGTCTACAACGGCTGCGTCCAGGCCGAGATCCTCAGGGCGGGCGTCAACGCCGTGCCGCGCGGCCAGGTGGAGGCGGCGTACGCCCTGGGTCTGCGCAAGTCCCAGGTGATGACGACCCTTCAGCTGCCGCAGGCCGTCCGCGCGATGCTGCCGACCATCATCAGCCAGCTGGTCGTCACCCTGAAGGACACGTCGCTCGGCTACATCATCACCTACAACCAAGAGCTCCTGAACACGGCGCGGAAGCTCGCCAACAACACGATCGTCAACGACGAGAACCCGTACGTTCCGGTCGTCATCGTCGTCGGCGCCATCTACGTCGCGATGTGTCTGGCCCTGTCCGGCCTCGCCACCTGGATCGAGAAGCGGGGCCGTCGTGCCAAGACCGGCATCGTGGTCGCCGGGGCCGTCGAACCGGCCGAGGCGCCGGGCGTCCTCGACGCCACCGCGGGACCCGCGGCGGGCCCGGCCAGGCCCACCGGCCCCGACGAGCCACCCACCAAGACGAACTGACGCACCGTCGGGCAGCAAGCCGAAGTCCGGGTGTCATCGCACGGTCAGGCCCCACGTCGCACCACGACGCGGGGCCTGACTGCTGCCGTCGTCACTTGACGCAAGAACCGGCAATGGGTTGCATACGTTCTGTGATCGCGCACCCTCCGCCAACTGTCCCTGCCTGTACGACGCATCAGGCGCCCCAGACGCACCGCCGGGCAGGGGGAAGCGCGCCGTGGACCCGGTGATCGTCGTCGGCGCGGGCCCCGTGGGCCTCGCCCTCTCCCTCGCTCTCGCCCGCAACTCCGTCCCCACCATCGTGCTCGACGAAGGACCGGGCAAGGACGAACAGCGTCCCGCGCGGACCGTCGTCCTGAGAGACGACACCGCGGCCTTCGTGGAGCGGCTCGCCGGTCACTCGTTCGGGGACACGGAGTCGGGCGCGCGCTGGACCGCCTGGCGCTCGCTGCGCCGCAAGCAGCTCATGCGGCACCTCACGTTCAGTGACGAGACGCCGCCGCCGCTCCATGTGCCGCAGCACGTCCTGACCGGGGCCCTGCGCGAGGCCATCAGCCACGAGCGGCTGGTCAAGGTCGCCGTGGACAGCAGGCTCGACTCCCTGGAGGAGGACGCCTCCGGCCTCACCGCCCACACGCGCGGCCCCAAGGACACCTGGTGGCGCGGGAGTTACCTGGTGGGCTGCGACGGCCCCCGCTCAACCGTGCGCAAGCTCCTCGACATCCGCTTCGCGGGCCGTACGGCGGTGGAGCGGCACGCCGTGGCGGCGCTGCGCACCGAACTGCCGTGGCCCGGCGAGGCGTTGCTCCACCGGATGCCCCCGTGGCCGGGCGGCGGCGCCGAGGTGACGGGGCGTCCGCTCGCCGACGGGGTGTGGCGGCTCGACTGGCTGCTGCCGCCGCGCGGCGAGCTGGTGACGCCCGACGCCCTGGTGGCCCGCATCCGCGAGACCCTCGCGGGCTGGTGCGGCGGCTCCACGCCCCCGTACGAGCTCCTCGACACCGGCGTGCACACGGTGCACCACCGCCTCGCGCGCCGCTGGCGGGTGGGCAGGGCCTTCCTCGCCGGGGACGCCGCGCACCTGCTCGGCGCGCTCGGCACCCAGGGGCTCGACGAGGGGCTGCGGGACGTGGACAACCTCTCCTGGAAGCTGGCGCTCGCCTGGCACCACGGGCCGCGCGAGGCGCTGCTCGACAGCTACCAGGAGGAGCGGCGGGCCGGGGTGGCCGCGCGGCTGCGCGCCGCCGACCAGTCGCTGCCCATACTGCGCGGCAGCGGCGGGCTCCGCTCGTACGTGCCGGGGAGCGCGCGCGGCCACGACATGCTCCTCACCGACGGCCATGTGGGGCGCGGGCCGCTCGGTGCGCCGGGGGCGTACACCGATTCGCCGCTGGCGCCTCCGCGCTCCGAGTCGGAGGTGGCGACGGACACGGAGCCGGGGGCTCCGGTCGTCGACGTCCAGGTGACCGCCCCGGACGGCGAGTTCGTGCAGCTGCGGGACCGGCTCGGCCTCGGGCAGCTGCTCGTCGTCCTGGTGGCGCCCGGAACGGTGGTCTGGGAGCGGCGGCACTGGATGAAGGCCGGGCTGATGCCCCGGCTCGCGGCCGCGGTCTCGGCCCTGCCGCACCCCGCCGAGCTCCTCGTCGCGGAGAGCTACCCGGGGGCGGCCGCGCACTCGGTGCTGCTCGTCCGGCCGGACGGGCACCTCGTCACGGCGCTGGCCGGGGTGCGCCCGGCGGAGCTGTACGCGGCGGCGGAGGCGGCCCTGGGCGGGGCGGTGCCGCAGCGGAAGGCGGGGGCCCGCGGCGCGGACGCCGGGAAGGAGCCCGGCGGAACCGGAGGCGCCGATACCGGCGAGGACGGTGACGTCAGTGGCGTCCGTAGCGAGCTGGACACCAGTCGTTCAACCGCCCCATAGAGCGAGTTGACCGGCCAGGCCGCCCATGGTCTACTCCGGAACGTGACCGACACCGATGTGCGCCTGTGGCGGAGGGTCCATATGGACCTCGTCCGCTATGCGGGCTGCGTGTGTCGCCCCTCCTGCTGAATTCGCAGCGCTTCCCGGTCGCGCCCTCCCGCCTCGCGGTGACGGGCGCGCGCCTCCGCTCCAGGACACGGTGATCCCCCGCTGGTGATCCCGCGTACCTCGACGCGGACCCTCCGCTTCCCCGTCACGGACGCCGCGGCCGCCTCGCCCGCGCGCCGCCGCCCGTGCCGTGGACGCGGACCCTTCGCGAACTCCAGGACGGTACGTACCGATGTCTGACTCTCCTGCCACCACCACCGCCGCCCCCACCGCCACCGCCTCTGCGACCACCGACATCCCCTCCGCCTCCTCTGCCACGCCCACGGTCCGCGCGGACTCCGGCTCCCCCGCCCCGGGCCCCTCCCCCGCCGAGCTCCTCGACTACGTCCGCCGCACCGCCGCCGACCCCGAGCTGGTCGCCTCGCTGCCGCTCGACCCCGAGGGGCGCACCTGGATCCGCCTCGAAGGCCCCGCGGGCAGCGAGGCGTGGCTGATCGGCTGGCCGCCGGGCACCGGCACCGGCTGGCACGACCACGCCGAGTCGGTCGGCGCCTTCACCACGGCCGCGGGCACGCTCAGGGAGCGCTCGCTGGCCGCCCGGCTGCCCACGGACGGCTGGAAGACCCTGGAGCTCTCCGAAGGGGTGGACCGCGAGCGGCAGTTGGCGGCGGGCCAGGGCCGGGCGTTCGGCCGGAACCACGTCCACGAGGTGCTGAACGAGTCCACGACCGAGCACGCGGTGTCGGTGCACGCGTACTACCCGCCGCTGCCCCGGATCCGCCGCTACAGCCGTACGGGTCCCGTGCTGCGCCTGGAGTCCGTGGAGCGCCCGGAGGACTGGCAGTGAGCGCAGGACCGGGAGTGAGCGGGCATCGGCCCGAGGGTGAACGCCCCGTCGGCATCGACGAGTTGCTGGAGCGGGTCCGGGACGGCCTCGACCGCATCGGCCCCCAGGAGGCGTACGACATCTCCCGTGACGGAGGTCTCCTTGTCGACATCCGGTACGCCGCGCTGCGCGAGCGCGACGGGCTGATCCCCGGGGCGCTCGTCGTCGAGCGGAACGAGCTCGAGTGGCGCCTGGACCCCCAGGGCAGCCACCGCGCCCCCGAAGCCGTCAGCCACGACCTGCGGATCGTCGTGATCTGCAACGAGGGGTACGCGTCGAGCCTCGCGGCCGCCTCCTTGCGGCAGTTGGGCCTGCGGCACGCCACCGATCTCGTCGGCGGGTTCCAGGCGTGGAAGGCGGCAGGGCTTCCCGTAGCGGCTGTCTGAAGCACGCGCGCGTGGACGCACGCGCGCGTGGACGCCCCCTTCCCGCTCGGTAAGGGGCGCCCACCATTGCGTACTGGCCCTTACGGCCGCACGCTCCTCCTCACTCCTTGGCTGTTGCCACCGTGACCGGCCGCGGCTTCAGGGCCACCCGGCCGGGGAGCGCGGTGGCCGTCAGGGTGAGCAGGCCCGCGACGGCGACCACGGTGACGTACGCCAGGGGCAGGACCGTGGGGGCCGCGCTGCCCGTCATGCCGAGGCTGAACGCGGACAGGACGGCGAGCGCGATGCCGCTGCCGAGCGCGACGGCGACGCACAGGACCGACAGCGCCTCGATGCGCAGCATCCGCAGGACCTGGCGGCGCCGGGCCCCCACCAGACGCAGCAGCGCGAACTCTCGGACGCGCTCGGAGACCGACATCGCGAGGGTGTTGACGACGGCGATGGCCGTGAAGGCCAGGACGAGGCCCATCGCGAGGAGGTTCACCTCGGCGTTGGCCTGGCGGCGCTCGGCCTGGAGCTCGTCGGCGGCGGCCGGGGCGAGGACCCGCAGGCCCGGGAACTGCCGCAGATCTCGCGCGAGTTGGGCCCGGTCGCGGTCGCTCTTGACGAGGACGGTGGCGGCGAGGGGGTTGTCGACGTGCCGGGCGACCAGGTCGTGCGGCAGGGTCATGTCCCCGAAGCCGAGCCCGCGCGCGTAGACGGCGGCGACCTTCACGGTGGCCGGGGTGCCGTCGCCGAGCGTGAGCCGGACCGTGGCACCGGGCTTCAGGCCCAGCTGGTCGGCGGCGACCTCGCTGACGGCGACGCCGCCCTTCCCGAAGGACGCGAGCGAGCCCGCGGTGACGTCGGGGTCCCAGGTGCGGCTGAGGCCGGTCGGGGTGACGCCCTGCGCCGGGAACTTGTCGAGCCCGACGCGCACGGTCGTGCGGACGACCTCGGTGACCGCGTCGACGCCTTCGGCCGTACGGAGGGTCCGTGCCGCCGCCGCGGGGACGCCGGGGCCCTGGGCGGCGAGCACCCAGTCGGCGCGGACGCCGTCACGGGCCTGGGTGCGCGCGGCGTGGTCGAGGGTGGGCTGGACGAACAGCACGGTGCAGGTCATGCCGGTCAGGAGGGCGAGCGGGGTGACGACGGCGGCCATCCGGGCGGCGTTGCCGCGCAGGTTGGCGTGCGCGAGCTTCCCGCCGGGGCCGACGCCGCGCAGCGGGCCCCGCAGCAGCCTCGCCGCGCCCCGCACGACGAGCGGGCCGAGCAGCGAGACGGCGCAGGCGAGGACCACGACGGCCAGGAAGGTCACGGGAGTCGACGCGGGCTCGGTGTGCAGGATGCCGAGCACGGCGACGAGGACGACGCCCCCGGCGAGGAGGGCGAGACCGGCGATCAGGCGCCCCCAGGAGAGCCGGGTGCGCTCGGCCCGCGCCTCGGTCAGGGCCTCGGCCGGGCGGATCCGGGCGATGCGGCGGGCCGAGAGGCGGGCGGCGGTCCAGGCCCCGAGCAGCGTCACGGCGACGGCGGCGAGCGCGGGGAAGACGCCGCCCGTGCGTTCGACGGTCGCGGGCACCACGCCCCGGTCGACGAACCGGCCGAACAGCCAGCCGCCGAGCGGGAGTCCGGCGAGCGCTCCGGCGGCCCCGGCAGCCGCGCCGACGATCAGGGCCTCGCGGCCGAGGAGGCGACGGATCTGCTTCGGTGTGGCGGCGATGGCCCGCAGCAGGGCGAGTTCGCGGTGGCGCTGCTGGATCGAGAGGGCGAAGGTGCCGATCACCACGAGGACGGCGACCGCGAGGGAGGTGCCGCCCATCGCGCCGCCCATGCTGATGAGCCGCACGCGCGCGTCCGCCGCGTCCAGGAACTCGACGGCGCCACGGCCGGCACCGGAACTGACCTGCGCCGTCCTGCCGTTGGGCGTGCCGGAGAGGGCCTCCTTGACGGCGCCCTTGAGGTGGTCGGCGTCGACGCCCTTGGCCGGGAGCACGGCGAGTGCGGTGACCTGGCCGGGGCGGGCGGCGAGGCGCTTGGCCTCGGCGGTGGAGAAGAAGAGGGAGGTCTGGTGCGCGAGGCCGCCGCTTCGGCCGCCGTTCCGGGCGGGGGCCGCGATGCCGCTGATCCGGTAGCTGCGCGGGGCCTGCGTGGACTGGACGGTGAGGCGGTCGCCCGGCGCGAGGTGGGCGCGGTCGGCGAGAGCCCGGTCGACGACGAGGTCGGTGGCCGCGCGCGGGGCCGCGCCGTCGACGAGGCGGAAGGGGGTGAGGGCGGCCGAGCTCCAGGCGTGCCCGTACGCGGGCCGGTCCACGTCGTCGGCGGCAGGGCTCAACGGCTGGGCGAGGAAGGTCAGTTCGGGCACGACGCCGCCGACGCCCGGCACTTCCCTGATCCGCTCGGCGAGGCCCGCGGACAGCCAGGCGCGCTCGGCGATCGGCTTGGCCTTGTGCTTGACCTTGGTCTTGCCCTTCTTGTGCTTGACGGTGGTCCGGTGGACGTTCTGGTCGGCGGAGACGATCACCGGGGCGGCGGCGTAGCGCTCGGTGCGGATGGTGCCGCGAAGGCCGGTCTCCAGGAGCGTGCCGCAGGCGGTGATGAGGGCGGCCGCGCACATCAGGGCGAGAAAGGCCCCCAGGAAGCCGCCTTTGCGGTCGCGGACGGTCTGCAGGGCATAGCGCAGCATCATGAGGGGTCCGTGCCTTTTCTGTTGTCGTCCTGGGCGGTGGCGGTGGCAGAGGCCGGCGCGGGGAAGGCGAGGAAGCGGGTCAGGACGGTGCGCGCGTCCGCGGGGGTCTCGGCGTCGGGGCGCCGGTAGCGGTTGAGGAGCGCGATGTACTCCTCGAAGAACGCGCGGAGTTCGGGCAGGTTCAGACGGATGGTGCCGCGCGAGTACGGGAAGGCGTCGGCCCACCCCTCGGGCCCTCCGTCCGCCTCGCGCTGGAGCCGTGCGAAGAGCTCCAGGTCGGCGGCGTACGACTGCTGGTTCAACTCGTCCATGACGAGCCGCACTTCGGCGCTCTGCCGGCTGCGCGGCGGGAACCTGCGGTCGCCGGGCACGGCACGCCACCAGCGCTCCCGCCCGCGCCCGGGTGCGGGCACAGCCCCGGGCTCGGGTGCGGGCACAGCCCCGGACTCGGGCTCAGGTCCGCTCGTCTCCTCGACGAAGCCGTACCGGGCGAGCTCCCTCAAGTGGTAGCTGGTGGCACCGGTGTTGAGACCGAGGGCGCGGGCGAGGGTCGCGGAGGTGGCGGGGCCGTGCACCGTGAGGTGCTGCAACATCTGCTGCCGCCGCGGCTGCGCGAGCGCCTTGAGCGTGGCCAGGTCGTGGAGCTTCTGGGGCGCCCCGGACTCCCTGGATTCCTTGGGTTCCTCTGCCATGCGTACACAGTCGTCTGTGCACAGACTCCTGTGCAGTAAGGCGGCCCGGCGTCTTCTCCGGGGGGTTAGCCCTACTTACGGGCGGCCCCGGGCACTTCAGGAAAGCGGGGGCCCGGCCGGTTCCACCCCCGTGAGAACCGGCCGGAGCCCCTCGAACACCCCCCACACCCCCACAGGGGCGCTCACCCCCCGTACTCCAGGTCCTCCGTCTCCTCGCCCTCCTCCTCCAGGGCCTGCCGCACCACCCGGAGCGCCATCCCCTCCGAGTAGCCCTTGCGGGCGAGCATCCCCGCGAGGCGGCGCAGCCGCTTGTCGCGGTCGAGGCCCCGCGTGGAGCGGAGCTTGCGGGCGACGAGCTCGCGTGCCGTCGCCTCCTCCTGCTCCGGGTCCAGCTGTCCGACGGCCTCGTCGATCAGCGTGGAGTCGACCCCCTTCGTGCGCAGCTCCCGGGCGAGCGCCCGCCGAGCCAGGCCCCTGCCGTGATGCCGGGACTCCACCCACGCGTCGGCGAAGGCGCCGTCGTTGATGAGGCCGACCTCTTCGAAGCGGGACAGCACCTCGTCCGCCACGTCCTCGGGGATCTCGCGCTTGCGCAGGGCGTCGGCGAGCTGCTTGCGCGTGCGCGGAGTCCCGGTGAGCAGGCGCAGACAGATCGCCCGCGCCCGCTCAGCCGGGTCCCCCGTCGGCGACGACTCCCCCTGCTCGGCCCTCGACGAGGAAGGGGAACCGCTGCCTTGATGACCGCCGAAGCCGCCACGCCGCCGACGACCACCACGTCGACCGGAACCGGGGCCGGAGCCCGCGCCGGAACCGGAGCCGCCACCAGGGTCGAAACCCTCACCGAACCCCTCACCGAAACCAGGGCCCGCACCGGAACCGGGAGCCTCTCCCCCGGCCGAGGCGCCGTCCTCGTGCTCCCGGTACTCCCGGTGCTCCTGGTACCCCCGGCGTGGGGCCTCGGCAGGGTCGACCGCCCAGTCGGTTCGCCGCGTCACGGACTAGCTCTTGGCCGCCGCGGCCTTGGACTTGGACTTGGCCGCCGGTGCGGGCACCGTCTTGGCCGCGTCGTCGGCCGGGGCCGCCGCGGCGGCGTCCGTGTCCTTGTCCTGCTCGGCGTCCGAAGCCTCCGGCCGCACGCCGACGCCCAGCTTCTCCTTGATCTTCTTCTCGATCTCGTTGGCGAGATCGGGGTTGTCCTTCAGGAAGTTACGGGCGTTCTCCTTGCCCTGGCCGAGCTGGTCGCCCTCGTACGTGTACCAGGCACCCGCCTTGCGGACGAAGCCGTGCTCCACGCCCATGTCGATCAGGCCGCCCTCGCGGCTGATGCCCTGGCCGTACAGGATGTCGAACTCGGCCTGCTTGAAGGGCGGCGCGACCTTGTTCTTGACGACCTTGCAGCGGGTGCGGTTGCCCACCGCGTCCGTGCCGTCCTTCAGGGTCTCGATGCGGCGGATGTCGATGCGCACCGAGGCGTAGAACTTGAGGGCGCGGCCACCGGTCGTGGTCTCCGGGGAGCCGAACATCACGCCGATCTTCTCGCGGAGCTGGTTGATGAAGATCGCGGTGGTCTTGGACTGGTTGAGCGCGCTGGTGATCTTCCGGAGCGCCTGGCTCATCAGGCGGGCCTGGAGACCCACGTGCGAGTCACCCATCTCGCCCTCGATCTCCGCGCGCGGGACCAGGGCCGCGACGGAGTCGATGACGATCAGGTCGAGCGCGCCGGAGCGGACCAGCATGTCGACGATCTCGAGGGCCTGCTCGCCGTTGTCCGGCTGGGACAGGATGAGGTTGTCGATGTCGACGCCGAGCTTCTTCGCGTACTCGGGGTCGAGGGCGTGCTCGGCGTCCACGAAGGCGACCGCTCCGCCGGCCTTCTGCGCGTTGGCCACGGCGTGCAGCGTCAGGGTCGTCTTACCGGAGGACTCCGGGCCGTACACCTCCACCACACGGCCGCGCGGCAGACCGCCGACGCCGAGCGCGATGTCGAGCGCGGTCGACCCGGTGGGGATGATCTCGATGGGCTCGTTCGGCCGCTCGCCCATGCGCATCACTGCGCCCTTGCCGAATTGCCGTTCAATCTGTGCGAGCGCGGCGTCGAGCGCCTTCTCGCGGTCGGTTCCTGCCATGGGTTCCACCCGGTTTGCTTGAGTCGATCGCTTCACGTCAAAGACGCTAACGCCTGCCACTGACAATGCGCCCCGACGCCCGCCCGGCCTGTGGATAACTCGGGACGATCCGCCCACCGAAATCCCCTGGCGGCCCCGGGAATCCCCCGTGAACCCCCGGAATCACGCCGCCGGACACTTCATGAGAATGGATGTTCGATTTCGCTGTCAAGCGCGCCACGCGGCCACGCGAAGACCTTGGACGTGCGGGGTGAAGTCCGGGATACGACGTCCGGGATACGACGCGCGGGGTGACGTCCGGGACACCCGGTCCACGGACGCCGATCCGTCCGGTCTATGGACGCCGGTCCGTCCGAGTCCGGCGACCCGCGTCCCACCCGGCCAGCACCCACAGCCCGCCCGCCACGGCCGCACCGATCACCACGCCGGTGACGAGCCGCCAGGGCGCGGCCCCGACGAGCGCGCACACGAGGAGCACCAGGGCCGCGACCGCCAACAACACGGCCACCGCGCCGAGAACACGCTTCCAGCTGAGCGAGGACACGCCCCCAGCCTACGAACCCCTGCCCCCGCCGCACCACGCGAGACCCAGGTCACACCCGACCGTGTCACACCCGGCGGCCGTCGCTCCGTCCTAGGGGTACAAGCGCCAGCAACGACATACAGGAGCGCATCGTGGAAGCTCGATTGAACCTCATGGCCAGCCCGATCGCCGCCAAGGCCGTCAAGCACCTCATCGCCGCGCACCACGCGCTCGCGGGCTCGACGCTGCCCGCCACGACGCGCGAACTGGTCATGCTCCGCGCCAGCCAGATCAGCGGCTGCGCCGGCTGCATCGACATGCACAGCAAGGAGGCCGCCGCGGCCGGGGAGACCTCGGTGCGCCTCAGCCTCGTCGCGGCCTGGCGCGAGGCCAAGGTCTTCACCGAGGCCGAGCGCGCCGCCCTGGAGCTGGCCGAGGAGGGCACCCGCATCGCCGACGCGGCGGGCGGCGTCCCCGACGACGTCTGGGCCAATGCCGCCAAGCACTACGACGAGGACCAGCTCGCCGCCCTGGTGACGACCATCGCCCTCATCAACGCCTTCAACCGTCTGAACGTCATCACCCAGCAGCCCGCGGGCGACTACCAGCCCGGCCAGGTCCACTGACGTCGACCGGCACCCAGGGGCGTCCACGGACGCCCCTCACCGAAGAAGACCCGCGGCCCGGCCGCGTCACATGGGCTGCGACAGCAGACGCACCGGCCCCGCGGGCCACTTCGCACCCTCCCGCAACGGCGTCACCATCGTCCGCAGCGGCATGGTCACGACCCGGCCCCCGGGCTGCTCCACCCGCACGTCCACGCCGAGCGCACTCCACCCGAGCCGCTCGTACAGCGCGACAAGGGGCGGGCGGCAGAAGAGCAGCCCGTGGTCCGGCCCCCTCGTGCGCGCGTGCTCCAGGGCTCCCGCCAGCACCAGCCGGGCCAGGCCCCGCCCGCGTACGTCGGGGGCGACGGCGACCCCGCCGACGCCCACCACGCGCGTACCGGCCCCGGCCACCTCGACGGGCAGCTCCAACAGCCCGGCGTGCGCCACGAGTCGGCCGTCGAGGCGGACTCCGAAGTGCTCGTCCTTGGGCAGGAAGGACAGGCCGGTGTCCGCGACGCCGAAGGGGTCGGCCCCGTCGCCGAGGATCTCGCTCTGCTCCGTCCTCGTGTAGCGCGCGAGCCGTATCACGGTCGGCGGCACGGGAGTTCGGTTCTCCGTCATTCCGGCATCATGATCGCCGGGTCTCCGGCCGTCCAGCGGCCCTCCTCGTCCGGCCGCGCCTCCGGGCGCCCACCAGGACCATCAGCAGATACACGCCGATGGCCAGGGCGCCCAGACCCGCGAGCGTCCGCTGCCACCAGGTCCAGCCCATGGCCCCGAGCGCCCCGGCGGTCAGGAGCGCGGGCGCGAGCAGCAGGAACAGGACGGTCCTGACGGGGTCGGGCCCCCACGACCACGCGGCGGCCAGCCGCTCCGGAAGCCCTCGCGTCCGCGGACCTCGCCTGTCCCTGTGGCCACCCATGCCGGGAAGCGTACGTGGGGCATCGCGGGACTCTCCGGGCCGTCCCGTGCTCCCCGCGCCCCTCGTACCCCTTGTACTCCCCCAGGCGTACGGGCGGTGCCTTCAGGCGGACGACGACCGGAAGCCGCGCGAACGCCAGGCTTGAGCACATGAAGAGCCGCGCGGAAAGCCGCAAGGAGACACCGCAACGAGCAGCCCCCGCCGCGTCGTTGACCGGACCCGGCGCCCTGACCGGACGCGGTGCCCCGCCTCGCAGGGCCCTGCCCACCGCCGTACGCACCCTGTGGCACTCCGCGCGCCCCTCCGAGCGCCTCTGTCATGCGACGGGCGTGGTCCTCGTCCTCTCCGGCCTCGCGCATCTGCTGGTGTTCGCGGTCGACGGCGGCCCGTGGGAGGGGCCCGTCTCCTGGCGCAAGCCGGTCACCTTCGGGCTGTCCTTCGGCCTGACGCTGATCGCCCTCACCTGGGTGACCTCGTATCTCCGCCTCGGAGAGCGGGCGCGAAGGGCGCTGCTCGTGCTGTTCGCCGCCGACTGCGTGCTCGAGGTCGGCGGGATCACCCTTCAGGCGTGGCGGGGTGTGCCCTCGCATCTCAACATGGAGACGTCTTTCAACACCGTCGTCTCCATGGCGCTCGCGGTGGGCGGCGGTCTCCTTGTGGTGCTGTTGTCGGTGTTCGCCGTCGCCTCGTTCCGGCACCGGCCCGACGGCCCGGTGGGAATGCCGCTCGCGCTCCGCGCCGGTTTCGCCGTCCTCCTTGTCGCCCTCGCGTCCGGAGCGGCGATGATCGCGCGCGGGGTGTCCCTGACGCGCACCGGCCACCAGGAGGCGGCGTACCACTCCACGGCCGCGCTCAAGCCGCTGCACGGAGTGAGCCTGCACGCCGTCCTGGTCCTGCCCGCACTGGCCTGGCTGCTGTCGCGCACTTCCTGGAGCGAGCGGACCCGGCAGCGGGTCATGACCGTGGCGGTCGGCGCTTACGCGGCGGCGGTTCTGGGCGCGGGGCTCTGGGCGGCGGTCACCTACTGAGGGTCGCTCTCCTGATGAGGGTCCGGCTCCCGCGACCCCTTCAGCGCGCGCCGCACGCGCGCGAGGATGGGCTCCCCGCTCCGCCTGCGGTGTCCGTGCACCCGCGGGTCGTCCGTGACGTCGTACCGCTTCACGTACGCCCCCAGGAACGCCTGCAGCGTCGCGACCGCCGGGATGGCGACCAGCGCGCCGACCGCGCCGAGGAGGGCCGTGCCCGCGATGACCGAGCCGAAGGCGACCGCCGGGTGGATGTCGACGCTCTTGGCGGTGAGCTTGGGCTGCAGCACATAGTTCTCGAACTGCTGGTACACGACTACGAAGATGAGCACCCACAGCGCGTACCAGGGGTCCACGGTGAAGGCGATCAGCATCGGCAGGGCGCCCGCCAAGTACGTGCCGATGGTGGGGATGAACTGCGAGACGAGGCCCACCCAGACGGCGAGGACGGGCGCGTAGGGGACGTCCAGGGCCTGCAGCAGGATGTAGTGCGCGACTCCGGAGATCAGCGCCATCAACCCCCGGGAGTACAGATAGCCGCCGGTCTTGTCGACGGCGATCTCCCAGGCGCGCAGCACCTCGGCCTGCCGGGCGGGCGGCAGCACGGAGCAGAGCGCGCGCCGCAGCCGGGGCCCGTCGGCCGCGAAGTAGAACGAGAACAGCAGGATCGTCAGGAGCTGGAAGAGGCCGCCGAGGACCTGCGCGGAGACGTCCAGGACGCCGCTCGCGCTGTTCTGGACGTACTTCTGCAGCCAGTCCGAGTGCAGCAGGCTGTCCTGCACCTCGACGCGGCTGAGCTCCGTGTGGAACGTCTCATTGATCCACTTGATCACCTGGTCGAGATACTTCGGGAAGTCCTCCACCAGGTCCACGATCTGGCCCGCGAGCATCGAGCCGAGCAGCGTGATGAAGCCGGCGCTCGCGATCAGGACGCCCAGGAAGACGATGAAGGTGGCCAGGCCCCTCCGGAGACCGCGCGACGCCATCCAGCTCACCGCGGGCTCCACCGCGAGCGCCAGGAAGAACGCGATCAGGATGTTGATCAACAGCCCGGTCAGCTGGTGGAAGGCCCAACTGCCCAGCTGGAAACAGGCGATGAGCGCGAGAGCCAGCACCATGGCGCGCGGCAGCCACCGCGGCATGCGGGCGCGCTCGGCCACGGGCCCGGCGGGGGGCTGCGCGGGCGGCGTCGTGCCGGGCGGGGCTGCGTCCTGGGTGACCTGCGCGGTCTCGTCTCTCGATGCCACGGGCCCAGTCTCACCCACGCCGCCGACATTCGGCCCCGGTCCCCGCTTGTTCACCCGGTCCAGGGGCCGCACAAGGGGGCGCGAGCGGCCCGAGAGGTACGGTCATCAGCGCCTTTCCGCCGGTACGTCCATCGCGACGCAGACCGCCCGCCAGACGTCCTTGGCCTCCCAGCCCGCGTCCAGCGCCTCGTGCACCGTGCGCCCGCCGAGCTCCGTCATCACGTGATCGCGCGCGAAGGAGTCGGCGTACCCCGCACCGAAGTGGGCCGCCATCAGCTCCCAGAAGACCGTCAACCGCATGACTCCAGTATCCCGCCCCTGAGAGTGCAGCCGGAGCGCAGGGGGCTTGCCGAGAACGCTTTCCGTCCTACCGTCGGACCATGGCCGAATCCGGAGCATCCCCGCACGCCGCGTCCTCCCTCCTGGCCCGCGCCGAGCAGTTCGTCTGGCTCACCGCGCGCGTCCTCGAGCAGCGCCGGTTCGCGTACCACTTCCTCACCGCCGCCACCGGGCCGGGCGCCGACGAGGCAGCCGACGCCGTCGAGACCGCCCTGGCCGCGTACGGCAACGAGGACGGCGGGTACGGTCACGCCCTCGAACCCGACCTGCGCGGACCGGTGAGCCAGCCCCTGCACACCGGCCAGGCGCTGCGCGTCCTGGACTCGATCCGGCGCTGCGGCGGGCAGCGCGTGGAGCGCGTGTGCCGCTATCTGACGTCCGTCTCGACACCGGACGGCGCCCTTCCGGCGATCCATCCCAGCCAACGCGGCTACCCCGCGGCCCCGTTCGTGCCGATCGTGGACGACCCGCCGAGCGAACTCCTCGCCACCGGCCCCGTGGTGGGCCTCCTGCACCGCAACGAGGTGTGGCACGCCTGGCTGTTCCGGGCCACCGACTTCTGCTGGGCGACCGTCGAGTCCCTGGAGAAGTCCCACCCGTACGAGATCCAGGCGGCCGTGGCGTTCCTCGACGGCGCACCCGACCGCCCGCGCGCGGAGGCGGCCGCCGACCGCCTCGGGCGGCTCGTGCGGGAGCAGCGCCTCGCCGCCCTCGACCCGGACCGCCTCCAGGACTACCCGGTCTCTCCTGGCTACGCCGCGGGCGAGCACCACTTCGCGTACGACTTCGCGAAGACGCCCGAGTCCCTCGCGCGCGCGTGGTTCACGGACGACGAGATGGCCCGCTCGCTCGACTTCCTGGAGAGCGAGCAGCAGGAGGACGGCGGCTGGCCGATCCGCTTCCGGCAGTGGGCGCCGGGCACCGCACTGGAGTGGCGCCCGATCGTCACCATCGACGCGCTGCGCACCCTGCGGGCGTACGGCCGGGCCCTCGGCTGAGGTAGCCCGGCCACTCAGGGCCGCTCAACCCCTCGGGGCCCTCGGGGCCGCTCAACCCCTCGGGGCCGCTCAGCCGAGGGCCCGCAGCCCCGCCGTGACGGCCACGGCCGCCCCGATGACGACAAGGAAGGGCGCGCGCAGCAGCAGCGCGACCGCCGCAGCGGCGAGCCCGGCGGCCCTGGCGTCCAGCACGAGGACGCGGTCGTCGGCGAAGGTCTGCTGGGCCGTGAGCCCGGCCAGGAGCGCCACGGGCAGCAGGGCGGCAAGGCGCTTGACCGAGGGGCGCTCCAGGACGCCCGCGGGCACGAGCAGCCCGGCGAGCTTCACGGCGTAGCACCCGACAGCGGTGACGGCGATGGCGATCCAGATGTTCAACGGGCTTCCTTCTGTGCGGAGTTGCGGGCCTTGCGGCCTTCTACGTAGAGGGCGGCCGGGGCGGCGAGCCCGGCCACGAGGACCGGCACGCCCGCGGGCAGCACCGGCAGCAGGCCGAGCATCAGGACGACGGCGAGGCCCGCGACGGCCCGCTCCATCGCCGTCCGCAGCATCGGCGCGAGCAGCGCCAGGAAGACCGCGGGTCCCGCTGCGTCGAGCCCCCACGCGCCGGTGTCGCCGATCGCCTCGGCGCCGAGAGCGCCCAGGAGCGTGGTGAGGTTCCACAGCGCGTACAGGGAGAGGCCGGTCACGGTGAAGCCCATGCGGATGCCGCGCCGGGTGGGCTGGGCGAGGGCGACCGCCGCCGTCTCGTCGATGACCCAGTGCGCCGCGAACGGCCGCACCGCGCGCGGGAGGGCGAGCAACTGCGAGAGCCGCAGCCCGTAGAAGGCGTTGCGCACCCCGAGGAAGAAGGCACCGGCCGCGGCCGTGAGCGGGTTCCCGCCCCCGGCGAGCGCGCCCACGAGAGCGAACTGCGAGGCACCGGTGAAGACCAGGAGGCTGAGCGCGCACGTCTGCAGCACGGTGAGGCCACTGCCCGCCGAGGTCACGCCGAACGCGAATCCGGAGAGGCCGACGGCGACACCCACACCGAGGGCGTCCCGCACGACAGCGGCGTCGGACTTCTCCGGAGATGCCGCAGATGCGGTCCCGGCGGTTTCTGCGAGGGCTTCAGCAGGGGCTTCTTCGGGAGCTCCTTCGGGAGTCTCTACTGACGAGGCCGGTGCTGGTGCTGTCTGTTCTGCCACGCGTCGGACGCTACGAGGAGCTCCCCGGAAGCGTCTTGTACGTTCTTGCGGCCGCGCTGGTACGCCCCCGGCGGCACGCCCACGATGCGGGTGAAGTGCCGGTTCAGGTGCGGCTGATCGGTGAAGCCGACGGCCACGGCGGCTTCGGCCGGAGCGATGCCCGCCTCCAGGAGGCGGCGTGCGGCGCGCACCCGGGCGTTGGTGAGCCAGGCGTGCGGGGGCATTCCGTAGGCGTCGCGGAAGGCACGCAGCAGAGCGAAGGGGCTGGTGCCGAGCTCGGCCGCGAGGCCCTCCAGGGACGGCGGGTCGGCCATGCGTTCGGTGAGGATCTCACGCGCGCGGGCCGCGGCCCTGGCCCCCGCGGACCGGCGCGGGCGCTGGGCGAGCGCCGTGCCGTGATCGCGCAGCAGCCGGGCGAGCACCACCCTCAGCAGGCTGTCGGCGGCCAGCGCCTCGCCCGACTCGGCGGCCCGGTGCACCTCGCTGATCAGGCGTGCGGCCCGTGGGTCCATGACGATGGTCTCGCCGAAGCCCGCGGTGCCGCGGACCGTGGTCGTCTCGGCGGCGATCTCCGCGACGACGTCGGCCGAGGGGTAGAGCGTGTCGTACGCCCAGCCCTCGGGCCCGGCCGCCCACGCGGTGTGCGCCACCTCAGGGTTGATCATGACGACGCTGCCGGGCCCCGCGTACAGGGTGCCGTCGGGCATGCCGACCGCCTCGACGCCGCGGGTGACCGCGCCGAACACATAGCCGTCGTGGCTGTGGCGCGGGAACGTGTGCCGGACGTAGCGGGCACGCAGCAGGTCGAGACCGGGCAGCCGCTCGTACTGCCAGTGCCGCGCCCACTCTCCCTTGCCTGCCTTGCCCGCCCTGCTTGCCATACCTGCCATTCTGCGCCAGGCCACCCTCGGTGAACCAGTCGTTTCTGCAGGTCACGGCCATTGTCAGTGGCGGGGTGCAGGATGGGGGCATGGTCAGGTCCAGGCAAGGGGCCCACGGCGCCCTAGACGGATTCTCCCCCGCGACCCGCGGCTGGTTCACGGGCGCCTTCTCCGCACCCACCTCCGCGCAGGCCGGTGCGTGGCAGGCCATCGCGGAGGGCTCGGACGTCCTGGTGGTGGCGCCCACCGGCTCCGGCAAGACCCTGGCCGCCTTCCTCGCCGCCCTGGACCAGCTCGCCTCCACCCCACCGCCCGCGGACCCCAAGAAGCGCTGCCGCGTCCTGTACGTGTCACCCCTGAAGGCCCTCGCGGTGGACGTGGAGCGCAATCTGCGCAGCCCCCTCACCGGCATCCGCCAGGAGTCGGTGCGCCTGGGCCTGCCCGAGCCCGAGGTCCGCGTCGGCATCCGCTCCGGCGACACCCCGGCCGCCGAGCGCCGCGCGCTGTCCACCCGCCCCCCGGACATCCTGATCACGACGCCCGAGTCCCTCTTCCTGATGCTCACCTCCGCCGCCCGGGACGCCCTGACCGGCATCGAGACGGTGATCCTGGACGAGGTGCACGCGGTCGCGGGCACCAAGCGCGGCGCCCATCTCGCCCTCTCCCTGGAGCGGTTGGACGAGCTGCTGCCCCGCCCCGCCCGCCGCATCGGCCTGTCGGCGACGGTCCGCCCGGTGGACGAGGTGGCGCGCTATCTCTCCCCGCAGCGCAAGGTGGAGATCGTCCAGCCCGCCTCGGGCAAGGAGTTCGACCTCTCGGTGGTCGTCCCGGTCGAGGATCTGGGGGAGCTCGGCGGCTCCCCGGTCGCCGACTCCGGCCAGGGGTCCGACCAGGCGGCGGAGCGCCCGTCGATCTGGCCGCACGTCGAGGAGCGCATCACCGACCTCGTCCAGGCCCACCGCTCGACGATCGTCTTCGCCAACTCCCGCCGCCTGGCCGAGCGCCTGTGCAACAGGCTCAACGAGATCGCGTACGAGCGCGCCACCGGCGAAGCCCTCCCCGAGGACCACACCCCGGCCGAGCTGATGGCCGAGTCGGGCGCCGCCAAGGGCGCCCCTCCGGTCCTCGCCCGCGCCCACCACGGCTCGGTCTCCAAGGAGCAGCGCGCCCAGGTCGAGGAGGACCTGAAGGCGGGCCGGCTGCCCGCCGTGGTCGCCACCTCCAGCCTGGAGCTGGGCATCGACATGGGCGCCGTCGACCTGGTGGTGCAGGTCGAGTCGCCGCCCTCCGTGGCCTCGGGGCTGCAGCGCGTGGGCCGCGCGGGACACCAAGTGGGCGCTGTTTCCACCGGAGTTGTCTTCCCGAAGTACCGGGGCGACCTCGTCCAGGCCGCGGTCGTCACGGAGCGGATGCGGACGGGGGCCATCGAGTCCCTGCGCATCCCGGCCAACCCCCTGGACGTGCTGGCCCAGCAGCTGGTCGCGATGGTCGCCCTGGACACCTGGCAGGTCGACGACCTCCTGGCGACGGTGCGCCGGGCCGCCTCCTTCGCGTCCCTTCCGGAGTCGGCGTTCACCGCCGTCCTGGACATGCTCGCGGGGCGCTATCCGTCCGACGCCTTCGCGGAGCTGCGCCCCCGCGTGGTGTGGGACCGGGTCGCCGGGACGGTCACGGGGCGTCCCGGCGCCCAGCGCCTCGCGGTCACCTCCGGGGGCACGATCCCCGACCGCGGCCTCTTCGGGGTCTTCCTCGCCGGAGCCGACCCCAAGAAGGGCGGCGGCCGCGTCGGCGAGCTCGACGAGGAGATGGTCTACGAGTCGCGCGTGGGCGACGTCTTCACGCTCGGCACGAGCTCTTGGCGCATCGAGGACATCACCCGCGACCGCGTCCTGGTCTCCCCCGCCCCCGGAGTCCCCGGCCGCCTCCCCTTCTGGAAGGGCGACCAGCTGGGCCGCCCGCTCGAACTGGGGCGCGCGGTGGGCGCGTTCCTGCGCGAGGTCGGCTCACTGCGCCCCGAGGACGCCCGCGCCCGCCTCCTCGCCGCCGGGCTCGACCCCTGGGCCGCCGACAACGTCCTGGCGTACCTCTCCGAGCAGCGCGAATCCTGCGGCCACATCCCGGACGACCGCACGATCGTGGTCGAGCGCTTCCGCGACGAGCTGGGCGACTGGCGCGTCGTGGTCCACTCCCCCTTCGGCGCCCAGGTGCACGCCCCCTGGGCCCTCGCCCTCGGCGCCCGCCTCACCGAGCGGTACGGGATGGACGCCCAGGTCATGCACGCCGACGACGGCATCGTGCTGCGCCTCCCGGACGCCGACCTCATGGGCCTCGACCTGCTGGACCAGGAGCCGCTCGACCCGTCGGCCCCGGGCACGGGCCTGGAGTACGACTCCGAGAAGGCCCCCGTAGGGGCGGCGGACGTCGCCTTCGACAAGGGCGAGGTCGACCAGCTCGTCACCGACCAGGTCGGCGGATCCGCCCTGTTCGCCGCCCGCTTCCGCGAGTGCGCCGCCCGCGCGCTGCTGCTGCCCCGCCGCAATCCCGGCAAGCGCACCCCCTTGTGGCAGCAGCGCCAGCGCGCCGCCCAACTCCTCCAGGTCGCCAGCGAGTTCGGTTCGTTCCCGATCGTCCTGGAGGCCGTGCGCGAGTGCCTCCAGGACGTCTTCGACGTGCCGGGGCTCGCCGAGCTGATGGGCGACATCGAGTCCCGCAAGGTCCGCCTCGTCGAGGTCACCACCCCGGAGCCCTCCCCCTTCGCCCGCTCGCTCCTGTTCGGCTACGTGGCGCAGTTCCTGTACGAGGGCGACTCCCCCCTCGCCGAGCGCCGCGCCGCCGCCCTCTCCCTGGACTCGCACCTGCTGGCCGAGCTCCTCGGCCAGGCCGAGCTCCGCGAGCTCCTCGACGCCGATGTCCTGGCCGAGCTGGAGCGCGAGCTCCAGTGGCGCACGGACGACCGCCGGGTCAAGGACGCCGAGGGCGTGGCCGACCTGCTCCGCCTCCTCGGACCGCTCACGGAGGCGGAGTTGACCGAGCGCGGCGCCGACCCGGCCTGGCCCGAGGAGCTGGCCGCCACCCGCCGCGCCATCCGCGTGCGCATCGCCGGAGCCGACCACTGGGCGGCCGTCGAGGACGCGGGCCGCCTCAGGGACGCCCTCGGCACGGCGCTCCCGGTCGGCGTCCCCGAGGCGTTCACCGAGCCCGTCAAGGACCCCCTGGGCGACCTCCTCGCCCGCTACGCCCGTACGCACGGCCCGTTCACCTCCACCACCGCCGCCGCCCGCTTCGGCCTCGGCACGGCCGTCACGGAGGGCGCCCTCCACCGCCTCGCGGCGGGCGGCCGCGTCGTACAAGGGGAGTTCCACCCGGCGGGCATCGGCCAGGAGTGGTGCGACGCCGCCGTGCTACGCCGCCTGCGCCGCCGCTCCCTCGCGGCCCTGCGCCAGGAGCTGGAGCCGGTACCGCCCGCCGCGCTCGCCCAGTTCCTCCCCCAGTGGCAGCACTTCGGCGGGCACGGCCTGCGGGGCATCGACGGCCTGGTCCGCGCCGTCGAGCAGCTCCAGGGAGCCACGGTGCCCGCCTCCGCCCTGGAGAAGCTCGTCCTGCCCTCCCGCGTCTCCGGGTACACCCCCGCGATGCTGGACGAACTCACCGCGGCGGGCGAGGTGGTGTGGGCCGGGGCCGGATCCCTGCCCGGCAAGGACGGCTGGGTCTCCCTCCACCTGGCCGACACCGCGCCCCTGTTGCTGCCTCCCCCGCACCCCTTGGAGCTCACGGCGCTCCACCAGTCCGTCCTGGACGCCCTCTCCGGGGGCTACGGCCTCTTCTTCCGCCAGATCGCCGACCAGGTCCGCGCCACCACCCACCCGGATGCCACCGACCCCCAGCTCGCGGACATCATCTGGGACCTGGCCTGGTCGGGCCGCCTGACGAACGACACACTGGCCCCCATGCGCGCCCTCCTCGGCTCGGGCCGCACCGCGGGCTCCACCGCCCACCGCGCCAAGCGCACGGTCCCGCGCGGGCGTTACGGCACGCTGACAGCCGCCGCCCGCCCCTCCTCGCGCACCGGCCCGCCCACCGTCGCGGGCCGCTGGTCCCAGCTCCCCGCCCGCGAGCCCGACCCCACGCTGCGCGCCCACGCCCTGGCCCGCACCCTCCTCGACCGGCACGGCGTGGTCACCCGGGGCGCGGTGGCCGCCGAGGGCGTCGAGGGCGGCTTCGCCGCGACGTACCGCGTCCTGTCGGCCTTCGAGGACACCGGGCAGGCGCGGCGCGGCTATGTCGTCGAGGGGCTCGGCGCCGCCCAGTTCGCGATGGACGGCGCGGTGGACCGGCTGCGCGCCACCGCCAACTCCCGGGAGCGCACGGAGGGTTCGCACCCTTCGGAGGCCCAGGCCGTCGTCCTGGCAGCCGCCGACCCGGCCAACGCCTACGGGGCGGCCCTGCCCTGGCCCGAGCCCCCGACCGACGCCGGTCACAAGCCGGGCCGCAAGGCGGGCTCCCTCGTCGTCCTGGTCGACGGCGAGCTGACCCTCTACATGGAGCGCGGCGGCAAGTCCCTGCTCGCCTGGCCCGCCACTTCGCAGACCCCGCCCGCCCAGGACACCCGCCTCCAGTCGGCCGCCTCCGCCCTGGCCGCGGCGGCCCGCGCGGGCACCCTCGGCACCGTCACGGTCGAGCGCGTCAACGGAACACCCGCCCTGACCTCCCCCCTCGGCCCCCTCCTGGAAGGAGCGGGCTTCCACGCCACCCCACGCGGCCTCCGCCTGCGCCCCTGACCCAAGCCACACACCACCCCGGCCCCCACCCCCGCCCTGACTTCTCCTCCCGCCCCCGACCCCCGGCCCCCGGCCCCCGGCTCCCTCCGGGAAGGAGTCGCCCTCCACACCACCCCGCCCTCCCCGTGCCACCCTGATCCCATGCCCGAAGGAGACACCGTCCACCAGGCGGCCCGCCGCCTGCACCAGGCGCTCGCCGGACACGCCCTCACCCGCTGCGACCTGCGCGTCCCCAAGCTCGCCACGGTCGACCTGACGGGCCGGACCGTCCTGGACGTCACCCCGCGCGGCAAGCACCTCCTCACCCGCTTCGAGGGCGGCCTCACCCTCCACTCCCACCTCCGCATGGACGGCTCCTGGCGGCTGTACGCCCCCGGAGAGCGCTGGCGCGGCGGCCCGGGCCACCAGATCCGGGCGATCCTCGGTACGGACGAGTCGACGGCCGTGGGCTACCGCCTCCCCGTACTCGAACTGCTCCGCACCACCGACGAGCAGCGCGCCGTCGGCCACCTCGGCCCCGACCTCCTCGGCCCCGACTGGGACCCGGACCGCGCCCTCACCAACCTCCTCGCCTCCCCCGAACTCCCCCTCGGCGAGGCCCTCTTGGACCAGCGCAACCTCGCGGGCATCGGCAACATCTACAAATCCGAGCTCTGCTTCCTGCTGCGCGTCACCCCCTGGCTCCCCGTCGGCGAGCTCCCCGAGGCGACGGCCGTCCGCCTCCCCGTACTCGCCAAGAAGCTCCTGGAGGCCAACCGCGACCGCCCGGCCCGCTCCACCACCGGCCGCGCCCGCCCCGACCAGCGCCTGTACGTCTACGGCCGCGCACCCCGCCCCTGTCTGCGCTGCGGCACCCCCGTCCGCACCGCCGAACAGGGCGACGGCTCGCGCGTCCGCCCCACCTACTGGTGCCCCACCTGCCAACAGGGCCCCACTCCGTAGCGCCCCAGCAGCACATCCCCGCCCGCTAGTTGACGTTCCGTCAGATTCAGCCGTACCGTCCCGTCATGCCCGTCACGGCGTACGACCTCACCGGACGCTCCGCCTTCGTCACCGGAGCCGCCAGCGGCATCGGCCGGGCGACGGCCCTCCTCCTCGCCCAGGCCGGCGCGGCCGTCCACTGCGCGGACCTCGACGGGGACGGCCTGCACGAGACAGCCACGCTGATCAAGGACGACGGCGGCACGGCACACACTCACCGCCTGGACGTCTCCGACCGGCCCCGGCTCGACCTGGCCGTCGAGGCCGCCGTCGGAGCCGCCAAGGCCGCCGGCGGACGCCTCGACATCATGGCCGCCATCGCCGGGATCATGCACAGCAGCCCGGTCCTGGAGACCCGGGACGAGGACCTCGACCGCGTCCTGAACATCAACTTCAAGGGCGTCCTGTACGCCTGCCAGGCGGCGGCCCGCGCCATGATCGAGGCGGGCGGCGGCGGCAGCATCGTCACCATGGCGTCGGGCGCCGTGGACACCGGCGGCCCCGGCCTGCTCTGCTACGGCGCGGCCAAGGCGGCCGTCGTCCAGCTCACCAAGACGCTGGCCACGGAGGTCGGACGGCACGGCATCCGCGTCAACGCGGTCGCGCCGGGCTGGATCCGCACCCCGATGACCGATCACCACGACGCCGAGGCGCAGACCCACACCGAGGCCCTCATGGTGCGGATGTCGCCGCTCGGCCGGGTCGGGGCGCCCGAGGACATCGCCCAGGCGGTGCTGCACCTGGCGTCCGACGCCTCCTCGTTCACGACGGGTCAGATCCTCCGTCCGAACGGCGGCGTGGCCATGCCCTGGTGACCGCCCCGCTCGCCCGGGTGACCGTCCCGTACGCCCGGGTGCCCAGCCCGGCGACCCACCCCCTGCTCGGCGCCACCCCCGCCGCCCGCGACTTCGGCACACAGTGCACCGGAAGCAGGCTCAGCCCCCACCCCCCGGCCGCGACCGCCCCTTCCAGGGCCCCCGCGTCGGGCGCGAGCGCGAGCCGCAGCACGCCCCACCACCACAGCGCGCCGAGCGCCAGGGCGGCCCCCCAGCGCAGCCCCCGCCAGACCCCGGAGCCGACTCTCGTGGCCGCCATCCCCGTCACCTCCCGCCCGACACCAGGTCGACGCTAAACGCCCGGGTTCACCCCACGGGAGGGCGCATCGGACGCTCCAGGGTGCACCGTCGAGTCTCCCCCGCGCCCTCCCGCTCCGCACTCCAGGAGAGGCGCCGCCGACAGGCCGCCGACAGCCTGGGAGGGCCGCAGGAGCACGGCGAGGGGCCCGCCCGAATCCCCGGGCGGGCCCCTCGTACGCAATGCGGCTCACGGGCCGCCGGAAACGGCTCAGCCGTTCTCCGCCTGGAACATCCAGTGGTGCTTCTCCAGGTCCGCGGTGATCCCGATGAAGATGTCCTGGCTCACCGGGTCCGCGTCGCCCGTCGCCTCGACCCGCTCACGCATCCGCGTGATCACCGCGCCGAGCGCGTCCACGAGCGTCCCCACCGCGTCCGCGTCCTTCACCCAGCCCTCGGGCACCGCACCGATCCCGCTGCTCGCCGCCACCGTGGCCGCCCGGCCGTCGGGCGAGACGCCGAGGGTCGAGGCGCGCTCCGCGACCGTGTCGGAGTGCAGCCGAGCCGTGTCCACGACCTCGTCCAGCTGCAGATGCACCGAGCGGAACCGCGGCCCGACCACGTTCCAGTGGATCTGCTTCGCCACCAGGGACAGGTCGACCAGGTCCACGAGCGCCCCTTGCAGCGCCTCGGAGACCGTCTTCAGATCCGCATCGGACAGAGGGCTCTTCACGACGTACATCAGTCGCCTCCAACTCATGGGAAATCCCCATCAACCATGGCACAGCGCACCAGGCCCGACCATCGGGACCAAAGTCACCAATCACGGCCGATATCGCTCGGCCCGACACCCGGCCCGGAACAGAGAAAGCCCCGACCGGGTACACCCCGGTCAGGGCTTTCACACACGCATGCGCGCCGTGGGTCACACGGGAACCGTGCTCAGGCCGTCACGCGGCGACGACGTCCACCGCCTCCGCGGGCGCCTTGATCGTGACCCGTTCCGGTGGCACGCCGGCCACGGAGACGGAATTGAGCATCGGGCGAACCGGTGCGCGCACGGGCTCGGTGACCGCTGCAGACTGGGCCAGCTCCGCGAGCGACAGCTCGTCGCTGACCTCGCGCATGAGCTCGGACATCCGTACGTCAAGCGCGTCGCAGATCGCGGAAAGCAGCTCGGAGGAAGCCTCCTTCTGCCCCCGCTCCACCTCGGAGAGATAGCCGAGTGAGACTCGGGCGGACGAGGAGACTTCGCGCAGAGTACGGCCCTGGCGCTGGCGCTGCCGACGCAGCACGTCACCCAGCAGGCGACGGAGCAGAATCATCGGTGGCTCCCTCCTCGGACCGCGTAGCCGCATCCTTCACGCCCCACCGTACCGCCTTGCGCGGCGGCCGTGCGGGGAGCGATGTCGTGTTCACTCAGGGCTGCAAACATCAATTCCCCCCGTTCTGTTCCGTATCCTGTGCCCGCCCATTCCCGGCACGTTCGCCGGAAAGCTGCTCGGCGAGCAGCGTGAGCACGCTCCGTACAGTCTCATTACGGATTGCCGAACGGCCACCGTTCAACCGCAGGAGCGCCGCTTTGGTGACTACTTTCCCCTGGAGGCGAACAGGACCGCCGTGAAGGTCCGACCTCTCGGGCTCTTCGGGCAGCGGTCCGGCGACGGCCACGAAGACCGTTCCGACCTCCTGGCCGTCCTGGGGATCGGGCCCCGCGACGCCGGTCGTGGCCAGGCCCCAGTCGGCGCCCAGCGCCCGCCGCACCCCGGCGGCCATCTGCCGCGCCACCTCGGCGTCGACCGCCCCGCGCTCGGCCAGCAGGGCGCCGTCGACGCCCAGGACGTCCCGCTTCAGCTCCGTGGCGTACGCCGTCACGGAGCCACGGAAGACCCGTGAGGCGCCGGGCACCTCCGTGACCTCGGCGGCCACGAGACCCCCGGTCAGCGACTCCGCGACGGCGAGCGTCTCGCCGCGCGCCCCGAGCAGCCGCAGCACGTCCTCGGCCGCGGCGGCGGCCGATCCGGGCCGCGACGCGCCCGCGGTCGTCACTTCGCGGCCTCCGGCGCCGACGCGGCGTCCGCGGCACCGGCCGCCCCCGCACTCTCCTCGGCCCTGCCGCGGCGGCGCAGCACAATGGCCTGTTTCACATAGTCGAGGCCGGTCACCACGGTCAGCACGACCGCGACCGCCATCACCCAGAACCGCAAGCTGGCGAGCGGCCCGGTCAGCGCGAGCACGTACATCCCGACCGCCGTGCCCTGCGCCAGGGTCTTCATCTTGCCGCCGCGGCTGGCCGGAATGACGCCGTAGCGGATCACCCCGAACCGCAGCAGCGTGATCCCGAGCTCGCGCCCCAGGATCACCCCGGTCACCCACCACGGCAGATCGCCGAGCCACGACAGACAGATCAGCGCGGCCCCCATGATCGCCTTGTCCGCGATGGGGTCGGCGATCTTCCCGAAGTCCGTGACCAGGTTGTACGTCCGCGCCAGATGCCCGTCGAAAAGGTCCGTGATCATGGCGATGGCGAAGGCAGCCCAGGCGAAGGAGCGCCAGGCCGGGTCGTACCCGCCGTTGCCGAGCAGCAGCAGCACGAAGCCCGGCACCAGGACGAGCCGGATCATGGTCAGCAGATTGGCGACGTTCCACAGACTGGCTTGATTCACCGCCGCGGCACCCAGCTTCCCGCCGCGCACCGGATTCGCGCCCTGCGCGCCGGAGCCGCCCGCCGCGGGTGCCGGGACTTGGGTCATCTGCCGGTCCCTTCGAGACATTCAGCCACCAGGTCCACGCCCTCCGTGCCGACCACCTTTGCCACGACCATACGACCGACGTGCAGATCGTCCCCACCCGTGGCGCCCGTGAACCGGACCTGGCCGTCGGTCTCGGGGGCCTGGTGCGCGGCCCTGCCGACCGCCCCGTCCTCCTCGTCCACGGCCTCGACCAGGACCTCGAGGGTCTCCCCGACGCGGTCGTCGGCGCGCTGCGAGGTCAGCTCCTCCGCCAGCCGCGAGATGTGCGCGAGCCGCTCGGCGACGACGTCCTCGTCGAGCTTGTTCTCGTACGTCGCCGCTTCCGTGCCCTCCTCGTCGGAGTAGCCGAAGACCCCGATGGCATCCAGCCGGGCGCCGGTGAGGAACCGCTCCAGCTCGGCCAGGTCCGCCTCGGACTCGCCGGGGAAGCCGACGATGAAGTTGGAGCGGACACCGGCCTGCGGCGCCTTGCTGCGGATGGTGTCCAGGAGTTCGAGGAAGCGGTCGGTGTCGCCGAAGCGCCGCATGGAGCGCAGCACGTTGGGCGCGGAGTGCTGGAAGGACAGGTCGAAGTAGGGGGCGACCTTCTCCGTGGACGTCAGGACGTCGATGAGCCCGGGCCGCATCTCGGCGGGCTGCAGATAGCTGACCCGCACCCGCTCGATCCCGTCGACGGCCGCCAGCTCGGGCAGCAGCGTCTCCAGGAGCCGGATGTCGCCCAGGTCCTTGCCGTACGAGGTGTTGTTCTCGGAGACCAGCATGATCTCCTTGACGCCCTGCTCGGCCAGCCAGCGGGTCTCCCCGAGGACGTCGCTGGGCCGCCGCGAGATGAACGAGCCGCGGAACGAGGGGATGGCGCAGAAGGAGCACCGCCGGTCACAGCCGGAGGCCAGCTTCACCGAGGCCACCGGGTTGCTGCCGAGGCGCCGGCGCAGCGGTGCGCGCGGCCCGGAGGCGGGCGCGACGCCCTCGGGCAGGTCCTTCGGCGCCTCGACCGGCGCGTGGCCGGGCAGGGCGACGCCGGAGCCCGCGTCCTGCCGCTCCGCCGGGCTGATCGGCAGGAGCTTGCGCCGGTCGCGCGGGGTGTGGGCCTCGACGCTGCCGCCGCTGAGGATGGTCTGCAGGCGGTCGGAGATGTCGGAGTAGTCGTCGAAGCCGAGCACGCCGTCCGCCTCGGGCAGGGCGTCGGCGAGCTCCTTGCCGTACCGCTCGGCCATGCAGCCCACGGCGACGACGGCCTGCGTCTTGCCGTGACCCTTCAGGTCATTGGCTTCGAGGAGGGCGTCGACGGAGTCCTTCTTGGCGGCTTCGACGAAGCCGCAGGTGTTGACGACGGCCACGTCCGCGTTCTCGGCGTCCTGGACGAGTTCCCAGCCGTCCGCCTCCAAGCGGCCTGCGAGCTCCTCCGAGTCCACCTCGTTACGGGCGCAGCCAAGCGTGACAAGGGCGACGGTGCGGCGTTCAGGCATGGTCTCAAGACTACTTCGTCCCCGTCCCGGCCCCCGCCGCGAGGGTTACCCGGAAGTCAGGAGGCCCTTCGGGGCGCCCCCGCAGGTCAGCCGACCTCGGGGTCGCCCTTGGTGTAGCTGAGGCGCTCGACCTGGCCCGGTTCGAATTCGTTGTCGACCTGCTTGCCGTTCACATACAGCTGGACCGCGCCCGCGTCGCCGAGGATCAGATCGATCTTCTGCTGGTCCTGGAAGGTCTTCGACTTGCCCTGTTCCAGGACGCCGTCGAAGAGCTTCCGGCCGGTGTGGTCCTTGGCGGAGATCCAGCTCCGGCCGTCCGCCGCGTTGACCTTCACGGTGACCTTGTCGCGCGGCACCCCGGCGATGGCGCTGTCGGAGGGGTCCGGCTTGGGGTCGGCGGGCTTGCTGGGCTTGGGCTTCGGGGCGGGCTTGCTGGTGGCGGTCGTGGGGCCCTCGGCGACCTGCCCCTTCTTGCCGTCCCCGTCGTCCCCGTTGAACGCGGTGAAGCCGACGAAGGCGACGACGGCGACGATCGCCGCGACCATGGCCGCGGTCCAGTTGGGCCTGCGGGGTTCGGACCGGATGCGCTCGGCCTCGAAGAGCGGCGCGGCGGGCGTCGGCGTGGGGGTCACGTCGCCGTGCCCCTCCGCGTACTGCGCGAGGAGCGGCGCCGGATCGAGGCCGACGGCGCGGGCCAGGGTCCTGATGTGGCCGCGGGCGTACACATCGCCGCCGCAGCGGGAGAAGTCGTCCTGTTCGATCGCATGCACGATCGGGATGCGCACCCGAGTCGACGTACTGACCTCGTCGACGGTCAGACCCGCGGCGATGCGGGCCTGCTGGAGCGCTCGGCCGATCGAGGGGCGATCGTCCGCGGCGTGAGAGGCCGCTGCGCTGGCGTCAGCTGTCAGGCCGTCAGCAGCGCTGTCGTCTGAAGGGCGGTCGTCTTCAGGGGAGTTGCCGATGGACACGGGGGCGCCTTTCGAGCGTGTAGCCACCTGCCGGAGGTTCAGTCTAGGGGGGCTGAGAAAGGGTGAGGCAACCGGGCGGACGGACTTTGTACGCCATCAGAATGGCCGGACACCTCCGGTCGTCCCGATGGTGGGGCGTGGTGCTGTCGTTCCCTTCAACTTGACGTACGCCGAAGGGAAACGGTTGCCTGCCACACCCTTATGGATGAGCCTCCCCGCGGATCACCGCGAGCACTCCATCCAGTTCGTCGGGCTTCACAAGAACGTCACGTGCCTTCGACCCCTCGCTGGGCCCGACGATGTTCCGTGACTCCATCAGGTCCATCAGGCGCCCCGCCTTGGCGAAGCCCACGCGCAGCTTGCGCTGGAGCATCGACGTGGACCCGAACTGGGTGGAGACCACCAGCTCAGCGGCCTGGCAGAGCAGATCCAGGTCGTCGCCGATGTCCTCGTCGATCTCCTTCTTCTGCTTGGTGCCGACGGTGACGTCGTCGCGGAAGACCGGCGCCATCTGGTCCTTGCAGTGCTTGACCACCGCATGGATCTCGTCCTCGGTGACGAAGGCTCCCTGCATACGGGTCGGCTTGTTCGCACCCATCGGCAGGAACAGACCGTCACCCTTTCCGATGAGCTTCTCCGCACCGGGCTGATCGAGGATGACGCGGCTGTCGGCGAGCGAGGACGTCGCGAAGGCGAGCCGCGAGGGCACGTTCGCCTTGATCAGGCCGGTCACGACGTCGACCGAGGGCCGCTGGGTGGCGAGCACCAGATGGATTCCGGCCGCGCGCGCGAGCTGTGTGATGCGCACGATCGAGTCCTCGACGTCGCGCGGCGCGACCATCATCAGGTCCGCCAGCTCGTCGACGATCACCAGCAGATACGGGTACGGCTGCAGCTCGCGCTCGCTGCCGGGCGGCGCCTCGACCTTGCCGTCGCGCACGGCCTGGTTGAAGTCGTCGATGTGCCGGAAGCCGTACGCGGCCAGGTCGTCGTAGCGCAGATCCATCTCGCGCACGACCCACTGGAGGGCCTCGGCGGCGCGCTTCGGGTTGGTGATGATCGGCGTGATCAGGTGCGGGATGCCCTCGTACGCCGTGAGCTCCACGCGCTTGGGGTCGACCAGGACCATCCGGACGTCCTCGGGGGTCGCCCGGCACATGATCGACGTGATCAGACAGTTGATGCACGAGGACTTACCGGAACCGGTGGCTCCGGCGACGAGGATGTGCGGCATCTTCGCGATGTTCGCCATCACGTAGCCGCCCTCGACGTCCTTGCCGAGCGCGACCAGCATCGGGTGGTCGTCCTCGGCCGCGTCCGCGAGGCGCAGCACGTCACCGACGTTGACCATCTCGCGGTCGGTGTTCGGGATCTCGATGCCGACCGCGGACTTGCCGGGGATCGGCGAGATGATCCGCACGTCCGGCGAGGCCACCGCGTACGCGATGTTCTTGGCGAGCGCCGTGATCTTCTCGACCTTCACGGCGGGGCCGAGCTCGATCTCGTAACGCGTGACCGTCGGGCCGCGCGTGAAGCCGGTGACGTCGGCGTCGACCTTGAACTCCGTAAAGACGTTCGACAGCGAGTCGACGACCGCGTCATTGGCGGCGCTGCGGGACTTTCCGGGGCCGCCGCGCTCCAGCAGGTCAAGGGAAGGCAGCGCGTACGTGATGTCGCCGGAGAGCTGCAGCTGCTCGGCCCGCGGCGGCAGGTCGCGCGGCTCGTCGGGCGCGGACTTCGTGAGGTCCGGGACGGCCGACGCGGCCGCCTCCTGGGCCTCCTCGGGCTCCTTCACGAGCTTCCCGGGCACCGGCCCGCCCTTGCCGCGCGCGGTCGGCACCGGAGCCGACGGCTCCCGCTCCTGCCGCTCCTCGCGCTCCCCGCGGTCCGCGGCGACGCCCTGCGTCAGGTCGGCGACCAGCGGCGAGGGCGGCATGCCGTGCAGCACCGCGCCGTCGAGCGCGGCGGCAGCGGCGGCCGCCACGTCCACCGCGTCCATGGGCCGGTCCATATCGGGCTGTACGGAGGCCCTGCGCGGCCTGCGCCGCTTGGTGAGGGCCTCCTCCTCGGCCTGCTCCGGGTCGTACGCCTCAGCGGGCCGCACACGCTTCCTGGGCCGCGCGGGCAGGGCCTCGCGCCACTGCTCGTCGTACCGCTCGTCGTCCTCGCTGAGCGCCTCGTCGTGCTCGATCTCGGGCTGTACGACGCCGAGCCGCACGCCGAGCTGCCGCAGCCGCTGCGGAATGGCGTTGACCGGCGTCGCGGTGACCACGAGCAGCCCAAAGACCGTGAGCAGCACGAGCAGCGGAACCGCGAGGACGTCGCCCATGGTGA
Source organism: Streptomyces odontotermitis (assembly GCF_050510915.1). Taxonomy (NCBI): domain Bacteria; kingdom Bacillati; phylum Actinomycetota; class Actinomycetes; order Kitasatosporales; family Streptomycetaceae; genus Streptomyces; species Streptomyces odontotermitis. The sequence goes on along the minus strand of NZ_JBNJLS010000023.1, from coordinate 11,094 downwards.
AGGTCAGCGGCGTCGAGGCGCCCCAGCCGATCAGGCCGCCCGCGTCCCTTATGGCCTGCATCCCGTCGCTGCGCGCGGGCGCACCGCACGCGATGTGGACCTGCCCGAGCACGCCGATGACGAGCGCCGACAGGCCGATCACGATGCGCCCGTTGGCGTCGGGCTTCTCGGGGTGGCGGATGAAACGCACCGCGATGACCGCGAGCAGTATCGGCACGATCAGGTCGAGCCGGCCGAAGGCGCCGGTCACCAGCATCTCGACGAGGTCCCCGACGGGCCCGCGCAGATTCGACCAGGTGCCCGCCGCGACGATCAGGGCGATGCCGAGCAGGAGCAGCGCGAGGCCGTCCTTGCGGTGCGCGGGGTCGAGTCCCTTCGCGCCCCGCCCTATGCCGCGGAACATGGCTCCCACGCCGTGTGCGACGCCCAGCCAGAGGGCGCGCACGAGCCGGTAGAGGCCGCCTGTGGGATTCGGTGCCGGCTTCGGAGCGGGCTTCTTGGCCGCTGCCTTCTTGGCGGGGGCCTTCTTCGCCGCCGCCTTCTTCGCGGGCGCTTTCTTGGCAGGGGCCTTCTTCGCCGGAGCCTTGGTCGGCGCGGCCGCCTTCTTCGCGGGCGTCTTCTTGGCTGCGGGACGTGAGGCCATGGGTGTGAGGTTACCGGTGGAGGCCACTGCGGACACGTGTGCCCACTGCTTCACCCGTTTGTGTCGCCACGACGGGGCGGCCGGCTGACGGCCGCTCAGCGGGGCGCCGCCACCCGTCAGTTCTGCGAGGAGACGGGAGCAGCCCCACTGCCCGTGCCCGGTTCCAGGGCGTCAAGAGCCCGGCGCAGGCCGGTCAGTTTGCGTTCGAGATGGGCGGCGGTGGCGACCGCGGCGGCGTCCGCCGACTCGTCGTCCAGCTGCTTGGTGAGCGCCTCGGCCTGTTCCTCAACGGCCGCGAGGCGCGCCGACAGTTCGGCGAGCAGGCCCGCGGGCTCCTTCGTGTCACCGGGCGCGGACTTGTCGCCGCCCTCGAGCTGGAGGCGCAGCAGGGCCGCCTGCTCCCGGAGTTGGCAGTTCTTCATGTACAGCTCGACGAAGACCGAGACCTTCGCGCGCAGCACCCACGGGTCGAACGGCTTGGAGATGTAGTCGACCGCGCCCGCCGCGTAACCCCGGAAGGTGTGGTGCGGGCCGTGGTTGATGGCGGTGAGGAAGATGATCGGGATGTCCCGGGTCCGTTCTCGCCGCTTGATGTGTGCGGCCGTCTCGAAACCGTCCATGCCCGGCATCTGGACGTCCAGCAGAATGACCGCGAAGTCGTCCGTGAGTAGTGCCTTGAGCGCTTCCTCCCCGGACGATGCCCGCACCAGTGTCTGATCGAGCGCGGAGAGGATCGCCTCCAGCGCCAGCAGATTCTCCGGCCGGTCATCGACCAGGAGGATCTTGGCCTTCTGCACCATGGCCCGCCCTCCTCGCCCCGGCGGTACACCGGGCGCCGCCCCAGGGGACGACTCCGTTGCGCCGCCCGTCCTTGTGCCGGTCATGGTAGCCGCACCCCGCCGGTCGCCACACCCTGTCACCGCGATGTCACTGTGCACGTAGCAGAAACGCAGTGGGAGACCAGAAGGTTCCCCGTATACCGCCCTTCTACACGGCGTCGGCCACACTGAGTCAGCAACTCCGCGTAATCTCCGGGCTACTCGGTCACTCCGCGCGCATCCACTGCTCCATCACTGTGAGCAGATGATCCGGGTCCACCGGCTTCGTCACGTAGTCGGACGCTCCGGAGTCGATCGCCTTCTCCCGGTCGCCCTTCATCGCCTTCGCGGTGAGCGCGATGATCGGCAGTCCGGCGAACTGCGGCATCCTGCGGATCGCCGTCGTCGTCGCGTAGCCGTCCATCTCCGGCATCATGATGTCCATCAGGACGACCGTCACATCGTCGTGCTGCTCCAGGACTTCGATGCCTTCTCGGCCGTTCTCCGCGTACAGCACCGACAGGCCGTGCTGCTCCAGGACGCTCGTGAGCGCGAACACGTTGCGGATGTCGTCGTCGACGATCAGCACCTTCTCGCCGTCGAACTGGAAGCCCCCGCGCGCGGGCGCCGACTCCTGCCCCGCGCCCTGCCACTGCTCCTGCTGGCGCTCCTGACCGCCCGGGGCCGACTGCCCCGGCAGCGAGGCCGGCAGCTCGGGCGTGGGCGCCGTACGGCGCGTGCTGCGCCGGAACAGCGTCCCGTTCCCCGAGGGAGCCTCCAGACGCGGCGGAGCGGCCTCGCCGGGCGACGGCGCGGGCTCGATGGCCACCGCCTCGTCCAGGGCCTCCAGGACCGGCCTGTCGCCCGGCGCGGACGGCGGGGCGAGCTGCGTGTAGCCCTGAGGCGGCAGTTCGCTCGGGTGCAGCGGCAAATACAGCGTGAACGTGGAGCCGCGGCCCGGCTCGCTCTGCGCGTGGATCTCACCGCCGAGCAGCCGCGCGATCTCCCGGCTGATGGAGAGCCCGAGGCCCGTACCGCCGTACTTGCGGCTCGTGGTGCCGTCCGCCTGCTTGAACGCCTCGAAGATCACCCGCATCTTGCTCGCGGCGATCCCGATGCCCGTATCGGTCACCGAGAACGCGATCAGGTCCGCGTCCGGGTCCCGCAGCGAGCCCGCCTCCAGGAGCTGCTCCCGAATGGCGTTCGGCACATCGGAGTTGGCGTGCCGGATGACCAGCTCGACCGCTCCGGAGTCGGTGAACTTCACCGCGTTGGACAGCAGATTGCGCAGCACCTGAAGGAGGCGCTGTTCGTCCGTGTGCAGCGTGGCGGGCAGCTCCGGCGACACCCGTACGGAGAAGTCGAGGCCCTTCTCTGCGGTCAGCGGGCGGAACGTGGCCTCTACGTAGTCGACGAGTTGGACGAGCGCGATGCGCGTCGGGGAGACGTCCATCTTGCCCGCCTCGACCTTCGACAGGTCGAGGATGTCGTTGATGAGCTGCAGCAGGTCCGAGCCCGCCCCGTGGATCGTTTCGGCGAACTCGACCTGCTTCGGGGTCAGGTTCGCGTCGGCGTTGTCGGCCAGCAACTTGGCCAGGATCAGCAGGGAGTTGAGCGGCGTGCGCAGCTCGTGCGACATGTTCGCGAGGAACTCGGACTTGTAGCGCATCGACACCGCGAGCTGCTCGGCGCGCTCCTCCAGGACCTGCCGGGCCTCTTCGATCTCGGTGTTCTTCACCTCGATGTCCCGGTTCTGCTGGGCGAGCAGCTCGGCCTTCTCCTCCAGCTCCGCGTTCGACTCCTGGAGGGCCTTCTGCCGGTTCTCCAACTCGGCCGAGCGCTCCCGGAGTTGCTCGGTGAGCTCCTGCGACTGCTTGAGCAGCACCTCGGTCTTCGTATTGACGCTGATGGTGTTGACGCTCGTCGCGATCATCTCGGCGATCTGGCTGAGGAAGTCCTTCTGGATGTGCGTGAAGGGCTGGAAGGACGCCAGCTCGATCACGCCGAGGACCGTGTTCTCGAAGAGCACCGGCAACACGATGACCTGGGCGGGCGGCGCCTCCCCGAGACCGGAGGCGATCCGCAGGTACCCGGACGGGGCGTTCTCCACGAGGATCGTGCGCCGCTCCTTGGCCGCCGTGCCGATGAGCGTCTCACCGGGCCGGAACGACGTCGGCATCGAGCCCATGGAGTAGCCGTAGCTGCCCAGCATGCGCAGCTCGTACGCGTCCTCCTCGGTGCTCGCGTCGTCCGTGGGCATCGCCAGGAAGAACGCGCCGTGCTGCGCCGAGACCACCGGCGTCAGCTCGCTCATGATCAGCGAGGCGACGTCCTCCAGGTCGCGGCGGCCCTGCATCAGGCCGGAGATCCGCGCCAGGTTGCCCTTCAGCCAGTCCTGCTCCTTGTTGGCCAGGGTGGTGTCGCGGAGGTTCGCGATCATCGTGTTGATGTTGTCCTGGAGGACCTGGATCTCGCCGGCCGCGTCCACCTCGATCTTGAGGTTCAGGTCGCCGCGGGTCACCGCGGTCGCGACCTTCGCGATGGCGCGGACCTGCCGGGTCAGGTTCCCGGCCATCTCGTTCACGGACTCGGTGAGGTCGCGCCAGGTGCCGTCGACGTCCCGTACCCGCGCCTGGCCGCCCAACTGGCCTTCCGTGCCCACCTCGCGGGCGACCCGGGTGACCTGCTCCGCGAAGGACGAGAGCTGGTCGACCATCGTGTTGATGGTCGTCTTGAGCTCCAGGATCTCGCCGCGCGCATCGATGTCGATCTTCTTGGTCAGGTCGCCCTTGGCGATCGCGGTGGTGACCATCGCGATGTTGCGGACCTGGCCGGTGAGGTTGGAGGCCATGCCGTTCACGGACTCCGTGAGGTCCTTCCACGTGCCCGAGACACCCGGGACGCGCGCCTGACCGCCGAGGATGCCGTCGGTGCCCACCTCGCGGGCCACCCGCGTGACCTGCTCGGCGAACGAACTCAGCGTCGTCACCATCGTGTTGACCGTGTCGGCGAGCTGCGCCACCTCACCGCGCGCCTCGACGGTGACCTTCTTGGTGAGGTCACCGTTGGCGACCGCCGCCGAGACCTGGGAGATGTTCCGCACCTGGCTGGTCAGGTTGGAGGCCATCAGGTTGACGTTGTCGCTCAGGTCCTTCCAGATCCCCGTGACGCCGGGCACCCGGGCCTGACCGCCGAGGTTGCCCTCGGTGCCCACCTCACGGGCGACCAGGGTCACCTGCTCGGCGAAGTTGGAGAGCTGGTCGACCATCGTGTTGACCGTCGTGACGAGTTCGAGGATCTCGCCCTTCGCGTCGACGGTGATCTTCTTGGAGAGGTCGCCCATGGCGACGGCGGTCGTGACCTCGGCGATGTTCCGCACCTGAAGGGTGAGGTTGTTCGCCATGCCGTTCACCGACTGCGTGAGGTCCTTCCACGTGCCGGAGACACCCTGGACCTCCGCCTGGCCGCCCAGGATGCCGTCGGTGCCCACCTCACGGGCCACCCGGGTCACCTGCTCGGCGAAGGCCGAGAGCTGGTCCACCATCGTGTTGAGGGTGTTCTTCAGCTCCAGGATCTCGCCGCGCGCGTCCACGCCGATCTTCTGCGAGAGGTCGCCGCGGGCCACCGCCGTCGCGACCTGCGCGATGTTGCGGACCTGCGCGGTGAGGTTGCCCGCCATGCCGTTCACGGAGTCGGTCAGGTCGCGCCACACACCGGCCACACCCGGCACCTGCGCCTGGCCGCCGAGCCGGCCCTCCGTACCCACCTCGCGGGCCACCCGCGTGACCTGGTCGGCGAAGGCCGAGAGCTGGTCCACCATCGTGTTGATCGTGTTCTTCAGCTCGAGGATCTCGCCCCGGGCGTCGACCTCGATCTTCTGCGAGAGGTCACCGCGGGCCACCGCCGTCGTCACCTGCGCGATCTGGCGCACCTGCGACGTCAGGTTCCCCGCCATGAAGTTGACGGAGTCCGTCAGGTCCTTCCACGTGCCGGAGACGCCGTCCACACGCGCCTGGCCGCCGAGCCGCCCCTCCGTGCCCACGTCCCGCGCCATCCGCGTGACCTGGTCGGCGAACGACGACAGCTGGTCGACCATCGTGTTCACGGTGTTCTTCAGCTGGAGCATCTCTCCGGAGACGTCCACCGTGACCTTCTGCGACAGGTCGCCGTTGGCCACCGCCGTCGTCACCTGGGCGATGTTGCGGACCTGACCGGTGAGGTTGCGGAAGGCGGTGTTCACCGAGTCGGTGAGGTCCTTCCACGTCCCGGCCGCGCCCTGCACCTGCGCCTGCCCGCCGAGCTCACCCTCGACGCCGATCTCCCGCGCCACCCGCGTCACTTCGGCACCGAACGCCGAGAGCTGGTCCACCATCGTGTTGACGGTGTTCTTCAACTCCAGCATCTCGCCCGCGACATCGACGGTGACCTTCTGCGACAGATCACCGTTGGCGACCGCCGTCGTGACCGTCGCGATGTCCCGCACCTGCGTCGTCAGGTTCCTGAAGACCGTGTTGACCGAGTCGGTGAGGTCCTTCCACGTCCCGGCCGCGCCCGGCACGTTCGCCTGACCGCCCAACTGCCCTTCCGCACCGACCTCGTTGGCCACACGCGTGACCTCGTCCGCGAACGTGCGCAGCGTCTCGGTCATCTGGTTGATCGTCTCGGCGAGCTGCGCGACCTCGCCGCGCGCGCTGACCGTGACCTTCTGCGACAGGTCGCCGTTGGCGACCGCCGTCGTCACCTGGGCGATCCCGCGCACCTGGGCGGTGAGGTTGCCCGCCATCAGGTTCACCGAGTCGGTGAGGTCCTTCCAGACACCCGCGACGCCCGGCACCTGCGCCTGCCCGCCGAGCTCGCCCTCCGTGCCGACCTCGCGCGCGACGCGGGTCACCTCCGAGGAGAACGAGGAGAGCTGGTCCACCATCGTGTTGACGGTGTTCTTCAGCTCCAACATCTCACCGGCGACATGAACGGTGACCTTCCGGGACAAGTCGCCCTTCGCGACCGCGGTCGTCACGAGCGCGATGTCCCGCACCTGCGCGGTCAGCCGATACGCCATCGTATTGACCGAATCCGTGAGGTCCTTCCACGAACCAGACATACCGCGCACCCGGGCCTGCCCGCCCAGCTTGCCCTCGGTCCCCACCTCGCTGGCCACACGCGTGACCTCGTCGGTGAACGTCGAGAGCTGGTCGACGAGGTTGTTGACCGTGCGCCCGACCCTCAGGAACTCCCCGCGCAGCGGATGCCCGTTCCCGCTGCCGTCCGCGCCCTGCGCCCGCAGCTCCATCCGCTGCTCCAGGTCGCCCTCCGCCACCGCGGTGAGCACCCGGCCGACCTCGGAGACCGGCCGTACGAGATCGTCGACCAGCGCGTTCGACGCGTCGATCGCCGCGGCCCAGGAGCCCTCGCTCGCGCCGCCCTCGAGCCGCTCCGTGAGTTTTCCCTCACGTCCGACCATGCGCCGCACCCGCGACAGCTCTCCGGTGAGGTGCAGGTTCCGGTCGGCCACCTCATTGAAGACCGCCGCGATCTGCGACATCACGTCGTCGCCGGAGACCGTGAGCCGCTTGCGGAAATTTCCGTCCCGCATCGCCGCCAGGGCCGCGAGCAGCCTGTTCAGCGCGGCGGTGTCCACCGCTGTGGTCCCATGGCGCGACTTGCGCTGTTTACTCAGGGACTGTCCGTCTTTCGCGCGCGTCTTAGTGCCCCGCGTCGCTGCGCCAGACTCCACTGTGTCCCTCCCGCAAGGGTCGACCAAACTGCTGGGGGTTGCCCGGGCTCTCTCCATGAAGCTTGCCCAGTGTTTCACCATGGCTGAACCAGGCCATAACAGTTCGGCAGCTTCGCACACCGTCCGCACACCCTCCGGGCGGAAACACTGACGACCGGCATCAGCATGGACGGCGAAGGTAAGTAACCTGGCATCCGGCTGTCCAACCACCCCGGTCCTGCCCGGCCTGGGCGGTGGCACACGTACAAGCGGGCATCGGAGGGGCGGCCGCACCATGAGTTCGGGAGAACTGGGCGTCGATACTCGTACGAGGAGTGCTGTGATCACCGCGCGTGCGGCTGCGACCTTCGACCCCGTCGGGCGTTCCGTCGCGACGGCACGCTCCTTCGTCCGCGACACCCTCCAGGGCTGGGGGTTCTCCGACGTCGTGGACGACGCCGTCGTCCTCACCAGCGAGCTGGTCACCAACGCGGTGGTGCACGCGGGCACCGCCGCCGACGTCCTGTGCCTGCGCAGCGAGGACGCCGTGCGCATCGAGGTCTCGGACCGCTATCCGGAGCGCGAGATCCCGCTCCAGCAGTCCTCCGTGAACATGGGCAGCCCGGACCGCGAGGGCGGCCGCGGCCTCCAGCTGTGCGCGGCGCTCGCCACCCGCTGGGGCGTCGACTACACCCCCACGCACAAGCAGGTCTGGTTCCAACTCGACCTCCCCGACCGCCCGGTGGGCACCCGCGCCGCGGGCCCGTCGCTCCCCGCCGACCTGCTCCCGCTCACCGACGGCCGGGTCCGCGTCGCCGTCGTCCAGATCGACCGCATGGGCGCGATCTCCGCGTGGAACGAGGACGCGGAGGAGCTCTTCGGGTACGTCGCCGACCAGGTCACCGGCAAACCCCTCACCGACCTCGCCGCCTGGCCGCACACCCCGGGCACCAGCACCGGCATCGCCGACGCCCTCCAACTCTCGCGCTGGGAAGGCAGCTACGGGATCCGCGGCGCCGACGGCCGCGTCACCCCGGTCTACGCCTCGCACCTGCGCGTCCGCGACACCGACGGCGAACCCTCCACGGTCTGCCTCCTCGTCCGCGACGACGAGCGCGCCGTCCTGCAGACCCCGCTGCGCGGCCCCGCCCCCGAGCCGGGCACGCTCAACGAGCCGCCCGCCACCGACTCCTTCGAGATCTTCATCGGCCAGCCGGCCCCCGACGACCTCGACGGCCTCCTGCAGCGCACGGTCGAACGCGCCCGCGACATGCTCGACGGCGACGCCGCCTTCCTGCTCCTCGCCACGGACGACGAGACGGAGCTGGAGGTACGGGCCTCCACCGGCCTCCCCTCGGCCCGCCAGCGCTTCGCCCGCGTCCCCGTGGAGGCGGGCCCCGGCCGGTACGGCTCCGCCCGCATGCCCGCCGTCCACGAGGACCTCACGGTCGTCCCCGGCGCCGTCCCGCTCCTCAACGACACCGGCATGCGCTCGGTCGTCACGGTCCCACTGAAGGTGGAGGGCCGCCTCACCGGCTCCCTGGGCGTCGCCGCCGAATCCCCGGACCGCTACTCGAACGAAGAAGCCCTGCGCCTCCAGTTCGCGGCCGACCGTATCGCCTTCGCCGTCGAGTCCGCCCGCCTCGGCGAGCTGGAGCGCCTGCGCCGCGGCTCGCTCTCCTTCCTCGTGGAGGCGTCCGACCTCCTCGCAGGCACCCTGGACCGGGACCAGACGCTGGCCCTGATGGCCCAGATGACCGTCCCCACGCTCGCCACCTGGTGCGCCGTCTACACCGTCGCCGACCAGTCCGAGCCCCAACTCTCGTACGTCCTCCATGAGGACGAGGAGCGCATCGACGGCCTCAAGGCGCTCCTCACCAAGATCGCCCCACCCGACCCGGTGCCCACTCCCGGCGCCCGCGTCTGGAACGCCCCCTCGGAGGCCGCCCACCAGGCCGCCCTGCGCACCTCCATGCGCGCCCTCGGCCTCGGCGAGCCCATGAGCCTCGGCTCCGGCATCGGCACCACGCTCTCCACGGCCTCCGCGGTCGGCGGCGAGACCGTCGTGCTGCCCCTGGTCGCCCGCAACCGCGTCATCGGCATGCTCACCCTCGGCAAGCCCGCCGACGAGCACTTCCGCCAGGAGATCCTGGAGCTCGCCGAGGACCTCTCCCGCCGGGCGGCCCTGGCCCTCGACAACGCCCGCCTGTACTCGGAGCGCATGGCCATCAGCCAGTCCCTCCAGCGCAGCCTGCTGCCGCCGGGGCTCCCCCAGATCCCGGGCGTCGAGGTCGACGTCATCTACCGCGCCGCGGGCGAGGGCAACGAGGTGGGCGGCGACTTCTACGACCTGTTCCCGATCCGCGACGGGGCCTACGGCTTCGCGATCGGCGACGTCTGCGGCACGGGCCCCGAGGCCGCCGCGGTCACCGGCCTCGCCCGGCACGCCCTGCGCCTCCTCGCCCGCGAGGGCTTCGGCGGCCCCGCGGTCCTGGAGCGCCTGAACGCCGCGATCCTCGACGAGGGCGCCCGCAGCCGCTTCCTGACGCTCCTTTACGGCGAGTTGTGGCCCCAGGAGGACGGCTCGGCGATCCTGAAGGTCGTCTGCGCGGGCCACCCCCTCCCGCTCCGCCTCCGCCAGGACGGCACGGTCGAGCCGTACGCCGAACCCCAGCCCCTCCTCGGCGTCATGGAGGACCTCGAGTTGTACGAGCAGACGGTCACCCTCGACCCGGGCGACGTCCTCCTCTGTGTGACCGACGGCGTCACCGAGCGCCGCGAGGGCACCCGCATGCTCGGCGACGACGGCCTCGCGGACGTCCTCACGACCTGTACGGGCCTGACGGCCGGCGCGGTCGCCGCACGCGTCATGCGCGCCGTGGAGCGCTTCGCCACGGACGCCCCCTCGGACGACATGGCGATCCTCGCGATGCGCGTCCCGGGACTCCACAAGGACTGACGCAAAAAGGCCCCGCCCAAGTGGGCGGGGCCTTAATAAGTGGAGCCCCCAAGCGGAATCGAACCGCTGACCTTCTCCTTACCATGGAGACGCTCTACCGACTGAGCTATAGGGGCCTGTCGCCCACACGGTTTCCCGCGCGGCAACGGAATAGATCATACCCCGAATCCCGGGCAGCTCCGAACCATCAGAACGCGGGCTGCAGCAGTCCGCCCAGCGCGTTGCACGCGGACACGACCCGCTGCAGTTCCCGCCGCGACATCGACGCGTCGACGGGCAGCGCCAGCGTCTCGTCGGCGGCCCGCTCGGTCTCGGGCAGCGCCACGTCCCGCCAGAACCGCGGCATGCGGTGCACCGGCGTCTTCACCGGCACGCGGCAGTCAACTCCCTTGGCCCGTACGGCACGTGCGAACGCATCCCGGTCGGGCCGCCCGTTCCCGGGGACGCGCACCACGTACTGCTCGTACGTGTGCCCCGCTCCCCCGGCCGGCGTGATGACACCGCTGAGCCGCCCGCTGAGATACGCGGCGTGCGCCCGCCGCCGCTCCAAGCCGCCCTGGTCCTGGCTGTGTTGCTCGTCCTCTCGCCGCTCGAGGACCAAGAGGCCGTGGCGCTCCCCGAGTTCACGCAGCCCCGCGACCTCGGCGTGCCGCCCGAAGCGGTGCACGGCGACCACGGCGGCCGTACGGGACGTCACCCCGGCGGCAACGGCATTGAGGGACAGGCAGTACGTGTCCGGGTCTATGTCGGCGAAGACGGGCATGGCCCCGGCCTCGACGACGGCCTCGGCGACTTCGGCATTGCCGTACGCCGACACGATGACCTCGTCACCCGCACCGACGCCCGCGGCTCGCAGCATCTCAACTGTCCCCATGCCTGCGGATGTTGGTTGCCCAACGTGAACAGCAAGTGACACAAAGCAAAAAAGAGCTGGTCCCTGAACCGAAGTTCAGGAACCAGC
>NZ_JBNJLS010000022.1:0-166591 GCF_050510915.1 Streptomyces odontotermitis | reverse complement strand
CCGCGGGCACTCCACGCCCACGCACCCCTACAGCACCCAGGTCCCCCTGCCCCGGCCACAGCGCCCGGGCCCCTCCCGCAAGGTGGCGACCTCCATGCTCCTGGCAGCCCTCGCCTGCCTGGCAGTGGGCTTCTGGGCCCTGACCCAGATCTGACGCCCCCACTCCAAACCAGCGGGACCCCGGCTCACCACGTACGGGCCCCAAGCCCACGGCCGCCCAGCCCCGGCTCCCCTACCAGCCGGACCCCAGCCCCAGCGCCCCCCTACCAACCGGCCCCAGCTCCCCTACCAGCCAGAAGGCGCTCCTCCACCCCCCGACGGCGGCACCTGCACACCTCTGCCACCACTACCACCGCCACCGCCGCTGCCACCCCCGGCAGCCCAGCCACCCCCCTCAGCTCCCGTCCCCACCGCAGCCGCCGCAGCCATCCCCCTGGCCCGCCGCCGCCCCACCAGCGTCCACATCCCCAGCACCACCAGCAGGACCACCCCGGTCCCTATCCCTCCGGCAGCAACCACCTTCATCGTGGTGTCACCTGACTCCGCCGCCGCCCCGGCCCGCGTCGCACCGCTGCGCGCGGCGGCCTTGTCCCGCCCGGTGACCGCGAACACTCCCGAGGGCCTGGCCGCACCCGCGTAAGCGGGCCCCTTCTTCCGTACCCCCTTCACATCCACGCGCAGCGTCAGGTCCAGCGGCTCCTTGCCGAACTTCGCCCGGACTGCCGGGTTCAGCTGGACCGCCAGGTAGTACCACCCGGCGAACCGCATCCCGGTCACGGCGTCCCGGGGGGAGTAGCGGTTCTCGTACGCCACCGGGGGCAGCGGGTCCAGTGAGGCCGACTTCTGCTTCCCGTCGTACGCCGTGTCCGCCTCCGCGACCTGCCCGCGTACGGGGTTGTAGAGGGAGAGCGACAGCGCCGACGTCACATAGTCGAAGTCCCGCCCGGATCCCTTGCTGCCCAGCTCGGCCGTGGCGGATATCCGCTGCCCCCAGTCGACGGGCACCCGGTAGAACAACGTCTCCCCGGCCACGATCCGATCCCCCCACACCCCTGCCTCCAGGCCCGTGGCCGCGTCGAATCCGGCGCCGCCCGCGCGCACCCTCCGCTCACCGGCGGCGGGCACCGGCGACGCGGAGTCCCATGTGTCGGGCGCCTCGGTGGGCTCGTTCCCCGCGCCCTTGAGCCCCGGCTCCGAAGCGACGCTCAGCTCCAGATCCCAGCTGCCCCGCGCGATGGTCGCCCCCGACACCGGGCTCCGCTCCCGCTGCACCACCACGTAGTACGTCCCGGCCCCCGCGCACCGGTTCTCGTTCGGCCCCACCTGGCGCTGGGCCCAGGCCGTGAGGGGACGCGGGCTCTGCGACGACCCGATGCGCGCCTGCCCCGAACCACAGGTCGCCCCGTCCGCGTCCTGCACCGAAACCTCGAACCCGTCCCCGAAGCCCACCTTCGCACCGGGCTTCGGAACCGCGGTGACCCCGACATAGGCGCTGCTCTCGGCATCGAGCTCCAGGCGGTAGAACACCTCACCCGTGCCTGCGACCGAGCTCCTGTACGTACCCCCGGGCCTCAACTCCGCGCTGCCCGTACTGCTCTCCGCCCCTCGCACGCTCTTCGCGCCCGCGGCGAAGGCATAAGGAGCGGGCGTGCTCTCCCCGACTCCCGCCCACGCGACGCCCGGCACCATTCCCACCACACACGACGCCGCACACAGCACCGCACCCCACACCCCGCACCTGGCCGGCACCCCCGCCGCCCGCCCCCCGGCAAGCCCCCACATCACGCGCCACCCCTCGTCCACCGATCGCGGCCGAGATTCATCCTGCCCCGCGCTCCCCGCCGATACCCCGGGGAAACCCCTGAATCAACCCCGACCCGACCCCGCCCCAGCCCCGACAACAGCACGGGGCCCCGACCGCGTGTGCGATCGGGGCCCCGCGAAGAGACTGTTGTCGATACTCACGAACCCGTGGGCACGGAGTCAGTCGCCTCCGTCCACAGATCCTGCTCGGCGCGATCCGCCTGGATCTGGCGGTACACGAGGAGCCCGCCGATGGCGGCCAGTGCGACCAGGAGAAGCTTCTTCACCGCGCGACCTCGTCTTTCCTTTGACGTAGGGGACTTCTGGCGCCCGACTATACACACCGATCGATACCGATCGGTGACCTGTGTCCACCCCCAACTCCCGCTCCCCGCACAGCAGTAGAAGCGGACCACACCCCTCCGCTCCTCACTCCCCAGACTGTGACGTTCGCCGCTCTTGATCAGTTCTCGGCCTTCTTGGGACCAAACGGGTGGTGTTCATCTGAAGATCGACGACCCGCGAGCGTCGGTCCCCCATTCCAAGTCCCACATACACATCATGAGGAAAGTACGCAAATCGCCCAACCTGAAAGTGAGGGGCCATGACCGCCACCAAGGCCATGAAGCTCTGGACCACGCTCGTCACCGCCTTCCTCGCGCTCTTCGCCGCGCTCGGTCTCACCACGACGGCAGCGGCGGCCACGCCCGTACACGAGGCCAAGGAATCCCGCCACGCCACGGCGAGCGCCCCGGCCCCAGCCCTCACCCACTGGCTGGCGGCAGCGTACGAACGGTCCTTGCCCCCCACGATGAAGCAACGCATCCGCGCCGAGGCCCACGGCTCCTCACCGAGCTGCCGCCACCTCCCCACGACGGACACCGAGGCCGAGGCCGACACCGCGGCCCTAGCGGCCGGCCTGGCGTCGGAGCCGTGATCCACGCCCCCCACAGACACATCGAGACCCCCAGCCGGTACGGCTGGGGGTCTTCGCGTCGGCCAGGACTCAGTCGTCCAGCCAGTGCGCGGCGGTGGCCTCACGGACATGACCGAGCACGTCGAAAGCGGCGGTGACGGAGGCGACGGCCACGAACGCGTCCGCGTCGTGCGAAGGGTCGTAGACCCCGCTGATCACACGCATCTTCGCCGGACCCGCCCACCGGGCCCGCGCCCCCTCGTCGTCCCGCAGATCCAGCCAGTGCGCGGGCGCCTCCACCCGGCCGAGCTCGGCGTCCAGCATGTCCGCGGGGGCCTCGGGAACGGTGACGACCCCCAGGTCACCGTGGTGGAAACCGAGGGCCACGGACACGTACGCCGTCCCGTAGTCGGCCCGCAGCCGGCTGCCGATGCTGTGCGTCGGCCTCTCGTCCGGCGTCGCACCGAGGCTGAGCGGAGCCGCCGTGGTGTGCGCGATCCCGTCCCACAGGACCATGCGCAGCCCGCTCTCGCGCTGGTGCCCGGTCAGCGTCTCGGCCGCCAGGTCGTCCTCACCGACGAAACTGCCCCGCCCGGCCACGCTGTTCTCGTGGAAGTCGACGATCAGCCGCATCCGGGCAAGGACACTCTCGTCGCTGCCCGGCAGGGACGAGAGGAGCGCCAGCGCATCCCGTGCGTGCTCGGCGAACGGCCGTCCCGGGTGGACGCCCTGAGCCCGCTGCACATGCTCGTCGAGGCGGTGCGCGGTCCGGATCGGCTCCAGGTGCGCGGCCAGCTCCGGCAGCCGTCGCGGAGCCGAGGCACGGACGTGGTCGAGCACGGCCTCGTAGTCCTCGCTCTGCGCCTGTGCGGGCCTGGTGCCGACGATCCGCACCTGGTCGTCGGGGCGCTGCCGGTTGAAGTCCCGGATCCACTCCAGCGCCACCGCCGTCTCGACGGTCCGCCACGGCCGCCACGACGCGTCGAGCGCGGCCCCGGCGGAGCCCCCTTCGCCCGTACGTACATAACGGTCGAGCCGGTCGACGGCTCCGGCGTGGTCCTGCATGGCCAGCAGGCGGAAGCCGTGGTCGCTGACGAGGCGGCGGAACAGCTGGTCCTGTATCCCGGTGACCTCGCGGGAGAAGCGGGTGGACCCGCCGATCCCGACGATCGTGGCCCCGTCGGCGACCCGTGCGGCGAGTGCGTCGAGGGAGCCGTCGGAGAGGGGGAGGGCGGGGTTGCGCACGGAGGCGATGTCGTTGCTCATGCGGCCACCCTCGTACCTCAACTTCAGTTCAAGTCAAGGGTCTTCGGAGCGGCGGGAAACTCCCGGATCCCCCGGGACTCCGGGGCCCTCACACGCAGAAGGCCGGTAGATCGAAAAGATCTACCGGCCTTCTGACCAGGCTTTACGCCACTGTGGGGCTAACAGGATTTGAACCTGTGGCCTCATCCTTATCAGGGATGCGCTCTAACCAACTGAGCTATAGCCCCGCCGCGCTCTTCGGGGAGTGCCCCGCGCGCTGACCTCTGAAGATTAGCGCACGTGTGGGCCAGTCCCAAAATCGATACCTGAGCCGTGCGGGACGGCGCCTACTCGTCCTCGGCCAGCGTCAGCTCGACGCCGCCCACGAAGCCCGCCGAGAGGTTGTAGATGAAGGCGCCGAGCGTCGCCAGGGCCGTGGCGAGAACCACATCGATGACCGCGATGATCGTCGTGAACATCAGGACGCGCGGCAGCGACAGGAAGGACTGCAGGTCGAAGCCGTTGGACTCGTTCGACCCGGTGGCCTCGGAGATCGTGCCGCCCACCGTCGAGAAGACGCCCATCGCGTCCATGACCATCCACAGCACCGCGGACGCGACGATCGTGCAGATCCCCAGCGCGATGGAGAGCAGGAAGCTGACCTTCATCACCGACCACGGGTCGGCCTTGGCCACGCGCAGGCGCGCCTTGCGGGTACGCGGCGTGGTGCGCGCCCCGGTGCGGGGCCTGCGGACCGCGCCCGCCGGAGCCGACTGGTACGCCTGCGGCGGGTGGTAGGGCTGCGCGGGCTGCTGCTGCGGCTGCCGTTCACCGGGCAGGGCTCCTGAAGCGCCGCCGGACGTGCCCCCCTGGGCGCCGTACGAGGCGTCGTACTGCGCGGTCTGCGGACCTCGGGTGTCGGTCACAGTTCCCCCCTGGGATCCATGAGGCTCGTGGGATTCGTGAGCCTCCGTGGCGGGGCCACGGGCACCGTCCGTACCGGCTGTGCCGGTTCGCTTAGATCCGGCGCCCGTGGCTCCACTCACGATGACTCACTCCTCGCGCTACTCGGGCGAGGACTCGCTGCCCTCGTCCGTGCCGGTGACCGTCTCGCCCTCGGCAGATTCGTCCACGACGTCGCCGTCGACTTCTTCGGCCTCACGCCCGGCCTCGGCGTTACGAGCGATACCGACCACGGCATCGCGCTTGCCCAGGTTGATCAGTTGGACGCCCATGGTGTCACGGCCCGTCTCCCTGACCTCGTTGACTCGCGTACGAATCACACCGCCGGACAGCGTGATGGCGAGGATCTCATCGGTCTCCTCGACCACCAGCGCGCCGACGAGTTCACCGCGGTCCTCCACGATCTTGGCGGCCTTGATGCCGAGGCCACCGCGACCCTGGACGCGGTACTCGTCCACGTTGGTGCGCTTCGCGTACCCACCGTCGGTGGCGGTGAAGACGAACGTACCGGGCCGGACGACATTCATCGAGAGCAGCTGGTC
This sequence comes from Streptomyces odontotermitis, assembly GCF_050510915.1. Lineage (NCBI taxonomy): Bacteria > Bacillati > Actinomycetota > Actinomycetes > Kitasatosporales > Streptomycetaceae > Streptomyces > Streptomyces odontotermitis. Next base: position 161,122 of record NZ_JBNJLS010000022.1, on the reverse strand, counting down.
GCCGTCGCGGAAACTCATTCCCTTGACGCCCGAGGTCGCACGGCCCATGGGGCGCAGGGCGTCGTCCGTTGCGGTGAACCTGATCGACTGCGCCTTCTTGCTGATCAGAAGGAGGTCATCGTCGCCCGACACCAGCTCGGCGCCGATCAGCTCGTCGTCCGAACCGTCCTCCGTCTCCCGGAGGTTGATCGCGATGACGCCGCCCGAGCGGGGCGAGTCGTAGTCCTTCAGGGCAGTCTTCTTGACCAGGCCGCCCTTCGTGGCGAGGACCAGATAGGGCGCCGCTTCGTAGTCACGGATCGCGAGGATCTCGGCGATCTGCTCGTCCGGCTGGAAGGCGAGCAGGTTCGCCACGTGCTGGCCGCGGGCGTCACGGCCGGCGTCCGGAAGCTCATACGCCTTCGCGCGGTAGACGCGGCCCTTGTTGGTGAAGAACAGCAGCCAGTGGTGGGTCGTCGACACGAAGAAGTGGTCGACGATGTCGTCCTCCTTCAGCTTCGTGCCGCGAACGCCCTTGCCGCCGCGCTTCTGTGAGCGGTAGTCATCCGTCTTCGTGCGCTTGACGTAGCCGCCGCGCGTGATCGTGACGACGATGTCCTCTTCGGCGATCAGGTCCTCCATGGACATGTCGCCGTCGAAGGGCACCAGCTTGGAGCGCCGGTCGTCGCCGAACTTCTCGACGATCGCCGCGAGCTCCTCGCTGATGATCTGGCGCTGCTTCTCGGGCGAGGCCAGGATCGCGTTGTACTCGGCGATCTTCGCCTGCAGTTCGTCGTGCTCGGCGACGATCTTCTGGCGCTCCAGGGCGGCGAGGCGGCGCAGCTGCATCTCGAGGATGGCGTTGGCCTGGATCTCGTCGATCGTGAGGAGGCCCATCAGGCCCTCGCGCGCGATCTCGACGGTCTCGCTGCGCCGGATCAGCGCGATGACCTCGTCGATCGCGTCGAGTGCCTTGAGCAGGCCGCGCAGGATGTGGGCCCGCTCCTCGGCCTTGCGCAGCCGGAACTTCGTGCGCCGGACGATGACCTCGACCTGGTGGTTGACCCAGTGCCGGATGAAGGCGTCGAGCGACAGGGTGCGCGGCACACCGTCGACGAGGGCCAGCATGTTGGCGCCGAAGTTCGACTGCAGGTCGGTGTGCTTGTAGAGGTTGTTGAGCACGACCTTGGCGACCGCGTCCCGCTTCAGGACGATGACCAGGCGCTGGCCGGTGCGCGAGGAGGTCTCGTCGCGGACGTCCGCGATGCCGCCGATCTTGCCGTCCTTCACCAGGTCGGCGATCTTCTGGGCGAGGTTGTCCGGGTTGGTCTGGTACGGGAGCTCGGTGACCACCAGGCACTGGCGGTTCTGGATCTCCTCGACCTCGACGACCGCGCGCATCGTGATGGAGCCGCGGCCCGTGCGGTACGCCTCCTCGATGCCCTTGCGGCCCACGACCAGTGCGCCGGTGGGGAAGTCGGGGCCCTTGATGCGCTCGATGAGCGCGTCGAGCAGCTCCTCGTGCGTCGCGTCGGGGTGCTCCAGCGCCCACTGCGCACCCGCCGCGACCTCGCGGAGGTTGTGCGGCGGGATGTTGGTGGCCATGCCGACCGCGATGCCCGCCGAGCCGTTGATCAGCAGGTTCGGGAAGCGGGCCGGCAGGACGGTCGGCTCCTGGGAGCGGCCGTCGTAGTTGTCCGTGAAATCGACGGTCTCCTCGTCGATGTCGCGGACCATCTCCATGGACAGCGGCGCCATCTTGCACTCGGTGTAGCGCATGGCGGCCGCGGGGTCGTTGCCCGGAGAGCCGAAGTTGCCGTTGGAGTCCACCAGCGGCATGCGCATCGACCACGGCTGGGCCAGGCGGACCAGGGCGTCGTAGATCGAGGAGTCGCCGTGCGGGTGGTAGTTGCCCATGACGTCGCCGACGACGCGGGCGCACTTGTAGAAGCCCTTCTCGGGGCGGTAGCCGCCGTCGTACATCGCGTACAGGACGCGGCGGTGGACGGGCTTCAGGCCGTCCCGGACGTCGGGCAGCGCACGCGACACGATGACGGACATCGCGTAGTCGAGGTAGGAGCGCTGCATCTCCGTCTCGAGCCCGACGGGCTCGATGCGCAGCGTCTGGCCTTCGCCGTCCTCGGGGGTGGTGGGGTTGTTCTCGTCGGCCATGGCCGGTCAAGATCCTTTCGGTGCGGTCGGGTGAGCTGGCGTTCGCCTGACCGGCTCAGATGTCGAGGAAGCGGACGTCCTTGGCGTTGCGCTGGATGAACGAGCGACGCGCTTCGACGTCCTCGCCCATGAGCACGGAGAAGAGGTCGTCCGCCTGGGCGGCGTCGTCCAGCGTGACCTGGCCGAGGACGCGGTGGTCGACGTCCATCGTGGTGACGCGGAGCTCCTCGGCGTTCATCTCACCGAGACCCTTGAAGCGCTGGACCGAGTCCTCCCGGATGCGCTTGCCCTGCTGGCGGCCGAGCTCGAGCAGGGCGTCGCGCTCGCGGTCCGAGTACGCGTACTGGAAGTCGTCCCGGGTCCACTTGATCTTGTAGAGCGGCGGCCGCGACAGGTAGACGTGGCCCGCCTCGACCAGCGGCCGCATGAAGCGGAACAGGAAGGTCAGCAGCAGGGTGTTGATGTGCTGGCCGTCGACGTCGGCGTCCGCCATCAAGATGATCTTGTGGTACCGGAGCTTCTCGATGTCGAAGTCCTCGTGCACGCCCGTGCCGAAGGCCGAGATCAGGGCCTGGACTTCCTGGTTGTGCAGGATCTTGTCGACGCGCGCCTTCTCGACGTTCAGGATCTTGCCTCGGATGGGCAGGATCGCCTGGTACATCGGGTCGCGGCCGGACTTCGCCGAGCCACCGGCGGAGTCACCCTCGACGATGAAGATCTCGCACTTGGTGGGGTCGTTCGACTGGCAGTCGCTGAGCTTGCCCGGCAGGGACGCCGTCTCCAGCAGTCCCTTACGACGGGTCAGATCACGGGCCTTACGGGCGGCCACGCGCGCGGTGGCGGCCTGGATGCCCTTGCGGATGATGTCCGCGGCCTCGTTCGGATTGCGGTCGAACCAGTCCGTGAGGTGCTCGTGCACGACCTTCTGCACGAAGGTCTTCGCCTCCGTGTTGCCCAGCTTGGTCTTCGTCTGACCCTCGAACTGGGGCTCGCCCAGCTTCACCGAGATGATCGCGGTCAGACCCTCGCGGATGTCCTCACCCGTGAGGTTGTCGTCCTTCTCGCGCAGCAGCTTCTTGTCGCGCGCGTACCGGTTCACCAGACCCGTCAGCGCGGCCCGGAAGCCCTCTTCGTGCGTACCGCCCTCGTGCGTGTGGATCGTGTTCGCGAAGGAGTAGACCCCCTCGCTGTACTGCGAGTTCCACTGCATCGCGATCTCGGCCGAGAGCATGCGCTCCTTGTCCTCGGCCTCGACGTCGATGACGGTCGGGTGAACGACCTCGCCCTTGCGGGAGTTGAGGTACTTCACGAAGTCGACGATGCCGCCTTCGTAGTGGTACGTCACCGTGCGGACCTCGGCGTCGTCGCTCGCGTCGACCGTGTCCGCACCCGCCGTGGCCTTCGCCGACTCGCGCTCATCAGTGAGTTTGATCGTCAAACCCTTGTTGAGGAACGCCATCTCCTGGAAGCGCCGCGACAGCGTCTCGAAGGAGTACTCGGTGGTCTCGAAGATGTCGCCGTCGGCCCAGAAGGTGACCGAGGTGCCGGTCTCCTCGGTGGCCTCGTGCTGGGCGAGCGGCGCGGTCGGCACGCCCGCCTTGTAGTCCTGCGTCCAGCGGTGGCCGTCCGTCTTGACCTCGACGGCGACCTTCGTGGACAGCGCGTTGACGACGGAGACACCGACGCCGTGCAGACCACCGGAGACGGCGTACCCGCCGCCGCCGAACTTGCCGCCCGCGTGCAGCACGGTGAGCACGACCTCGACGGCCGGCTTCCCCTCGGAGGGGATGATGCCCACGGGGATGCCACGGCCGTTGTCGACGACGCGCACGCCGCCGTCGGCGAGGATCGTGACGTCGATGGTGTCCGCGTGTCCGGCGAGCGCCTCGTCGACCGAGTTGTCGACGACCTCGTAGACCAGGTGGTGCAGGCCGCGCTCACCGGTCGAGCCGATGTACATGCCGGGCCGCTTGCGGACCGCGTCCAGACCCTCGAGGACGGTGATGGCGCTGGCGTCGTACGACGCGGCCGCCTCCGAGGTCGGCTCGGGAGCCACCTCGGGGGGGACCTCGCCGCTCTCGCCGGCGGCAGTAGACGGGATGTTCTCGTTGGGGTTGCCGGAATCGGCCACGAAGCGCCCTTTCTGGCACAGCACAAGCCAAGCACCCGGCGGTGGCCGGAGCGGCTGCGGCGTGTTGCTTGGAAAGCCTTGATCAGCGTTTGCTCGGTGCGTCCCACAAGTGGGGCGGGATTAGCTTCCAGTCTACCGGTAGCGCTGACAGTGATGGGGGTTTGCCGGTACCTGAGTCCTCATGTGCCGCCCTGAACCGGCCTCAGCCGACTCCCCATATGCGGCCCCGGGCTCCGAGAGGCTCACAGCGGCACTCAGCGCTTCGGGACGTCAACCCCCAGCTACCGCCGCCGACGACCTCATCCGTAGGTGTCACCGGGACCCGTGCTGCCCGGTGCGCGCAAGGGCCCGAAGCGCCTCGCGGGACCACCGGGGCCGAGGACCTTGATGAGGCGTACGGTGCCGTGCCCCAGGTCCTCGTTCAGCCGCGCGACCAGCTGCGGAGCCATCAGCCGCAGCTGCGTCGCCCACACCGTCGAGTCGCACTGCACCGTCAGGACCCGGTCGTCCTCGTCGTACTTCTGCGGGACGCAGTGCCGGGCCAGGTCCTCGCCGACGATCTGCGGCCAGCGCCCCATGACGCCGCCCACGGCTGCCGGGGTCTCCCAGCCACGCTCGGTGATCAAGCGGTTGATGGCCGAGCCGAGCGGCAGCGGATCGCGCCCGTCGGCGCGCGCCCCGGACCGCAGCCCGCCGCGCCGCGCCTGCTTCTTCTGCTGTGCCGCCGCCCCACGCGCGCGTGCCTGCTCCTTGGCGGCGCGCAGCGCGACCCGGGCGAGGTCGACTCCGGAGGGCTCGGGAGTCTTCGGGGCATCCGCGGAAGCAGAACCAGCACCGGAACCGGAGATACCGGGTGTCTCCTTGTGGGGTCCTTCAGCACTCTCGGCACTCATACGCGCTCCACCGCACCGTCCGACACCGCGTACCGCGTACCGGTGAGCACACCCGGAACGTCGTCGTCCACCGCCGCCGTCACGAGCACCTGCTCGCCCGGGGCCACCAGCTCCGCGAGCCGCTCGCGCCGGCGCGCGTCGAGCTCCGCGAAGACGTCGTCGAGGACCAGGACCGGCTCGTTCCCCTCGGCCCTCAGCAGGTCGTACGAGGCCAGGCGCAGCGCGAGCGCGTACGACCAGGACTCCCCGTGCGAGGCGTAGCCCTTCGCCGGGAGCTCGCCGAGCTTGAGCAGCAGCTCGTCGCGGTGCGGGCCGACCAGGGTCACGCCCCGCTCGATCTCCTGCTTGCGCGCCTCCACCAAGGCGGCGATCAACTGCTCGTACAGCTCCTCGCGCGTCTGCCCGACGACCTGCGGCGAAGAGGGCCGGTACTCCAGGGCGAGGGGGCCGCCGCCGGGCGCCAGCTGCTCGTACGCCTTGTCGGCCAGTGGCTGGAGCGCCGCGATCAGGTCGAGCCGCTGGGCGAGCAGTTCGGCGCCCGCGCGCGCGAGGTGCTGGTCCCAGACGTCGAGCGTGGACAGGTCCATGGAGCGGCCGCCGTGGCGGCGGGCCAGGGCGGCGGACTTGAGAAGGGTGTTGCGCTGCTTCAGGACACGGTCGTAGTCGGACCGGACGCCCGCCATACGCGGGGAGCGCGCCGTGATCAGCTCGTCGAGGAAGCGCCGCCGCTCCCCGGGGTCGCCCTTGACCAGCGCGAGGTCCTCGGGCGCGAACAGCACCGTCCGCACGATCCCCAGCACATCACGCGGTCTGACCTGCGATGACCTGTTGATGCGGGCACGGTTGGCCTTGCCGGGGTTGAGCTCGAGCTCGATCAGCTGCTGCCGCTCGCCCTGGCGCACCGCGGCCCGGATGACGGCGCGGTCGGCGCCCATGCGCACCAAAGGAGCGTCGGAGGAGACCCGGTGACTGCCGAGCGTGGCCAGATAGCCGACGGCCTCCACCAGGTTCGTCTTACCCTGGCCGTTGGGCCCCACGAACGCGGTGACGCCCGGATCGAGAGGTACCTCGACCCGGGCGTACGAGCGGAAGTCGGCCAGCGACAGATGCGTGACGTGCATGGTCGTGACCGACCTCCCCCAGGGTGTGGACAAGGCCGCTGCCCGTGCCCACCGAATCCGTGGATCTGTGGAACGTGTGGATTACTTCTTCTCGACGGCGTGCCCGCCGAACTGGTTGCGCAGCGCCGCGACCATCTTCATCTGCGGGGAGTCCTCCTGGCGCGAGGCGAACCGCGCGAAGAGGGACGCGGTGATCGCGGGCAGCGGCACGGCGTTGTCGATCGCCGCCTCCACAGTCCACCGGCCCTCTCCGGAGTCCTGTGCGAACCCCCGGAGCTTGTCCAGGTGCTCGTCCTCGTCCAGGGCGTTGACCGCCAGGTCGAGCAGCCAGGAGCGGATGACCGTGCCCTCCTGCCAGGAGCGGAAGACCTCGCGGACGTCGGTGACCGAGTCCACTGCCTCGAGGAGCTCCCAGCCCTCGGCGTACGCCTGCATCATCGCGTACTCGATGCCGTTGTGGACCATCTTGGAGAAGTGGCCCGCACCGACCTTGCCCGCGTGGACGGAGCCGAAGTCGCCCTCGGGCTTCAGGGCATCGAAGATCGGCTGGACCTTCGCGATGTTCTCGGCGTCGCCGCCGTACATCAGGGCGTAGCCGTTCTCCAGGCCCCAGACGCCGCCGGAGACGCCGCAGTCGACGAAGCCGATGCCCTTGGCGGCGAGCTCCTCGGCGTGCTTCTCGTCGTCCGTCCAGCGGGAGTTTCCGCCGTCCACGACCACGTCGCCGGGCGACAGGAGCTCGGCGAGCTCGTCGACCGTGGACTGGGTCGCGGCCCCGGCGGGGACCATCACCCACACGACGCGCGGGCCCTTGAGCTTGCCCACAAGCTCTTCGAGGCTGTGGACATCCGCGACGTCCGGGTTGCGGTCGTATCCGATGACGGTGTGGCCTGCGCGGCGGATCCGCTCGCGCATGTTGCCGCCCATCTTGCCGAGGCCGACGAGACCGAGCTCCATCAGAGGTCTTCCTTAAGTAGCGATGTGGCGTTGCAGGCACTTTCGTACCTGCGTCCGAGCCTACGCCCGGACGCACGCACACACCTGTGGGCTCAGCCGCTCAGACGTACAGGCATGATCAGGTACTTGTACGCGTCGTCCGCCTCGGCGTCGAGGGCGGGCTTGCCGCTGAGCAGCGCGGGCTTCGTGGACGTCGTGAACGAGAGCTGGGCGACCGGGGAGTCGATCGCGCTCAGGCCGTCGAGCAGGAACGTCGGGTTGAAGGCGATGGAGATGTCGTCGCCGTCGAGCTGGGCGTCGACCCTTTCCACAGCCTGTGCGTCGTCGCTGGAGCCGGCCTCCAGGATGAGCACGCCCTGCTCGAAGCTGAGCCGGACCGGGGTGTTGCGCTCGGCGACGAGGGCCACGCGCTTGACCGCCTCGACGAACGGGGCCGTCTCGATCACCGCGACGGAGTTGAACTCCGTCGGGAAAAGCGTGCGGTACTTCGGCAGGTCGCCCTCGAGCAGACGCGTCGTCGTACGCCGGCCGGCACCCTCGAAGCCGATGAGGCCCTCGCCCGCGCCAGAGCCGGAGAGCGCCAGGGTGACCGTGTCGCCGCTCGTGAGCGCCTTCGCGGTGTCCAGGAGCGTCTTGGCGGGCACCAGGGCCACCGCGGACGCCTCGGGGTCCTCCGGCTTCCACAGGAACTCGCGGACCGCGAAGCGGTAGCGGTCGGTGGAGGCCAGGGTGACCGTGTCGCCCTCGATCTCGATGCGCACGCCGGTCAGGACGGGCAGCGTGTCGTCACGCCCGGCCGCGATGGCCACCTGGGAGGCGGCAGAGGCGAAGACCTCACCGGGGACCGTGCCCGTGGCCGTCGGCATCTGCGGCAGCGCGGGGTATTCCTCCACAGGGAGTGTGTGGAGTGTGAATCGCGAGGAGCCACAGACCACCGTCGCCCGCACACCGTCTGTGGAGATCTCCACGGGGCGGTTGGGGAGGGCGCGGCAGATGTCGGCGAGGAGACGGCCGGAGACGAGGACCGTGCCGTCCTCATCCACCTCCGCGTCCACGGAGACACGGGCCGAGACCTCGTAGTCGAAGCTGGACAGGCTCAGTGCGCCGTCCTCGGCCTTCAGCAGCAGGCCCGCGAGGACGGGCGCAGGCGGCCGGGCCGGGAGACTGCGAGCCGCCCAGGCCACCGCCTCCGCGAGTACGTCGCGTTCCACCCGGATCTTCACTTAGCCGCCCTCCTGCTGTTGCTGGCACCGGGGACCAGTCTGACGCACCGCACTGACAGTCGGTGCCGGTCGGGGTCAAGTCGTGCCGAGAGGTGTCGGGCCCAGCGAGCTCGAGTTGTGCACAGACCCCACTTCCAAACGAAATCCCAGGACTCTCTAGTTGGGAGTAGTAGTAGGGCCTGTGGAAACCGTGGATAACAGCGAATGCGCAGGTCAGGGCCGGTTTTTTATCCACGGCACCTGTGGGCGCCAGCGGTGGACAACCTGCGGTTTCTGTGGACGGGGGAAAGTTCTGCACACCCGATGCACAGGCAGGGGCCACTTCTCCCCAGCGCTGTCCCCAGCTTTACCCAGCTTCCCCACAGGCCAACCGACCCCCTTGGTGTGACGCCTTTCACTCGACACGGTGAGAGGGCGCGTTGCGTTGCCGAACAGTGGACAGCCGTGTGGAGAAGCTGACCAAAGTTGGGGACAACGAGCCACAGCCTGTGGGCCGCCGGTGGACAACGTTTTGAACAGCCTGTGGACGAAGATCTCTTCCACAGGCTGTGGAGAGTCTTCGTCCACGAATCCACAAGCGGCTGACCTGGGTTGATGACCTTTCAGCAGGATCGTCTGTGGACACGGTCTGGACAACTTGGCGGTCCCCAGGGTGTGGACGCCAGAAAGTCCGCAGATCTGTGGAGAACAGGCGTAACCCCGGACAGATTCGAACACCGGCTGCGGACGCAGGCCCCGGACAACGCCGAAAGGCGCCCCGGAAGTTGATCCGGAGCGCCCTTCGAAGGCTTCTGCCGACGGTCCCGACGGCGGCCCGTCAGCCGTTCTTGATGCGGTTCGTGAGCTCGGTGACCTGGTTGTAGATGGAGCGCCGCTCGGCCATCAGCGCCCGGATCTTGCGATCGGCGTGCATGACGGTCGTGTGGTCGCGGCCGCCGAACTGGGCGCCGATCTTTGGCAAGGAGAGGTCGGTCAGCTCCCGGCACAGATACATGGCGATCTGGCGGGCTGTCACCAGGACGCGGCTGCGCGAGGATCCGCACAGATCGTCCACGGTGAGCCCGAAGTAGTCGGCGGTGGCCGCCATGATGGCCGTCGCCGTGATCTCCGGAGCCGCGTCCTCGCCGCCCGGGATCAGGTCCTTGAGGACGATCTCCGTGAGCCCCAGGTCCACGGGCTGCCGGTTGAGCGAGGCGAACGCCGTGACCCGGATCAACGCCCCTTCCAGCTCACGGATGTTGCGCGAGATGCGGGACGCGATGAACTCGAGCACCTCCGGAGGCGCGTTGAGCTGCTCCTGCACCGCCTTCTTACGAAGGATCGCGATACGGGTCTCCAGCTCGGGCGGCTGGACGTCCGTGATCAGTCCCCACTCGAACCGGTTGCGCAGCCGGTCCTCCAGGGTCACCAGCTGCTTGGGCGGCCGGTCGCTGGAGAGCACGATCTGCTTGTTCGCGTTGTGGAGCGTGTTGAAGGTGTGGAAGAACTCCTCCTGCGTCGACTCCTTGTCCGCGAGGAACTGGATGTCGTCGACAAGAAGGATGTCCATCTCGCGGTACCGCTTGCGGAAGCTGTCGCCCTTGCCGTCGCGGATGGAGTTGATGAACTCGTTGGTGAACTCCTCGGAGCTCACGTACCGCACCCGCGTGCCGGGATAGAGGCTGCGGGCGTAGTGCCCGATCGCATGCAGCAGATGCGTTTTGCCGAGTCCCGACTCCCCGTAGATGAACAGGGGGTTGTACGCCTTCGCGGGCGCCTCGGCGACGGCTACGGCGGCCGCGTGCGCGAATCGGTTCGACGCACCGATGACGAAGGTGTCGAAGAGGTACTTGGGGTTGAGGCGCGCGGTGGGCTCACCCGGCCCGGTCGCGGGAGCGGGCTGCGCGGCCAGCGGGCCGGGGGCACCGCCCCGGGGGTCGACGTGGCCGCCCGGACCGTTGGCGGACTGGGACAGCTCGTGCCGCTCACGGCGGTCGGTGTGCTCCCGCGAAGGCTGCCGTCCCTGCGGCTCCTGCCGCGGCGCCTGGCGCTGCTGGTCGTACGGGGAGCGCTCCTGGTCGTACGACGGGCGCTCCTGGTCGTACGGGGGGCGGTCGCGCTCGTAGGGCGAGTGGTCCTGCTGCGGCGCGGTCCGGTAGTCGCGCTGGGGCGGCTGCGCGGGCGTGGCGTACGGGTCGCGCTCGGGGAAGCCGAGCCGCTGCTGCTGCCAGCCGTAGTCGTCCTGGGGCTCCTGCTGGGGCCAGGCACCGGGCGCGGGCCGCTGGTAGTCCGGGTAGGCGGGGCGGGCGGTCGGCAGTGAGTCGTTCCGCGCACCGCCGCCCTGCTCGTCCGCCGGGCGGTGGCCGTAGGTCTCGTACGGCTCGTGGTTCTCGTACGGCTCGTGCTTCTCGTACGTGTCCCGGCGCTGGCCGGAGGCGGGGGGCAGCTCCGGCTCCTCGTAGCGCTGCGGGAGCTGCGGCGCGGGCTGCTGCTGCACGGGGGGCGCCGGGGGGGCCGGCTCGCCGACCGAGTCGTCGACGGTGATGGCGATGCGGATCGGCCGGCCGCACTCACGGCTCAGGGTCTCGCTGACCACCGGGGCGAGGCGTCCTTCGAGGACACCCTTGGCGAATTCGTTCGGCACGGCGAGCAGGGCGGTGTCCGCGACAAGCGCCAGGGGCTGGCACCTTTTGATCCAGTGCTCGTCCTTCGCCTCGACACCCTGTCCGCGTCCCTCGCCGAGCAGCTGTTCCAGAACTCGTGGCCACACTGCGGCAAGATCGGCAGGTACGTCAGCCACAGGGCACGCTCTCTCACGGGGTCCCACGAAGGTGTGGTTCCTGGGACGGAAATCGGGATGGGCAGGGGGAAGGGAACGAATCGGAGTTCAGCCACGGTAGTCAGGGCAACGGGTGCGGTTCAAGTTGTTGTCCACAGGCTGTGCACAGTGTCTCGCCCTGACGGCCGGTTTGACCGGATGGCGTAGCCCCGCGTACCGTAACCAGGTCGAGTTGTCGATGGCTGCTGCCGCCTGCCTCCGATGGGCAAGATCACTTTCTGTGATCGTTTAGCGGTGCACTCGGGCGTATTGCGAGCTACTCGTGGGCGCACGGTGACAGCCAGGCGATGTCCCGCCATCTACGAATCATTTCTGGAGCCCCCGAGTGAGCAAGCGCACCTTCCAGCCGAACAACCGTCGTCGCGCCAAGACCCACGGCTTCCGGCTGCGCATGCGTACCCGTGCCGGCCGCGCGATTCTCGCGTCCCGCCGTGGCAAGGGTCGCGCCCGCCTGTCCGCCTGACCGCAGTCAGGTCATGCCGTCGTGCTGCCTACCGAGCATCGGCTGAGGCGGCGCGAGGACTTCGCGACCGCGGTTCGCCGAGGACGCCGGGCCGGACGCCCGCTCCTCGTCGTCCACCTAAGCAGCGGTGCAACGGACCCGCACGTATCGGGGGAGAGCGTTCCCCCGACGCGTGCGGGTTTCGTCGTGAGCAAGGCTGTGGGCGGGGCGGTCGTACGCAACACCGTGAAGCGCAGGCTTCGACACCTGATGCGTGACCGATTGGCCTTGGTGCCCCCCGGTAGCCTGGTAGTCGTACGCGCGTTGCCCGGTGCGGGCGACGCCGACCACGCACAGCTGGCCCGAGACCTGGACGCCGCCTTGGCGCGGCTACTGGGAGGGGGCGCGCGATGAAGTACCCGCTGCTGGCGCTGATCAAGCTGTACCAGTGGACGATCAGTCCACTTCTCGGCCCGGTGTGCAAGTACTACCCGTCGTGTTCCCGCTACGGCTACCTGGCCATCGACCGGCACGGTGCGATCAAGGGAACAGCGCTCACTGCCTGGCGGATCCTGCGGTGCAATCCGTGGTCCCTGGGCGGTGTCGACCATGTTCCGCCGCGCAAGCGCCCGCGGTGGCACGAGATGCTGCGCGCCGCCTGGCGCGAACGCAAGGGCGGGACCTCCGCCGCTGGCGTGCCGTCCGGGAACCTTCCCCCGGCTCCCCCGAGCCCGGCCGCCGAGACCGAGACCCCGTCCCATGCTCAAGGAGCCTGATTAGTGGACACGATTGCCAGTCTCTTCAGCTTCATCACGAAGCCCGTCTCATGGATCATCGTCCAGTTCCACTCGCTGTACGGGAAGGTCTTCGGTCCTGACACGGGCTGGGCCTGGGGCCTGTCCATCGTGTCCCTGGTGATCTTGATCCGAATCTGTCTGATCCCGCTCTTCGTGAAGCAGATCAAGGCGACTCGGGCGATGCAGACGCTGCAGCCCGAGATGAAGAAGATCCAGGAGCGCTACAAGAGCGACAAGCAGCGCCAGTCCGAAGAGATGATGAAGCTCTACAAGGAGTCGGGCACCAACCCGCTCTCCTCGTGCCTTCCCATCCTGGCGCAGTCCCCGTTCTTCTTCGCCCTGTACCACGTGCTCAATGGCATCGCCACGGGCAAGGAGATCGGCTTCATCGACGGCCCGCTCCTGGAGAGCGCGCGCAAGGCGCACATCTTCGGTGCCCCGCTGGCCGCGAAGTTCATGGACAGCCCGTCCAAGGTCGAGGCGCTCGGCGCTTCCCTGACGGACGTTCGCGTGGTCACCGCGATCATGATCGTCCTGATGTCGTTCTCGCAGTTCTACACGCAGCGCCAGCTGATGACGAAGAACGTGGACACGACGGTCAAGACGCCGTTCATGCAGCAGCAGAAGATGCTGATGTACGTCTTCCCGGTCATGTTCGCCGTCTTCGGTATCAACTTCCCGGTCGGTGTCCTCGTCTACTGGCTGACCACCAACGTGTGGACCATGGGTCAGCAGATGTACGTCATCCACCAGAACCCGACCCCGGGCTCCAAGGCCCAGGCCGCGTTCCTGGAGCGCCTGCAGAAGCACGTCACGCACTCCAAGAAGACGCGTAACCGCCGCGAGACCAACGTCGTCAAGGCGATCGTCGCCAAGGGCCGCGACCGCAACGAGTTCGAGCGGAAGTTCATCAACGGCCTGAGCAAGGCGGGTCTTGTCGCCCAGGCTGACGGCACCGTGATCGTCAGCGACTCCGCGGTCGCCACCGAGAACGAGGACGGCACGCCGACCGCGGGTGGCGGAGCTCCGAAGCGGCAGCAGCCGAAGCGGCAGAGCAAGTCGCAGCGGCAGTCCGCCACGACGTCGGGAGCGGCCAAGAGTGACGCCGCTGCCAAGTCGGCCGACGACTCCGGCTCCGACACGTCCACCAAGGCATCCCTGGAGAAGGAGCCTCAGGACGCAGCCGCCAAGGACGCCCCCGCGAAGGCCCAGCCGAAGGGCGGCTCCAAGCCCGGCTCCGGCACCCGCAGCAAAGCCAAGTCCGGACAGCGCAAGGGCCAGCAGCGGCCCAAGCACCCGTCCTCCAAGAAGTAGAAGGAGTCCATCCCGTGACGGAAGGCACCACCACCTCCGCCGCAGCTGAGGCCGGCGACACCCTCACCCGCCTTGAGCAGGAGGGTGAGATCGCGGCGGACTACCTCGAGGGTCTGCTGGACATCGCCGATCTCGACGGCGACATCGACATGGACGTCGAGGCGGACCGGGCCGCAGTCTCGATCATCAGCGACTCGGGCAGCCGTGATCTGCAGAAGCTGGTCGGTCGTGACGGCGAGGTCCTGGAGGCGCTCCAGGAGCTGACGCGGCTCGCCGTTCACCGTGAGACCGGTGACCGCAGCCGCCTGATGCTCGACATCGCGGGCTACCGCGCCAAGAAGCGCCAGGAGCTCTCCGAGCTGGGTGCCAAGGCCGCGGCCGAGGTGAAGAGCTCTGGCGAGCCGGTGAAGCTCAAGCCGATGACGCCCTTCGAACGCAAGGTCGTGCACGACGCGGTCAAGGCCGCCGGGCTGCGCAGTGAGTCCGAGGGCGAAGAGCCGCAGCGCTTCGTCGTCGTACTGCCCGCCTGATTCGGTAGGTAGTTCTTCCGGCCCCGTCTGTTCGCAGACGGGGCCGGTCTTTGTCAGCCTGTTAGTCAGCGACCCTGTGCGGTAGCGCGGTACGGAAGGACGACCCCTGTGTCGGAGGCAGCGGAGCTCCCCCCAGCGCCTGAAGAGGCCAGGACAGTATTCGGCGAGCGCTTCCCGGACGCCGTCCGGTACGCGGAGCTGCTGGCCGACGCGGGAGTGCAGCGTGGGCTGATCGGCCCTCGTGAGGTGCCTCGGCTCTGGGAGCGGCACCTCCTGAACTGTGCCGTGCTGTCCGAGGTCGTGCCGCAGGGCGTCACGGTGTGCGATGTCGGCTCGGGCGCCGGTCTTCCGGGTATCCCCCTGGCGCTCGTCCGCCCGGACCTGAAGATCACGCTGCTGGAACCACTGCTGCGGCGTACGAACTTCCTCACCGAAGTGGTCGAGCTCCTCGGCCTCGATCACGTGACGGTCGTGCGCGGCCGCGCCGAAGAGGTCCTGGGCAAGCTCCCACCCGTCCATGTGGTCACCGCACGTGCCGTAGCCCCGCTCGACCGTCTCGCGGCGTGGGGCGTTCCTCTCCTCCGCCCGTACGGAGAGATGCTGGCACTCAAGGGCGACACGGCCGAGGAAGAGGTCAAGGCCGCCAGCGCCGCCCTGAGCAAGCTCGGCTCGGTGAACACCTCGGTGCTGCACGTCGGTGAGGGCATCGTGGACCCGTTGTCCACGGTGGTCCGGGTCGAGGTCGGGGAGAGCCCGGGCGGTGTGCGGTTCGCGGCCAAGCGGGCCAAGGCAGCCCGGACGGGCCGGACTCGACGTCGTCGCTGATCGTCCGACGTCAGGAATCCATACTCCACACAAGCAGGCAAACGTACGCATACCGGAGTGTCGCCGGGGTGCGGCGCGAACGACTATGCATCGTGTTTCACGTGAAACGTCGCTCACTGCTGCATGGCATCATCAGTCGCGGCCGCGCTGCTGAACCTCGCGACCGCAGGCCACTCGGTTCCCTCGATAAGGGAGCGGAGTTGTCCACAGAGGTGGATTCGTCCACAGAAGACCGGGCCTCGCTGGTTCACGACCCCGAAAGCATGGGAGGCTCTGTTCATTGCGAGCCTGAAGTCGAGGAGAGTGAATCCTTGCGGTCCGACGCCAACATCGCGGGACCGATGACCGATCCGGTCCCCGGTCCCCGTACCGAGTCGGCGGGGGAGGATGTTTCACGTGAAACACCGACCCCGATGGACGACACCCCCATCGGTCGAGCCGCCCAACTGGCGGTGGAAGCTCTCGGCCGCGCGGGCGAGGGCCTGCCGCGACCCGAGCAGACCCGAGTCATGGTGGTGGCCAACCAGAAGGGCGGAGTGGGCAAGACGACGACGACCGTCAACCTTGCCGCATCCCTCGCCCTGCACGGTGCGCGTGTCCTGGTGATTGACCTCGACCCACAGGGCAATGCCTCCACGGCACTGGGGATCGACCACCACGCCGAAGTCCCCTCCATCTACGACGTGTTGGTGGAGAGCAAGCCACTCGCCGAAGTCGTCCAGCCGGTTCCGGATGTCGAAGGTCTCTTCTGCGCCCCCGCCACGATCGATCTCGCCGGTGCGGAGATCGAGCTTGTGTCGCTCGTGGCGCGTGAGAGCCGACTGCAGCGGGCGATCCAGGCGTATGAGCAGCCGCTGGATTACATCCTCATCGACTGCCCGCCGTCCCTCGGCCTGCTGACGGTCAACGCGTTGGTCGCCGGGGCCGAGGTCCTGATCCCCATTCAGTGCGAGTACTACGCACTTGAGGGGCTGGGCCAGCTTCTCCGCAATGTCGACCTGGTGCGGGGGCACTTGAACCCCAGCCTGCATGTGTCGACGATCCTGCTCACCATGTACGACGGCCGGACCCGGCTCGCTTCCCAGGTCGCCGACGAGGTGCGCAACCACTTCGGTGAGGAGGTGCTGCGGACGAGCATCCCGCGCTCGGTCCGTATCTCCGAGGCGCCGAGCTATGGGCAGACAGTCCTGACTTACGATCCCGGTTCAAGCGGTGCCCTCTCGTACTTCGAGGCCGCTCGCGAGATTGCGCTGCGCGGGGTGGGCGTCCGTTACGACGTGCAGCATGCCCACACGGGCGCTCAGAACGACCAGCAGAGCATGACGGAGGGGATGCAGTGAGCGAGCGACGGAGAGGGCTGGGGCGTGGCCTCGGCGCCTTGATCCCTGCGGCCCCGACGGGCGAGAAGCCGACCACCCCTGCAGCCGGCGGAGCGTCGACCTCGCCGACCGCGGTGCCGGTACTCACCGCGGAGCGTGGCGTCGCGGCGGCCAAGGTGGCATCCCTGCCGCAGAGCCCTGTTCCCCCGGAGGCTGAGGAGCCGACGAGCGCGCCGGTCGAGGAGCTGGAGCGTCCGGCCGGGGCTCACTTCGCGGAGCTGCCGCTCGACTTCATCAAGCCCAACCCGAGGCAGCCACGTGAGGTCTTCGACGAGGACGCCCTCGCCGAACTGGTCACGTCCATCAAGGAAGTCGGCCTCCTCCAGCCGGTCGTCGTACGGCAGCTGGGTCCCTCGCGCTACGAGCTCATCATGGGCGAGCGGCGCTGGCGTGCCTGCCGCGAGGCCGGGCTTGAGCGCATCCCCGCGATCGTCCGGGCCACGGATGACGAGAAGCTCCTCCTGGACGCGCTCCTGGAGAACCTGCACCGGGCGCAGCTGAACCCCTTGGAAGAGGCGGCCGCCTACGACCAGCTGCTCAAGGACTTCAACTGCACGCACGATCAGCTGGCGGACCGGATCGGGCGCTCCCGCCCGCAGGTGTCCAACACGCTGCGGCTGCTGAAGCTCTCTCCGGCCGTGCAGCGGAGGGTTGCTGCTGGGGTGCTCTCGGCGGGACACGCGCGAGCGCTCCTCGCCGTGGAGGACTCGGAGGAGCAAGACCGTCTGGCCCACCGGATCGTGGCCGAAGGGCTCTCGGTGCGGGCTGTCGAAGAGATCGTGACCCTCATGGGTTCGCGTCCCCAGAGCGCCCCGAAGGCGAAGGGGCCGCGCGCCGGCACCCGAGTCTCGCCAGCGCTCACCAGTTTGGCGACACGGCTCTCCGACCGCTTCGAGACCCGGGTGAAGGTAGACCTGGGGCAGAAGAAGGGCAAGATCGTCGTCGACTTCGCATCGCTGGAGGATCTGGAACGCATCCTCGCCACGTTGGCCCCGGGTGAAGGACCGGTCCTGAGGAGTGGGCTCGACGAGAACGCCCCCGACGAGTCGGCCGAGGACTGAGGGATCGGGGCGTCCTGAGGGGCGTCCGGCCATCCTGTGAGAGCGAGCCGTGTCCGGTGTGTACCGGAACACGGCTCGCTCTTTGCTTTCTTACGGTATCGATGCAATCGCATCGTGGATACGATGCGTTCGGGTATGGCGCATCCACCCGACGGCACCTCATGGGGAGGCAGGGGCCATGCGATCGGTGAGCCGCACCGGACTGATGACCGCGGGCCTTGGGCTGGGCGCGGTTGGAGGCTTCGTCGGCAGCTTGCTCAAGGAACGGAGCGCTCTGACAGCCGCTCGCGACGCGGCCGGCGAAGGAAGTGAGGATCCGCCTTCATGGGGCGTCGGCTCGTACCGCTCACGCTGGACAACCTTCCGGACCTTCCCAAGCGCTGCCGTGCGTGCGTCTTCTGGGAGTTGGACCCGGTCAGTGGCCAGGCTGCGGTAAAGGCGGGTACCCCAGAGCTGGAGAAGGAGGCGTGGATCTCCGCTGTCCTGCTCGAGTGGGGGTCCTGCGGCAGGGTGGTGTACGTCGATGATGTGCCGGTGGGTTTCGTGCTCTACGCACCGCCGGCGTATGTCCCGCGGTCCACTGCCTTTCCCACAAGTCCTGTGTCGCCCGATGCCGTTCAGCTCATGACTGCGTGGATCATGCCGGGGTACCAGGGGCAGGGGCTCGGCCGGGTCATGGTCCAGACGGTGGCGAAGGATCTCCTGCGGAGAGGCTTCAAGGCGATCGAGGCATTCGGAGACGCGCGGTGGGAGAAGCCGGCCTGTGTGCTTCCCGCCGACCATCTGCTGGCCGTGGGATTCAAGACGGTAAGGCCGCACCCCGCGTATCCGAGACTGCGGCTGGAGCTGCGTACGACGCTCTCCTGGAAGGAAGACGTCGAGTTGGCGATCGACCGGCTGCTGGGTGCCGTTCAGAAGGAACCGGCACTGCGACCGCTGTGAACGACGAATGGGCCAACCCACGGGGGGTTGGCCCATTCGTGTTTCACGTGAAACAGCGCCGCGGGTCAGTCGGCGATGAAGTCCGCCAGGTCCTTCTCGATCGCGGCCTTCGGCTTGGCGCCGACGATCGTCTTGGCGACTTCGCCGCCCTGGTACACGTTCAGCGTCGGGATGGACATGACGCCGTACTTGGCAGCCGTGCCGGGGTTCTCGTCAATGTTGAGCTTGACGACCTCGATCTTGTCGCCGTGCTCCTTGGCGATGGCCTCGAGGGACGGAGCGATCTGGCGGCACGGGCCGCACCAGGCGGCCCAGAAGTCCACCAGTACGGGCTTGTCGCTCTTGAGGACGTCCGCCTCGAAGGAAGCGTCGGTCACGTTCTTCAGGTCAGCCACGACGGGCTCCTAACTGGGTTGTGCGGTGGGGAGGATGATCGGTTGTCAGACAGTGGCTGCCGTGGCCTCGCTGTCCGCGAGGGCGGCGAGGAAGCGCTCGGCATCGAGGGCAGCGGCACAACCGGTACCGGCCGCCGTGATGGCCTGGCGGTAGGTGTGGTCGACCACGTCACCGGCGCCGAAGACGCCCGTGAGGTTCGTACGGGTCGAGGGGGCCTCAACCTTCAGGTAGCCCTCGTCGTCCAGGTCGAGCTGGCCCTTGAAGAGCTCCGTGCGCGGGTCGTGGCCGATCGCGATGAAGAGGCCCGTCACCGGCAGCTCCGACGTCTCACCCGTCTTGAGGTTCCGCAGCGTCAGCCCGGAGAGCTTCTGGTCGCCCTTGATCTCGGCGACTTCGCTGTCCCAGATGAACTTGATCTTGGGATCGGCGAAGGCGCGCTCCTGCATCGCCTTGGAGGCACGGAGGCTGTCACGACGGTGAACGATCGTGACGGACTTGGCGAAGCGCGAGAGGAAGGTGGCCTCCTCCATCGCGGTGTCGCCACCACCGATCACGGCGATGTCCTGGTCCTTGAAGAAGAAGCCGTCGCACGTCGCGCACCAGGAGACGCCGCGTCCTGAGAGCGCGTCCTCGTTCGGCAGGCCGAGCTTGCGGTGCTGCGAGCCGGTGGTGACGATCACGGCCTTCGCGCGGTGCACGGTGCCCGCGGTGTCCGTGACGGTCTTGATCTCGCCGCTGAGGTCGACGGCGACGACGTCGTCCGGCACCAGCTCAGCGCCGAAGCGCTCGGCCTGGGCACGCATGTTGTCCATGAGCTCGGGGCCCATGATCCCGTCCTGGAAGCCCGGGAAGTTCTCCACATCGGTGGTGTTCATCAGCGCACCACCGGCGGTGACGGCGCCCTCGAACACCAGCGGCTTGAGCGACGCGCGCGCGGTGTAGAGCGCCGCCGTGTAGCCGGCGGGCCCGGAGCCGATGATGATCACGTTACGGACGTCGGTCACGGCTTGATTCCTCGTCTCTGGCGACTGCTGCGTACTGCTGGCGGGTGCCCTTCTCAGGACTCTCACCCCACCCAACGGATCCTACGGGGCGTGCATTCCCGACGGGTCCGAGCGTACGGAAGCGTGTCAGTCAGCCAGAAATTCCAAGCCTTCGAAGGATCAGCTACGAGAGTAGGACCGCGTCAGCAGAACCTTGCCCCGAGAGGTGTCCGACGAGGGCTTGTCAGCGCAGGCGGCATCGATGACGTAGGCCGAGACCTTGCTGCTGTCTGTGGCGTGGTCGACCACGACCAGATAGGCGGTCTTCCCCTCGTATGTTCCCCGCTCGGCGGCGAGCGGTGCCTTGCCGTCGATGCTGCGGTTGATGCAGTCGGGGATGGTGACGGGGGGCTGTTCCCGCCTCGGCGAGTTCGACTTCGGTGTGCGCGGGCTGGAGCGGACGTCGAAGGACTTGTCCGGGGCGCCGCTCTTGGTCAGCAGATCGTGGACTTGGCCCTGCAGCCTGCCCGTGGAGTACGCGTGCGGATCTGCTGCCTGCGTCTCGGTCTGCGAACCCTTCGAGCCGTCCTCACCCATGTTCTGCACCAACAGAGTGCCGAGCCCGATGGCGGCCGCCGCCACGACGGCGCCCAGCACGGTGATGCGGCGACGCCCGGCACGGCCGCTCCGACGCTCCTGACGCCGACCTGGGCCCGTAGCGGCACGAGGATGCCCAGCGGGTCGGTCGGCTGCGGACCCGCCAGCGGTGGCGGCGGGAGTCGCTGTTTCACGTGAAACATGCGTGACGGGTGCGGGCGCGGATGCAGGGCCGTCGGGCGTTTCCTCCGGCTCCGACGACGGCCCGCGCTCCCCTGGCGTGGTTTCTGTCAGGTCGGAGGCATCGACCGTGGAAGCGTCGAGCAGCGCCTCGGCGGCGAGGGCCGCGTCGATGCGTTCAGCGACATCAGTGGGCATGCGCGACGGCCCGGGCAGAGTGCCGAGCATCCCGCGAATCTCTTCCAGCGAGTCGTAGACATCCGTGCACAGCGCGCAGTCGTCCAGATGCCGACGGATGTCGATGCTGCGGGACGGAGGGAGCAGGCCCTCGGTGAGCTCGGAGATCTCGGCGACGTCCGGGTGCCCGGCCGAGTCGGTCGTCGTCACGCTCGCCCACCTCCGCCCTTCACTGAAGCCGCATCACTTGGTCCTGAACCCCGGGGGTTCGCTGCCGGTGGGACGGATGTCCCCTGCGTCCGGTTCCTTCCTGGGCCGGGATTTCTTCCGCCCGCCGTGTCCCCGCTGTCGTCTCCGCGTGCCGGAGGTTCCGTACGCAGATGCGTGAGCAGGGGGAGGAGTCTGGCTCTGCCCCGGGCGCAGCGGCTCTTCACCGTTCCCGTCGGGACATCGAGTACGCGGGCTGCCTCGGCCACGGGGTAGCCCTGCATGTCCACCAGGACGAGAGCGGCCCGCTGGTCGGGGGGCAGGGTGCCGAGCGCTTCGAGGAGCTCACGGTGGAGGTCGTTGCGTTCGGCGGGAGCGGCCGCCGACTCATGGGGTTCGAGGAGCTGCTCGAGCCGCTCGGTGTCGTCGACGGGCGAGGTCTTCCGGGAGGCCGCCTTGCGGGCCCGGTCGAGACAGGCGTTCACCGTGATGCGGTGCAGCCACGTCGTGACGGCCGACTGGCCGCGGAAGGTGTGTGCGGCGCGGTAGGCGGAGACCAGGGCGTCCTGGACCGCGTCAGCGGCCTCCTCGCGGTCTCCCAGGGTGCGCAGGGCAACCGCCCACAGTCGGTCGCGGTGGCGCCGGACGATCTCGCTGAAGGCGTCCTTGTCGCCGGCCACGTGGCGGGCCAGGAGGTCCTGATCGTTCAGAGCGCCGTGTTCGGCGTTGTCCATCTCGAACCCCCTCCCCGTGGTGAGCCCGTGGCCCTAGCTGGTGAAGCCCTTGAACTGCACGTCCTTGACGGCTTGCCGGTAGCCGGCGCGCCGGTACTGCTCGGAGTCGACGTGCGGGACCGCTGTGATCCAGAGGAGGACGTACCGCGTCTTCACAGCGGAGTCACCCTTGATCTTCAAGGTGGTGCCGGACGTCTTGCCCGTGCCGATCTTCTTCATCGAGTTGACCGGCCCGGAAGGAGACGGTGAATCCGCCGCGTACAGCGAGATCGCGGTGTAATCCCCCTTGTAGAGGAGTTCTATCGACGCGTCCGAGAGGTGCTTGGCCGAGCCGAGGTCGTAGATGATACCGGCGCCCGGCTTGAACGGGGCGAGCGGCGGCCCTTCGTTGAACGTCGAGGTGCGCCAGAGCGTCGAGCCGCCCTCGGTGGACTGCTTCACCTCGGCACCGATGCCGCTCACCTGGGCGTCGGCGACCTCGATCGGCTTCCCAGGCTTCGGCTTGTTCTTCTCGCCGTCCCCGGACGTCTGGTGCGTGCCAGAACCGGAGCTGTCCCGGTCCATGAGGGCGTCTGCCAGCTGCCAGCTGCCCAATCCGAGGGCGGCGATCAGCAGCGCGGAGACCGCCCATTTGAGAGCCTTGCCGGTGCGGCTCTGCAGCGGGGGCGGAGGCACCGCAACGGGCTGCGCGACGCCAGGATGGGCGGCGGGACGTCCGTACGTGCCCTGCTGGTAGGTGGTGCGCTGATACTCGGGCGGTGCTGTGAAGGTGGGCTCCGGCGGCCGGATGCGGGGCATCTCGCCGACGGCCTTCACCAGCTCTTCCGGCGTCGTGCACGGCGACTCGTGGCGGGAGGCCGTGGCGCCGTTGTTCGCGAGCGCCCGCATGGCGAGCTCCGAGAGACCGCGGTGGACGCCTGCGCGCACCTGGTCGGGGGCGATGAGGCCCACGCCCTTGGGCAGCCCGGACATGCCGTACGCGTCGTCCTCGTACGGCCAGCGCTGGGTCAGCGCCGCGTACAGGAGTGCGCCGATCGCCTCTGTGTCGGTGCGCTGCGGGGTGTCGGAGCTGATGCCGCGCAGCGCGGCATTCACAGCGAGGCCGCGGATGCGGTACTGCCCTGACGAGGTGCGCAGCACGGCGCTCGGCGTCAGCCGCAGATGGGCCAGGCCCTCACGGTGCGCCGCCGCCATGGCCTGGGCGACCTGGCTCGTCAGCTGGTAGGCGTCGTGGGCTTCGAGGGGGCCGGCGGCAAGGAGCGCCGTGAGCTCGGTGGCGTCCGGCAGCCACTCGTGGACCACATAGACGAGATCGTTCTCCTCGACCGCGTCCAGGACCTGCACGAAGCGCGGGTCGCCGAGCAGCGCCGAGGAACGGGCCGCCGCCAGGACGGAGCGGGCCCGTGGGTGGTCGGCGGGCAGCAGGTGCACGCCGACGGCCCGGCGGAGCTTCTCGTCCACCGCACGCCAACTGCTGAAACCGTCCAGACGGGTGACGCACTCCTCGAGCCGATAGCGTCTGGCGAGTTTGTGGCCGCTGTGCAGCTCGGGAGGCTTGGCCGCCTTGGGACTCGTCGGCTCGTCCGTCTCTGCTGCTTCTTCGTCTACTGCCGTGTCCCGCTCCCGGGTCTGGGCCACCCCGTCGGCCGTGGCCTGCTCCGCCTTTGCGGTCAGCGGCTCGTCGCCGCTGTTGTCTGCCACGTCGACGGCAGCCGTGCTCCGTTCCGCCACCGTCGTTCCTGCCTCCCCATCCGTTGCGCTTCGTCAGACGCCAAAGCCAATTGTGCCCACAGTCCGGCGCTATGCACGACACGCGGTGGCCGACGATGGTTGTGCGAACCCCGTGAAGTCAGCGGCCGAGGCGCCCGCGGACCATGCCGACCATGGAGTTGAGCTCCGCGATGCGCATCTTCCGGGCGGCGACGAAGAAGACTCCGCCGAGAACCACTCCGCCGACGACCAGCGCCGCGAGCGAGCTGATGGCCCCGGTGCCCAGCGCCCTGAGAATCGCGAAGCCGACGGCGCCGCCGGCGAGGGCCGCCGGGACCGAGGCGCCGATCAGCCGGGTGTACGTACGAGCCACCTGCGCGCCGTCCAGGTCGCCACCCAGCCGCTTGCGCAGCCGCTGCCAGGCCACACCGACCCCGACCGCGTAGGCGAGGCCGTAGGAGGCGCCCATGCCGACGACAGCCCAGCGGGCGGGCAGGACGAGGAAGCAGATCGCCGACGACGCCGCGTTGACGAGCGCGACGATGACCGTGTTGTAGAAGGGCGTCCGCGTGTCCTCGTAGGCGTAGAAGCCCCTCAGGACGACGTACTGCACGGAGTACGGAATCAGGCCGAGTCCGAAAGCCATCAGCGTGTAGCCGATGTTCTGGGCGCCCGAACCGGATCCGGAGTACAGAAGGGTCGCCATCGGCACGCCGAGGGCGAGGAAGGCGAAGGCGCAGGGCACGATCGCCACGGCCGAGGTGCGCAGGCCGTGGGAGAGGTCGTCGCGGACTGCGGCGGGGTCACCGTCGTTGGCGGAGCGGGAGATGCGGGGCAGGATCGCGGTCATCACCGAGACCGTGATGATGGCCTGGGGCATCTGCCAGAGCAGCAGCGCGTAGTTGTACGCGGTGATGCCGGTGCCCGCGTGGCCCTCGTGGGCCGCCGTCGTGCCGGCGCTGGTGGCGAGCTGGGTGACGACGACCATGCCGAGTTGGTTGGCGAGGACGAAGAAGAAGGTCCACTTCGCGAGCCGGGCAGCCTTGCCGAGGCCGTGGCCGCGCCAGTCGAACCGGAGCCGCAGCCTGAATCCCGCCTCGCGCAGGTACGGAAGCATCGCCAGGGCCTGTACGACCAGGCCGAGCAGCGTGCCGAGACCCAGCAGGCGTACGCCGTCCGGCGTGATGTTGGACGGCGTGACGCCGGACTCGGTGAAGCCGCCGAAGGCCCAGATGAAGGCGCCGAAGGTGGCGATGACCACGACGTTGTTGAGGACCGGGGTCCACATCATCGCGCCGAAGTGGCCGCGGGCGTTGAGGATCTGCCCGAGCACGACGTGCACGCCCATGAAGAACATGGTCGGGATGCAGAAGCGCGTGAAGGTGACCGTGACGTCCATGCGGATGGGGTCGTCCGCGATCGTCGGTGACATCATGCGGACGAAGAGCGGCGCCGCCACCACACAGATGACGGTCACGCCCGCCATCAGGACCATCACCAGGGTGAGCAGTCGGTTGGCGTAGCCCTCGCCACCGTCGTCGTCGTTCTTCATGGCACGCACGAGCTGCGGGATGAAGACGGCGTTCAAGGCGCCGCCGCCGACGAGGACGTAGATCATCGTCGGCAGCGTGTTGGCCACCTGGTACGAGTCGTTGAGCAGGCCGACACCGATCGCGGCGGCCATGACCAGCGTCCGCAGGAAGCCGGTGAGGCGGGAGACGATGGTGCCTGCCGCCATCACGGCGCTCGACTTCAGCAGGCTCGAGGCGCGGCCGCCCGACTTCTTGGGCGCGGCCGCGGGGGCGGGAACCGGAGGAGTCGGGGCACCGGGGGGCTCGGCCGGCGAGTAGCCCTCTTGGGGCTGCTGGTAGCCGTTGTGCTGCGGGTAGCCCTCGCCCTGGGGGTAGCCCTCGCCCTGGGGGTAGCCGCCCTGCTGAGCCGGGTAGCCGACGCCCTGCTGAGCCGGGTAGCCCTGGGCGGGGTAGCCGGTCGGCTGGCTCCGGTACCCGCCGGGCTGCTGGTCCCGGAAGAGGTGAGCGAAGGCGTCCGGCTCCTGACGGTCCTCCCCGGCCTGTGTCACGAGGTCGTCCACGCCGACGAACTGCGTCGTGCGGGCGTCGTCGCCGTACGGGAGGTGCCGGGTCGGCCCCTCCGGCTCGGGTGGCGGGGTCTGGGCCCACACCCGGGGGTCGGGGGCGTGCTGCGGCGAGGGCGGCTGGGCGTAGAGAGGCTGTTGCTGCTGATACGTCCCCGGGGGCGGCGGGGGGTGCGCGGCGCGGTCGTAGAGCGCCTCGGTCACCGGGTCCTGAGCGGAGAGGTCCTGCGCCCGGTAGGGATCCTGGGCGTAGGCGTCCTGGAGGTAGGCGTCCGGTGCGGGCTGCTGTGGAACCTGGCCGTTCTCATGGGGGCCGGGAGGCGGGCCCCCGGCCGAGGCAGAGCCGCCCGCGCCCTGGCCGCGGTCACCGTCGTACGGCGCGTTCATGGTTACCCCACCTCATCGTCCCCGGGCCCACGGGCCACGACTTCGCTCAACGGTCCACTCTCTCACCCGTGTCGGACGGGTCGGTGCTTTCCGGAGCGGTGTCCGGTGTCGGGTCACTCGGCTGCTCGGGGTCGTCTTCCCCGGTAGCGGTCCCCGATTCCCCGTCGGGACCCTCGGCGGCGCCCTGTTCGGCGCGTTCCCGAGCCGCGCGCTTGCGCTGGGTGTACATGCGGAATCCGGCGAGGACGAGCAGCAGGATGCCGCCGGCGATGACCAGCATCACCGTCAGGGTGATCTCGGTGACGTTGACGTCGAACCGGACCGGTTCACCGTACGGCTGCCCGTCCTCCGTGTAGAGCTGGGCGAACACGGGGACCGGGCCATTGGCGTTGGCGGTCGTGGTGAACTTCACCGACTGGCTGTGCCCGCCGGAGATCTTGACCTGCTGCTCCTGGTACGGGCCGTCACCGATCTTCAGGCGGGTCGGGTTCGTCGACGTCAGGCGCAGGACGAGATGGTCGACGTTCTGTACCAGGTTGTTCTGCACCGTGACCGGGATGGTCGCGCTGCGCCCGGAGAGCTGGGCGTCGGACTTCTTGATCAGCGATACCTGCTCGGTGAGCTTGCCGAGGTAGTTCTCGACGCTCGTGCCGTAGTCCTCCGCCGCGCCGGGGCGGCCCCGCCAGGACGTGGCCATCTCACGGTCTATGGCCCGCCCGAAGGGGGTCACGACGCGGTCGGGCTCGCTGAGGATCACCTTGAAGCGATCGAGCTTGTCCTGGGTGTTCTGGATGGTCTCGAACGCCTTGCGCGGCAGCTCCTGCTTGCGCAGCGACTGTGGGTAGGCCGCCGTCGAGGGCACCTGCGTGGTGGCGCCGGGGTCCGGCTTCGCCTTGGCCGCCGCGGTCAGGTCCTGGGGCTCCGACCAGCCACCGTCGTCGAGCGCGGCGACGGCCTTCGCCATGGCCTGGGCCTGGCTCGCGGTGGGCATCCGCTGCGGGGCGACGACGATGCTGCGCTGCTTCTCCGGGTCCTGAAGCGTGATCATCTGGCTCTGGGCGACGAACTCCTGGACGGCGAGAGTGGAGTCCTCGGCGTCCGTCATGTCGCCCTGGAAGGCCGTGGAGAGCCGCGCGTCGGCGACGACGGCCGTGGTCCCGCCACCGATGGGGCGGGCCGCTGTGGGCGTGTACAGCAGGCCGCCGGTCTCCCGCAGGCTGTCACTGCGGGAGATCACGGTGTGGGCGCCGGCCGAGGTGGCCACGTCGACGATCGACGGGTCGATCGCGCCGTCCGCGGGCCAGGCGAAGTCGGAGCTCGGCTTGACGTGGAGGATCGTCTCCACCGCGTCGGCCCCGACGTCGGTGGCCCCCTTCAGGTGGCCGAGGGAGCCGGTGACCGCCTTGCCGTTGTGCGCGAGGGAGGCGATGTCGGGATCCGCGTAGGGCAGCGCCACGACCTTCTTGTCCTGGACGGTCTGCTCCAGCTCATTGAGCCAGCGGTTCGCGTCCGCCTGGTGCTTGCCCGCGGTGAGGGCCTTCCCGTCCTCGCTCTGTACGCGATAGCTGTCCGTCATGGCGTCGACGGCGGCCAGCAGGTCCGGATCGATGACCCAGGTGACGTCGAGGTCGCGGCCCAGGGAGAGCATCTGCTCGAGGCGTCCGCCGGGGGCGAGTTCCTTGCCGAGGTCGTCGTCCTTGAAGACCGGCGTCTGCTCCTCGTCCGAGCCGGTCTCCGCCGTGAGGTGGATCCGGGAGGTCAGCGGCCACAGATACGTCGTCTTGGTCTTCGTCTCGGAGGGCTCGGACTGCCACGGCAGGAAGGTCCGCTCGATGCCGAGCACCTGCGGGTACGGCTGGGTGGCCGTCTGGCCCGTGAGCGCGACGCCGAGCTGGTAGACACCGTCGGCACCCAGGTCGAGGTCCTTGACCGGAACGGAGATCTTGAAGTCATGGGGCACGCCGGGCGCCAGCTTGGCGAACTTCTGGACGTACTTGCCGCCGACCTCCGTGCCGTCGGCGCCCGGAAGGAAGCCCGTGCGCTTGGCGGCGCTGTCGATCTGGCTACGGCTGTTCAGAGCCGGTCCCACGCGCAGGCCGACCTGGGCCTTTGTGACCGTCTGCTTGCCGTCGTTGGTGATGGTGCCGGAGACGGTGACGGAGTCGCCGTCCACGGGGGCGGAGGGCGTGAGCTTGTTCAGGGAGACGTCGACCGTCTTGGAGCCGGTGGCGTCGGCCTTCGCGGTGGGCACCTCGGCGTGCGCGGGGGAAGTGGCCGGGAGCTGGAGCAGTCCGGCCAGCAGGGGGGCGCCTGCCAGCAATGCCGCCGTGCGCCGCAGCCAGCGGCGGGCAGGTGCGGGACTCGTCCCCGGGTTGTCTGCCGCCTCGGCCACGCGTTCGCCCGTCCCTCGTCGTCGTCAGTGGTCGTCGGTTGTGCGTCCACGCATGGTAACGATGCGCGCTGTGGCGAAGTGCCGCGGACTGCTCCACATGATCGGACGACCTGGTCGGGGTGGGACAGCGGCCTCGGGGACGCCCAGGGAATCCGGTCGGCCTTGGGGGTTCGGGGCACGTACCCTTTTCTGTTGTGCCGAACGCCAATGACGTCCCTGAGGACAACCCCACTGAACTGAGCCAGGTGCAACGCCGTGCGGTCAGCGAACTGCTGCGCGTTTCCCCCGCCGCGGACGACCTGGCCCGCCGCTTCCAGGAGGCCGGGTTCTCCCTTGCTCTGGTCGGCGGCTCGGTCCGGGACGCGCTCCTCGGCCGGCTCGGCAACGACCTGGACTTCACGACGGACGCGCGCCCCGACGACGTGCTCAAGATCGTGCGGCCGTGGGCGGACGCGGTGTGGGAGGTCGGGATCGCCTTCGGCACGGTCGGCTGCCAGAAGGACGCCCGCGTCGGAGATACCCAGCAGCGCTTCGACATCGAGGTCACGACGTACCGCTCCGAGGCGTACGACCGGTCCTCGCGCAAGCCCGAGGTGTCCTACGGCGACTCCATCGAGGAAGACCTCGTCCGCCGTGACTTCACCGTGAACGCGATGGCGGTGGCGCTTCCGGAGAAGGAGTTCATCGACCCGCACGGGGGACTCGAAGACCTGGCACAGCGCATCCTGCGCACCCCCGGCACCCCCGAGGAGTCCTTCTCCGACGACCCGCTGCGGATGATGCGTGCGGCACGCTTCGCCGCTCAGCTGGACTTCGAGGTCGCCCCGGAGGTCGTCGCCGCGATGAAGGCGATGGCCGAGCGAATCAAGATCGTCTCGGCGGAGCGGGTGCGGGACGAGCTGAACAAGCTGATCCTCTCCGCTCACCCGCGCAAGGGCCTGGCGCTGCTGGTCGACACCGGGCTCGCGGAGTACGTCCTGCCCGAGCTCCCCGCTCTGCGCCTGGAGCGTGACGAGCACCACCGGCACAAGGACGTCTACGACCACACGCTGATCGTCCTGGAGCAGGCGATGGCCCTGGAGACGGACGGCCCCGACCTGACCTTGCGTCTTGCCGCCCTGCTGCATGACATCGGCAAGCCGAGGACGCGCCGCTTCGAACAGGACGGCCGGGTCTCGTTCCACCACCACGAGGTGGTGGGCGCGAAGATGACGAAGAAGCGCATGACGGCGCTCAAGTACTCCAACGAGCTCGTGAAGGACGTCTCGCGCCTCGTCGAGCTCCACCTGCGCTTCCACGGCTATGGCACAGGCGAGTGGACGGACTCGGCCGTACGTCGCTACGTCCGCGACGCGGGCCCGCTGCTGTCCCGCCTTCACAAGCTCACCCGCTCCGACTGCACGACCCGCAACAAGCGCAAGGCCAACGCGCTGTCGCGGGCCTACGACGGCCTGGAGGAGCGCATCGCCCGGCTCCAGGAACAAGAGGAACTCGACTCGATCCGCCCGGACCTCGACGGCAACGAGATCATGCAGATCCTGGATGTGGGGCCGGGCCCCGTG
This sequence comes from Streptomyces odontotermitis, assembly GCF_050510915.1. Lineage (NCBI taxonomy): Bacteria > Bacillati > Actinomycetota > Actinomycetes > Kitasatosporales > Streptomycetaceae > Streptomyces > Streptomyces odontotermitis. The sequence continues at coordinate 131,118 of NZ_JBNJLS010000022.1, read as the reverse complement.
ATCGGCAAGGCGTACAAGTTCCTGTTGGAACTGCGGCTGGAGAACGGGCCGATGGAGCGAGATGCGGCGGTGGCTGCGCTCAAGGGGTGGTGGGCGGAGCAGCCGGAGGGCTGACGCTGGTGGGTGGCTGGTTGTTTCACGTGAAACAACCAGCCACCCAGACAGGGCGGAGGGGGCGTTGTTTCACGTGAAACAACGCCCCCTCCGCGCTTCGAACGCCTACTGCTTGTAGTCCTTGAGGCAGAGCACGAAGTCCGTTCCCTTACCCGACTGCGTGTAGGCGTACTGGAAGTCCTTGGCCTCGGCCTTGCACTTGCTGTCGGCCAGGAGGCCCGTGTAGGTGCCTTCAATCTTGGCGAGCACCTTGTACTGCGCCTTGGAGTCGTCGCAACCGACAACTTCGAGGTCGGGGTGGCTGTCGTCAGAACTGCCCCGGTGCATGCAGTCGCCGACCGCGGCTGTTTCTGCATCGTCCCGGCTGGCCAGCCAGCCGACCCCGAGCGCTATGAGGCCAAGCACGACGGCTCCGGCGCGGAGGTAGGTCTTGAACGAGCGACGGGGCCGCGCCGGAGCCGGCGGCGGTACCGGGCCCCCCTGGGGGAACTGCTGATACGGCTGCTGCGGCATGCCCGGCTGGCCCTGCTGCGCGGGGTACGGGGCGGTGGGAGCCTGCTGGCCGTACGGGACGCCGCCCTGCGGCTGGCCGTAGGGGTTCTGGCCCTGGGGCGGGTACGGGTTCTGGCCGTGGGGCGGCGGAGTGGTCACTTTGGGGGTCCCCCTAGAACGAGAGCGCGATGGCGCGGATGCGACGCCCCGTAAGCTATCTGGCCCCAATGGCAACTCTGAACCCAGAGGGTTCTCTGTGGCACTGATGTAACACTTACTGTGCGCGGAATCGGGTCATAAGCGCAGCAACTGCCGCGTAGATCAAGGCAACTGAGGTCGCGAGCGGCACCGATCGACCGTCAGGCGGCAGCATCAGCGCGGCTACCCCGGCCGCGGCGACGAATGCGACGTTGAACAGCACGTCGTAGAGGGAGAAGATCCGGCCGCGGAAGCCGTCGTCCACCGAGGACTGCATCACCGTGTCCGTGGCGATCTTCGCGCCTTGCGTCGTCAGACCGAGCACGAAGGCGGCGACGAGTATGGGGACAGGGGCGAAGGACAGGCTGAGGGCGGGTTCGAGGACCGCTGCCGTGCCCGCGCATCCGGCGATCCAGCCCGCGGGGCCGAGCCGGTCCACCGCCGCGGGCGTCACCACCGCCGCGACGAAGAACCCCGCCGCCGAGACCACCGCGGCGAGCCCGAGGAGCGCGAGACCATCGGTCTCCGTCGAACTCCACGCGTACCGGCAGAGCATCAGCACCATGACCAGGAGTGCGCCGTAGCAGAAGCGCATCAGCGTCATCGCGGTGAGCGAGCGGGCTGCCGCGGGGCGTTCCCAGAGGTGCCGGACGCCCTCCCGCAGACCCTGCGCCGTGCTGGCCAGAGCTGTTCCGATGCGTGGCTGCACCAACTCCGGTTCAGGACCCAGCAGTTGCCGCGTCAGGGTCAGTGACGAGAGGGCCGAGCAGAGGTAGAGGACGGCCCCGAGGAGGACCACCGCCGCGTCCGAGTCCGCCACCAGCACGCGTACGGCGAAGGCGAGTACACCGCCCATGGTGGCCGCGAGCGTCCCGGCCGTCGGAGAGAGGGAGTTGGCGATGACGAGGCGCTCGGTGTCGACCACGCGGGGCAGCGCGGCCGAAAGCCCCGCCAGGACAAAGCGGTTGACGGCCGTGACGCACAGCGCGGAGGCGTAGAAGAGCCAATTCGGTGCCGAGCTCAGCATCAGCAGCGCGGTCAGCGAGGCCAGTGCGGCCCGCAGCAGATTCCCGTACAGGAAAACCTGTCGTCGCTGCCAGCGGTCCAGCAGCACACCCGCGAAGGGGCCGACGAGGGAGTACGGCAGGAGGAGTACGGCCATCGCGGAGGCGACGGCCGTGGCGGAGGTCTGCTTCTCCGGTGAGAAGACGACGTAGGTAGCGAGCGCGACCTGATAGACGCCGTCCGCGCCCTGGGACAGCAGCCGTAGGGCGAGCAGGCGCCGAAACGCCTGGAAGCGCAGGAGTACGCGCAGGTCACGTACGACAGCCATGGGGCACAGCCTCACATACGAGGAGGGCCCCGGCGCGTACGACGTGTACGCTCCGGGGCCCTCGTCAGACCGGGAGGAGGAGCGGTGCCGCCCCTCTGGGTCTGGTTAGCGCTCGACCTCGCCCTTGATGAACTTCTCGACGTTCTCGAACGCCTCGTCGTCGAAGTACTGCACCGGCGGGGACTTCATGAAGTACGAGGACGCGGAGAGGATCGGGCCGCCGATGCCGCGGTCCTTGGCGATCTTCGCGGCACGCAGGGCGTCGATGATGACACCGGCCGAGTTCGGGGAGTCCCAGACCTCGAGCTTGTACTCCAGGTTCAGCGGGACCTCACCGAAGGCGCGGCCCTCGAGGCGGACGTAGGCCCACTTGCGGTCGTCGAGCCACGCGACGTAGTCGGACGGGCCGATGTGGACGTTCTTCTCGCCCAGGTCGCGGTCCGGGATCTGCGAGGTGACGGCCTGCGTCTTCGAGATCTTCTTGGACTCGAGGCGGTCGCGCTCGAGCATGTTCTTGAAGTCCATGTTGCCGCCGACGTTGAGCTGCATGGTGCGCTCAAGACGGACACCGCGGTCCTCGAACAGCTTGGCCATCACACGGTGCGTGATGGTGGCGCCGACCTGCGACTTGATGTCGTCACCGACGATCGGCACGCCGGCCTCGGTGAACTTGTCCGCCCACTCCTTCGTGCCGGCGATGAACACCGGGAGGGCGTTCACGAAGGCGACCTTGGCGTCGATGGCGCACTGCGCGTAGTACTTCGCGGCATCCTCGGAACCGACGGGCAGGTAACAGACGAGGACGTCGACCTGCTTGTCCTTGAGGATCTGGACGACGTCGACCGGGGCCTCGGCGGACTCCTCGATGGTCTCGCGGTAGTACTTGCCCAGGCCGTCGAGGGTGTGGCCACGCTGGACCTGGACGCCGCTGTTGGGCACGTCGCAGATCTTGATGGTGTTGTTCTCGCTGGCACCGATGGCGTCCGCGAGGTCGAGGCCGACCTTCTTCGCGTCGACGTCGAACGCGGCGACGAACTCGACGTCACCGACGTGGTAGTCGCCGAACTGGACGTGCATGAGGCCCGGGACCTTGGTGTCCGGGTCGGCGTCCTTGTAGAACTCGACGCCCTGGACCAGCGAGGCGGCGCAGTTGCCCACGCCGACGATGGCTACGCGAACCGAACCCATTCCGGTTGCTCCCTGTGTGATCTCGGTATTCCGGATGTGACCCCGCGGATCGCGGAGGTCACGTGGCGGTGTCATCGGACGGATCCGGCGGCGAGGCGCTGCCTCGCCGCCGGGGCAGGCCGCCCGACTCCCCAGATGTGCTGTCCTGCTGAGCGGAGCCGTCCGGCGTCGACCGTTGCTGGTCGCGTCCGGCGCGCTCGCTCTCGATGAGCTCGTTCAGCCAGCGCACTTCGCGCTCCACGGACTCCATGCCGTGCCGCTGCAGCTCAAGCGTGTAATCGTCGAGGCGCTCCCGGGTGCGGGCCAGTGAGGCCCGCATCTTCTCCAGGCGCTCCTCCAGACGGCTGCGCCGCCCTTCGAGCACGCGCATGCGTACGTCTCGCGAAGTTTGGCCGAAAAAGGCGAAGCGGGCGGCGAAGTGCTCGTCCTCGTACGCATCGGGGCCGGTCTGCGAGAGCAGGTCCTCGAAGTGTTCCTTACCTTCTGCTGTCAATCGGTAGACGATCTTGGCGCGACGCCCTGAGAGTGGTGCGGCCAGGGCCTCGTCGGGTCCCGTGCCCGGCTCCTCGATCAACCAGCCGTTGGCGACCAGCGTCTTGAGGCAGGGGTACAGGGTCCCGTAACTGAAGGCACGGAAGACTCCGAGCGATGTATTGAGTCGTTTACGCAGCTCATAGCCGTGCATCGGGGACTCGCGCAGCAGACCGAGTACGGCGAACTCGAGGATGCCGGAGCGCCTGCTCATCGCCGCCCCCTCTCTGTCGCGAACCCTTGGCGCGGTCTTTATGCCGAGCTGATGTATCGACTCGATACATCGTGACGATAGAACGGCCTTCCGGCTGGGGCAAGAGGGGGGACGGTGAACGGCATCACATCACCGATTCGTAGGAAGTAACTTGCCTGATTTGGGGTGAACTTCGGGGCTACGAGGGTTTTGACGGTGCGTAGTCTGTGCGCCATGCAAACCGCCGGGAACCAAGTGACGTTTGGGAGCGTCGTCGTCCCCGGTGTGGTGCGGGTGGGTGCCGGAATGGGCCCGTCCGCACGTCGGGGGGACCGGAAACCAGCCGCCGTTTCCAGGCGCGGATGCCCGCGCCTGCCCGAGGAGTAATCGTTCGATGAGCGAGCACCGTCGCAAACCGCCGCAGCCGCAGGGCGGCGGACGTGCCGCGGCCCGACGCGGCGCTTCCGGCGCACCGTCCGGCCGTCGCGCAGCACCGCGGGGCGCCACAGGATCGCCCTCGTCCTCGTATGGTTCCGGTCCTTCCGAGGGCGGGGAACGACCGTACGGCGGCCGGGCCGAGGCGCGGCGCGCAGCGCAGCGCAGTGGTTCGGCCGCCGGCAGCGGGCACCGCAGGGCCCCCGACGGGCCCGGGCGCGGTGGCGGCGGAGGGCGACGCGGTGGCGGACCCGGTGGTCCCGGAGGTCCGGGGCGCGGCCGGGGGCGTGGCTTCGAGCCGCCCCGCAAGAAGCGCTTCATCGACTACCCGCGGGCGGGTAGGCACGGAGTGCGGCGCTGGATCCCTTCGTGGCGCCTGGTCTCCGGCCTCTTCATCGCGTTCGTCGGCAGTCTGATGGCCGTCGCGGGCATCGCGTACGCGCTGGTGGAGGTCCCGAAGGTCGACGACGCCGCCCTGGCCCAGAACAACGTCTACTACTGGGCCGACGGCAAGGTGATGGTCGCGACCGGCGGCGAGGCCAACCGCCAGATCATCAAGTACGAGGACATCCCCAAGGAGATGCGGTACGCCGTCATCTCCGCGGAGAACAAGTCCTTCGAGAAGGACAAGGGCATCGACCCGATGGGCATCACCCGTGCCCTGGTCAACATGGCCAAGGGCGGGGAGACCCAGGGTGGTTCGACCATCACTCAGCAGTACGTGAAGAACGCGCGCCTCGGTGACCAGTCGCAGACGTTCAGCCGGAAGTTCAAGGAACTCTTCATCTCCATAAAGGTGGGCCGCCAGGAGAAGAAGGAAACGATCATGGCGGGGTATCTCAACACCGCCTACTACGGCCGGGGTGCCTATGGCATCCAGGCCGCCGCGCGCACGTACTTCAACAGGGACGCCAAGGACCTCAACCCGAGCCAGTGCGCTCTCCTGGCGACGGTGCTCAAGGGCGCCACCTACTACGACCCCGCGGGCTCCCCCGAGGTCGACCCCGCCGCCTCGCAGGAGGCCAACAAGGCACGGGCCCTGAAACGGTGGAAGTGGATCCTCGACGAGGAGGTCAAGGACGGTCACATGACCGCCGAGACCCGGGCCAAGTACAACAAGTTCCCCAAGACGCAGAACCCGCGCTCGAACGCTCAGCTGGGTGGCCAGACCGGCTATCTGGTCGGCCTTGCCAAGGCGTACGTGCTCAACAACACCAACATCACCGAGAACCAGCTTCAGCTGGGCGGCTATGAGATCCACACGACCTTCGACAGGAACAAGGTCAAGGAGCTCGAGGACGCGGTGAAGAAGGTGCGCAAGGCCAAGATCGACCCGAAGAAACGCCCGGACAAGGACTCCCACGTCCAGTTCGGTGGTGCGTCGGTGAACCCGAAGAACGGTGCGATCGAAGCGATCTACGGCGGTGAGGACGCGACCAAGCACTTCACCAACAACGCCGACCAGACCGGTGCCCAGGTGGGTTCGACCTTCAAGCCGTTCGTCCTGGCGGCTGCCTTCAAGGACGGTGTGCGCGATCCCAAGGGGCAGGAGGTTCAGGGCGAAAGCCAGCGCAAGATCGTCAATCCGAAGAGCCTGTACAGCGGCAAGAACAAACTCAAGATCCAGAAGTACAACGGGGATGTTTGGCAGGACAAGGACGGCAAGGAGTGGCTGCAGAAGAATGATGGCGGCGCCTCCTACAACGCCCCGAGCTACCAGATCGACCTTCGTGAGGCCATGCGCGAGTCGGTGAACTCGGCCTATGTCCAGCTCGGCATGGACGTCGGGCTCGACAAGGTGAAGCAGGCCGCCATGGACGCGGGACTCCGCGACGACAACTCCATGGCCAGCGCCAACTACCCGTCCTTCTCGCTCGGTACGTCGTCGCCGAGTGCGATCCGCATGGCTGGCGCGTACTCCACGTTCGCGGCGGAAGGGAAGCAGAACGACCCGTTCTCGGTGAAGAGCATCGATCACGAGGGCGAGACGGTCTACCGGCACGAAGTGAAGCCCAAGCAGGCATTCAACGATGACGTCGCCAACAATGTGACCGACGTGCTGAAGACCGTCGTCGAGAAGGGCACCGGCACCAAGGCCCAGCTGCCCGGGCGTGACGTGGCGGGCAAGACCGGTACGACCGACGGCAACAAGTCCGCCTGGTTCGTCGGCTACACCCCGCAGCTGTCGACCGCGATCAGCATGTACCGGCTCGACGACAACGAGGGCAACAAGAAGCGCCAGTTCCTGGAGATGTATGGAACGGGTGGCGAGGAGAAGATCCACGGTGCCTCGTTCCCCTCGGAGATCTGGCACGACTACATGGAGAAGGCGATGAAGGGCAAGAGCGTCGTGCGCTTCCCGACGCCGGAATCGATCGGTGAGGTCGTCGGCGAGACCCCGCCGCCGACGCCGACCCCGACGCCGACCGAGGAACCGTCGGAGACCCCCTCGGCGACCCCCTCCGACAGCGGCAAGCCCTCTGAATCGCCGTCCGAATCCCCGGACCCCACGCAGTCCTGTGCATGGGACGACTGGCAGTGCAACAACGACGGCGGTACGTCCGACGGCGGTGTCGACACCGGCGGAGGTACCGGTGGTCAGTCACCACCGAGCACGGACAATCCGACAGGTGGGGGCACCGGGGGCAGTAACGGCAATGGCAACGGAGGAGGCTTCCTGGGAGGGGCGGACGGCGGCTGATCCAGTGGCCGCTCCGGTGCCTGGCTCCTAGGAGTCAGCTGACGAGCACGGCGCGTGTTTCACGTGAAACGAGGGCCGCCGCACCTACCGGGTGCGGCGGCCCTCGACGTGTTCTCAGGTGCGTACGGCAGGATGTGCGGCATGCCCAGTGCAGAGATGACGCCCACGAGCGAGCACCAGCCCCCGAGCATGCGGGAGCGGGAGCCGGTCCGGCCGACCAAGGAGGACGAGGTCGCCGCGGCCGGCAGTGAGCTGATCGGCGGGCCCGTCGGCCGAAGAGTGCTGTTCACCGCGTCCTGGTGGGGCCCCGTACGCGTCATCGTGCTGGTCGCCCTGGGGATGTTCGCCCTCGGGATGGTGCAGAAGTTCCCCTGCTACAACGGCGGCTGGTTCTTCGGGGCCAGCTCGCAGTACACGCACGCCTGCTACTCCGACATCCCGCACCTCTATCAGGGGCGCGGCTTCGCCGATGGTCTCGTGCCGTACTTCGACAAGCTGCCCGGCGACATGGAGTACCTCGAGTACCCGGTGCTCACCGGGGTGTTCATGGAGGTGGCGTCCTGGCTGACGCCCGGCAGCGGCTCCATTCAGCACCAGGAGAAGTGGTACTGGATGGTCAACGCGGGGATGCTGATGGCCTGCACAGCGGTCATCGCCGTCTGTATCGCCCGTACTCACCGGCGCCGCCCCTGGGACGGCCTGCTCGTCGCGCTCGCGCCCGCCTTCGCGCTGACGGCCACCATCAACTGGGATCTCTTCGCCGTCGCGCTCACGGCCGCCGCGATGCTGATGTGGTCACGTGGGCGGACCCTCGCCTTCGGTGTGCTGCTCGGGCTTGCCACGGCCGCCAAGCTCTATCCGGCACTCATCCTCGGGCCGCTGCTCATCCTCTGCTGGCGCGCCGGCAAGTGGAGAGAATTCGGCACGGCTGTGGGTGCGACGGTGGGCGCCTGGCTCGTGGTGAACCTGCCGGTGATGGTCATGCACGACTCGACGGGCTTCCACATCCGCGAGGGCTGGGCGAAGTTCTACACCTTCAGCCAGGAGCGGGGCGTCGACTTCGGGTCGTTCTGGCTGATCCTCTCCCAGCGCATGGACAGCCCGCTGACCACAGACACCGTCAACACCCTCGCCACTGCCCTCATGCTGCTGGCGTGCCTGGGCGTCGGTGCGCTCGGCCTCACGGCCCCACGACGCCCCCGCTTCGCGCAGCTCGCGTTCCTGGTCGTCGCGGCCTTCATCCTCACCAACAAGGTCTATTCACCGCAGTACGTGCTGTGGCTGATCCCCCTGGCCGCCCTGGCCCGGCCGCGCTGGCGGGACTTCCTGATCTGGCAGGCGTGCGAGGTGGCGTACTTCCTCGGCATCTGGATGTACCTCGCGTACACGACGAGCGGAGACGCCCACAAGGGGCTGCCGACGGAGGGCTACCAACTCGCCATCGCGGTCCACCTGTTGGGGACCCTCTACCTGTGCGCCGTGGTCGTACGCGACATCCTGATGCCGGAGCGGGACGTGGTGCGGCGGGCCGGGGACGACGACCCCTCGGGCGGTGTCCTGGACGGCGCGCAGGACGTCTTCGCCTTGGGAGCGGCGGCCCATCCCCCGCGGCACGCGGCCCACATGGCCGAAGGTACGTATGTGAAGTGGGGCACGACGGCGGACGACGCTACTTCCTGAGTGCACACACCGAAGGGGCGGACACGCTGCCGTGTCCGCCCCTTCGGCGTTGTGCTCAGCGGTCGACGATTCGGTCGAACTGCGTCGTGGTGTGGCGCAGGTGGGCGACGAGTTCCTCGCCCACCTTGGGCTCCGGCGCGTCCGCGGGGACGAAGAGGATGGAGACCTGCATGTGCGGCGGCTCCGCGAACCAGCGCTGCTTGCCCGCCCAGACGAACGGCGAGAGGTTGCGGTTGACGGTCGCGAGTCCCGCGCGGGCCACGCCCTTGGCGCGCGGCATCATGCCGTGCAGCGCCTTCGGGGCCTCCAGGCCCACCCCGTGCGACGTGCCGCCCGCGACGACGACCAGGTAGCCGTCCGAGGCGACCTTCTGCTGGCGGTAGCCGAAGCGGTCACCCTTGGCGACGCGCGTGACGTCGAGCACCGCGCCGCGGTACTCCGTCGCCTCGTGGTCGCCCAGCCACAGCTGCGTGCCGATGCGCGCACGGAAGCGGGTCTGCGGGAACTGCTGCTGGAGGCGGGCGAGTTCGGCGGCCTTGAGGTGGCTGACGAACATCGTGTGCAGCGGGAGCCGGGCCGCGCGCAGGCGGTCCATCCAGCCGATGACCTCCTCGACGGCGTCCGAGCCGTCGGTGCGGTCCAGCGGGAGATGGATCGCGAAGCCCTCGAGGCGGACGTCCTCGATGGCCGCGTGCAGCTGCGGCAGGTCCTGCTCGCTCACGCCGTGGCGCTTCATCGAGGACATGACCTCGATGACCACGCGTGCCCCGACGAGGCCGTGCACGCCGTCGAGGGAGGACACGGAACGGATGACCCGGTCCGGCAGCGGCACCGGCTCCTCGCCCCGCCTGAACGGCGTCAGGACCAGCAGGTCGCCCCCGAAGAAGTCCTTGATCCGCGCTGCTTCGTACGTCGTGCCGACGGCGAGGATGTCGGAGCCGAAGCGCGTGGCTTCCTCCGCGAGCCGCTCATGCCCGAAGCCGTAGCCGTTGCCCTTGCAGACCGGGACCAGGCCCGGGAACTGCTCCAGCACGTGCTTGTGATGCGCCCGCCAGCGCGCGGTGTCGACGGAGAGCGTGAGCGCCATGGCCGGTCCGGAACCTTTCGTGTGGCTGCGGTGTGTCTGAGGTCAGAGGTACGGAAGGAAAGTGTGCCGGTTCAGCGGCGCGACATGTAGATGTCGAGGGCCTTGTGCAGCAGCTTGTTGAGCGGGAAGTCCCATTCGCCGATGTACTCGGCGGCCTCGCCGCCGGTGCCGACCTTGAACTGGATCAGGCCGAAGAGGTGGTCCGTCTCGTCCAGGGAGTCGGAGATGCCGCGCAGGTCATAGACGGTGGCTCCCATCGCGTACGCGTCGCGCAGCATCCGCCACTGCATCGCGTTCGAGGGCCGGACCTCGCGCCCGATGTTGTCCGAGGCGCCGTAGGAGTACCAGACGTGGCCGCCGACGACGAGCATCGTCGCGGCCGACAGGTTCACGCCGTTGTGCCGCGCGAAGTACAGCCGCATGCGGTTGGGGTCCTCGGAGTTGAGGGCCTGCCACATCTGCTGGAAGTAGCCGAGCGGGCGCGGGCGGAACTTGTCGCGCACCGCCGTGATCTCGTAGAGGCGCTGCCACTCGGCGAGGTCCTGGTAGCCGCCCTGGACGACCTCGACACCGGCCTTCTCGGCCTTCTTGATGTTGCGGCGCCACAGCTGGTTGAAGCCCTTCTGGACCTCCTCCAGGGAGCGATTGGCCAGCGGCACCTGGAAGACGAAGCGGGGCTGGACGTCACCGAAGCCGGCGCCGCCGTCCTCGCCCTGCTGCCAGCCCATGCGGCGCAGCCGGTCCGCGACCTCGAAGGCACGCGGCTCGATGTGCGTCGCCTCGGTGTCGCGCAGCCGCTTCACGTCGGGGTTCTGGATGCCTGCCTTGATCGCCGGAGCGTCCCAGCGGCGGATCACGACGGGCGGGCCCATCTTCACGGAGAAGGCGCCCTGCTTCTTGAGGTGGGCGAGCATCGGCTGCAGCCACTCGTCCAGATTCGGGGCGTACCAGTTGATGACCGGGCCCTCGGGCAGGTACGCGAGGTATCGCTTGACCTTGGGCAGCTGGCGGTAGAGGACCAGGCCCACACCGACGAGCTGGCCGGTCCGGTCGTCGAACCAGCCCAGGCTCTCCGAACGCCACTCGCTCTTCACATCAGCCCATGCCGGGACCTGGCAATGACTCGCCGACGGCAGGCTCTGGATGTAATCCAGATGCAGCTTCCGGTCGATGGTCCTCAGGGTCAGGCTCATGCGGGGCGCTCCTCGGCAGGTCTGTCCCCATGGGTACAGGGGCTCCGGCTCTCGCGCCGAAGCCTACTGCGCCCCGCCCGCGCCCCGTCTGGGCGTATGGAACCTGGGACCCCGGTCAGGAGCGGGACCGGGGTGCCGGAGGGGGTTCAGCCGACGATTCCGCCGAAGAGACCGCCGTGCGCCATGCCCAGGAAGAACCCGACGGCCGAGGCGCCGAGACCGAGGATCATGCCGAAGCGCTCGCGGGTCGTGACCGAGATGAACTGGCCGTACGCGCCTGTGAAGATCCCCACGAGGCCGGTCCAGGAACTGATGAGGTGGAGGTTGTGGAACATCGCCGTGATGAACGCGATGGCGCCGAGCACCAGGGTCACGCCGAGGAGCGTGTCCTGGAGGGGATGGGGTTTCCCGTCCGTGGCGAAGAGAGACGTGGCGGTGTTGGTGGGGCGCATTGTCTGTGCCATGGGAGGCACCTCCTGCGGAAGGCGGCGCATCGTAGCGCCATAGACACCCGATGTGTACAGATTCTGCCCGCCCGCCGCCGGATTTCAACCGGAAGCCTCGGTGCGGGTACTCTGTACCGTCTGCACCGGTGTCTGCCCAGGCCACGACGGCAGTCCTTCTCTGAAGGGCCTGATTGTCAGTGGCGGCCGATACCGTTGCGTACGCATAACAACCCTCCTGCCACGGAACGACCGTGGCCGCTGAGTCCAAAGGAGGTGGGTTCCACATGCGTCACTACGAGGTGATGGTCATCCTCGACCCCGATCTCGAGGAGCGTGCTGTCTCCCCGCTGATCGAGAACTTCCTCTCCGTCGTCCGTGAGGGCAACGGAAAGGTGGAGAAGGTCGACACCTGGGGCCGTCGTCGTCTCTCGTACGAGATCAAGAAGAAGCCCGAGGGCATCTACTCGGTCATCGACCTGCAGGCCGAGCCTGCGGTCGTCAAGGAGCTCGACCGCCAGATGAACCTGAACGAGTCGGTCCTCCGGACCAAGGTCCTCCGTCCCGAGACCCACTGAGCTTCCTAGCTCAGCGGCACTCGGGTTTCGAGTAGCAGCAAGCAGCCAGCAGCAAACCCGCCGAGAGGTTCACCCATGGCAGGCGAGACCGTCATCACGGTCGTCGGCAATCTTGTCGACGACCCCGAGCTGCGCTTCACCCCGTCCGGTGCGGCGGTCGCGAAGTTCCGTGTCGCGTCCACTCCCCGCACTTTCGACCGGCAGACCAATGAGTGGAAGGACGGCGAGAGCCTGTTCCTGACCTGCTCGGTCTGGCGTCAGGCGGCGGAGAACGTCGCAGAGTCGCTTCAGCGAGGCATGCGCGTCATCGTGCAGGGCCGACTGAAGCAGCGGTCTTACGAGGACCGTGAGGGCATCAAGCGCACGGTCTACGAGCTGGACGTCGAGGAAGTCGGCGCCAGCTTGAAGAACGCGACGGCCAAGGTCACCAAGACCTCGGGCCGTGGCGGCCAGGGTGGTTACGGCGGCGGTGGCGGCGGCCAGCAGGGCGGCGGCTGGGGCGGTGGCTCCGGCGGCGGTCAGCAGCAGGGTGGCGGCGGTGCTCCCGCCGACGACCCCTGGGCGACCGGTGCGCCGGCCGGCGGCGGCCAGCAGCAGGGCGGCGGCGGTGGCTGGGGTGGAAACTCCGGCGGCTCCGGCGGCGGCTACTCGGACGAGCCCCCCTTCTAAGCCTTCGGGCCGAGGGTGGGCCGTACCCACACTTCTTGATCACACAGGAGAAACACCATGGCGAAGCCGCCTGTGCGCAAGCCGAAGAAGAAGGTCTGCGCTTTCTGCAAGGACAAGGTCACGTACGTGGACTACAAGGACACGAACATGCTGCGGAAGTTCATTTCCGACCGCGGCAAGATCCGTGCCCGCCGCGTGACCGGCAACTGCACGCAGCACCAGCGTGACGTCGCCACGGCCGTGAAGAACAGCCGTGAGATGGCGCTGCTGCCCTACACGTCCACCGCGCGATAAGGGAAGGGTGACCGACTCATGAAGATCATCCTCACCCACGAGGTCACCGGCCTCGGCGCCGCCGGCGAGGTCGTAGACGTCAAGGACGGCTACGCCCGCAACTACCTGATCCCGCGGAACTTCGCGATCCGCTGGACCAAGGGTGGCGAGAAGGACGTCGAGCAGATCCGTCGTGCTCGCAAGATCCACGAGATCCAGACGATCGAGCAGGCCAACGAGATCAAGGCCCAGCTCGAGGCCGTCAAGGTCCGTCTGGCCGTCCGCTCCGGCGACGCCGGCCGTCTCTTCGGTTCCGTCACCCCGGCCGACGTCGCTTCGGCGATCGAGGCTGCCGGTGGCCCGAAGGTCGACAAGCGTCGTGTCGAGCTCGGCGCGCCGATCAAGACGCTGGGCGCCCACGCGACGTCCGTGCGTCTGCACCCCGAGGTTGCCGCGAAGGTCAACGTCGAGGTTGTCTCCGCCTAAGCACTGCGCTTGGCAGGACTGAGTGAAGGGGCCGCACCCACTGGGTGCGGCCCCTTTGCCATGTCGTCGACGTGCTGTGGTGTCGCTGTTTCACGTGAAACAGCGACACCGCTTCCTCAGCGCGTGGCCCCGGTGACGATCCATCGCCCGGAGCGGGCGCGCAGCCAGAGCGTCAGCATGCGCACCGTCATCATCAGCATCATGGCTCCCCATACGCCCGTCAGTCCCCAGCCCAGCGTGGGGACCAGCAGTGCCACGGGAGCGTAGGCGGCCAGGGTCGCCAGCATCGCCCAAGCGAGATAGGGCCCGTCGCCCGCACCCATGAGGACGCCGTCGAGGACGAACACGACGCCGCAGATCGGCTGGGAGAGAGCGACCACGACGAGGGCGGGCAAGGCTGCGTCCTGGACGGAGGGGTCACTCGAGAAGAGCGGGATGAACAGCGGTCGCGTGACGACCACCAGCGCTCCCAGGATGACCCCGGAGGCGACGCCCCACTGCACCATCCGACGACAGGCGTCACGGGCTCCCTGCGGGTCGTCGGCGCCGAGATAGCGGCCGATGATCGCCTGCCCCGCGATGGCGATGGCGTCGAGGGCGAAGGAGAGCAGACTCCACAGCGACAGGATGATCTGGTGGGCCGCGATATCGGCGTCGCCGAGACGGGCGGCTACGGCGGTCGCGATCATCAGGATGGCCCGCAGCGACAGCGTCCGTACGAGCAGGGGCGCTCCGGCCTGGGCACACGCCTTGATGCCGACGAGGTCGGGGCGGAGCGAGGCGCCATGGCGCCGGGCGCCGCGCACGACCACGAAGAGATAGACCGCGGCCATCGCGTACTGCGCGATGACGGTGCCCCAGGCGGAGCCGGCGATGCCGAGCCCGGCGCCATAGACGAGCCCGGCGTTGAGGGCGCCGTTCGCCACGAAACCCCCGACCGCCACATAGAGCGGGGTACGGGTGTCCTGAAGGCCGCGCAGGACACCGGTGGACGCCAGGACGACGAGCATCGCCGGGATGCCGAGGACGGAGATGCGCAGATACGTGCTCGCGTACGGGGCGGCGGTGTCGGAGGCGCCGAAGAGCCCGATGAGTGAGGGGGCCGTCGGCAGCGTGACCGCGATGACGGCGATGCCCAGGAGAAGCGCGAGCCAGATGCCGTCCATGCCCTGACGGATGGCGGCCCTGAGATCCTGGGCGCCCACACGGCGGGCGACGGCGGCTGTCGTGGCGTAGGCGAGGAAGACGAAGATGCTGACCGCGGTCGTCAGGAGTGCCGAGGCGACGCCGAGTCCGGCGAGCTGCGCCGTGCCCAGGTGACCGACAATGGCGCTGTCGGCCATCACGAAGAGGGGTTCGGCGACGAGTGCGCCGAAGGCGGGGACGGCCAGCGCGAGGATCTCTCGGTCGTGCTGCCGCCGGGCGGCCTTGGTCGCCACGGGGGCCTGTGTCATGGGCATCAATCTAATCTTCCACAGGTAAGAGATGCAACTGCTGCAGGACCCTTACGGAGACGGCTGTCGGGTGCTTGGCGGGACAGGGTTCGCCGAGATCTTGGGCCGACTGGGGAAGTTTTTCTTCTGCACAGCCGGTGGATGGGAAAGTGCCAGGTCAGAGCCGGTTTGCTGAGAGGGCTGAGGGCTTGTTCACAGGGCTGTCCACCGCGCCGTGCACAGGTTTCGCCGGGTTCTCCACAGCAACGCGCCCGTCATCCACAGCGCCTGTGGATAACCAGATTGGCTGACGGTGCCCCCGGGCCTACCGTGGTCCGGCGCCCGCCTCCTTCTCCGTCCTCGGAAACCGCGTAAAACCGACGCGTCAGAACCGGAGTTGGGCTTCCTGTTTTGTCAGTGTCGTGCCGTAAGAAAGAGGGGCACGGCGAGGTCCGCTCGGCGGACGGGAGGAGGTGGCCCGGTGAGTATTTCCGAGCCATTGGACGACCCCTGGGCCGACAGCGGTCCGGGTGACCGTCTGCCCGTCTCCCGCCAGCGCCGCGAGGGCGGCCGTGGCCGCGACGAGCAGCACGAGCGGGGCCGTGAGGGCGGCGGCTGGGACGGCGGCGGCACGTCCTTCGAGCGCGTACCGCCGCAGGATCTCGACGCCGAACAGTCCGTGCTCGGCGGCATGCTGCTCTCCAAGGACGCCATCGCCGACGTCGTCGAGGTGCTCAAGGGCCACGACTTCTACCGCCCGGCTCATGAGACGGTCTACACGGCGATCCTCGACCTGTACGCGAAGGGGGAGCCGGCCGACCCGATCACCGTCGCCGCCGAGCTCACCAAGCGCGGTGAGATCACCAAGATCGGCGGCGCCCCGTATCTGCACACGCTCGTCGGCTCGGTCCCGACGGCGGCGAACGCCGAGTACTACGCGGAGATCGTGCATGAGCGCGCGGTCCTGCGCCGTCTCGTCGAGGCCGGTACCCGCATCACGCAGATGGGATACGCGGCCGACGGCGACGTCGACGACATCGTCAACAGCGCCCAGGCGGAGATCTACGCGGTCACCGAGCAGCGCACCAGCGAGGACTATCTGCCGCTCGGCGACATCATGGAGGGCGCGCTCGACGAGATCGAGGCGATCGGCTCGCGCAGCGGAGAGATGACCGGTGTGCCCACGGGCTTCACCGACTTCGACTCCCTCACGAACGGCCTGCACCCGGGCCAGATGATCGTCATCGCGGCCCGCCCCGCCATGGGTAAGTCGACGCTCGCGCTCGACTTCGCGCGCGCCGCCTCCATCAAGCACAACCTGCCCAGCGTCATCTTCTCCCTGGAAATGGGGCGCAACGAGATCGCGATGCGCCTGCTCTCCGCCGAGGCGCGGGTGGCGCTGCACCACATGCGTTCCGGCACGATGACGGACGAGGACTGGACCCGGCTCGCGCGCCGGATGCCCGAGGTCTCGGCGGCGCCGCTCTACATCGACGACTCCCCGAACCTGTCGATGATGGAGATCCGCGCCAAGTGCCGCCGCCTCAAGCAGCGCAACGACATCAAGCTCGTGATCATCGACTATCTGCAGCTGATGCAGTCCGGCGGTTCCAAGCGGGCCGAGAGCCGTCAGCAGGAAGTCTCGGACATGTCGCGAAACCTCAAGCTGCTCGCCAAGGAGCTCGAGGTCCCGGTCATCGCGCTCTCGCAGCTGAACCGTGGTCCCGAGCAGCGCACGGACAAGAAGCCCCAGGTCTCTGACCTGCGTGAATCCGGCTCCATCGAGCAGGACGCGGACATGGTGATCCTGCTGCACCGCGAGGACGCGTACGAGAAGGAGTCCCCGCGCGCGGGCGAGGCGGACATCATCGTGGGCAAGCACCGTAACGGCCCGACGGCGACGATCACGGTCGCCTTCCAGGGCCACTACTCGCGCTTCGTGGACATGGCACAGACCTGATGGCGCGGGTCTGACCGCGGAGGCCGGGCGCCTCAGCGGGCCAACTGGGCCGCCTTGGCGTCGCGGCGGGCGAAGACCTCCTCGCGACGCTCCGCCATCTGTCGCAGCGCGTCCTTGCGGTCGCGCTTGGACAGTCGGTCGAGATAGACGCGGCCGTGGAGATGGTCGGTCTCGTGCTGCAGGCAGCGCGCGAAGTAGCCCGTCCCTTCGATGACGACGGGGCTGCCGTCCTTGTCGAAGCCGCGGACCACGGCGCGATCTGTGCGGGGGACCTCCATGGTGGCTCCGGGCACGGAGAGGCAGCCCTCTCCTTCGTCCACGAGTCGGCGGTCGCCCGGGTCGGGCAGTTCGAGCACCGGGTTGACGATGTGGCCCACGTGCCGGATGCCGTGGTCGTCCGGGCAGTCATAGACGAAGAGCCGCAGATCGACGTCCACTTGGTTGGCGGCGAGGCCCGCGCCGTCGGCCACGTACATCGTCAGGAACATGTCGTCGATCAACGCCGAGAGCTCCGGGGTGCCGAACTCGACAACCTCTTGGCACGGGCGGCTCAGGATCTCCTCGCCCACCACAGTGACCCGCCGCACCGCACCACGTCCGGCCTCCGGCGGCAGAGCGGGATACGCGTCGACGGGCCGACCCTGCACACGGACGCGCCGGTCCACGGGGCGGGGCTGATCGTGGTGCACGGACAAGGCTGTCTCCCCCCTTCGGGCAAGCGAGAGCCGCTTGCCAAGCGCTTTGCAAAGTAGCAGACTTTGCAAAGTGACTGAAGACGATCTCCGCCCACAGGCCCCCTCGGCCCGGAGCGCAGGCGACGAACTGCGTGAGCACGAGGTCCGCACGGCCCTGCTGGACCTGCTGGCCGAGGTCGGCACGGTCACGGCGACCGAAGCGGCCGTCCGGCTCGGCTACAGCTCGGGGCTCTGCTCGTTCCACCTGCGGCAGCTCGCTCGTCACGGATACATCGAGGAGGCTCCTCACCATGGGGGCCGCGCACGCCCGTGGCGCCTGAAGAGGCACGAGCCCAGTGAAGTGGCTTCGGCAGAGGGGCAGTTCGGCGATCTGGCACGCGGACTCGAGGACGAGAGCTGGCAGCGATGGCTGAGCCGACGGAATGAGGCTCCGTCCGAGTGGCGCCACGACGAGGCGTTCAGCGCGGTCGCCTATCTGACGCCCGAGGAGATGAGCCGCGTCGCGGAGACCGTCCGCCGGGCGCTCGCCCCCTACCAGGACCGTGAACAGCGCCCCCTGGCTCGGCCCGATGGTGCCCGGCCGGTGGCTCTCATCACCCGCCTCTTCCCGTTGCTGCCCGAGGCAGCCGATGAGCCGGATCAGCTCTGACGCAGGTCTGAAGCAGGTCTGACAAAAGCAGTCGACGAAGAGCATCGCTCAAGGTGGACTGGTGCCATGACATCTCGTGAAGAGCTGCTGCCCACCACCCGCCGAGCCCTCCTGCATCGCGTCGCCACCGCCCAGTCCCAGGGGCGTGCCCCCTCGCTGGTCGCTTCGGTCATCAGAGACGGGGAGTTGGTGTGGACCGGGGCGCGCACCTCTGTGGACGGGCACGCCCCGGACGAGAACGTCCAGTACCGCATCGGTTCGATCACCAAGACCTTCACCGCCGTCCTCGTGATGCGACTGCGGGACGAGGGACTGCTCGATCTCTCGGACCCGCTGGAGAAGCATCTGCCGGGTACGGGCGCCGGCGACGTCACCATCGTCGAACTCCTCGCGCACACCAGCGGTCTGGCGGCCGAATCGCCGGGCCCCTGGTGGGAGCGGAGCTCCGCCTCGCTGCGTCCCGAGCTCTCGGACGTGCTGGGTGAGGAGCCGTTCAAGCACCCCATCGGACGCCTCCATCACTACTCCAACCCCGGCTATACGCTGCTCGGTTCGCTGGTGGAGAAGCTGCGCGGTGTCTCCTGGGAGGAGGCGCTGCGCCGCGAGGTGCTGGAGCCGCTCGGCCTGGACCGCACGAGTGCGCAGCCGCAGGACCCGCACGCCGGGGGCTGGGCCGTGCACCCCTGGGCGGACGTGATGATGCCCGAACAGGTCGAGGACGTGGGTCTCATGGCCCCGGCCGGCCAGCTCTGGTCGACGACGGCGGACCTGGGGCGCTTCGCGGCCTTCCTGCTCGCTGGGGACGACCGGGTGCTCAGCGCTGAGTCGGTGCGGGAGATGCGGACGCCGTCGGCGCCGCTGGCGGCGGAGAACTGGGACGCGACCTACGGCCTGGGGACGCAGCTGCTGCGGGTCGGAGGGCGCACCCTCTTCGGTCACTTGGGATCGCTACCCGGCTATCTGGCGGGCCTCCTGGTGAGCGAGGAGGAGGGGCTCGCGGCCGTGGCCCTGGTCAACTGCACCTCTGGGCCCGCCATCGGTGCCCTGACCGCGGAGCTGGTGCTCCTGGTGGCCGAGGCTGAGCCGCGCATCCCCGAGCCGTGGCGCCCGGCGACCGAAGTCGACTCCTCCGTCATGGAGTTGCTCGGCTCCTGGTACTTCGGTACGCAGGCCGTCGGGCTGCGCTCGACGGGTCAGGGTGCGGTGGTGCTGGGGCCGCTCGCGGGCGGTGGCGGGCGCCAGGCGCGGTTCCGGGCGAACGGGGACGGTACGTGGACGGGCCTGGACGGTTACTACGCGGGGGAGCAGTTGCGCGCGGTACGGCGGGCGGACGGTTCGGTGAGCCATCTCGACCTGGGGTCGTTCGTCTTTACGCGTGAGCCGTACGAGGCAGGGGCACCGGTGCCGGGCGGGGTGGACCCGGAGGGGTGGCGAGGGCTGCCGTAGCCGGTCGAGCAGGTGGGATGGTGGGGCTGTTTCACGTGAAACAGCCCCACCAGCGCTGTCAGAGCTGGAGCTTGAAGCCCACGTGCGATGCCGTGAAACCGAGCCGCTCGTAGAAGCGGTGGGCATCGACGCGGGTGGCGTCGGAGGTCAGCTGCACCAACTGGCAGTCCTGGCGCCGGGATTCATCGACGGCCCACTCGATGAACCGGGTGCCGAGCCCGCTGCCTCGTTCGTCCGCGTGCACGCGCACGCCCTCGATGATCGAGCGGGTGGCACCCTTCCGGGACAGGCCCGGGATGATCGTGAGCTGGAGCGTGCCGACGACGCGTCCCTCGCGCACGGCGACGACCACGTGCTGATGGGGGTCGGCGGCCAGACGCTCGTACGCGGTGCGGTACGGCGTCAGGTCGTCCGGGGACTCGCGTTCGGCGCCGAGCGGGTCGTCGGCGAGCATCGCGACGATGGCGGGCAGGTCCTCCGCTGCCGCCGGGCGTATCTCAAGATCTCCCATGGCTGCAGCCTAAGCGGAGGGCCGCGCCTCAGACAGTCGCTCGTACGGTTTCGACGGCTCGGACCAGGGGTGCCAGTTCGGGGTTCTGCGCCGCCTCGTCGAGGGCTTCGCGCAGGGCGGTCTCGTTGGTGGGGCGGGCCTCTTCCAGGAGCTTGAGCCCGGCCTCGGAGACGTTGGTGTAGATGCCGCGGCGGTCGGTGGGGCAGAGATAGCGCGAGAGCAGCCTGCGGTCCTCGAGACGGGTGACCAGGCGCGTGGTGGCGCTCTGGCTCAGCACCACGGCGTCGGCGACCTGCTTCATCTGCAGATGGCCGCCCTCTCCGTCGTGCTGGCGGCTGAGGACGTCGAGCAGCGAGTACTCGCGCACGCTCAGGTCGTGCCTGGCCTGCAGGGCGCGCTCGATGTGGGCCTCGATCCTGCCGTGGAGCAGGGAGAGCGCGCACCAGCCCTGTGCGAGGGCGGTGAGTGCCGGGTCTGTCGCTGTCATGGCTCTTCTTCCTCCGTCCCGGAGCGTGTGCTCCCAAGGGTAGTCGATGGCTGCAATATCCGGCGCTTGCAATTAGAGCGCGTCTGCAATTATTGTGGACTCACGTTAAGCGCACCTGCAACCGTCTGGAAGGTAGATCCCATGCCTCTCGCGCTTCTGGCCCTCGCGATCGGGGCCTTCGGAATCGGAACCACAGAGTTCGTGATCATGGGGCTCCTGCCCGAGGTCGCGGGTGACTTCGGTGTCTCCATCCCGACGGCCGGTTTCCTGGTGACCGGCTATGCCCTCGGTGTCGTGCTGGGCGCGCCCCTCATGACTGTCCTCGGCACCAAGATCCCCCGTAAGCGGATGCTGATGCTGCTGTTGGGGCTGTTCATCGCAGGCAACCTGCTCTCCGCCGTGGCCCCGGCCTTCGGTGTGATGCTGGCCGGCCGTGTCGTCGCCTCGCTCGCCCACGGCGCCTTCTTCGGCATCGGCTCGGTCGTCGCGGCCGAACTGGTCGCCCCGGAGAAGAAGGCCGGAGCGATCGCCATGATGTTCACCGGTCTGACGGTGGCCAATGTGGTCGGCGTGCCCCTCGGCACCTTCGTCGGGCAGACCCTCGGCTGGCGCATGACCTTCGCCATCGTCGCCGCCCTCGGCGTCATCGGCCTCGTGGGCATCGCCAAGCTCGTCCCCGACCTGCCCCGGCCCGAGGGTGTGCGGCTGCGGCACGAGCTGGCGGCGTTCCGGAACGTCCAGGTGCTGCTCGCCATGGCGATGACCGTCCTCGGCTTCGGCGGGGTCTTCGCCGCCATCACCTACCTGGCGCCGATGATGACGGACGTCGCGGGCTACGCGGACTCCTCCGTGACCTGGCTGCTCGTCCTCTTCGGGCTCGGCATGGTGGCCGGGAACCTGATCGGCGGGAAGCTCGCCGACCGCGCGCTGATGCCGCTCCTGTACGTCTCGCTGGGCGGCCTGGCCCTTGTGCTCGGCCTCTTCACCCTCACCGCTCACAACAAGATCGCTGCTGCCGTGACGGTCATGCTGATCGGTGCGCTGGGCTTCGCGACGGTGCCCCCGCTGCAGAAGCGAGTGCTCGACCAGGCATCTGGTGCACCCACGCTGGCCTCGGCCGTGAACATCGGTGCCTTCAACCTCGGCAACGCGCTCTCGGCGTGGCTCGGCGGCCTCGTCATCGCCGCGGGCCTCGGCTACACCGCGCCGAACTGGGTCGGTGCCGTCCTCGCGGGCTCGGCTCTCGTCCTCGCGGTCGTGTCGGCCGGTTTGGAGCGCCGCTCCGCCTCCGGGCCGAGCCTGGTCGTCACCGGTGCGGCAGCCGTCGAGCAGCCGCAGCCCGTACACCACTGACGTCCACCACGCCCCGCGCGCACATCGCACAACGCCCGCCCTCAAGTACCCCTCACCATCGGGTACTTGAGGGCGGGCCTCGGTGTGGGGTGGGCTCCTCAGCCCGGGGCCCCTAGCCCGCGGCCACCGTCAGCGGTGCGAAGCGGCGGGTCCAGTCGCCGGGCAGCCCCGAGATGCCACACGTCATCACGGCGTTGAAGGAGACGGGTGCGAGGCCGCGCTCCTTCACCCAAGACAGGAGCTCCTCATGGCGCACGTCGATGTCGGTGCGCAGCGGCCGGTCGGACCGGGTGCCGAGCGAGGCGATGAGCGACTTGGCCGTTTCCGTGTCGCGGGCGATCAGCGGGCCGACGACATGGGTCTCCATGTTCGGCCAGGCGCTCGCGTAGCCGACGATCTCACCGTCCAGCTCCGCGACCCGGAACAGGTCGGAGAAGGCCGGGAGGCGCGTGAGCATGTGTGTGCGGTCGAGGCCGAAGACCTCAGTGTCGAGCCGAAGGATCGCGGGCAGGTCCTCGGCCGTGGCGGGCCGGGTGGGCACCTGGGGCTCCTGGCCGCCGGAGGTGAACCGACCGCGGACCATCTCGGCGCGGCCGGTCGTCTTGAAGCCGAGCTGCTCATAGAGGGGCTGGCCGTAGGGCGTCGCGTGCAGGGTGAGTGGCGTCGTGCCGGCCTCCTCGATCACGTGGTGCATCAGCCGGAGGCCAACACCCTGGCGGGCGTGCCGCTCGGCGACCAGGACCATGCCGATGGCCGCGAGGCCGGGCTGTCCCGGAAGGCCGTACTCGGTCACTACGCAGGCGGCGACGAGGCCGCCTTCCGGGTCGTCGATGCCGTAGCCGGTGCCCGCGGACAGCAGCAGGCTCCACTTGTGGTCCTCGCGGGGCCAGCCCCGGTTCTCGGACAAGTCGGCGCAGGCGGAGACGTCTTGGGGAGTCAGGCGGCGGATGGGGAGGGCGGAGAGGGAAGGTGTCGACACGCGGGTCAGGCTGTCTGACGCATGTCCCTTGCGTCCACCTGTTTGTGGAGAGAGGCCCGCTGCTTTCGGCCACGACGGGTCAGTCCCCAGGGCTTGAGCACGGAGATCGCGGTCATGAAGAGGTAGGCGCTCAAGGAGACGCACGGGCCGATGGCGAGCTTCCACGTTCCTTCCAACGGCTGCCCTGCGATGGCTTGTTCTGTCGATTCGTTGATGCCGGGGAGCAGGAGGAAGACCGACAGACCGGTGGTGATGAGCGTCAGCCAGAATTTCGCGTAGACCCAGCGGTGCCAGGCCAGGCCCCAGGGCGTGCCCAGCGAGAGAACCAGCCCGCTCACCAACGTGAGCAGCGCGACCGGAACGATGAGCCAGTCCGCGAACAGCTTCATCGAGCGGTACGAAGCCTCCGCGGCGGCCGGGGATCCGGTGGTGGCCGCGGTGACGGCGAGTGCGAGCAGGCCCAGGGTGATACCGGCCCAGCTGACAGAGACGGCTACATGAACGACCAGGATGGCCCGACGGGCGGGGCGGCGAAGTTTCACGTGAAACACGATGCCGAGCGCGTGCGGTGAGGGCGTCTGACAGCGGGAGTAACCGCGGGTACTAGCCTCGGCGTACATGGCTCGCCTTCATCTCTTCGACCTCGATGGAACGCTGCTGCACGGCACGGCCGCCCCGGTAGAAATCTCTCGCCAACTTGGCCTGGAGGCCGAGATCGTGGAGCTTGAGTGGCTGTTCGTGACGCGCCGCATCGACTCGCTGGAGTACGCGGTCCGGGTGCATGCCTTGTGGGCGGAGCTCACGGAGGCGCAGGTGGCGGCCGCGTTCGAGGATGCGCCCTGGCTGTCCGGAATTCCCGAAACCTGGGCTGAGATCAGGGAGAGGGGCGATTACGCCGCCGTTGTCTCGCTCTCGCCGTCATTCTTCGTGGAGCGGCTCCTCGATTGGGGTGTTCATGCCGCATATGGGTCGCGATTTCCGGCTGTGCCGTTCACTGAGGCGGTAAATCCGGAGGGCATTCTCTCCCCGGTGGCCAAGGTGAAGATCATGGACCGGCTCTGTGAAGAGTTCGGCGTGCGGCGCGGGGACTGCGTCGCTTATGGAGACTCGGTCTCGGACCTGGATCTGTTCGGCGCGGTGCCGGTGTCCGTCGCGGTCAATGCGGACGAACGCCTCGTAAGTCTGGCCACGCACTCTTATGTGGGGCGGGATCTGCGCAAGGCTTACAAATTGGTGCGGGGGTCCGTTAATTGCGGCAATTGACCGGTGTCACGTGCTGAATTCCGCATGAAGGACGGGGGGACTTGTGTGTCGAGAGGCTGCCGGTATGGTCGAGTCCGGTTCACGCCCAGTGGGCGTCTGCGCACCTCGCGGGGCATGAGCGCAGGTCAACGCAGCCTAACGGGGCAAAGAGATCGAAGACCCGGACTTCTCGTTATCCGGCCGACGCGACACGAGTGGATGGGATGCTGCGGTGAGATGACTGCGTCCAATGTCACATTCTGGGCTACTTGTCCGTAGGGTCCGGTAATCCGGGGTTCAATGTGGCCACATTGGCTGCCGAGGCAGAGCGGGGAAAACAAGCAGCTTCCGCTGGGGAAGTGCGCAGACCGACTGAGAGATGTTCGAGGCGAGGCACACGATGGACGCTCCGACCACCAAGTCGGCCGACAACGAGGCTTCCGGCGGGGGCGACAGCGGCGGGGGCGGCTGGTTCACCCCGCGCAAGCCGCCGGTGCGTACGGACGCGGCGGAGCCCGAGGCGCCCGAGGGACGCCGCGCCGCACCCATGCGTCCGTTCGGCAGGCCCGGTACTGCCCCCACGGAGGCAGGCGACGCCGCCGCGGTGGAGAGTCATGGCCCCGTGGAGAGCGACGAGCCGGTGGCGACGGAGGCCGTAGCGACGGAGGCCCGAATATCGACCGCCGCGCCGGAACCTGCCGCCTCGTCCGCCCCCGAGCCGACCGAGCCCGTCACCCCGCGGCCCGCGCCCGAGTCCGCCACCCCCGAGCCTGCGTCCCCCACGCCTGTCACCTCCGCGCCCGTACGGGACGATGCCTCCCCCGACGCGGTCCTGGTGCAGCGCACCATGGCCGAGGTGGGCCCCGTCGCCGACAAGGTGACCTCGTACTTCTACGCCCTGCTCTTCACCCGGCACCCCGAACTCAGATCACTGTTCCCCGCCGCGATGGACACCCAGAGGGACCGGCTGCTCAAGGCGCTGCTGACGGCGGCCGAGCACATCGACAACACCGAGGTGCTCGTCTCGTATCTGGAGGGCCTCGGCCGGGGGCACCGCAAGTACGGCACCCGGCCCGAGCACTACCCGGCTGTCGGTGAGTGTCTGATCGGCTCCCTGAGCCGGTACGCGAGTGCGATCTGGGACGAGGAGACCGAGGCCGCCTGGGTGCGGACCTACACGGCGATCTCCCAGATCATGATCGACTCGGCGGCCGAGGACGAGCTGCGAGCCCCCGCGTGGTGGTACGCGGAGGTCGTCTCGCACGACCTCAGGACCCCCGACATCGCGGTCGTCACGGTCCGCACCGACCAGCCGTATCCCTTCCTCGCGGGTCAGTACACCAGCCTGGAGACGCCGTGGTGGCCGCGTATCTGGCGGCACTACTCGTTCGCCTCGGCGCCCCGCCCGGACGGGCTGCTCTCCTTCCACGTGAAGGCGGTTCCGGCGGGCTGGGTCTCCAACGCTCTGGTGCACCGCGCCCGTCCCGGCGACGTGCTGCGGCTCGGCCCGCCCACCGGCTCCATGACCGTCGACCACACCACCGACAGCGGGCTGCTCTGCCTCGGCGGCGGCACCGGCATCGCGCCCATCAAGGCGCTCGTCGAGGACGTCGCCGAGCACGGCAGGAGGCGCCCGGTCGAGGTCTTCTACGGTGCGCGCACGGACCACGACCTGTACGACATCGACACGATGCTGCGGCTCCAGCAGACCCACCCCTGGCTGGCCGTCCGCCCGGTCGTGGACCAGCAGGCCCAACTGCCCGACGCTGTCCGGGAGTACGGCCCCTGGAACGAGTACGACGCGTATCTCTCGGGCCCGCCCGGCATGATCCGCAGCGGTGTGGATGCCCTACGGGACATCGGCATACCGGTCGGGCGGATCCGCCATGACTCGGTCGAAGAGCTGGTGACCGCAGGCGACTAGGGCCTGCCCGGCAGACCTTGCCGTGATCGGGCCCTAGCCCAGGTCGGGGGCGTGCATCGCGCGGACGCCCTCGATGTTGCCGTCCAGATAGTGCCGCAGCGACAGCGGTACGAGGTGGACCGAGGCGATCCCCACCCGGGTGAAGGGCACCCGTACGATCTCGTACTCCCCGCAGGGTTCTTCGACTTCGGGCCCGTGCCGCTGTCCCGTGTCCATGGATGCGAGGCGGCAGACGAAGAAGTGCTGGACCTTCACGCCGGTGGCGCCGCCGTCCTCGCCGATGTGCTCCACGGTGTCCACGAAGCAGGGCACGACATCGGTGATCTTCGCGCCGAGCTCCTCGTCCACTTCGCGATGGAGCGCCTCGACGACGGTGGCGTCCTCGGGCTCCACGCCGCCACCCGGCGTGACCCAGTACGGGTCGACGCCGGGCTTGGTCCGCTTGATCAGGATGAAGTCGTCGCCGTCCAGCAGGACGGCGCGTGCGGTGCGCTTGACCACGGGTCGGACGGTCATGGGAGAAATGTGGCCCGGTCCGTTCCACGTGAAACATCCCGGTCCGGCAATCGCCGGGTCAGGCCCAGTCGACGGCGGCGCGCAGCAGCCACTCGTGTGCCCGTGCGATGTGCGGCATCGCGAGGGTGCCAGTGCGCGTCGCAAGGAAGTAGGTGCGCAGCGGTGGCACCGCGGGGTCGAGGAGGGCGACGATCTCCCCGCGCTCCAGGGCGGGTGCGCACAGATAGCGGGGCAGGACGGCGAGCCCGGCGCCCTTGGCCGTACAGGCGAGAACGGCCCGCAGGTCGGGCACGATGACCGATCCGGATGCGGCGGGCCGGGAGTCGAAGACCGCGGCCCAGTAGCGGGCGACGAACGGCAGAGATTCGTGCACCTCGACCACCGGCAGATTCTCCAGGACAAGGGCCCCCTTGCGGCGCAGCTTGCCGGGTCCGATGCGGGCGGCCCAGTGCTCCCCCGCGACGAGGACGTGCTCCTCGTCGCAGAGCGGGGTCGCGGTGAGCAGGGCGCCTCGGGGGCGGGCCGTCGAGATGGCCAGGTCGTGGTGGCCGGCGGCGAGCCCTTCCAGGACCTCGTCGGCGTTCCCGAACGAGGCGCGGAGCGTGAGGCTCTGGCTGTCGTGGCGGTCCGGGGCGGTGAGCGCGGGCAGGGCGCGTTCCGCGATGAACTCGGGGGGCCCGGCGAGGTGCAGCGTGCGGACCGACGACTCCTCGTCGAGGCCGGTCTCGGCGATCTCCACCAGGGCGTCCAGATGAGGCGCGGCCTTGTGCGCCAGCTCGTCCCCGATGCTCGTCGGCGTCACTCCGCGCGCCTGGCGGAAGAAGAGCGGACGCCCCAACTGCCGCTCCAAGGTGCGGATCTGGGAGGTCACGGCGGGTTGCGACAGGCCGAGCAGGGCGGCGGCGCGGGTGAAGGAACCGGCCCGGTGCACGGTCACGAACGTGCGCAGCAGGGCCAGATCCATGTCGACGCCCTCCCCTTCCAAGGCCCCTGCCCTGTCGGATGCGCGCCCAACTATAAATATGTCGATAGGTTTCTGTCGCTACCGTGATTGGACACTGACACAGAGTCAACTAGCCTTGTTCGCGCGGTTCTTCGCGCGCAGAACCGAAGACGTCCCGAGCCACGAGGGGGGAGGCTCGGGACGTCCGTTGTGCGTAGCCCGGTACTAGGCGCGATCCACCGGACCGGCCCAGGTCAGCAGCGGAAACCGGTCAGTCGGCCGACTCGTCGAGCGCGCGCAGCACATCGGCCACCAGGTCCTCCGCGTCCTCGGCGCCCGCGGAGAGGCGGACGAAGCCCTCCGGGACCGCGTCGCCGCCCCAGCGGCCCCGGCGCTCGGCCGTCGACCGGACGCCGCCGAAGCTCGTCGCGTCGTCCACGAGGTGCAGCGCGTCGAGGAAACGCTCGGCACGCGCGCGCGTGGGCAGCGTGAACGAGACCACGCAGCCGAAGCGGCGCATCTGCCGGGCCGCGGTCTTGTGTGAGGGGTCGTCGGTCAGCCCGGGATAGCGGAGCCCGGTCACCTCGGGCCGGGAGCGCAGGGCCTCGGCGACGGCCAGGGCATTGGCGTTCTGCCGCTCGGCGCGCAGCTGGAGCGTGGCGAGCGAGCGATGGGCGAGCCACGCCTCCATGGGCCCCGGAATCGCACCGACGATCTTGCGCCAGCGCCGTACGGACGTCGCCAGGGCGGCATCACGGCAGGCGACGTAGCCGAGAAGGATGTCGCCGTGCCCGGTGAGCTGCTTGGTGCCGCTGGCCACGGAGAAGTCGGCGCCGAGTTCGAGCGGGCGCTGACCGAGCGGGGTGGCCAGGGTGTTGTCGACGGCGACCAGGGCCCCGCGCGCGTGGGCCGCGTCGGCGAGCCTGCGCACGTCGCAGACGTCGAGGCCGGGGTTCGAGGGCGTCTCGATCCACAGCAGCCGTGCGCCGTCGAGGACATCGAGCTGGGCGTCGCCGCCGGTCGGGGCGGTGCGCACCTCGATCCCGTACGCGGTGAGCTGCTCGCGGACCAGGGGCAGCACTTGGTAGCCGTCGTCCGGCAGCACGGCCACGTCACCGGCGCGCAGCTGCGAGAACAGGACCGCGGAGATGGCGGCCATCCCGGAGGCGAAGACCAGCGTCTCCACACCCGCCACCGACCCGTCCGCGCCCGCCACCGACCCGTCCGCGCCCGCCACCGACCCGTCCGCGCCGGGCACCCCGCCCGGCGCCTCCAGCTCGCCGATGGCCCGCTCCAGGTGCGTCCAGGTCGGGTTCTCGTCCCGCCCGTACGCGTATCCGCCCGTGGGGTCGCCCGGCAGGTGGAAGTGGGCCGCGAACACGGGCCCGGGGAGCGTCGGTTCGTGCTTCACGGGGTCCGGCAGACCCGCCCGTACCGCCCTCGTGCCGTCGCCCGTCGCGCCGGCTCCCGCCGGGGTGCCCGTCATGCCGCCCGCCCTTCCACTGCGTCACGTACCGCGTCGAGCAGTCCGTCGCTCGCCGCCTCCACCATGGTGAGGCACTCCTCGAAGCCGTCGAGGCCGCCGTAGTAGGGGTCCGGGACATCGAGGTCGTCGGGGGTCGCGGCCGGGTCGTACGAGCGCAGGAGCTGGACCTTCGCCGCGTCGGCCGGGGTCGGCGCGAGGTGGCGCAGGGCCCGCAGATGGCCGCCGTCCAGCGCGATCACCAGGTCGAGGCGGGCGAACCAGGAGGACTGGAACTGGCGGGCGGTGTGCTCGGTCTCATAGCCGTTCCCGGCCAGGACGGAGACGGTGCGCGGGTCCGCGCCGTCGCCCTCGTGCCAGCCTCCGGTGCCCGCGCTGTCGACCTCCACCAGGCCGTCGAGTCCGGTCTCCGCCACCCGCGCGCGGAAGACGGACTCGGCCATCGGCGAGCGGCAGATGTTGCCGGTGCAGACGAAGCACACGCGGTAGGGCGTCGGATGCACGCGGCCTCAGTCCTCGTCGTCGGGCAGGACGACGTTCATCGCCCAGGACACGATAGAGATGATCAAGCCACCCAGTACGGCGGTCCAGAAGCCCTCCACATGGAAGTTGAGGTCGAACTTGCCGGCCAGCCACGAGGTGAGCAGCAGCATCAGGGCATTGACCACCAGCGTGATCAGGCCGAGGGTCAGGATGAACAGCGGGAAGGTGAGCACCTTCACGACGGGCTTGACAAGAAAGTTGACCAGACCGAAGAGCAGGGCCACGACAAGGAGCGTGACCACCTTCTTGCCGGTGTTGTCGCCGGTCAGCGTGATCTTGTCGAGGAGCCATACGGCCACGGCGAGTGCCGCGGCGTTGGCGATCGTCTTGACTAGGAAATTCTTCATGTGTCTGATCGTGGCAGACGCAGGGGACGAGCGGCGGGGCTCACCGATCAGCACGAGGGGCGTACGAGGGCGATGAAGGCATTCCGACTGGACGAGCTGGAGGCGGAGCGCGCCGCCAACGACGGGGCGTACCTGCAGTTCCTGCGGGAGCAGAACATGTCGGTCGGCCTGTACGCACTCGACGCAGGGACGACGGACCCCCAACAGCCGCACCGGCAGGACGAGGTGTACATGATCGTGAGCGGCCGCGCCTCGATCACGGTCGGCATGGAGACGACGCAGGTGGCCCGGGGCAGCGTCGTGTACGTGCCTGCCGGGGTGGCGCACAAGTTCCACCACATCACCGAGGACCTGCGGGTCCTCGTCGTCTTCTCGCCGCCCGAAGCCTGATCCCTCCCGCGCCCCTCCGCCTCTCGGCCGACGTTCTCAGGGCTTCGACCTCGGGGTTCCCTAGGGGAAGCATCAGGGGAGGACAAGGGACCCGAGGGCCCCGCGGCGCCCTTTCCCGCCCTAGCATCGAATGCAGAAAGTCGGAGAAGCGCCCGGAAGCGACAGCGCGGAGCGCGTGGATGCAGCGATGCAGAGGAGAGAGGTAAGGACGATGGCAATGCGGGAGATCTTCGCGGGCATGCCGTGGTGGGTGAAGTGGATCGCGGTGCCGGTCATCGCCCTGGTGGTGTTCGGCGGCCTGATAGCGAGCATCGTCGGATTCGTGATCGGCCTGCTCTTCAAGGTGCTCATCTTCGTCGCCCTGGTCGGCGGACTCATCTATGTCGTACGGAAGTTCATATCCGGATCGTCCTCGTCGCGCAGCGATTGGTGACGTCCGGCAACGGTTCGCTCAGGCGGGGGAAGTTTCCCGGCAGCGCGCCGGGGAGCGGTGGCCAAGGGTTAGAGTCCGAAAACCGACGCGGGCTGAGCCCCGCCGGCGGGCGCACCACCCTCTCCCGTGTTTCCCGGGCACGGGCGGAACCCCCCACGCGCTTCGGGAGTGAACCTTGGCCACGGTTGACACCACGTCCGCTGCCCTTCCGGCCGACGACGCACGGCCCCTCGACGAACGGCAGTTGGGGGCGCCACCCGCTCCCGTGGCCCCCACTCTCATCGGCTCCGTGCAGCGCGCGATGCGGCTCCTGGAAGCCGCCTCCTCGCACCAGTACGGCGCTCCCGCAAAGCAGTTGGCCCGGGAATCCGGGCTCGCCCTCCCCACGGCGTACCACCTGCTGCGCACGCTGACGCACGAGGGCTATCTCCGGCGCGAGAAGGGTGTGTTCGTGCTCGGCGAAGCGTCCGAGCAGCTGAGCAGCAGCGGAGCGCGGCACCATCGTCTCGGCATGATCAGCAAAGCCCTGGAGCACTGGCGGGACGCCATCGGTGTCCCGGTCTACTTCGCCGTCTACCGCGAGGGCGAGATCGAGGTCGTGGGCGTCGCGGACACCCCCGCCAATCCGGCCGTGGAGGAGTGGGCCGACTTCCGGGAGACCGGGCACGCCCACGCGATCGGCCAGTGCCTGCTCGGCCAACTCGGCGACGAGGAGCGCCAGGACCACCTCGACCGCTACCCCGTGCAGTCCATCACCCGGTACTCGGTCCGTGACCACCGGACCTTCGTGCGGCGGCTCGACGGCATGCGGCGGATGCAGCCGGTCGTGGAACGACAGG
Source organism: Streptomyces odontotermitis (assembly GCF_050510915.1). Classification (NCBI taxonomy): domain Bacteria; kingdom Bacillati; phylum Actinomycetota; class Actinomycetes; order Kitasatosporales; family Streptomycetaceae; genus Streptomyces; species Streptomyces odontotermitis. The sequence goes on along the minus strand of NZ_JBNJLS010000022.1, from coordinate 99,351 downwards.
AGTACGCGCTCGGCACGGTCTGCGCCGCGATCCCCATCACCGCGGGAAACACGGCCGCCACTATGGCCATTTCCCTTCCGTCCTATCAAGCCGATCGACTACTCCCCGCAGCCAGGCAGTTGCAGAGCGAGATCGGAAAGCTACTAGGGACACTCGCCTTCTCTATCAGCATCTGAAAACTCACTCCTTGTGATTTGGTGTGCACGTTAAGCAAGATGCCAGCAGTGTCAGGGAGTTGGTTCCTGGCCATGTGATGGCAATGACGGGGTAGGCGATGCGTGAGTCGGTCCAGGCAGAGGTCATGATGAGCTTCCTCGTTTCCGAGGAACTGTCGTTCCGCATCCCGGTGGAGCTGCGCTACGAGACCCGGGACCCCTATGCCGTGCGCCTGACCTTCCACCTCCCCGGCGATGCGCCGGTTACCTGGGCCTTCGGCCGGGAGCTGCTGGTCGACGGGGTGGGCAGGCCGTGCGGGGACGGGGACGTGCACATCGCGCCCACCGACCCGGACCTGCTCGACGAGGTCCTGATCCGTCTGCAAGTGGGCGGTGACCAGGCGCTGTTCCGGGCCGGGATCCCGCCGCTGCTCGCCTTCCTCGACCGTACCGACAAGTTGGTGCCACTGGGCCAGGAGCGGGCCCTCGCCGGCTTCGACACCCACCTCGACGAGGCGCTCGACCGGATCCTGGCCGAGCAGAGCGCGGGCTGACCCTGGTTCAACCGGCCCCGCGGGATGGCAGATCGGTGCATTTTGCCGACGCCCCCGCGAAGGCCCGGAAGCCGCGGTCAGCGCTTGCGGCGGCGCCCCCTTCCGCCGCCGCGCCCCGGGCGGCCCCCCGCAGTCGCGGGGGCCGTCCCGGCCGGGGGGCCCGAGCGGTCGGCGGAGACCACCAGGGCCGCCAGCGCGGTGGTCACCGGCACCGACGCGACCAGGCCGATGGAGCCGACGAGGGTGCGCACGATCTCCTCGGCGACCAACTCGCTGTTGGCCACCGTGCCGACGCTGCTCTGCGCCACCGAGAAGAGCAGCAGCAGCGGCAGGGCGGCACCCGCGTACGCCAGGACGAGGGTGTTGACGACCGAGGCGATGTGGTCGCGGCCGATGCGGATGCCCGCGCGGTAGAGGCCGCGCCAGCCCATCGTCGGGTTGGCCTGGTGGAGCTCCCAGACGGCGGAGGTCTGGGTCACCGTCACATCGTCCAGGACGCCGAGCGAGCCGATGATGACGCCCGCGAGGAGCAGGCCGCTCATGTCGATGGACGGGTAGAGGCCGTGGATGAGGCCGGTGTTGTCGTCCGTGTTGCCGGTCAGGGCGGCCCAGCCGATGAAGACGGAGCCGAGGAGTCCGATCAGCAGGAGGGAGATGAGGGTGCCGATGACCGCGACGGAGGTGCGGGCCGTGAGCCCGTGGCACATATAGAGCGCGATCAGCATGATGGCGCTCGCCCCGACCACCGCGACGACCAGTGGGTTCGAGCCCTGCAGGATCGCGGGCAGGATGAAGAAGGTCAGGATCAGGAAGCTCACCGCGAGGGCGATCAGGGCCATGAGACCCCGCATCCGGCCCACCACGATGACGGCGAGGGCGAAGATCCCGGCGAGCAGCGCCATGGGGACCTTGCGGTTCACGTCGGTGACCGAGTACTGCAGGTTCTTGGGTGCCTTCGGCTCGTAGGCGACCACCACGCCCTGGCCCTGGTGCAGCTTCCGGGGCGAGTCCGGCTGGACGATCTCCGTGAAGGTGCGGCCCTTGTCCTTGCCGCTGGTGACCTTGATCGTGGCCTTCTCGCAGGTCCCGTCCGCCCGTTGCTGAGCGGTCCGGCCCTCGGCGGTGGAGGTGTCGCCGTTGGGTGGGGTCTGGGAGGCGTTCACGTCCTTGCAGGAGACCTTCTCGACGTCGGTCACCGTCGCGGACTGCGTCTGCCGGTCGAAGCCGACCCCGGTCCGCTCATGGGCGGGCGTGCCGCCGGGCCACAGCACCGCGAGGCCCACGACCACCGCCGTCGCGAAGGGGATCAGGACGGCGGCGATGACCTTGCGCAGATGGCGCGAGACGGGGGCGGCGGGGCCGTGGCTGTGGGAGTGGCCGTGCCCGTGCGCGTCCTCGGCCGGTGGCCTGGTCGGCGGGCCGGACGGCGGGCCGGACGGGGGCCCCGGGGGCGGTGGCTGGGTACTGGTCACGGCCCGATCATCGCAAGAACGGTGGGGGCCCTCTGTTCAGCGCGCCCGGTATGACGCTAGCGTGGGGGCACCTTTGCAATCGCGGGAGCTCGGAGCACCGGGCTGAGAGGGCGCTGAACTCCGTACGACATCGGCACGAGCCGGTACGGAATCCGCTGCGTCGACCGCCGAACCTGTTACCGGGTAATGCCGGCGTAGGGAGTAGGTCTCATGACCACATCGGACGCACGCACGCCTGCCTCGACGCAGCAGCAGAACGACGAGGCCGGGAAGTCCATCGGCTGGCACAAGGCGTACATCGAGGGCTCGCGCCCCGATCTGCGGGTGCCGGTCCGGCAGGTGCACCTCACCAACGGCAAGGCCGTGACGCTGTACGACACTTCGGGCCCGTACACCGACCCGGCCGCCGACACCGACGTGCGCAGGGGCCTCACGCCGCTGCGCGAGAACTGGATCATCGCCCGGGGCGACACCGAGGAGTACGTGGGACGCCCGCCCCGCCCCGAGGACGACGGGATCAAGCACACCTCGCCCCGCGGCGGCCTGAAGAACCTCGACGCGGTCTTCCCCGGCCGTCCGCGCCAGCCCCGCCGGGGCCGGGACGGCAAGGCCGTGACGCAGCTCGCGTACGCGCGGCGCGGGGAGATCACGCCGGAGATGGAGTTCATCGCGATCCGCGAGAACGTCCACCCGGAGGTCGTGCGCGACGAGGTCGCCGCCGGTCGCGCGGTGATCCCGGCCAACGTCAACCACCCGGAGATCGAGCCGATGATCATCGGCAAGAAGTTCCTGGTGAAGGTGAACGCCAACATCGGCAACTCCGCGGTCACCTCCTCCATCGAGGAGGAGGTGGACAAGATGACCTGGGCCACCAAGTGGGGCGCCGACACGGTCATGGACCTCTCCACCGGCCGCAACATCCACACCACCCGCGAGTGGGTCCTGCGCAACTCCCCCGTGCCGATCGGCACCGTGCCGCTCTACCAGGCCCTGGAGAAGGTCGACGGCCGCGCCGAGGAGCTGACCTGGGAGATCTACAAGGACACGGTCATCGAGCAGGCCGAGCAGGGTGTGGACTACATGACGGTGCACGCGGGCGTGCGCCTTCCGTACGTCCCGCTCACCGCGCGCCGCAAGACCGGCATCGTCTCCCGCGGCGGCTCGATCATGGCGGCCTGGTGCCTCGCGCACCACAAGGAGAGCTTCCTCTACGAGAACTTCGAGGAGCTCTGCGAGATCCTCGCCGCGTACGACGTGACGTACTCGCTCGGCGACGGCCTGCGGCCCGGCTCGATCGCGGACGCCAACGACGAGGCGCAGTTCGCGGAGCTGCGGACGCTCGGCGAGCTCAACACCATCGCCAAGCGGCACAACGTGCAGACGATGATCGAGGGCCCGGGCCACGTCCCGATGCACAAGATCAAGGAGAACATCGACCTTCAGCAGGAGATCTGCGAGGAGGCGCCGTTCTACACGCTCGGCCCGCTGACCACGGACATCGCGCCCGCCTACGACCACATCACCTCCGGCATCGGCGCCGCGATGATCGGCTGGTGGGGCACGGCGATGCTCTGCTACGTGACGCCGAAGGAGCACCTGGGCCTGCCCAACCGCGACGACGTGAAGACCGGTGTCATCACGTACAAGATCGCCGCGCACGCCGCCGACCTCGCCAAGGGGCACCCCGGCGCGCAGGACTGGGACGACGCACTGTCGGACGCCCGCTTCGAGTTCCGGTGGGAGGACCAGTTCAACCTGGCCCTGGACCCGGACACGGCACGGGAGTTCCACGACGAGACGCTGCCCGCCGAGCCCGCGAAGACGGCGCACTTCTGCTCGATGTGCGGGCCGAAGTTCTGCTCGATGAAGATCTCGCAGGACATCCGGCGCGAGCACGGCGGCGACCTCGCGCCGACGTCCTCGGAGGAGATCGAGGCCGGGATGGAGCAGAAGTCGAAGGAGTTCGCGGCCGCCGGCAACCGCGTGTACCTGCCGATCGCGGAGTAGTGGCGCAACGGCGTACATATGCTCTATGGGGCGCGGGCCTCGACGAGGCCCGCGCCGCGTGCCATTCTCCTGAGACGCCGCGTATCAGGTGCATAGGTGGTGCGATATGGGGACATCGCTGTGGGCATCACGGGGGGCCTTACGGCTGGCCGCTGTGGTGTTGTCGATGGGAGTCATGGTTCTCGGCTGCGGGGGCGGCGGGGGCGATGACGAGAAGGCGGGCGGGGGGTCGACGGACGCGTCCGGAGGGGGAGTTGCCGCTTCCGGTGGGGATGGAGTGTCCGGAGGTGGCAGCGAGTCCGCCGGGGTCAGCGGTGTCGGCGGTGCCAGCGGTGCCAATGGGTCCGGCAGCGCCAGCGGGGGCAGTGAGTCCGGTGGGAACGGTGGGAACGGCGGTGTCGTAGGCGGGGGCAGCGGCAACGGCGGGGGAAACGGCGGCGGTCACCCCAAGGTCCCCGTCTCACCGCTCAAGATCCCGGACATCCAGGTCAGGGGCCGCTACTTCGACGCCGTGACCGACGGGGGCCAGCAGACCTGGGACATCATCGAGGGCGCCTTCCGCGACAGGTGCAAGGACCACACGGTCTGCGTCCACCTCGAGCGCAGGTATGACCCCGTGGACATCCCGGAGGCGACGGAGTGCGGGTTCGTGAAGACGGATCCGTCCAAGGACGTCGAGGTCACGCCCGGTCCCGGCACCGTCGTCTACATCGTGGGCGAGGGCCCGTGCGCGGGCGGAACTCCCCCTCCGGAGGAGACCGTTGAAGGCGGTTCCGGCTCGCCGGGTGACAGCACGCCGCCCGACAGCACGCCGCCCGGAGGCAGCACACCTCCCGTGATCGGGAACTCGCCCTCCAACGGCGGGTCATGACCTCGCCCGACGACCCGGCCGCGCCACCCGCACCGGCTACACCACCCGCACCGGCCGCATCTGGCGTACTGGCCACACCCGGCGTAGTGACCACACCCTCCACGCCGACAGCACCCTCTACACCGGCAACACCCGCCGCACCGAACTCGCCCGGCCTAGGCAGGCTGTGGACCCTTCTCGGCACCGTCGTCGCGCCGACGACCCTGGTCACGGCCCTGCTCTACTACTTCGGCTGGAACCACGCGTGGTGGTTCTTCAACTACTTCGGGGTCAGCTCGACCGTGCTCGGCTTCAGCACGATCGACTATCTGATGCGCTCCCTCGACGCCCTGTTCATCCCGATGACGGTGACCGCGGGCGCGGGGCTGCTCGCCTTCTGGGGGCACGATCTGCTGCGGCGACGCCTGGCGCGGGGGGCCGAGCCACGGGTGCTGCGGATCCTGGTACCCGTCATGGCAGGCACCGGCGCGCTGCTCGCCCTCGGCGGCTTCTGGGCCGTCGTCTCCCCGGCCTTCTTCCTCAACCGGGCCCTCGTCCTCGCCCCGCTCAGCCTCGGGCTCGGCGTGGCCCTGCTCTCCTACACGCTGCACCTGTGGAGGGTAGTGCTCAACTACCGCTGGCAGGACGACAGTTCACAGGAGCCAGAAGACACCGCCGGCCCAGCCGACCCAGGCGACTCGGAAGACCCAATCGCCCCAGTCGACCCAGAAGACGCTGACAACCCACCCGCATCACCGGCCCCCACCACAACACCACCCCCACCCCCCACCCGCCCCGAATGGGCCACCCTCGCCGAGTGGGCCATCGTGTTCTCCCTCATCGCCCTCAGCCTCTTCTGGGCGGCCACCAACTACGCCGCGGCGGCAGGCGAGACCCGGGCACGCCGCTTCGTGGCGGGCCTGCCCACCGATCCGTACGCCATCCTCTACAGCGCGGACAGCCTCAGCCTGAGCGCCCCGGGTGTGCGGGAGACCCGGTGCCACGACGCCAAGGCCGCCTACCGCTTCCGCTACGACGGGCTCAAGCTCGTGCTGCAGTCGGGCAATCAGTACGTCTTCGTGCCCGAGCGGTGGACCCCGGTGGACGGAGTGGCCGTGCTGATCCCGCGCTCCGACTCCGTACGCCTGGAGTTCGCGCCGCCGTCCGCCGGCGGCGCGCAGCCTCCTCACCCCAGGTGTTGAAAGGTGTTGACCTGTAAAGGTGTTGACGCGTTCGACTACTCGGGCTTGTGGTCGGGACCGCCGAAGTCCGGACTCGAGAAGTCCGGGCTGCTGAAGCTCGGTCGCGGCCCCACCCCGCCGGCGCCCCCGTCCGGGCTGCTGAAGCCCGGGCGGTGATAGCCGAGTTGGGGCATCCGGTTGTTGCGCTCGGCCGAGCCGGTACGGGCCGCGGCCGGGCCTCCCGGGTCCACCAGGGCCTCCTTCAGGAACGGCAGAATGCCCCGCTCCAGAAGGGCTTGGCCCCAGGCTTCCCTGGCCCGTGCCACCTCCGCGTTCCGCTCGCCGTGCGTGCTGGCCTGCAGTGACGTCGATCCGTTGCGCAGGGCCGTCAGGAGCAGGCCGATCGCGGCGACGAGGATCGCCGCTGCGGTGAGCGCCCCGAAGAGCCAGCCGGCCGTGAGCAGCGTGTCGGCAAAGGCGGGTTCGGGGTTGAGCATCTTCAGGATGTACCCGACGAGCAGGAAGATCGCTGCGGCCGTACCGGCCAGCACGGGAGCGAGCACGGCGACGACCGCGACGGCTCCTGCGCCCGCGGTCTCGGCGACCTCACCCATGGTGGCGAGCCCGACCGCGCCCGCTGTGGGCTCCGAGGAACTCGGTCCACCTCCTTCACGTATCGAAGAGGAGACGGGAGGGCCGGGATCGCGCAGCTCTGCCCGGACCTTCACATAGTGGTGGTACTCAGTCGCCGCGGCCGCGGTGATCAGCGCGGTGGCGTTGAGCGCCATGGTGCGCAGCTGCTCGGGGTTGAGCCGCTGGCCCACCGCGGAGAGTTCCGGACGGTGCGGTGCGGTGCGCAGCGCCTCATCGAGGATCCGCTCGTACTCGGGGCGGTCCTCATTGAGCAGGTGTGGCGCGCTGTTCATGTGCATCCCCCGATGCTCCGTAGGGCTTGGGGCTCGCGCATGGCTACGAGCCGTCGGGCAGAAACGGAGGGGAGCCTGCTACGGATAAGCCGATGGTAGAGCCGTGACGGCACGCGGTGACAGGGGGTTTCCGGAAATTGGCCCGCTGGCCAGCGTGATCCTGTAGTGGAGCGCCTGCCCGGTGAACGCTCAGCTATCCAGGGGGAGTTGCTGGACCAGCAGCTTTCCGGCCATGGTCACGCCACCGTCCATGGCCACGGCCAGACCGCCCGCGTAGACGTGCGGTCCCTCGATGACGGGGCCGCCGCCGTCCTCCTCGTCCTCCGAGCCGACGTCGCCGAGGAGATACGGGATGGGGCTGTGACCGTGGACGATGCGGCTGCCGCCGTACACATCGAGCAGTTCGCGTACGGCCGCGGGGCCCGCCTCCTCGTCGCGGAAGGCGAAGCGCTTGGTGAACTTGCGGAAGAGGTCCCAGCACTCGTCCGCGTCGTTGCGCGTGAGGGTCTCGCGGACGGTGTCGTTGACCGCCTCGATGGAGTCGCCGTAATCCAGATAGGCGGTCGTGTCCGAGTGCACCAGGAGGTGGCCGTCCGCCTCCTCCATCGCGTCCAGGCGGGCCATCCACTGCAGATGGTGGTCCTCCAGGCGCTCCATGTCGGTCTTCTGCCCGCCGTTGAGCAGCCAGGCGGCCTGGAACGTGGCGGTGCCCGCGCCCGAGTTGACCGGGGTGTCCCCGAACCGCTTCGCGCCGAGCAGCAGCAGCTCGTGGTTGCCCATGAGCGCCTTGCAGTAGCCGCCGGCGGCCGCGGCCTCGGCGGACAGGCGCATCACGAGGTCGATGACGCCGATGCCGTCGGGCCCGCGGTCGGTGAAGTCGCCGAGGAACCACAGCCGGGCGTTCCCCGCCGACCAGGCGCCGTCCGCGTCGACGAGGCCCCGCTCCTGGAGGGCGGCGACCAGCTCGCTCAGATAGCCGTGGACGTCGCCGACCACGTAGAGCGGGCCGAGCTCGTCGCCCGCGGGCGCGGCCGGGGGCTCCGGCATGGGCTGCACCTGGACCTGAACCGTGTCACCGCGGTTGATGACGGGCAGGTCGCGCTGCGTGGGGGTGTAGCCCTCCGGCTCGCCCGGACCCTCCGCGGCGCCGGGTCCGGGACGATCGGGCACGGCCTCATGGACGTACGCCGGTACGCGGAAGTCGCGCAGCGTCGCCGTCCGCACATCGGGTCCCTGACCGGCCCCCTGAGTCATCGACCCCTCCACCACCATTGCGCCGCATCTGCACCGGGATCGGACTGCCTGGTCGCAGCGGCCCGCGGTGTCGTCCGCCCATCATAGGAATGCGGCTCGCGCTGTGTGGTGCACCAGGGGTGGTGAATCGGCGCGGAGCACCAGTTCACCGAGGTTTTCTCCCGAATTGGGCCGAGCTTTCCCCGCAGGTCGCCCCAGGTAGTTCGAGGTCGGACGGCCTCAGCCGGGTTCGGGAGAGCGTGGTGGGCTGACCGTGGTGCGGGGCGGACGTCGCTCGGACGAGGTGCGCACGATCAGTTCGGTCGGTATCACCTGCTCGACCGGGTGGCCCGAGTCGAGCCCCTCGATCGCGTCGATGAGGAGCTGGACGACCGCGGTGCCGATGCGCCGCGGCTTGAGGGAGAGCGTGGTGATGGGCGGCTCGGTCGTCGCGTACACCGTCGACTCGCTGCAGCACACCAGGAGGAGGTCCTCGGGGACCCTGAGGCCGTAGCGGCGGGCGGCGGCGAGCAGATCCGTCCCGTTCGGGTCGAAGAGGCCGTAGACGGCGTCCGGGCGGTCGGGGCGGGCGAGCAGCCGGTCGGCGGCGACGGCCCCGGCGCACGGGTCGTGGGCGGGGTAGGACTCGTACACCGGGTCCTGGCCCACGCGCTTGCACCAGCGCAGGTACGCGGTGGTGGACAGGTGCGTGTAGGTGTCCGTGGTGGTGCCGGTGAGCAGGCCGATGCGGCGGGCGCCGGCGTCGGCGAGGTGGTCGAGGATCTCCAGGACCGCGGCCTCGTGGTCGTTGTCGACCCAGGCCGTGACCGGGAGCGAGCCCGCGGGGCGGCCGTCCGAGACGACCGGCAGTCCCTGGCGCACCAGTTCGCTGACGACCGGGTCGTGGTCGGACGGGTCGATCACGACCGTGCCGTCCAGGGCCACGTTCGACCACACGTCCACGGGGCTGCGGCGTGAGGTGGCCGGAAGGATGACCAGGGCGTAGCCCCGGGCGAGCGCCGCGGAGGTGGCGGCTCTGGCCATCTCCGCGAAGTACGCGAACTCGGTGAAGGTGAACGGTTCATCCCCGTATGTCGTGACGGTCAGGCCGATGAGGCCCGACTTTCCCGTACGGAGCGTGCGGGCCGCCGCGGAGGGGCGATAGCCCAACCGGTCGGCGACCTCGCGGACATGGCGTCGGGTGGCGTCCGGGAGCCGGCCCTTGCCGTTGAGTGCGTCGGAGACAGTCGTAATGGAGACACCGGCGGCGGCGGCGACGTCTCTGATGCCTGCTCGACTCTGCCGGTTGCCCCGGCGGGAGGTCTCCGCTCGGCTCACCTGGTGCTTCCCTGCTGCTGTCATGGCGAGCCGATAGTAGGGCTCATGAGCGTGGGTAGCAGGGGCGCATATGCACGCGTTGACAGGCACGTTTCTGCATGGTGTTACTCCCGCAATGACCTTGGAATGCAAGGGAGTTGAGAGGGTGGAGAGGTGACGGCGCCTGATCGTCGCGCACCGGCCTGGTGAATGCGCGAGGTCTCGAAGAGGTCTCAACTCACCTTCACGGGTGATGCGCGCCACGGAGCGAGCCACCGGCGCACGGGGGCGCATGGGGCGCTCCCCCCGTCTCGTACGCCGATGCCGGGCGACGGGCCGGGGACCGGTGCGCCTCCGGCAAGCGGATCTCTCCGGCCCATTCGCAGGGAGGCGGAATCCTCATAGGGTGAGCAGTATTCGATCCGGCCATACCGGCCACGAGGCCCCGGACCCCGAGTGATCCGGCTCTGAGGAGGACTGCGGTGAGCGAGACGAGCCCGAAGCTGCGCGCCGAGCTGGAGGGTATCCCCACGTACAAGCCCGGAAAGCCCGCCGCGACAGCGGACGGACCGGTGGCGTACAAGCTGTCCTCGAACGAGAACCCGTATCCACCGCTCCCCGGCGTCATGGAGAGCGCGATCACCGCGGCCGGGACCTTCAACCGCTACCCCGACATGGCGTGCACGGGCCTGATGAGCGAGCTGTCCGAGCGGTTCGGGGTGCCCCTGTCGCACCTCGCCACGGGCACCGGCTCGGTCGGTGTGGCCCAGCAGCTGCTGCAGGCCACCTCGGGGCCGGGCGACGAGGTGATCTACGCGTGGCGGTCCTTCGAGGCGTACCCGATCATCACCCAGGTGAGCGGCGCGACCTCGGTGAAGGTCCCGCTCACTCCGGGAGAGGTGCACGACCTCGACGCGATGGCCGCCGCCATCACGGACCGCACCCGGATGATCTTCGTCTGCAACCCCAACAACCCCACCGGCACGGTGGTCCGCAGGGCCGAGCTGGAGCGGTTCCTCGACCGGGTGCCGAGCGACGTCCTCGTGGTGCTCGACGAGGCGTACCGCGAGTTCATCCGCGACCCCGAGGTCCCGGACGGCATCGAGATCTACCGGGACCGGCCGAACGTCGCCGTCCTGCGCACCTTCTCCAAGGCGTACGGCCTCGCGGGCCTGCGCGTCGGTTTCGCGGTGGCCCATGAGCCGGTGGCCGCGGCGCTGCGCAAGACGGCGGTGCCGTTCGGCGTGAGCCAGCTGGCGCAGGACGCGGCCGTTGCCTCGCTGCGCTCCGAGGACGAACTGATGGGCCGCGTCGGCTCGTTGGTGGCCGAGCGCACGCGCGTGGTGGAGGCGCTGCGCGGGCAGGGCTGGACCGTGCCCGAGACGCAGGCGAACTTCGTGTGGCTGCGGCTCGACGACCGCACGGCCGACTTCGCGGCGGCGTGCGAGCGGGCCGGCGTGGTCGTGCGCCCGTTCCCGGGTGAGGGGATGCGGGCCACGATCGGCGAGACCGAGGCCAATGATCTGTTCCTGCAGACGGCAGAGGCGTTCCGCAAGGAGCTTTAGCCGCTGGGTAGTTGACCGGCGACCGAGTCAACTGGCGGGCTGTTTCACGTGGAACGGCCCGCCATCGGTCTTCAGCCGACCAGCTCGACGCGGATCGGGTCACCGCTGCGCACGGTGGCCAGGACGCGGGCGTCGCCGTCGAGGCTGCCGAGCAGGTTGCAGGGGCTCGCGAGGCGGCATTCGTCGCCTCGCGAGATCGGCGTCGGCCCGTACGGCAGGGCGAGCGCGTCGCCGTCTGTCCAGAAGGCGACCGTGCCCGGGTCGACGACCTGCTGGGCGCCGTCCTCGACGGGGACGCTGACGCCCGTGTCGAAGTAGACCTCCTCGCCCCAGGTGTTGGCGGTGGAGGAGAGCGGCAGGACCTTGCCCAGGGCCTGGGCGGTCGGAGTGTCCTCGAGGGTCGCGGTGGTGTGCCCTGCGGGCCAGGAGATCCGTATCTGCATGCCGCGGATTCAACAATATGTTGAAGTTCTTGGGAACCCCTTCGCGGTTCCTCCCGGTAAGGGGACCCCGCTTTCGGATGCCGACAGCCCGTACGACATAATGCTTGTGAATGTGAACGCGTTCACAAGCGTGTCCTAGTTGCTCCTGAGTTGTCTGTGACATAAGGGGCACACTGCCGCTATGACCACGGCACGTAAGGAGAAGTTGACGTGGACCTGGCTCTAGCGCCGGAGACCCTGGCGCGATGGCAGTTCGGTATCACCACCGTCTACCACTTCCTCTTTGTTCCCCTGACGATCTCCTTGGCCGCGCTCACGGCCATCCTGGAGACCGCTTGGGTGCGTACGGGTAAGGAGCACTACCTCCGGGCGACGAAGTTCTGGGGAAAGCTGTTCCTGATCAACATCGCCATGGGTGTCGTCACCGGCATCGTCCAGGAGTTCCAGTTCGGTATGAACTGGTCCGACTACTCGCGATTCGTCGGTGACATCTTCGGGGCGCCGCTCGCCTTCGAGGCGCTCATCGCCTTCTTCTTCGAGTCGACGTTCATCGGCCTGTGGATCTTCGGCTGGGACAAGCTCCCGAAGAAGCTGCACTGCGCGACGATCTGGGCCGTCTCGATCGGCACGATCCTGTCGGCGTACTTCATCATGGCCGCCAACTCCTTCATGCAGCACCCGGTCGGCTACAAGATCGTGGAGCGGGACGGCACCAAGCGCGCCGAGCTCACCGACTTCGCGAAGGTGCTGTTCCAGGAGACGACGCTCGTCAACTTCTGGCATGTCATCAGCGCGTCCATCCTGGTCGGCGGCGCCTTCATGACCGGCATCGCCATCTTCCACCTGCGCAAGAAGCAGCACATCAAGACCATGCGGATGTCGCTGCGGCTCGGCCTGGTCACGGCGCTCGTCGGCACGATCCTCACCGTCGTCAGTGCCGACACCCTCGGCAAGGTCATGTACGACCAGCAGCCGATGAAGATGTCGGCGGCCGAGGCGCTGTGGGACTCCGAGAAGCCCGCGCCGTTCTCGCTCTTCGCGTACGGCGATGTCTCCAAGGGCCACAACGACGTCGCCATCGAGGTCCCGGGGATACTGTCGTTCCTCGCCAAGAACAACTTCAGCGCCGAGATCCCCGGCATCAACGACATCAACAAGGCCGAGCAGGAGAAGTTCGGGCCCGGCGACTACCGGCCCAACATCCCCACCGCGTACTGGTCCTACCGCTGGATGATCGGCTTCGGCGGGGTCTCGATGTTCCTGTGCACCGTCGGACTCTGGCTCACCAGAAGGAAGTTCTGGCTCGCGCCGGAGCACCACACGGGCGAGGAAGACGTCCCGAAGCTCATGCTCACCAAGAACAAGGAGCTGGCGCCGAAGCTCGGCACCTGGTGGTGGAAGCTCTCGCAGTGGACGCTGATCTTCCCCCTCATCGGCATCTCCTGGGGCTGGATCTTCACCGAGACGGGGCGGCAGCCCTGGGTCGTCTACGGGGTGCTGCGCACCAAGGACGCGGTCTCGCCCGGGGTCTCGCAGGGCGAGGTGCTCACCTCGCTGATCGTCTTCACGCTGATCTACGCGATCCTCGCCGTCATCGAGGTCAAGCTCATGGTCAAGTACGTCAAGCAGGGCCCGCCCGAGCTGACCGAGGCGGACCTCAACCCGCCCACCAAGATCGGCGGTCCGGGCTCCGGCAAGGACGATGACGACGCCGATGCCGACCGGCCCATGGCCTTCTCGTACTAGGTAGGAAGGAGAGACACGGTTATGCAACTCCATGACGTCTGGTTCGTGCTCATCGCCGTCCTGTGGATCGGCTACTTCTTCCTCGAAGGCTTCGACTTCGGGATCGGCATCCTCACCAAGCTGCTCGCCCGCGACCGGCCCGAGAAGCGGGTCCTGATCAACACCATCGGGCCGGTGTGGGACGGTAACGAGGTGTGGCTGCTCACCGCGGGCGGCGCCACCTTCGCCGCCTTCCCCGAGTGGTACGCGACGCTGTTCTCGGGCTTCTATCTGCCGCTGCTGATCATCCTGCTCTGCCTGATCGTGCGCGGCGTGGCCTTCGAGTACCGGGCGAAGCGGCCCGAGGAGCGCTGGCAGCGCAACTGGGAGGAGGCCATCTTCTGGACCTCCCTGATCCCCGCCGTGCTGTGGGGAGTCGCCTTCGCCAACATCGTGCGCGGCGTGAAGATCGATGCCCACAAGGAGTACGTGGGCAACTTCTGGGACCTGCTCAACCCGTACTCGATCCTGGGCGGGCTCGTCACGCTGACGCTCTTCACCTTCCACGGTGCGGTGTTCGCGGCCCTCAAGACGCTGGGCGACATCCGGGTGCGGGCGCGGAAGCTGGCGCTCGGGCTCGGGCTGCTGACCGCCGTTCTCGCGCTCGGGTTCCTGATCTGGACCCAGGCGGACAAGGGCGACGGCAAGAGCCTGGTGGCGATGATCGTCGCCGTGGTGGCCCTGGTCGGCGCCATCGGGGCCATCAAACTGGGGCGCGAGGGCTGGTCGTTCGCGCTGTCGGGGATCACCATCGCGGCGGCCGTCGCGATGCTCTTCCTGGCGCTCTTCCCGAACGTCATGCCGTCCTCGCTGAACGCCGACTGGAACCTCACGGTCACCAACGCCTCGTCGTCGCACCTGACGTTGAAGATCATGACGTGGTGCGCCGGCATCGCAACGCCGGTCGTGCTGCTCTACCAGTCGTGGACGTACTGGGTGTTCCGCAAGCGGATCGGCACGAAGAACATCGCGCCGGATCCGGCTCATTGAGGAATGACTCATTGAGGAATGAGGGGTGGGCGGTGACCGCCGCCCACCCTCCAACTGACCGTCTGTTCATGGTCATTGGGAGGGTGTGTTTCACGTGAAACCGATCGACCCGCGCCTGTTCCGGTACGCCCGTGCCACGCGACTCTTCCTGGTCGCGGTGGTGGCACTCGGCGCCGCCGGGGCGGGCCTCGTCGTCGCCCAGGCCATGCTCATCGCCGAGGTCGTCGTGGGGGCCTTCCAACGAGGGCTCTCCGCCGGTGACTTGGTGACCCCACTGGTGTTGCTCGCCGTGGTCGCGGTGGGCCGGGGGCTGGTCTCCTGGCTCACCGAACTCGCCGCGCACCGGGCGAGCGCGGCGGTCAAGTCCGAGCTGCGGGGGCGGCTCCTGGAGCGGGCGGGGGAGCTGGGGCCGGGGTGGCAGATGGGGTCTCCCCTGCTCGAGCGAAGCCGAGAGCTCGGGGAATCGCAGCGGACGGGCTCGCTGATCAATCTGGCCACGCGCGGCGTAGACGCGCTCGACGACTACTTCTCGCGCTATCTGCCGCAGTTGGGGCTCGCGGTGGTGGTGCCCGTGGCGGTGCTCGCGCGCATCGTCACCGAGGACTGGGTGTCCGCCGCGATCATCGTCGTGACGCTGCCGCTGATCCCCGTCTTCATGATCCTCATCGGCTGGGCGACGCAGTCCCGGATGGACCGTCAGTGGCGGCTGCTGTCCCGGCTGTCGGGGCACTTCCTCGATGTGGTCGCGGGACTGCCCACCCTGAAGGTGTTCGGCCGGGCCAAGGCGCAGGCCGAGTCGATCCGGAAGATCACGGGCGAGTACCGGCGGGCGACGATGCGGACGCTGCGCATCGCGTTCCTGTCGTCCTTCGCCCTGGAGCTGCTCGCGACGGTCTCGGTGGCACTGGTCGCCGTGACCATCGGCATGCGGCTCGTCCACGGCGACATGGACCTGTACGTGGGTCTGGTCATCCTCGTGCTCGCGCCGGAGGCTTATCTGCCGCTGCGCCAGGTCGGTGCGCAGTACCACGCGGCGGCCGAGGGGCTCGCGGCGGCGGAGGAGATCTTCGAGGTCCTGGAGACCCCCGTTCCACAGGCGGGATCCGGAGCGGCGCCCGAGGGCGGCGCGCTGAGCGTGGAGGGCGTCACGGTCCGCTATCCCGGGCGGTCGGCGGACGCGGTCTGCGGGGCGTCGTTCACGGTGGAGCCCGGTGAGACCGTGGCCCTCGTCGGGCCCAGCGGTGCGGGCAAGTCGACGCTCGTGAACGTGGTGTTGGGGTTCGTGGCGCCCTCGGCGGGCCGGGTGCGCGTCGACGGCATCGACCTGGCGGAGGTCTCCCCGGAGCGGTGGCGGGAGCGGGTCGCGTGGGTGCCGCAGCGGCCGCACCTGTTCGCCGGGACGGTCGCGGAGAACGTGCGCCTGGCGCGGCCGGACGCGGACGAGGCGGCGGTGCGGCGGGCGCTGGGAGAGGCCGGGGCGCTGTCGTTCGTGGAGGCGCTGCCCGCCGGGCTCGAGACCGTGCTCGGCGAGGACGGCACGGGGCTCTCGGCCGGACAGCGGCAACGGCTCGCGCTGGCCCGGGCGTTCCTGGCCGACCGGCCCGTGGTGCTGCTCGACGAGCCGACGGCCGCGCTCGACGGGGAGACCGAGGCGGGCATCGTCGAGGCGGTGCGGCGCCTCGCGGTGGGGCGGACGGTGCTGATGGTGGTGCACCGGCCCGCGTTGTTGTCGGTCGCGGACCGGGTGGTGCGGCTGGGGGCTGCGGGGCTGGACGGGTTCGTGGAGCCCGGAGCGCCCATGGAGCTGGATGAGCCCGTGGTGCCGGAAGCGCCCGTGGACAGGGGGCCCAACGGGGCGGCTGTTGTGGTGAGTTCGAGGTCTTCGGACGAGCCGGGTGAGGTGACGGGGCCGGTCGGTCGGGTGGACCGCGCGGAGGAGTCCCGTGCAACTGGAGGGGGAGCGGCCCGCGTACGGGGCGGCGGAGTCCTGACTCGCGTACGGGCCGGTGGAGCCTCGACCCGCGTAAGGGCCGGTGGAGCCCTGACCCGCGTACGCAAGGAGGCGGCTCAGCGGAAGGGCAAGCTCGCGCTCGCCCTGCTCCTGGGTGCGCTGGCCCTCGGCAGCGCCGTCGGGCTCATGGCCACCTCCGGGTGGCTGATCTCCCGGGCCGCGCAGCAGCCGCCCGTGATGTACCTGATGATCGCCGTGACGGCGACCCGCGCCTTCGGGATCGGCCGCGCCGTCTTCCGGTACACCGAGCGGCTGGTCTCGCACGACGCGGTCCTGCGCATGCTCGCCGACACCAGGGTCGCCGTCTACCGGCGCCTCGAGCGGCTCGCGCCCGCGGGTCTGCGCGGTGCCCGCCGGGGCGATCTGCTCTCCCGGCTCGTCGCGGACGTCGACGCCCTTCAGGACTACTGGCTGCGTTGGCTGCTGCCGGCCGGGGCCGCCGCCCTGGTGAGTGCGTCGGCCGTGGGGTTCACCGCGTGGCTGCTGCCCGAGGCGGGTGCCGTGCTCGCGGCCGGGCTGCTCGCCGCAGGTGTGGGAGTGCCGCTGGTCAGCGGTGCCGTCGCGCGCCGGGCGGAGCGAAGGCTGGCTCCCGCGCGCGGGGTGCTCGCCACCCGGGTCGCCGACCTGCTGACCGGGACGGCCGAGCTGACCGTCGCGGGCGCGCTGCCCCGGCGCACCGCCGCGGCCAGGGACGCCGACGCCGCGCTCACCCGCATCGCCTCGCGGGGCGCCACCGCCACCGCGCTGGGCGACGGCCTCGGGGCACTGGTCTCCGGGCTCACCGTGGCCGCCGCCGCGCTCTTCGGGGTGCGGGCCGTGGCGGACGGGCGGCTCGACGGGGTGGCGCTCGCGGTGGTGGTCCTGACGCCGCTCGCCGCGTTCGAGGCCGTCATGGGGCTGCCGCTGGCCGTCCAGTACCGGCAGCGCGTCCTGAAGAGCGCCGAGCGCGTCCACGAGGTCCTCGACTCCCCCGAACCCGTACCGGACCCCGCCGTCCCCGCACAGCCGCCGCAGGACCCCTTCCCGGTGCGTCTGACGGGGCTGTGCGCCCGCCACGAGGGCCAGGAGCGGGACGCGCTCGCGGAGGTGGACCTGACGGTGGAGCGCTGGCGGCGGATCGCCGTGGTGGGCGCCTCCGGGTCGGGCAAGACGACGCTCGCCCAGGTGCTGCTCCGCTTCGTCGGGGTGCGCGCGGGGACGTACACGCTGGGCGGGACGGACGCGGCCGCGCTCGACGGGGACGCGGTGCGTTCCCTGGTCGGCCTGTGCGCCCAGGACGCGCACATCTTCGACAGCTCGCTGCGCGAGAACCTGCTGCTCGCCCGCAAGGACGCCACGGACGGTGAGCTGCGGGACGCGCTCGTACAGGCCCGGCTCGACGCGTGGGTGAACGGGCTTCCGGAGGGGCTCGACACCCTCGTAGGAGAGCACGGGGCACGGCTCTCGGGCGGCCAGCGGCAGCGGCTCGCCCTGGCCCGGGCGCTGCTCGCGGACTTCCCCGTCCTCGTCCTGGACGAGCCCGCCGAACACCTGGACCTGCCGACCGCCGACGCCCTCACCGCCGACCTGCTGGCCGCGACGCGGGGCCGCACGACGCTGCTGATCACGCACCGCCTCGCCGGGCTCGACGCGGTGGACGAAGTCGTCGTGCTCGATGCCGGGCGGGTGGTGCAGCGGGGGGCGTACGAGGACCTGGTCACCGTGGACGGGCCGCTGCGGCGCATGCGGGAGCGGGAGCGGGACGCGGACCTGCTGGCGGTGGCCGCGGCGTGAACGGGGGCGGAGCTTGAACGGGCGACGGGCCTGGGCGGGAGACGGGGTCTGGAGGGGGGACGACGGGGTCCGGGCGGAGGACGGGGCCGCCGTCCTGGGCCGGGCCGGGGCTGTCCTGGGGCGAGGCCGACGGCTTCGGGAGGTGGTCCCGCGAGGCGGCACCCGACCTCGACTTTCCCCATGAAATGGGACTAACTAGGCTCAAAGCATGTCAGTACCCTCGGCCTCCTCCGCCGCCCCGCCCCCCGACAGCTCCCCGGACTCGGCGGAGGCGGCGGCGCAGGCGACCCGCAGCCTCCAAGGGCTGTCGACCGAGCTGACCGCGCGCGTGCCACAGCTCCTGGAGGCCATGCGCTCCGTGGGCACCGGCCTCGAACTGCACACCACGCTCGACCGCATCTGCGAGACCGCCGCCGAGCTCGCGGACGCCCGCTACGCGGCCATCGGCGTCGTCTCCGAAGAGGGCGACGGTCTCTCCGACTTCGTCTACCACGGCATCGACGAGAAGACCGCCGAGCGCATCGGCCGGCTGCCCGACGGGCACCGTGGGCTGCTCGGCGCCCTCATCCACCACCCGCAGACACTGCGTCTCGCCGACCTCTCCGCCGATCCGCGCTCCTGCGGCTTCCCGCCGCACCACCCGCCGATGCACACCTTCCTCGGCGTCCCCATCCGCGTCCAGGGCGAGATCTTCGGGAACCTCTACCTGACCGAGAAGCGCGACGGCGGCGAATTCAACGACTACGACGTGCACATGGTGCGCGTGCTCGCCACGGAGGCGGGCATCGCCATCGGCAACGCGCGCCTGTACGAGGCCGCCAAGCAGCGGGAGCGCTGGATCGACGGCTCCGTGGCCGTCACCACCGCCCTCCTGTCGGGCAGTGACGCGGACGACGCGCTCGCCGTCGTCGCCGAACAGGCCCGCCACCTCGCCGACTCCGCCGCGGGGATCGTGCTGCTGCCCGACGAGGAGGGCGGCATGGAGATCGTCGCCGTCTCCTCGGAGGAGCCGACCACGGCGATGGGCGTCGTGGTGCCTCCGGAGAGCCGCATCGTCGCCGATCTCCTCAGTGGAGAGGCCGTGTTCATCGACGACGCGGGCAGCGACCCGCGCGTCCTCACCGATCTCGCACGGGGCTACGGGCCCGTCATGATGCTGCCGCTGCAGAGCGACGGCCGCGTCCTGGGGACCCTCGTCACGCCCCGCGCGCGGGGAGCACGTCCCTTCTCCGAGGCCGAGCGGACCCTGGCCGCCCAGTTCGCCTCGCAGGCCGCGCTCGCCCTGATGATGGCCGAGGCCCAGCGCGACCGGGAGCGCCTCGCGGTGTACGAGGACCGCGACCGCATCGCGCGCGACCTCCACGACCTCGTCATCCAGCGGCTGTTCGCCACCGGGATGATGCTGGAGGGCGCCCAGCGCAGGTCCGTCGTGCCCGAGGTCCAGGAAGGCGTCGGCAAGGCCGTCGACGAGCTGGACGTGACGATCCAGGAGATCCGCACGGCGATCTTCGCGCTCCAACAGGGGCCCGCGGAGGCGCCGTCGGGGCTGCGCACCCGGGTCCTGCGCGAGATCAACATGGCGGCCGTGCCGCTCGGCTTCAAGCCCACGCACCACTTCGTGGGGCCCGTCGACACCGTGGTCGGCGAGCTCACCGGAAAGAACCTGATCGCGGCCCTGCGGGAGGCCCTGTCCAACGCCTTCCGGCACGCGGAGGCCGCCCGCATCGACGTCGTCGTGGACTCGACGGTGCTCCTCCCCGACGGCCAGCAGGGCGTGCGCCTCACGGTCGCGGACGACGGCGTGGGCATCCCCGAGGGCGGCCGGCGCAGCGGCCTGAAGAACCTCAAGAGGCGCGCCGAGTCGCTCGGCGGCGACAGCTGGTACGGCCCCGGCATCGGCGACGACGGCGCCGGTACGACGGTGGTGTGGCAGGCCCCGTACTGAGCTCCCTACGGACTCCCTACGGATCCGTCCTGAGCTCCGTCCTGAGCTCCGTACTTGGCCTTGGCAGAGCCCTGGGCGGCCGATCCCTGGGGGCCCGCCGGCGAACCGGCGCCCAGCGTGCCCCTGTTCGGCGGTACGCGGCTGCGCCGTACGAGGCACTCGCTCCCCCAGGTGCACGCGTGGGGCAGGTCCCGGAGTCGACGGCGGGGCAACGATCCGTGACATGTGTCCGAGTCGCCCGAGCCGTCGCCGCCCGCACCTCGTGTCCCTCCTGCTGTGCGCGCTGCTCGCCCTCGGCTGCCCCCCGGCCGCCGCGTCCCAGCTCCCCGGCGCCAGTGACCCGGACGCCGGCGATCCCGGCGTCAGCACCGAGGTGGCACGCCTCTACGAAGAGGCCGCCGCGGCGACGCAGCGCTACGAAGAGGGCCGCCAGGCCGCCGAAGTGCAGCGCGCGAAGGTCCGGAAACTGGACGGGCTCCTCTCCAAGGAGCGGCACGAGGTCGACGTCCTCCACGGTGACCTCGGCCGCATGGCCAGCGCCCAGTACCGCACCGGCGGCGGCCTCTCCTACACCGCGCAGTTGCTGCTCGCCGACAGCCCCGACGAACTGCTCCGGGGACGGCACGCCCTCGCCCAGGCCGACCTCGCCGTGAACAGCGCCGTCAGCAGGACCCAGCAGGCCGTCGGCAGGCTCACCGGCGCCAAGAAGAGGGCGGAGGCGGCACGGCGCTCGCTCGACCGGCGCACCGCCCGCCTCGCCCGGCTCAAGCAAGGCATCGAGAAGAAACTCGAGACCGCCCAGTGGACCCTCCAGGGCCAGGCCGACCGCTCGGTCGCCGCGGGCGCGTGCCGGGGCGCCGTCCGCCTCGACCAGCCCGAAACCCGCTCCACGCGCGCGTGGGTGACCCCCGTGGAGACGTACGAACTCTCGGCGGGCTTCGACAGCGCGGGCGAGCGGTGGGCGCACCGGCACACCGGACAGGACTTCGCGGTCGGCATCGGCGCACCCGTACGGGCCGTGGGCGCGGGCCGGGTGGAGAGCGTGTCGTGCGGCGGCGGCTTCGGCATCGAGGTCGTGATCCGGCACCCGGGCGGCTACTTCACGCAGTACGCGCACCTGGCGGCCGTCACCGTCGACCAGGGCGACCGGGTGCGCCCCGGGCAGTGGATCGGCCAGGCGGGCACGACCGGCAACTCGACCGGTCCGCACCTGCACTTCGAGGCGAGGCTCACGCCGTATCTGGGCTCGGGGGTCGACCCGAAGGCGTGGCTGGCGGAGCGGGGCGTCAGGATCTGACCCGCGCGGGCCACCCCCTTCGTGGGGGCGTCAGTTCGCGCCGCCCTGCCGCTCCAGGATCCGCTCGATGACGACCGCCACGCCGTCGTCGTTGTTGGCGACCGTGCGACCCGACGCGGCCGCGACCACGTCCGGGTGGGCGTTGCCCATCGCGTACGACGTGCCCGCCCAGGAGAGCATCTCGATGTCGTTCGGCATGTCTCCGAAGGCGACGACCTCGTCCGGAGTGATGCCGCGCTCGGCGCAGCACAGCTCCAGGGTGCTCGCCTTGGAGACGCCGGGGCCGCTGATCTCCAGGAGCGCGCTCGGGCTGGAGCGGGTGATCATGGCGCGGTCGCCCACCGCTTCGCGGGCCAGGGTCAGGAACGCGTCGGGGACGAGGTCGGGGTGGTGTGCCAGGACCTTCAGGACGGGCTGGTCCACCACATAGGAGTCCTCGGCCAGAAGCTTCTCGGCGGGGGCGACGCTCTCGCCGGGCTCCAAGTGCAGTGGCGGATAGGCCGGTTCGTGGTGCAGCCCGCCGGTGCGCTCGATCGCGAAGGACGTACCGGGCGCCGCGGCGCGCAGGACCGTGACCACGTTGAGGGCGGCCGTGCGCGGCAGCTCCCGCACCTTGATGAAGCGGTGGCTGCCCGGGCCGCCGTGCAGGTCGACGACCGCCGCGCCGTTGCCGCAGATGGCGAGGCCGTGACCGTGCACGTGATCGCTGACCACGTTCATCCAGCGGGCCGGGCGCCCCGTGACGAAGAAGACCTCGATGCCGGCGGCCTCGGCGGCGGCGAGCGCGGCGACCGTGCGCTCCGAGACGGACTTGTCGTCGCGCAGCAGCGTGCCGTCCAGGTCGGTGGCGATCAGCCGGGTCGGGGCGGAGGAGGCCGGAGTCTGGGGCCGCGAGGTAGCTGAGGTCACGCCTCCGATTGTCCCGCATATGCCTGCACGGGCGTGCGGTGGGGCGCACATCTGAGTGCGCTGCCCGCTCAGGCGCCCTCTTTGTGCGCAGGGCTCCCGCCCACGGCCCCGCGCGCTCCCGGGTGCTGGGGCGCACGGGGCGTGCGGGGCGTACGGGTTCGCGGTGCTGCACGGCCGGGCGGGCCCTGCGGGGCCCACGAGCTCGCGGTGTGCACGGGCTCGTGGTGCGCACGGGCTCGGGGGGTGTGCGGGTGCTCAGCCGTCCAGCTGCGCCAGTGCCTCCGTGGCGATCCGCTCGAAGACCTTCTCGTCCGCCGCGAAGTCCGTGCCGGGCAGCGGCCAGTGGATCACGATCTCGTCGAAGCCGAGGGCGGCGTGGTTGCCCGCGAAGTCGACGAAGGCGTCGAAGGAGTCCAGGGGCGCCGGATCGCGGTCCGGGGTGAAGCCGGTGAGCAGGACCTTGTCGAGCTCGGCGACGTCGCGGCCGATCTCCTCGCACGCCGTGCCGAGGCGCTCGATCTGTCCGCGCAGGGCCGCGAGGGACTCCTTGGGCGTCCCCGTCTCGAAGAGCTTCGGGTCGCCCGTCGTCACCCACGCCTGGCCGTGCCGCGCGGCCAGCTTGAGGCCACGGGGACCGGTGGCGGCCACCGCGAAGGGCAGCCGCGGCCGCTGCACACAGCCCGGGATGTTCCGCACCTCGTTCGCGGAGTAGAACTTCCCCTTGTACGAGACCACGTCCTCGGACAGGAGCCGGTCGAGCAGCGGCAGGAACTCGCCGAAGTGATCGGCGCGCTCGCGCGGCGTCCAGGGCTCCTCGCCCTCGCGCAGCAGCGACGTCGCGTCGAAGCCGTTGCCGCCCGCGCCGATGCCGAGCGTGATCCGGCCGTTCGAGACGTCGTCCAGAGTGATCAGGTCCTTGGCGAGCGTGACCGGGTGCCGGAAGTTCGGCGAGGTCACGAGCGTGCCCAGGCGGATGTGGTCGGTCGCGGCGGCCGCGGCGGTCAGCGTCGGCACGGCACCGAACCAGGGGCCGTCCCGGAACGTCCGCCACGACAGGTGGTCGTAGGTGTAGGCGGTGTGGAAGCCCAGTTCCTCGGCGCGCTGCCAGCGTCGACGGCCCCCCTCGTGCCAGCGGCGGACGGGCAGGATCACAGTGCTCAGACGCAGACTCATGTCCCCGAGCGTAAGCGGCGTCGCAGGGGCAACGCTTTGCGGCACCCGTGGACTCTTTATGGGCAGAGGGGCGCGGTGACGACGTCGGCGAAGGGCCGTGGCGACGGCAGCCGGGTCAGCGGACCTTTGAGCTCAGCCAGGGGGTGAGAGTGATCATGGGCATGTATTCCTTGTGCGTGCGGTCTCCGGGGAGGGGCACGATGAAGCGGTAGCCGGGCGGGAAGCGCCTGCCCTTGACGTACGCGAGGCCGCCGAGGACCGAGCGGAGGAAAGCGGGCACGTCGTCGCGCGCGACATCGGGGCAGTCGACGGTCTCGATGGTGATCAGCGCGTCGTCGTCCGGGTAGAGGTGGACGGAGATCCGGGGCGATCCCTCGGTGAAGTCCACGTATGCCTCGTGCGGCAGCGACCCGTCGGGGTCGGTCGTCACGCCGACGCCGGTCGCGCTGCGCCGGGAGGTCTGGTCGGCGCCGATGTCATGGCTGACCTCGATGTCCCGGCCGTGGGCCCGGGCCAGTTCACGTATCGCGGTCAGGACGGCTTCGGTGCTGCGGAACTGCTCCATGGTCCCTGATCATGCCTGCGGGATCCCGGGTGTGCACACCCGTCAGCGCTGAGGAAGCCGCAGGTAGGCCCGGGGTACCGCGGCGGTGAGCCAGACTCCGTTGGCGCTCACGTGGAAGAGGTGGCCGTCCCGGTGCATCGCGCCCGCGTCGACGGAGAGCACGACGGGGCGGCCGCGTCGGGCGCCCACGCGGGTGGCGGTCTCACGGTCGGGCGAGAGGTGCACGGCGTGCCGGTTCATGGGGCGCAGGCCCTCCGCGCGGATCGCGTCGAGGTGGCGGGCGACGGTGCCGTGGTAGAGGTACGCGGGCGGGGTGGCCGGGGGTAGTCCGAGGTCGACGTCGACGGAGTGGCCCTGGCTGGCGCGGATCCGGTCGTCGGCGACGGCGAAGCGCTGCTTGTCGTTCACGGCGACCACGTGGTCCAGTTCGGCCCGGGTGAAGCGGAAGCCGTGGCGTCGGGCCGCGTCGATGAGGGCGTCGATGGCGGTCCAGCCGGCCTCGTCGAGGTGGAGGCCGATGCGTTCGGGCTGGTGGCGGAGGTGTTTCGAGAGGTACTTGGAGATCTTCACCGTGCGCCGCTCGTCGGGCGTCGTGCTGCGGTCGGTCGTGAGGTCCTCGTCCAACCACTCGTCCGGCCCAGTTTCCCGCCCGGTTTGCGCTCCTGTCGTCCCTCCTTCGGCGCCTTTTGCTGCTTCTTGTCGTTCCTTGCTCATCGCCTCAGAGTGCCCGGTGGCTTGTTTCTCTCGCACTCGGTTTTTGGCCGTCCGGAAGCCATCGACTCTTCACCGGTGAATTTCGGTCCACAGGTTTGGTCCACAAGTAAGTGCAGTTATCCACAGGGGAATTGGCGATTCTGTGGACAACTCACAGGCAATTCAAGGGGTTTGGCGAACTATGTCGGGATTGCGGCGAGTTGTGGTGAGAGAGTCCAACGTGCGTGCCTGTACCTCGCGTTCGGTGGCCGCTGTGATGAACGCTGCGGCGTTCTCCTGGCCAACCAGGGCCTCCACGGCACGGATTGTGGGGGACGGAAGAGCCACGGACTGGGCCTCGAGGGTGTCCTGGGCGGGGTGGTCCGCGTCGAGGTGGCGGCGGAGGTGGCGGGTGGCGAACAGACGCATGGCGCGGGCGAGTTCGGCGTCGACGGTCTGCTGGGCGAGGGGGCGGAGCCTGCGTACGAGGGAGGCCGCCTCGGTCGCTTCGGCGTCCGTCGGCGGTTGCGGGCCGAGGTAGCGGGCGAAGACATGTTCGGTCGTGAACTCCAGGAAACGGGCGGCGATGTGCTCCACCTGTCCCCTCAACTCCCGCAAATGACCGGAGATCGCGGAGAGTGGTACGCCCGCCGCGTGCAACTCCGCTGCCACAGCGAGCTCTTGGGGGCTCGGCACCAGGAACTCGTCGTCACGGCCCGGCAGTGGCTCCAGGACACCGAGGGCCACCGCGTCCGCCACCGCCTCGTCGTCCGGGCTGCCGCCGAAGGCCGCGTCGAGCTCCGCGCGGGTGATCCGGTCGGCCTTCTCGTCCGTCCACGGGCCGTCGACCTCCGCGACCAGGCCGAGGACGCCGCCGAGGCCCCGGCCCGCGTCCCATGCCTCGAGGAGCTCCTTGATGGAGGCGAGGGTGTAGCCGCGGTCCAGCAGGTCCGCGATCTGGCGCAGCCGGGCCAGGTGCGTGTCACCGTACACATTGGACCGGCCGCGTCGCTCGGGCCGGGGGAGCAGGCCGCGGTCCTGGTAGGCCCGGATCGTGCGGACCGTGGCGCCGCTGTGGTGGGCCAGGTCCTCGATGCGGTACTCCACCCGCAGTTCGCCCCGCGGCTCCGGCCGCCCCTGTCCGTCCACGTGCTCCCGCCCTTCCTGACACCCCGTGCTGGAGAAGGAGCTAGGCGATCGCCGCCCGGCCGACCGCCGCGGCCGCCGCCCGGGCCGCGGGGGACTCGGCCAGGTACGTGACGGCCTTGCGCAGCGATCCCTCCTGCGAGGGATGGTACGACCGCCGCAGATAGCGGGGTATGGCCGTGCCCAGCTCCCGCCAGGTGGGCAGCAGCCCCTTCCTGACCGCCCTGTTGTGGGCCGGGAGCGAATAGCGCAGCCGGCCGGCGAGCTGGGGGTCGTGGCGCATCAGATAGGCCGTGCCCCAGAGCCAGAGGTAGAGCATCACCGGTGCGGTGACCGCCATGCCCGCGATGCGGCGGGCGTAGCGGGACAGGCCCTCGCCGCCGCAGTGCTGGTACATGTCGAAGGCGACCGAGCGGTGCTCGACCTCCTCCGCGCCGTGCCAGCGCAGCAGGTCCAGCATGACCGGGTCGGAGCCGGCGCGGTCGAGGCCCTCGGCGTGCAGCACCCAGTTGCCCAGGACCGCGGTGAACTGCTCGATCGCGGCGATCACCGAGAGGCGGAAGCGCAGCCACTCCTGCGCGGCGATGGGGGCGCCCAACGGAGGCTTCTCGCCGAGGAGTTTCTCGAAGAGGAAGTCGACGTACTTGGTGAAGTCGGCCGTCTCCAGCTGCTGGGCCGCCAAGTGGTCCAGGACGTAGGAGTGTTGCACGCTGTGCGTGGCCTCCTGGCCCATGAATCCCTTCACGTCCTTGAGGAGCACCGGGTCGGTGACCAGCGGCAGGCCCTCCTTGAAGACCTTCACGAACCAGCGCTCGCCGGCGGGAAGGAGCAGATGCAGGACGTTGATGACATGGGTGGCGGTGGGCTCGTCCGGGATCCAGTGCAGCGGCGTCTCGTCCCAGTCGAACGACACGCGGCGCGGGACGATCGCGTAGTGGTCGTCGCTCACAGCGGTGGCTCCAATCGGGCTATCGCACGCAGGGCCTTGGGGGTGAAGCGGGACATGAGGTGGGCGCCGCGGGCCTCGGGGGTGACGGGGACCACCGCCTGGTTCTTCACGACGGCGCGCAGGACCGCGTCCGCGACCTTCTCCGGCGGGTAGTTGCGCAGGCCGTAGAGGCGGCTGGACTTCTTCTGGCGGCGCTTCTCCTCGGAGGCGTCGACGCCGACGAAGCGGGAGGTCGCCGTGATGTTCGTGTTCACGAAGCCCGGGCAGATCGCGGAGACCCCGATGCCCTGGCCCGCGAGCTCCGCGCGCAGACACTCGCTGAGCATCAGGACCGCCGCCTTGGAGGTGCTGTACGCGGGCAGCGCCTTCGAGGGCTGATAGGCCGCCGCCGAGGCGGTGTTGACGATGTGGCCGCCCTGGCCGCGCTCCGCCATCTGCTTGCCGAAGAGCCGGCAGCCGTGGATGACGCCCCACAGGTTCACGTCGAGGACCTTCTTCCAGTCCTCGGCGCTGGTGTCGAGGAAGGCGCCGGAGAGGCCGATCCCCGCGTTGTTCACCAGGACGTCCACGATGCCGTACTCCGTGGCGACCTTCTCGGCGAGCTTCTCCATGGCCTGCTCGTCCGTGACGTCCACGGTCTCGCCCCAGGCTTCGGGGGCGCCGATGAGGCGGGACATCTCCGCCGTCCTGGCCGCCCCTTCCGCGTCCCGGTCGACGGCGACGACGCGCGCGCCCGCCTCGGCGAACGCGAAGGCCGTGGCCCGCCCGATGCCGCTGCCCGCGCCCGTGACCAGGACGAGCTGGCCGGCGAAGCGGTCGGCGTGCTTGCCGGAGGGGAGGCTGTCGTTCGCGGGCATGCCGTCCTCGTTGGTCGTGACGAATTCCGAGATCCATGCGGCCAGTTGGTCCGGCCGGGTGCGCGGGACCCAGTGCTTGGCCGGGAGGGTGCGGCGGACCAACTGGGGCGCCCACAGCTCCAGTTCGTCGTAGAGCTGGGGGGACAGGAAGATGTCGCCGAGGGGCAGGACGAGCTGCACGGGCGCGTGGGCGTAGGCGTCGGGGCGGGGCCTGCGCAGGCGCGCGCGGACGTTGTCCCGGTAGAGCCAGGCGCCGTGTGCGGCGTCCGAGGGCAGCGACGACGTCGGGTAGTCGCCGCCGGGGACCTTCTCCACGCGCTCCAGGATCTTCGGCCAGCGCTTGCCGAGCGGGCCGCGCCAGGCGAGTTCGGGGAGCACGGGGGTGTGCAGCATGTACACGTACCAGGACTTGGCACCCTGGCCGAGGAGTTGGCCGACCTTGCGCGGGGTCGGACGGGTCATGCGCTTCTTGATCCAGTGCCCGAAGTGGTCGAGCGAGGGGCCCGACATCGAGGTGAAGGACGCGATCCGGCCCTCCGTGCGCTTGACCGTGACGAACTCCCAGGACTGCACCGAGCCCCAGTCGTGCCCCACCACGTGCACCGGACGGTCCGGGCTGACCGCGTCGATGACCGCCACGAAGTCGTCGGTCAGCTTCTCCAGGGTGAAGCCGCCGCGCAGCGGGGTCGGCGCCGTCGACCGGCCGCAGCCGCGGACGTCGTAGAGCACCACGTGAAAGCGGTCGGCCAGGCGGGCCGCCACCTCGGACCAGACCTCCTTCGAGTCCGGATAGCCGTGCACCAGGACCACCGTGGGCCGGTCGCTGTCGCCGAGCTCGGCGACGCACAGCTCCACCCCGCCCGTGCGCACCCAGCGCTCGCGGGCACCCCGAAGGCCGTTCACCGTGCCCAGCTCCTTGCTGCCCCCGCTCGTCATGCGGCCGCCCTCTCCTCAGCCCAGCGCCGCACGTGCGGCAGGTCGTCGTCCAGCCAGAACGCGCTCTCTTCGGGGTCCTTGGAGTCGGTCACGACCAGGATCTCCTCGAACTTCGCGCCCGTACCCCGGAATCCGAGGTGCGGCTCGACCGCCCAGAGCCCCTTGCGGGGCGGGTGGTCGGAGAATTTGTACGGGGACCACAGCGGCGACCAGCCGTCCCGGTGGCCGTGGATCGCGTCGCTCGCCAGGCCCTTCAGGGACTGGGTGCCGAACCCGAACAGGTTCGGGTTGATCCGGCGCTCCTTGACCCGGTCGACCTTGTGCGCGATCACACCGAAGGGGTACGCGCGGTGGCGGTTCGCATAGCCCTGGCGGACCATGAGCCGGTCCACGGACTCGTAGATCTCGCGCAGGGGGCGGCGCTCGCGCACCTCGCGCAGGATCAGCTCGCGGTGTGCCTCCAGGTCGGCGAGGAGCTTGTCGTGCACGGGGTTGAGGCCGAGGCAGCCGGAGTAGCCGATGTCGGCCGTGTAGCCCTTGTAGACCGGGGCCATGTCGAGGATGAAGGGCATCCCCGGCTCCAGCCTGCGGTTGGTGGGGAAGAACTGCAGCGGTATCCGGAAGTTCACGAACGCCGTGCGGTCCCCGAACCAGGCGAAGGGCAGGTGGAACCAGTCCTGCACACCGCGCTCGCGCAGCCACGCGCGCTGCATCCGTGCCGCCTCGCGCTCCGTCACGCCCGGCTTGAGCTGCGCCGCGACCGCCTCCGCGCATTGATACGCGAGGGTCTGCACTTCCCTGAACCCCCGCAGTTCCGCGGAGAGTTCGCCTGCCACTGCTGAGGTCATGCCACCGTCCGTCCCGTGTCCGGATGTCTGTGCCGTCCCGCGTCCGCCGCGTGTCCGGCCCATCGCCGTACGCGCTCTCCCACCCGTCTCCCGGCCCCCCGCCCCTCAACGAGCCCGCTGCGCGGGCGCAGACCTAGTTGACACTGATGAATGTGACAATGCTCAGCGGCTACGTCAATAGGTCTGCACGGCCCTCCGGGAAAGGTCGGGGGCGCGAGGGCGTGCACGCGGGGCGCTGCGCTGAAGCGGTGAATGCTCGGTACCTGCCCGGAGAGGTCCGCGTTACGGAAGGCGGCAGGGCGCCGCGGGCGTCAACTGCACTTCCGTGGCACGACCGTCGTGCCTCAAAGAGCGTTCTGCCGAGAAGGGATACGAACGTGAAGATCGCCAAGGCTGCTGCGGGCGTCGTCGGTGTCGCGATGGCTCTGGGAGCCGCTTCTCCCGCCATGGCCGCCCCGTCGCCGAACGACGAGAACCTGGTGGACAGCAGCACGGTCTCCAAGAACGAGGTCAAGAACCCGCTCGACAACATCAACCTCAAGGTGATCGCGGACGCGGTCACCAGGGCTGCGGGCAAGCTGAAGACGGACAACGACCTCGCCTCGAAGACCAAGGCCCTCGGCAGCGCGTCGGCGGGCGGCACCAAGGCGGGCGCCTCGGCCTCGGCCACCCGCTGATCCACCCCGCAGTACCTCGGCGCCCCGGAACACCCGGGGCGCCGAACTTTCGGCTACCTCGGGGTCGACTTCCGGACGACCCCTACGGGCCCGTAATACTCCAGAGTGAGGCCAGGTAGAGCCTGTGGTCTGACGACCGGTGTGGCCCGCGCCACTACCTTCGAATCGTGACTGTGATCGCGACCGAAAGCCTGAGCAAGCGGTTCCCGAAGGTGACCGCGCTTGACCGGCTCTCCATGGATATCGGGCCCGGTGTGACCGGACTCGTCGGAGCCAACGGAGCCGGCAAGTCCACCCTGATCAAGATCCTCCTGGGTCTGTCGCCCGCCACGGAGGGCCGCGCCGCCGTGCTCGGCCTGGACGTCGCCACCAGCGGCGGTGAGATCCGCGAGCGCGTCGGCTACATGCCGGAGCACGACTGCCTGCCGCCGGACGTCTCGGCCACCGAGTTCGTCGTCCACATGGCGCGCATGTCGGGCCTGCCGCCGTCCGCGGCCCGCGAGCGCACCGCGGACACCCTGCGGCACGTCGGGCTCTACGAGGAGCGCTACCGCCCCATCGGCGGCTACTCGACGGGCATGAAGCAGCGCGTGAAGCTCGCCCAAGCGCTCGTCCACGACCCGCAGTTGGTCTTCCTCGACGAGCCGACCAACGGCCTGGACCCGGTCGGCAGGGACGAGATGCTCGGCCTGATCCGCCGCGTCCACACCGACTTCGGCATCTCGGTCCTGGTCACCTCGCACCTCCTGGGCGAACTCGAGCGCACCTGCGACCACGTCGTCGTCATCGACGGCGGCAAGCTGCTGCGCTCCAGCTCCACCACGGACTTCACCCAGACCACCACGACGCTCGCCGTCGAGGTCACGGACACGGACGAACACCCGGACGGGACAAGCGCGTTGCGCCGGGCCCTGAAGGACCGCGGCATCGCCACCCACGACGACGGTCGCGGCCTGCCCGGCGCCGGCCACACGGTGCTCCTGGAGGCCGAGAGCGAGGAGACCTACGACCTCGTGCGCGACCTCGTCGCCGACCTCGGCCTGGGCCTCGTACGCATGGAGCAGCGCAGGCACCACATCGCGGAGGTCTTCAAGGACCACGACGACGCGCGGCAGGAACCGGTCTCCGCGCGCGCGGCTGCCTGGGCAGCCACCACAGCGGAACGACAGGCCGCCGAACAGACAGGAGGCCGCCGCGATGAGCGCTGAGTCCACCCAGATCCACAACATCGGCTACCGCCACTACGACGGCCCGCGCCTCGGCCGCGCCTACGCCCGCCGCTCGCTCTTCTCGCAGAGCCTGCGCGGCTCCTACGGCCTCGGCCGTGCGGCCAAGTCGAAGGTGCTGCCGATGCTGCTCTTCGCCGTGATGTGCGTCCCGGCGCTGATCATCGTCGCGGTCGCCGTCGCCACGAAGGCGAACGACATGCCCGTCGCGTACACGCGCTACGCGATCCTCCTCCAGGCCGTGATCGGCCTCTACGTGGCGTCGCAGGCCCCCCAGGCCGTCTCCCGCGACCTGCGGTTCAAGACGATCCCCCTGTACTTCTCGCGCCCCATCGAGCGCGTCGACTACGTGGTGGCGAAGTTCGCCGCGATGGCCTCGGCCCTCTTCATCCTCACCGCCGCTCCCCTGGTCGTCCTCTACGTGGGCGCGCTGCTCGCCAAGCTCGACTTCGCGGACCAGACCAAGGGCTTCGGCCAGGGCCTCGTCTCCGTGGCGCTGCTCTCGCTGCTCTTCGCGGGCATCTCGCTGGTGGTCTCCGCGGTCACGCCGCGGCGCGGCTTCGGCATCGCCGCCGTCATCGCCGTCCTGACCATCTCGTACGGGGCGGTGTCCACGGTCCAGTCGATCGCCGACGTCCAGGGGAACGCGAACGCGGTCGCCTGGATCGGACTCTTCTCGCCGATCACGCTCATCGACGGCGTGCAGTCCGCCTTCCTCGGCGCGACCTCCGCCTTCCC
Source organism: Streptomyces odontotermitis (assembly GCF_050510915.1). Lineage (NCBI taxonomy): Bacteria > Bacillati > Actinomycetota > Actinomycetes > Kitasatosporales > Streptomycetaceae > Streptomyces > Streptomyces odontotermitis. Next base: position 67,130 of record NZ_JBNJLS010000022.1, on the reverse strand, counting down.
CGGAGCCGAAGGACCTTCCTCCGCACAAGGAGTGGTCTATCTGCTCGTCGTCCTCGGGCTCATCGCGGGCTGCTACGGCCTCCTGATGCGCCGCTACCGGAAGGTCGGACTGTGACCACGATCAACATTGACCACGTCTCTCGCTGGTTCGGCAACGTGGTGGCGGTCAACGACATCACCATGAACGTCGGCCCCGGTGTCACCGGCCTCCTCGGGCCGAACGGCGCGGGGAAGTCCACCCTCATCAACATGATGGGCGGCTTCCTCGCCCCCTCGCACGGCTCGGTGACGCTGGACGCCCAGCCGATCTGGCGCAACGAACAGATCTACAAGGAGATCGGCATCGTCCCCGAGCGCGAGGCGATGTACGACTTCCTCACGGGCCGCGAATTCGTCGTCGCCAACGCCGAGTTGCACGGCCTGGACGAGCGGGCCGCCCAGAAGGCCCTCGCCACGGTCGAGATGGAGTACGCCCAGGACCGCAAGATCTCCACGTACTCCAAGGGCATGCGCCAGCGCGTGAAGATGGCCTCCGCGCTGGTCCACGACCCCTCGGTGCTGCTGCTCGACGAGCCGTTCAACGGCATGGACCCGCGCCAGCGCATGCAGCTGATGGACCTTCTGCGCGACATGGGGGACGCGGGCCGCACCGTCCTGTTCTCCTCGCACATCCTCGAAGAGGTCGAGCAACTCGCCTCGCACATCGAGGTGATCGTCGCCGGGCGGCACGCGGCCAGCGGCGACTTCCGCCGGATCCGCCGCCTGATGACCGACCGGCCGCACCGCTACCTGGTGCGCTCTAGCGACGACCGCGCCCTCGCGGCCGCGCTGATCGCCGATCCGTCGACGGCCGGCATCGAAGTCGACCTCAAGGAAGGCGCGTTGCGCATCCAGGCCGTCGACTTCGGCCGCTTCACCGCCCTGTTGCCACGCCTCGCCCGCGAACACGACATCCGGCTCCTCACGGTCTCGCCCTCGGACGAGTCCCTGGAATCGGTCTTCTCCTACCTCGTCGCGGCCTGAAGGGAGCCCTGGAGTCTCATGTACGACCCCACTGTCGCCCGGCTCACCTACCGGGCCCTGCTCGGCCGCCGCCGGGCACTGATCCTGCTCGCCCTGCCCGTCCTGCTCATCGTGATCGCCGCGGCGGTCCGCTCGTTCAGCGGCGCCGACGACCAGGTCGCCAAGGACCTCCTTCAGGGCTTCGCGCTCGCCACGATGGTGCCGATCATCGGCGTCATCGCCGGGACGGGCGCGATCGGACCCGAGATCGACGACGGCTCCGTGGTCTACCTCCTGTCGAAGCCGGTGAAACGGCCGACGATCATCTTCACCAAGCTGATCGTCGCGATCGGCGTGACCATGGCCTTCTCCGCGGTCCCCACGCTCATCGCGGGCCTGATCCTGAACGGGAACGGGCAGCAGATCGCCGTCGCCTACACGATCGCCGCCCTGGTCGCCTCCATCGCGTACGCCGCGGTCTTCCTGCTCCTCGGCACGATCACCCGGCACGCGGTGGTCTTCGGCCTCGTGTACGCCCTCGTGTGGGAGGCCCTCTTCGGCTCCCTGGTCTCCGGGGCGAAGACGCTCAGCGTGCAGCAGTGGTCGCTCGCCGTCGCCCAGAAGGTCGCCCACGGCGACCTGGTCTCCTCGGACGTGGGGCTGCCCGCGGCGACGGTGCTGCTGGTCGCCGTCACGGTGCTCGCCACCTGGTACGCGGGGCGGAAGCTGCGGACGCTGACGCTCGCAGGGGAGGAGTGAGAGGGGCCGTGCCCGGCCTTGACGGGGGCTTCACCCTCCGGTGTGGACACTGGACGGAGGGGGTGCAGTGGCAAGGAGGTGTCGGTGTGGCATCGCAGCAGGGAGAGAGCCCCGGTGGCCCGGACGGCCCCAGCGGCCCGGACGGCCCCGGTGGCTCCGGTGGTCCCGGTGAGTGGGACGACGTCGTCCTGGACGAGAGTTTCGTACGGTCCGCGGAGGCCGCTGAGCCGTCCGCCCGCGCGCGGATGCTGAGTGCCCGGTGGCAGGCGGAGGGGGCGCCCGATCCACAGCCGTGGCGCTCGGACGAGCCGCCCGCGGGGTGGTTCTTCAGCCGGGTGCGGCGGCGCCGGTGGCGGCGCCGGTAGGTCATGGGGCGCCGGGCGAGTCCCTACGGTTCGGGTACGTCCGTACGGCGTCGGGCTCCGAATAATTCGGTGGCGGCCAACTGGCGCGCGGGGCACAGTAATTGTGTCAGCGCCGGAGGGGCGCCATCTACGGGGAGAGGAGCTCGGCATGTTCATCAGCAGTTCGTCGAGCTCCCGACAGGGCAACCCGCGGCAGGCTCCGGAGAGTCACTGACTCCGTCGAGCCCCGCTCACGGGGGAGTTGCCCGGGGCGGCCGCTTCGAGCGCGCACGATTGTTGCGCGGGCCGCCCACCCAACGTCGCAGGGCGCCCTGAAATCTTCAGGGCGCCCTGCGTTTTTGGCTTGGCCGCTGCCCGCAAGCAGCGGGCAGCGGGCGGAGTCTCAGCCGAGCAAGCGCTCCAGGACCACCGCGATGCCATCCTCCTCGTTCGACGCCGTCACCTCGTCCGCCACCGACTTGAGGTCCTCGTGGGCGTTGGACATGGCCACGCCGTGGGCGGACCAGGCGAACATGGGGATGTCGTTCGGCATGTCGCCGAAGGCGATGGTCTCCGACGCCTTCGCGCCCAGGCGGCGGGCCGCCAGCGAGAGGCCCGTGGCCTTGGAGAGGCCGAGGGGGAGGATCTCGACGATGCCCTCGCCCGCCATCGTGACGCCGACGAGGTCGCCCGCGACCTTCTTGGCCACCGCGGCCAGGGCGTCGTCGCTGAGCCCCGGATGCTGGACGTACACCTTGTTGAGCGGGGCCGCCCAGAGCTGGGAGACGTCCGTCAGGGGCGTCGCGGGGAGCGGGCCCTCCTGGACGCGGTAGCCCGGTCCCACCAGGACCTCGCCGTCGATGCCGTCGCGGCTCGCGGCGAGCGCCAGCGGGCCGATCTCGGCCTCGATCTTGGAGAGGGCGAGGCCCGCGAGCTGACGGTCCAGGGTCACCGAGGTCAGCAGGCGGTGCTCGCCCGCGTGGTAGACCTGCGCGCCCTGGCCGCACGCCGCGAGGCCCTCGTAGCCGAGGTCGTCGAGGATGTGCCGGGTCCAGGGCACCGCGCGGCCGGTCACGATGATGTGCGCGGCGCCCGCCGCGGTGATCGCGGTGAGTGCCTCGCGCGTGCGCGCCGAGACCGTGTCGTCCGAGCGCAGCAGCGTCCCGTCGAGGTCGGTGGCGACCAGCTTGTACGGGAAGGAGGGGGTGACGGGAGCAGGGTGGCTCACTTGGTGATGGGCTCCAAGATCTCTCGGCCGCCGAGGTACGGGCGCAGGATCTCGGGCACACGCACCGAGCCGTCGGCCAGCTGGTGGTTCTCCAGGATGGCCACGATCGTGCGCGGAACGGCGCACAGCGTGCCGTTCAGCGTGGCGAGCGGCTGGACCTTCTTCCCGTCGCGCATGCGGATCGAGAGGCGGCGGGCCTGGAAGCCGTCGCAGTTCGACGCCGAGGTCAGCTCGCGGTACTTGCCCTGGGTGGGGATCCACGCCTCGCAGTCGTACTTGCGGGAGGCCGAGGCGCCCAGGTCGCCCGTCGCCACGTCGATGACCTGGAAGGGGAGTTCGAGGGCGGTGAGCCACTCCTTCTCCCACTCCAGGAGGCGCTTGTGCTCGTTCTCCGCGTCGGCCGGGTCGACGTACGAGAACATCTCGACCTTGTCGAACTGGTGGACCCGGAAGATGCCGCGGGTGTCCTTGCCGTACGTGCCCGCCTCGCGGCGGTAGCAGGGCGAGAAGCCCGCGTACCGCAGGGGGAGCTTGTCGGCGTCGATGATCTCGTCCATGTGGTACGCGGCGAGCGGGACCTCGGAGGTGCCGACCAGGTAGTAGTCGTCCTTCTCCAGGTGGTACACGTTCTCCGCGGCCTGGCCGAGGAAGCCGGTGCCCTCCATGGCGCGCGGGCGGACCAGGGCCGGCGTCAGCATCGGCGTGAACCCGGCCTCGGTGGCGCGCGCGATGGCCGCGTTGACCAGCGCCAGCTCGAGCAGGGCGCCGACGCCCGTCAGGTAGTAGAAGCGCGAGCCCGAGACCTTCGCCCCGCGCTCCATGTCGATGGCGCCGAGCGCCTCGCCGAGCTCCAGGTGGTCCTTGGGCTCGAAGCCCTCGGCGGCGAAGTCGCGCGGGGTGCCGATGGTGTCGAGGACGACGAAGTCCTCCTCGCCGCCGACCGGGACGTCCTCGTGGACGATGTTGCCGAGCTGGAGGAGGAGGCGCTTGGTCTCCTCGTCGGCCTCGTCCTGTGCGGCGTCGGCGGCCTTGACCGCGGCGGAGAGCTCGCCCGCCTTCTTCAGGAGCTCGGCCTTCTCGTCTCCGGAAGCCTTGGGGATGAGCTTGCCGAGCGCCTTCTGCTCGGAGCGCAGCTCGTCGAACCGGACCCCGGACGACCTGCGTCGCTCGTCGGCGGAGAGCAGGGCGTCGACGAGCGCGACGTCCTCTCCACGGGCGCGCTGAGAGGCGCGCACACGGTCGGGGTCCTCACGAAGCAGGCGAAGGTCAATCACCCCACCAGGCTACCGGTGTGCGGTTCCGGCCCACGACTCGATATTGCATTGTGTGGTGCTTTGTCCGTTTTGAGGGGTCGGAATAGATCCTTGATCCCGTCTCCTCCCCTATCCCTTCCTTATCTCTCCTTATCTCTTGCCGTCCTTTCCCGATCTCTTGCCGTCCCTTCCCGGCACTTCTTGACCCTTCCCGCCACTCTCCTCGGCGCGCTTCCCCAGGGCCGCGTCGCGCCCTCCCCGGCCGTTTCTCGACGGTGGATCACGTCAAGGGAAAAGGAGCTCTTTCCCCGAAATGGGGCAGATCGCGGGGTTCGAGATTGACCGGATCTCCTTGTGGAGAACGGGACTTGGGACTCTGTGGGCCCGCGGTTGTCCACAGGAATGTGCGTTGCGGATGAGTTATCCACAGGGTGTGCGAAAGATCTGTGGATGCCGGAAGAGATCGTTCCGAAAGCCGCATGCCCGGCTGAGGATTCCCGGGTCAAACCACCCTCACACCCACTTTCGAGTGGAAATGCTTCGCTCCAAAGAGTTGATCAATGGAAAAGGGTGGACGACGGGTGACGTGCGGGGCTGTGGATGGACTTGGGGCCTGTAGGCCGATTTGTCGACCATGTCGTGGTTCGTTGTCGACTTGTCCCCAGGTCGAGTTGGGGACCTGTGGATAACTTCTGTGGATGACGCAAATCTGCAGGTAGGAATGGTGGTCGGCCCCGTCACGACGGGGCCCAAACGGCGAGAACCAGCCGTTAGAACCGGCCGTCCTGGCAGCGCACCAGCCAGTCCGAGGCGGCCAGGAACTCGGTGTCGGAGGTCCCGATCCGCGGCTCCCGTACGTCGGCGGGGCTGACGCCCGCACGCGGGTACGAGCCGAGGAAGCGCACCTGGGGGCAGATCCGCTTGAGCCCCATCAGGGCCTCCCCCACGCGCCGGTCGGCGACATGGCCCTCGGCGTCGATGGCGAAGCAGTAGTTGCCGATGCCCTCGCCGGTGGGCCGGGACTGGAGCAGCATCAGGTTGACCCCGCGCACCGCGAACTCCTGGAGGAGCTCGAGCAGGGCGCCCGGGTGGTCGTCGCGCTGCCAGACGACGAGGGAGGTCTTGTCGGCGCCGGTCGGGGCGGCCGGGCGGGCCGGGCGGCCGACCAGGACGAAGCGGGTCGCGGCGTTCGCGGCGTCGTGGATGTCGGTGACCAGCGGCTCCAGGCCGTACGTCGCCGCGGCGAACTCGCCCGCGAACGCGGCGTCGAAGCGGCCCTCCTGTACCAGGCGGGCGCCGTCGGCGTTGGACGCCGCCGACTCCCACAGGGCGTCCGGGAGGTGCGCGGCGAGCCAGTTGCGCACCTGGGGCTGGGCCACCGGGTGCCCGGTGACCGTCTTGATGTCCTTGAGCTGGGTGCCGGGGCGCACGAGGAGCGCGAAGGCGATCGGCAGGAGCACCTCGCGGTAGATCATCAGCGGCTGGCCCTTGGCGAGCTCGTCGACGGTCGTGGTGACGCCGCCCTCGACGGAGTTCTCGATCGGCACCAGCGCCGCCGCGGCCTCTCCGCCCCGCACCGCGTCCAGGGCGGCCGGCACGGACACCATGGGGACGAGCTCCCGGGTGGCGGCTTCGGGGAGCGTGCGGAGAGCGGCCTCGGTGAAGGTGCCCTCGGGGCCGAGATAGGTGTAGCGCGTCGCCGACATACGGTCACCCTAATGGGCCGGACGTGGCCCGGCTCACGCGTCTCAGAGAGCGACCCGGGGCCCGACGAGCCCGCCGGGCCCCCGTTCTCCGGGCCGGAGAGCACCCCAGGACCTGATCCACAGGCCAGACCACACCACACCACACCACACCAGGCCAGGCCAGGCTCTAGCCCTCCAGGAGCGCCTGGCCCACGTAGCCGCCCTCGGCCGCGCCGCCCGGCACCGCGAAGAGGCCGCTCGCCTCGTGGCGGATGAACTCCGAGAGGGCGTCGCCCCGGTCGAGCTTGCGCTGCACCGGGACGAAGCCGCGCAGTGGGTCGGCCTGCCAGCAGATGAAGAGCAGGCCCGCGTCCGGGGCTCCATGGGCGTCGAAGCCGTCGTGGAAGGAGAAGGGGCGGCGCAGCATCGCGGCGCCGCCGTTCTGGTCGGGCCGGGTGATGCGGGCGTGGGCGTTGAGCGGGATGACGTACTGGCCGTCCTTGCCGGCCTTCTGCAGGTCCGGCTCGGTCGTCTCGGTGCCGCCGGTCAGCGGGGAGCCGTCGGACTTGTGGCGGCCGATGACGTTCTCCTGGTCGCGCGGGGCGAGCTTCTCCCAGTCGTCGAGGAGCATGCGGATGCGGCGTACGACGGCATAGGAGCCGCCCGCCATCCAGGTCGGGTCGCTCTTCGCCGGGACGAAGATGCGCTGGTCGAAGTCCTTGTCGGCGGGCTTCGGGTTGTTGGTGCCGTCGATCTGGCCCATGAGGTTGCGGGTGGTCATGGGGTGGGCGGTGGCTCCGGGGGAGCGGTTGAAGCCACTCATCTGCCAGCGGATCCTCGCCGCCTTGCCCGCGTCCTGCTGGAGGGTGCGCAGGGCATGGAAGGCGACGAGGGAGTCGTTGGCGCCGATCTGGACCCACAGGTCGCCGTTGCTGCGCGCCTTGTCGAGGTGGTCGGAGGAGAAGTCGGGCAGCGGGTCGAGGGCGACGGGACGCTGCTTCTCCAGGCCGGTGCGGGCGAAGAAGCTGTGCCCGAAGCCGAAGGTGACGGTGAGGGACGACGGACCCGCGTCCCGGGCGATGTCGGTGTCGCCGCTGACCGGCTCACCGGACATGAGGCGGGCGGCGGTCGAGGACCAGCGGCGCAGCAGGGCCGCCGCCTCCTTGCGGCCCGCGCCCGCCGCCAGGTCGAAGGCGATCAGGTGACCGTTGGCCTGCATCGGGGTGGTGATGCCGGGCTGATGTTTCCCGTGAAACATGACGGTGTCGGCGCCGAGCGAGGTCAGCGGGGCGTGGGAGCCCTTGGCGTCGGCGGGGTCCGAGGGCGCCGCCGCGTAGCCGACGGCGCCGCCCGCCGCGCCGAGGGCGAGGCCGGTCGCACCCGCGGTGCCGAGGAGGCGCCGCCGCGAAATGGTGCGGTCCGTCCGGGAGTTGGCCGTGTCGGTGGCCGGGGAGTCCGTCCGGGAGACCGTCTCGGGGCGTCCCGTCCCGCTGCCCGCTCGTCCCGTCCCGTTGTCCGCCATGGTGGTTCAGCCGATCTGCGCGTACTTGTTCACGGTCACTTGGTCGATGTCGGAGGTGCGCACGGTCACCGCGACCTTCCACTTGCCTGCCATCGGGATCTGCACGCCGCTCGCGCTCCAGTGTCCCGTGGTGATGTGGTCGGGCGAGACGGGCAGCGGGCCGACGTCCTTCTCCTTGAGGGTGAAGGAGACCTTGACCTCGGGGATGTCGAAGGCGCTGCCGTTCGGGCGCTTCACATAGACGTGCAGGTCGTTGCTGCCGGTGCGGCCCGGGTCCAGGTCGAGCTGGACGGTGCCCTTGCCGTCGCTGCCGCCGGTGTCGAAGGGGACCTTGAGGGTGAGGGGTCCGGCCTCCTTGGGGGCGGAGGCTGCGGCGCCCGACTGCGCGGCCTCCTCCTCGGTGCGCCCCGGTTCCGTGGTGGTGAGGATCGTCGTGACGGCGAGCAGGACGACGGCGACGCCCGCCTCGGCGAGGACCGAGCGGCGCAGGCCCGTGCGGTGCGGGTCGGCGTCGCGGATGCGCTTCTCGCGGGCGGTGGCCATGGCGGCCTGCTGGCGGGCGAGTTGGGCGGCGCGCCGGGTGTCGGCGGGCTTGCCGGTGCCTTCCTTGCCGCCTTCCTTGCCCTGGCCGGTGCCTTCCTTGCCCCGGCCGGTGTCGGCCTCGGTGTCGGCGGAGGCCGGGACCGTCACCGGCTCCTCGGCGCGGGTGCGCTGCTCGACCACCGTCGCGGCCGCCGCCTCGGGCGCCATGCCCCCGGCCGAGCCCAGGATCCGGCCCGTCCAGCGGCGCGAGATCCACGCGATGCCGACCAGGACGACGACCAGGCCGACCTTGACGAGGAGCAGCTGCCCGTACGACGTGCCGGTGAGCGCCGACCACGAGCCGACCTGGCGCCAGGACTGGTAGAGCCCGGTGGCGACCAGGGCGATGACGCTGCCGAAGGCGAGGCGGGAGAAGCGGCTGACGGCGGCGGCCTCGATGTCGGGCGTGCGGTAGAGCGCGACGAGGAGCGTGGCGAGACCGCCGAGCCAGGCGGCGACGGCCAGCAGGTGCAGCACGTCCACGGGCATCGCGAGCCCCGCCTGGATGCCGGTCGAGGCGTGCTCGGCCATCGCCCAGGTCGCGGCGAGGCCGATGGCGACGACGGTGCCGCCGATGGCGAGGCCGAAGGTGAGGTCCTTCTTGGAGGCAGCCGCGGCCGCCGCGGCTTCTGCCGTCTTGGCCGCGGCCCCGTCGGAGTCGTCCCCGTCGGAGCCGTCCCCGCCGGTGGCGGTGCTCTCCTCGTCCCGCTTCACGTACGCCCCGAAGAGCACCGCGATGAACAGGGCGGCCGCCGCGAGCAGCAGCAGCCGGGAGACCAGGGCCGCGCCCGACTTGGACTGCAGGACCTGGCCGAGCTCGCCCATGTCGAAGGCGTCCCCGAGCTTTCCGGAGCCGGTGTAGGGCGCGCGCAGCAGGAGCAGCGCGAGGGTGGCGGCGGTGAGCGCGATCCAGCCGGAGGTGATGAGCCGCTGCACGGGCCGGGCGCCCGCGCCGCGCTGCCAGCAGGCGAGGACGAAGGCGGCACCGCCGACGACGAGGACGAATCCGGCGTACGAGATGTAGCGCGCGGTGTCATAGAGCGCGCCGACGAGTCCGCCGCCGACCTCCTGGTCGGGCAGGGTGGCCTTGGTCTTCGACGGGGCGCCGATGGAGAAGGTGAAGGCCCCGGCGACGGGGTGGCTGTCGGCGGAGACGACCTGGTAGGCGACGGTGAAGGTGCCGTCGGGCAGCCCCGGCTTGAGCGTCACGCCGTAGGTGTGGTTGCCGAGGTCACTGGTCTTGCCGGTGTCGGCGCGCTTGCCGGCCGGGTCGAGCACGCGCACCGACCCGTCCGACATGGCGACCTTCTCGGAGAAGGTGAGCGACACCCGCTCGGGTGCCTTGTCGACCACCGCTCCCTGCTTGGGGTCGCTCCCGGTCAGCGCGGCGTGCGCCGAGGCGGGCGCCGCGGTGGCGAACAGGGCGCCGATGAGCACGGTGGCGAGCAACAGCAGCCGGCCGAGGCCGGGCGCCGCGCAGCGGGGTGCTCCGGACCGGGACCTTCCGAAGCGGGGAGCAATGGTCTGCATCTACGTCAATCCCTCAGTGCTGGTGGGGCTTCGGGTTGTACGTGGCTTCCTTCACCGGGACCGTGACGGTGATCGGGTCCGACTTCTGGAAGTGCAGCGTCACCTCGACCTTGTCGCCCTGCTTCGGCTTGTGCTTCAGCTTTTCGAACATGAGGTGGTTGCCGCCGCGGGCGAAGTCGAGCTCACCGCCCGCCGGGACGTCGAAGGACTTCTCCTCCTTCATCGCGTTGTTCTTGGTGCTGTGCAGCGTCACGGCGGCCGCGATGTCGCTGGTGACCGAGGTGAGCTTGTCGGCGCCGCCGGTGTTCTTCAGGGTGAAGAAGCCGGAAGCCATCGACGGCATCGAGGGCGCGGGCATGAAGGCGTCGCTGACCTTGATGGCAGGCTTCGCGCCGGCCTTCTCGGCCGCCTTCGTCTTCGTGTCCTTGGAGCCGGAGTCGGAGTCCGAGCAGCCGGTGAGGGCGAGCGCGCCCGTCAGGGCTATGGCGCCGCAGGCGAGGGCGCGGCGGTTCGTGCGGTGGTACGGGTGGTGCTTCACGGGTTCTGTCCCTTGAGAATCTTGGGGAGGTCCTTCTCGTACTCCTCGACGCGGGTGTCCTGGCCGTTGTAGACCACGTAACCGGCGTCGTTCTTCGGGGAGAACGCGATGACCTGGGTGCCATGCATCGAGACGACCTTGTCCTTCTTGCCGTCCTTGCCCTTCTCGACCTTCGAGGGCTCGATGCTGATGCCGACCGTGCGGGCGCTGGCCTGGATGGTGGCGAAGTCACCGGTGAGGCCGATGAAGTCCGGGTCCTGGGCCTTGAGCCACTTGCCGAGCACCTCGGGGGTGTCGCGCTTGGGGTCGGTGGTGACGAAGACGACCTGGAGCTTGTCGAGCTCGGACTTCGGCAGCTTCGTGGCGAGCTGCTTCTTGGCGACGGCGATGTTGCTCATCGTCAGGGGGCAGACGTCCGGGCAGTTGGTGTAGCCGAAGTACAGGAGCGTCGGCTTGCCCTTGGTCTGCTCGCGCAGGTCGTACTTCTTGCCGTGCGTGTCCGTGAGGATCATGTCCGGCTTCTTGAACGGCTTGTCGAGCACGGTCGCGGCCTTGTCCGAGCCCGCCTCCGTGGAGACGTCCGCGATCGGCGAGTTGCCCTTGTCACCGCCGCCACAGGCGGACAGCGTCAGGGTGGCCGCGGCCAGCAGGGCGGCGGCGAGGAGCTTGTGCTTGCTCTTCTTGCGCATACGAAAATGTCCCAGATGTGAGGGGGCCGGGGCGCACCGGGGGCCTGGTTCGGGGCCTGTCCTGCGGACCTGCCCGGCCCCCGGTGCGGGCCCGAGGTGGCTCAGCCGTTGGTACGCCGACGGCCCGCGAGCACGCCGAACGCCACGCCGATCACGCCGACGGCGATGCCGACGACGCCGAGGACGCGGGCGGTGGAGTCGGAGGAGTCCGCGTCGGACGCGGCCTTCTCGGTCTTGTCGTCGTGGCCGGACTTGGCGTCGTCGCCGGAGGCCGCGGCGCCGCCGTGGTGGTCATCGGAGGCGGCGGTCAGCGCGAGGGTGGGCGCCGGGTGCTCCGGCTCCTCCTGGCCCTTCTGCTGCGGCTCGATCCAGCGGACGACGTTCTTGTTGGAGTACGTCTGGACGGCCTTGAAGACGAGCTGGTCGGCGTTCTCGGGCAGGGCGCCGATGGAGAGCGGGAACTTCTGGAAGGTGCCCGGCTCGATGCCCTTGCCGTCGGCGGTCCAGGTGACCTTGGAGACGGCCTCGTCGATCTTCTCGCCGTGCATCTCCAGGGGCTTGTCGAGCTTGCTCTTGGTGACCTTCACGTCCCAGCCGGCGACGGGCTGCGTCATGACCGAGGCGAGCGGGTGGTCGGCGGGGAAGGAGACCTCGAGCTTGGTGGTCGACGCCTTGTCGTCCTCGTTGGGCACCTTGAAGTTGACGGTCGCGTACCCGCCCTTGGCGGCCTCGCCCTCCGGCGAGACGCTGACGTGCGCGAAGGCGGGGGCGGAGAGGCCGAGCACGGCGACGGCGGCGACGGCGGACGTGGCGGCGATACGGGACATCTTCATGGCAGAAACACTCCACTTTGGGCAGTGGTGAACAGGGGAAGGTGCGGCGTCCCGCGAGGGCGCGGGCGCGCGTGGGTGCGCGGCGCGAGCGCACCTCTTCCTGGAGTCCCGTTCCTGGGGTTCCGTTCTTGGAGTCCGGGGAGCCCCGGGAGTCCCGGTGGGGAGTGCGTCGCGTCAGGCGGCGAGAGCGAAGGCGTCCGCCGCGGGCGGGCCGCGCCTGATCAGCGTGTTCTTCAGCGCCGTGGTGCGGGGCCTGGCGAGGTCGGGCCCCGCGTGGGCGGCGGCGCGGACCGCGCCGGGTGCCGGCGTGCCGGGCAGGCCCGCCCGCAGCGAGCGCACCAGGGCGAAGGCGGCGCGCAACGACCGTACGAGTGCCGCCTGGGCGACCTCCTGGGCGCCCTGTGCCGAGAGCCGGACGATGCGGAGCAGCGCGAGGTCGCCCCGGCGCAGCAGCCACCCGGCGGCGACGGCCGCGAGGACGTGCGCCAGGAGCATCGGCAGGGACGGCAGCAGCGACATTCCGGGCATGGTGCCCATCGCGTCCATGGCCGCGTCCGCCGAGGACGCCCCCGAACCGGACCCCATCGCGTGCTGCCCCGCGTGGCCCATGACGTGACCGCCCATGGCCCCCGAGCCCGCTCCGGCCGCGGAGCCGGAGCCGTCGGGGCCGGAGCCGTCGGGGCCGAGGCCCGCGCCCGCGAGGATCCGCTGGGCCTGGACCGGGCTGATCGTCGCGGTGCCCGCCCCGCACACGAAGCGCGCGGCACGCTCGACGAGCGAGGAGCCGCCTGAGGAGCCGGAGCCCCCGGAGCCCATCGCGGCACCGTGCTGGCCGAGCCCGAACAGGGCGTGCAGACCGAGCTGTCCCGCGGCGAGCGCGGCGGCGATGCCGGGCAGCGAACGCGCCCGTCCGGTCAGCGGCACCACGAGGACGAGAACGGCGAGGAACCCGGCGCCGAGCGTCCACAGCGGGACGGCGGCGCAGGAAGCGAGCACATGTCCCCCCGCGGACAGCACGACGCAGACCGCGGCGAACACCGTGGCCCTGAGCAGCCGGAGATCGACTCCGCCGGCCGCGCGCTGGTGGGGGGTAGCAGACATGGCCGGGTCATCATTGCACTGGCCTTACCCGTCCCATACGGCAGGTCGAGAAGCCCGTCCGGATCCGTGACCGGCGCGTTGCCTTCTCGTGGGGCGTACGGCTGTGGCGCACGGCTCCCACGGGCACGCAGCGCACGCCCCCAGCGTGCGGGGCCCGCGTGCCGGGTCTCCTACACCGATTCCAGTCCCCTGTGCATCCGCCGTATGGGCGGCATCACTTCAACTGGGCGCTTATGTACGGCCGCTCGGGGCAATACGTATCGGTATGTCGAGCCGCGGCCGGGGGGCCGCGCTAGCCGGGAGGCGCGAGCATGAGCATCTGGTGGTCCCTGCATCTGCGCCGGGACGTCGAGAGCGTGCCGCTCGCCCGTCGTCTGCTGATCGGCACCATGGAGACCGCGGGCGTCGACCCGGACGTCTCGTACGACCTGTCCGTCGCCCTCAGCGAGGCGTGCGCCAACGCCGTGGAGCACGGCGGCGCCCCGGTGCCGGGGAGCGAGCCGGCGGGGGCGTACCGCGTGACCGCGTATCTGGACGGCGACACGTGCCGCATCGAAGTGGCCGACTCGGGGCCGGGGTTCCCGGCCCGCCGCCCCGCGCCGGGCACGGCCGCGCTGCCCGCCCCGGCCGCCGAGACCGCCGAGCACGGCCGCGGTCTGCACCTGATCAAGGAGCTCGCCGACCACGTCCACCTCGGCAACAAGCCGGGCCGCGGTGGAGCGGTGATCAGCTTCGACAAGATCATCAAGTGGCGGGACGACACCCCGCTGGTGACGGCGTAGGACACCGAACAGTCCCGCACGGCCCTGGAGCGGTGGCCCCCGTCCTGCTGGGATGGGGGCACAGCTACGACCGCTTCCCAGAGGTGAGGGCACATGACGGCATCCGACGCCACCCGGGACTTCCGCACCGCGCGGGACTTCCTGCTGCGTCATCGCGAGGACTACGAGACCGCGTACGAGGGCTTCGCGTGGCCGCGGCCCGAGCGGTTCAACTGGGCCCTCGACTGGTTCGACGTCATCGCCGCCGGGAACGACCGCACCGCGCTGCACATCGTGGAGGAGAACGGCGACGAGCTGCGGGTGTCGTTCGAGGAGCTGGCGCGCCGCTCCGACCAGGTCGCCAACTGGCTGCGCGCGCAGGGGGTCTCGGCCGGGGACCGGGTCGTGGTGATGCTCGGCAACCAGGTGGAGCTGTGGGAGGTGGCGCTCGCCGCGATGAAGGTGCGCGCCGTCGTCATCCCGGCGACGCCGCTGCTCGGCCCGGTGGACCTGCGGGACCGGATCGCGCGGGGGCGGGCCCGGCACGTGGTGGTGCGGGCCGAGGACACGGAGAAGTTCGCGGAGGTGCCGGGGGACTACACGCGGATCGTGGTGGGCGGCCGGGGGCCTGAGGGCGGAGGTCTGGACGGGGGAGGTCTGGACGGGGGAGGTCCGGACGGGGGAGGTCCGGACGGCTGGATCGCGTACGAGGAGTCCGGTGCCGCTCCCGTCGCCTTCACGCCGGAGGGCGAGACCCGGGCCGACGACGCGCTGATGCTGTACTTCACCTCGGGCACGACGTCGCTGCCGAAGCTGGTCGAGCACACCCATGTGTCGTATCCGGTGGGCCACTTGGCGACCATGTACTGGATCGGCCTCAAGCCCGGCGACGTGCACCTGAACATCTCCTCGCCGGGCTGGGCCAAGCACGCCTGGTCGAACCTGTTCGCGCCGTGGAACGCGGAGGCGACCGTCTTCATCCACAACTACACGCGCTTCGACGCGGGGCGGCTCATGGCGGAGATGGACCGGGCGGGGGTCACCTCGTTCTGTGCGCCGCCGACCGTGTGGCGGATGCTGATCCAGGCCGACCTGACGCAGCTCGCCGTGCCGCCGCGCGAGGTGGTGGCGGCCGGCGAGCCGCTCAACCCGGAGGTCATCGCGCGGGTGCGGGAGGCGTGGGGGGTGACGATCCGCGACGGCTTCGGGCAGACCGAGACGGCCGTGCAGGTCGCCAACTCCCCCGGCCAGCCCCTGAAGTCGGGCTCGATGGGGCGGCCCACGCCGGGCTTCCGGGTGGAGCTCCTCGACCCGGTGACCGGGGCGCCGGGAGCGGACGAGGGCGAGATCTCCCTGGACCTGGCGGCGGACCCGGTGGGCCTGATGGCGGGCTACCACGGGGACCCGGAGCGGACGGCGCAGGCGATGGCGGGCGGCTACTACCGCACCGGCGACATCGGCGCGCGGGACGCGGACGGCTACCTCACCTATGTGGGCCGCGCGGACGACGTGTTCAAGGCGTCGGACTACAAGATCTCGCCGTTCGAGCTGGAGAGCGCGCTGCTGGAGCACGAGGCGGTGGCGGAGGCGGCGGTGGTGCCCGCCCCGGACCCGGTACGGCTCGCGGTCCCGAAGGCGTACGTCGTGCTGGCCGCGGGCTTCGAACCGGGCCCGGACACCGCCAAGTTGCTCTTCGAGCACTCCCGGTCGGTGCTCGCTCCGTACAAGCGGGTGCGGCGCATCGAGTTCGGGGCGCTGCCGAAGACGGTGTCGGGGAAGATCCGGCGGATCGAGCTGCGGGAGGCGACGGCCCGCGGGTCGGAGGGGGTGGAGTACCGGGAGGAGGACTTCCGCTGACGGGTCGGTGGGCTGGTGGGCTGACGGGCTGACGGGCTGACGGGCTGACGGGCTGGCGGGTTGATGGGCTCATGCGCTCATGGGCTCATGGATTGACGGGCTGGCGGGCCGACGGGGCTGGCGGGTCGACGGGGCCGACGGGGTCGACGGGGTCGACGGGGCCGACGGGCTGGCAGGGTGCCTCCCCGCGCGCCGGAGGAGCTCGCGCCGCACGCAACCAGCCGATCTCGCAACGGACTTGGCGGACTTTGGCCGGTGCAGGTCGGAAGGTGTCGCCCGGGTGCCTACCATCGCCCGCATGACTGATGCTCGGGCCGCAGAGGTCCTCGGGCAGCTGGCCGCCGAGGGCGTCTCGCCCTGGCTGTCCGGCCCCGGGCCCGCCCTCCCGGACGCCGCCGCCCTCGCGGCGACGGTCCGCCAGGGCTTCCGGGGCGCCGCGCTGCCCGCGGGCACGCCCGCCGGTGCCGTGCGCATCACGTGCGACGTGCTGCGCGCGGTGCACGAAGGGGGCGGGCACGGGGACGGCTGGGTGTCGGTCGGCCTGCCGATGCCCGCGGGCCGGGGCGCCCGTGCCCTCGTCTCCGCCGCCCGCGCCCTGTACGGGACGGTGGACCGGCCCAACCTGCTGATCGGAGTGCCCGCGACCCCCGCCGGGGTGGAGGCCGCCGGGGCCTGTCTCGCCGAGGGGATATCGGTGGAGTCCACCGGCGTCGTCACGGCGGCCCGCGCCGAGCGGGTCCTGGACGCCCAACTGGCGGGTCTGGAAGGGGCGATGGCGTCCGGCGAGGACCTGGCGGGGCTCCTCGCGGCGATGTCCTGCGCCCTCGGACCACTCGATGACGAGGTCAACGCGGCGCTCGCGGCGCGGCGGTCCGGGGGCGGCGAGGACGGTGGGGGTGGTGGGACTGATGGGCCCACAGGGGTAACGGAGGCAACGGAGGCAGCCGAGGCAGCCGAGGCCACGGCGGAGCGGCTGCGGGACGCTGCGGGGCTCAGCACCGCCCGGGTGCTGCACCGGCTGCGCGAGGAGCGGCTCGGCGACGACTGGTGGCGGGTGCTGCGGGCGGCGGGCGCGGGCCCCCCGCTCCTGGTGTGGCGGGACTCGGCGGCCCGCCATGTCACGGACGTCGTCGGCTGGAACACGGGGCATGTGCTCACGGAGTCCGTGGTGGCGGAGGTCGCGGCGTCCGCGGGCGGCGGGCCTCGGGGGGACACCCTCATGGCGGGCTGGGAGGAGGCGCGCGGGGTGCTGCGCGAGCTGCGCGACCTGGGGGTGCTGCCGGGGGACTTCTGACCTCGTCCGGTCGGCTCGCTCTTCGCCGCCCGCCTCGTCCGGTCGCCGAAGTCCCCCTCGCCGTACGCCTGGTGGGGCGCCGTGGTCACACCCCGGCGCCACCGCGCAGGCCACCACTCAAGCCGCCACGCAAGCCACCACGAAAAGGGCTGCGCCCCGGCCTGCGCCACCTTCGAAAGCCGCTCGTACTGCGCGTCCGAGAGCCGCACCCCCAGCGCCCCCACGTTCTCCTCCAGGTGCGCCACCGAGGTGGTGCCCGGGATGGGCAGGGCCGTCGCGGAGCGGCGCAGCAGCCAGGCGAGGGCGACCTGGGCAGTCGTGACGCCCAACTCCTCGGCGACGGCAGCGACTTCGCCGCCCGCCTGGGCGTGCGCAGCTGTTCGACAGTCACCTCGGACAGGCCGATGTGGCGGACCTTGCCCTCGTCCCGGAGCTGCTTCAGGGCACCGATCTGGTCGGCGAGCGGCACCCTTCCCCAAGCTCTCAACTACGTTCGAGCAGGGGAGACCCCATTGGTGGGGGACGGCCGCAGGACGCCCACCTTGGTGGCGACCACGACGTTGTCCGCGTACGGGTGCAGGGCCTCGGCCACCAGCTCCTCGTTCTCGCCGAGCGCGTACGAGTCGGCCCCGGGCCGAGGTCGTCGTAGCCGGGCTCGGGCGCCGCGGCCAGGCGCATGGCGCCGTATCCGATGCGGCTGACCGGCAGGTCGCCGCCGAGGGCGAAGGTGGTCTCGACGTCGGTGCGCGTGGTCACGTCGGCGTGCGCGTTCACGTCGAAGTGCGTGCTCACGTCGGAGTGCGTGCTCACGTCGGAGTGCGTGCTCACGTCGGAGTGCGTGCTCACGTCGGAGTGCGTGCTCATGATGTGTCCCCATCCACCCATAAGGGGCGGCTATTTCGGCAGGTCACACAGGTGGCAGGGCCCGGCACAGCGCGTCGAGCGCCGCCCCGTACGCGTGCTCGGCCGGGGTCGCGTACCCGACGACGAGCCCGTCCCGGTGCGGCGTCGTCGCCTCGGGGTGGCGGAACTCGGCGAGCGGGTCGAGGGCGACGCCGTGCCAGGCGGCGGCCTTCGCGGCGGACTGCTCGGTGCCGGCGGGGAGGTGGAGCACCGCGTGCAGCCCGGCGGCGATGCCGGTCACCGTGATGTGCGGGGCGTGCTCGGCGAGCGCGGCCACGAGCCGGTCCCGGCGCCGCCGGTAGTGCTGCCGCATCCGCCGTACGTGCCGGTCGTAGCGCCCCGACGCGAGGAACTCCGCGAGCGTCAGCTGGTCCAGGACGCTCGCCCATGCCTCCCGCTCCCCCTTCGCGTCGAGCACGGGCCCGACGAGGTGCTCGGGCAGCACCATCCAGCCGAGCCGCACCGCGGGGGAGAGACTCTTGCTCACCGACCCGATGTAGACGACGTGTTCGGGCCCAAGCCCCTGCACCGCCCCGACCGGCTCCCGGTCGTAGCGGAACTCCCCGTCGTAGTCGTCCTCCAGGACGAGCCCGCCCCGCGCCACCGCCCAGTCCACGACGGCCGCCCGCCGCTCGGGGTGGAGCGGCCCCCCGGTGGGGAACTGGTGCGCGGGCGTGAGCAGCGCGGCCCGCACCCTCGGCGCCGCTCCGGCCAACTCCCCCACCCGGGCCCCGTGTTTGTCGATCCCCAGCGGCACGGTCCGCACCCCCGCGGTGGCGAGCAGCGAGCGATGGAAGCCGAGCCCGTACGACTCCACGGCAATGGGGTATCCCCTGCTCGATCGAGGCCGAGAGCTTGGGGAAGGCCCGCGTACGACACCTCCGGTGCCCTGCCCGAACAGCAGCCGCAGCGCGTGCGCGAAGCCGGAGCAGATCACGATCCGCCCGGGCTCGGCACGCACGCCGCGCGCCCGCGCCAGATAGTCCGCGAGCGCCCGCCGCAGCTCGATCCGGCCCCGGGGATCGCCGGGCCCGAACGCCTCGTTGGGCGCCGCACCGAGGGCGCGCCGGGCGGCGGCGAGCCAGGCGGTACGGGGGAACGAGGCGGCGTCCGGCCGGCCCTGGCGCAGGTTGTGCGCGGGCACGGACGACGTGTCCGTGGGAGCGGACTGGGGAACCCGTACGGGCTTCGGCGGCGCCGCCCGGTGCGCGACCCGCGTCCCCGAGCCCTGCCGCGCGGTGAGCCAGCCCTCGGCGACCAGCTCGGCGTAGGCGTCGGCGACGGTGTTGCGGGCGAGGCCGAGGTCGGCGGCGAGGGTGCGGTAGGGCGGCAGCCGCGTGCCCGGCGCGAGCCGCCCCGCGCGTACGGCGTCGCGCAGCGCGGTGATGAGCGCGGACCGGCGGCTGCCTGCGGCGGCGAGCTCCAGATGCAGGTCGCTGTCCCGCGAATTGACCTTGCTTTCCGGCATAAAAGTGCACCCTATACGGGGTCGATCGGCGCCCTAGATTCATGGTCATGACGACGAACGAGAACCCCACCGCCGCCGCCCGCCTGAACTTCGCCCAGGCCGCCCCGAAGATCTTCAAGGCGGTCATCGGCTTCGACGCCGCCGCCCGCGACGGCCTCGACCCGGCCCTGGTGGAGCTGATCCAGATCCGCGCCTCGCACCTCAACGGCTGTGCGTACTGCCTGCACATGCACACCAACGACGCACGCAAGGCGGGCGAGAGCGAGGACCGGCTGCACATGGTCGCGGTCTGGCGCGAGGCCCGTAACTTCTTCTCCGCCAAGGAACTCGCCGCCCTCGCCCTCACGGACGCGGTCACCCTGGTCGCCCAGGGCGGTGTCCCGGACGACGTCTACGCGCGGGCCGCCGAGCAGTTCGACGAGGAGGAGCTCTCCCACGTCCTCGGCCTGATCTTCGCGATCAACACCTGGAACCGCATCGCCCTCAGCACCGGCAAGGTCGCCGGCACGGACGAGCGCCAGGGCTGAGCCCGCACGACAAAGGGCCGAGCCCGCACGACAAGAGGGCCGGACACCCCCGAAGGATGCCCGGCCCTCTTGTACGGGTCGTACGGCGAGCCTCAGCCCTTCAGCTCCGCCATCCACGCCTCGACCTCGTCGGACCGGCGCGGCAGCCCGGCCGACAGGTTCCTGTTGCCGTCCTCGGTCACGAGGATGTCGTCCTCGATCCGCACGCCGATGCCCCGGTACTCCTCGGGCACGCTCAGGTCGTCGGCCTGGAAGTACAGCCCCGGCTCGACGGTCAGGCACATGCCGGGCTCGAGGGTCCCGTCCACGTACGTCTCGGTGCGCGCGGCCGCGCAGTCGTGCACGTCCATGCCGAGCATGTGCCCGGTGCCGTGCAGCGTCCAGCGCCGCTGGAGCCCCAGCTCCAGGACCCGCTCCACCGGGCCCTCGACCAGGCCCCACTCCACGAGCTTCTCGGCGAGCACGCGCTGCGCGGCGTCGTGGAAGTCGCGGTACTTGGCGCCCGGCCTCACGGCCGCGATGCCGGCCTCCTGGGCCTCGTACACGGCGTCGTAGATCTTCTTCTGCAGCTCGTCGAAGCGGCCGTTGATCGGCAGCGTGCGCGTGACGTCGGCGGTGTAGTACGTGTGCGTCTCCACACCGGCGTCGAGCAGCAGCAGCTCGCCCGAGCGCACCGCACCGTCGTTGCGCACCCAGTGCAGGGTGGTCGCGTGCGGACCGGCGGCGCAGATCGACCCGTAGCCGATGTCGTTGCCCTCGACGCGGGCGCGCAGGAAGAACGTGCCCTCGATGTAGCGCTCGCTGGTCGCCTCGGCCTTGTCGAGGACCTTCACGACGTCCTCGAAGCCGCGCACCGTGGAGTCCACGGCCTTCTGCAGCTCGCCGACCTCGAAGGCGTCCTTCACCAGGCGCGCCTCGGACAGGAAGACCCGCAGCTCCTCGTCGCGCTCGGCGGTGACCTTGTCGGTCAGGGCCGCCTCGATCCCGGCGTCGTAGCCGCGCACGACGCGCACCGGGCCGGTGGCCTCGCGCAGCTTGTCGGCCAGCTCGCGCACGTCGGACGCCGGAATGCCGTACAGCTTCCCGGCCTCGGTCAGCGAGTGGCGGCGGCCCACCCACAGCTCGCCGTCGCCGCTCAGCCAGAACTCGCCGTTCTCCCGGTCGGAGCGGGGCAGCAGGTACAGCGTCGCGTCGTGGCCGCCCGCCTTCTTCGGCTCCAGGACGAGGACGCCGTCCTCCGTCTGGTTGCCGGTCAGGTACGCGTACTCCACGGAGGAGCGGAAGGCGTACTCGGTGTCGTTCGACCGCGTCTTCAGGTTGCCCGCGGGGACGACGAGCCGCTCGCCCGGGAAGCGCGCCGACAGCGCGGCCCGGCGTGCGGCGGTCTCGGCGGCCTGCGCGATCGGCTCCAGGTCGTGCAGCTCGGTGTCGGCCCAGCCGGACTTCATGTTCTCGGCGAGCTCGTCGGAGACGCCCGGGTACAGGCCGTTCTTCCGCTGCTTGATGGGCTCTTCCTCGGTCTCCGCTTCCGGGCCCGCTGCGGTAGCAGCCAAATGAGATACAGCCGGGGTGACGGCGTCCGACACGGTTGCCTCCTACAAAACGACACTGGACCCCCTTCATCGTACGGAAGTACGGAAGGGGGCCCAGAGCCGGAAGACCTGTTACATCACGTACACGCCGCCTCACTCGAAACGCGCGGCGAGCAGCACGACGTCCTCGTCGCTGTCGACCGCGTCGAGCCCGTCAGGAAGCACCGCCCGCAGCACGTGGTCGGCGATCGCGCCCGGGTCCTCACGGATGCCCGGCGGCACGCTCGCGGCCGCCGCGTGCAGCCGCGCGAAGGCCCGGTCCATGGGGTCGCCGGTGCGGTGCAGCAGACCGTCCGTGTAGAGCAGCACCGTTTCCCCCGGCTCGGTGCGCAGCTCCACGCTGGGCGCCTCCCAGCAGGCCAGCATCCCGAGCGGCGCCGACAGGGAGGTCTCCACGAACTCCGTGCGCCGCTCCCCGACGACCAGCGGCGGGCTGTGCCCCGCCCCGGCCAGGACGATCTTGCGCAGGGCGGGCTCGCAGTGCGCGAAGAGCGCGGTGGCGCTGCGCGCGGGCTCGGTCAGCCGGAGCAGCAGCTCCAGGTCGGACAGGACGGCGACGGGGTCCTCGCCCTCCATCACCGCGTACGCCCGCAGGGAGGCCCGCAGCCGTCCCATCGCGGCGACCGCGCTCGGCCCCGAGCCGGTGACGGAGCCCACCGCGAGGCCGAGCGCCGCGTCCGGCAGGGGCAGCGCGTCGTACCAGTCGCCGCCGCCGCGCGGTCCGGTGCGGTGCCGGGCGGCGAGCTGCACCCCGGCGACCCGGGGGAGCCGCGAGGGCAGCAGCTCCTCGCGCAGGGTGGCCACGGTGGTGCGGGCCCGGTCGAGTTCGAGGAGCCCGGCCAGGTGTTCGGTGGCGTAGCGGACGTAGAGCCCGATCAGGTGGCGCTGCCGCTCGACGGGCTCCGCGGGCTCGTCGTACAGCCAGACGGCCGCACCGATGCGGCCCGCCGACTCGGTGGCCAGGCCCGCCGCGTAGCTCGCCGCGAAGCCGAGCCGGTTCGCGACCTCGCGCTGGCGCGGGTCGAGCGACTCGTCGGCGAGCAGGTCCGCCTGGACGACCTCGCTGAGCACGGCTGCCGTGGTCTCGGCGTTCACGTCGAGCAGCTGCCCGTACGAGGTCGCGCTGCGCGGCACCGTCTCGATGTGCCCGAGGTCGGCGCGGGCCAGGCCCAGGCCGATCGTGGTGTCCGGGCCGAGTCCGTCGGCGGGCTCGAGGACGACGAGCCCGCGCCGGGCGCCCACGAGGGCCGCGCCGGCGCGCAGGAGCTCGCGCAGCGCGTCGTCGAGGGTGGTGGTGCGGTTCAGGCGCTCGGTGAGCTCGTGCAGCGTGGTCAGGTCCGAGACCCAGCCCGCGAGCCGGTCCTGGATGAGTGCGCCCGGCGCGACGGCCGGGCTCTGAGGTTCGCCCTGGGCGTACGGCGTGGCCGCGGCGGGCGCGACAGTGTGTGCGGGTGGCGGAACAGTGGAGTCGATTCCGGCCACTTTCGGGAGGTGCGGGGCGGTCATGGCTGACGGCTTTTCGGCCGGTGCGTAATGCTCAATAGCATCGCAAACCCCCATGTCATTCTGCGCTGCCAGCAATGTCTCCACATGTACACGCACTGGTGAGGAGATGTCCAGCATTGTCCTGCCGGGATTCCTGGTGTCCAGCGGTGTACCTGGGATTTCCTTTAGTCATCGGCTCAATCCCCGTGATCTTGAGAACTTGGCCGAAAACAACCAGAGCTAAGGGCATATTGCGGTCGACTGGCATTGTTCGACAGAGCGCACAGCGGTTGCGATGGGTACGTACTCGGTGATGGCCAGGGGCAGTTGGGATCTGCCCGGAACCTGGCGCGGGAACCGGGCGTCATAACCACCGACGACCGTGCCCCGTCCGCACGTGGCTGGCGGCGAGAAATACGCGGGACGGCAATCGCCAGGTGCCGCCACCCCACGCCACGTTAACGCTCGGCCCATAGGGGTTCCCCATGCCGCAGGCTGGGGTGTGACGCGCCAGCTTGTCCGCACAGCGAAGTGATCCACCCATGGTGTGATGTGGCCCGCAGTGTCTCTGCGTGTAACGGAAAGGAACGAGCGCTCATGCGCGAGATCCTCGGAAGGCGACGCAGGCTCCTGTCCAGGCTCGGCAGCAGAAGGCCCGGCCGGAGTCCCTCAGCGATCGGCGCGGCCCTGACCTTCGCGGCCGACTGGCGCTGGCCGGTGGTCCCCGGCGTCGGTCTCGACAGCCGCGGTACCGGCCGCTGCGCCTGTCCCGACCCCGACTGCGCGGTGCCCGGTGCGCACCCGCTCGACCCGGGCCTCCTCGCCGCCACCACCGACGCGCGCATGGTCCGCTGGTGGTGGACCAACCGGCCGCAGGCCCCCGTCGTGCTGGCCACCGGCGGCCTCGCCCCGTGCGCGGTCAGCCTGCCCGCCGTCGCCGGGGCCCGCGCCCTCGCCGCGCTGGACGAGACGGATACCCGGCTCGGCCCGGTCGTGGCCACCCGGGACCGCTTCTTCCTTCTCGTCGCGCCGTACTCGATGGCCCAGTTGGGCGAGCTGCTGTACGCCAAGGACTTCGTGCCGGGCTCGCTCCGCTTCCACGGCGAGGGCGGCTACCTCGCCCTGCCGCCCTCGGCCACGGGCCAGGGTCAGGTGCGCTGGGAGCGGGCCCCGCTGCCAGGCTCGGCCGCCCCGTGGGTGCCGGATGTCGAGGCGGTCGTGGACGCGGTGGTCGACGCCCTCACTCGTACGGGTGTGAGCGCGCCCGAGTTGTAGGGGAAATGGGCGCGCGGCGAACGGCCCGCGCCCCGGCCGCAGTTAACCTCGGGGCCCATGACCCCCCGCCTGATCGCGCTCCTCGGCGTCGTGGCCGCCACGGTTCTCCTTCCGCTCGCGGCCGCCTCCGCGGGGTCCCTCGGCGACGCGGTCGACGCGGTCGACGGGGTCGGCACGGTCGACGCAAAACCGACCGTCCACTCCCCCGAGCCCACCCCCCGGCCCGCCGTCGAACCCTCCGTGAAGCCCACCCCTGAACCTTCCGGGGCCGACCCGGACGACCCGGACACGTCCCCGAGCGAGCCCCCGGAGAAGCCCCGGGGACCGTCCCTGCTGTCCGGGCTCGGCCTCACCACCGCGGCCCGGTGCGGTCCCGAACTCACCTCGCCCGACGGCATCGAGGCGCAGACCTGTGTGCTGAGCCAGGGTCACGACACCTGGGCGCGGACCTACTACCGGAATGCGACGGGCGAGGAGCTCAGCGCCGTTCTGACTCTGATGAGCCCCGGCGGCACCGTGGAGATGCACTGTGCGGTGGGCGCGGACGACGAGCCGGGGGCGTGCGAGACACCGCGGGAGCGCACGGCGGGCGAAGCGGAACGGTACGCGGCGGTGGCGGAGTTCGCGGCCGCGGGCGAGGAGGCGGGGGAGCACGGTGCGCTGCTGCTGCGCTCCGGGAGCAACTCCCCCCGTCCGCAGGGCAGTTGAGAGCCGAACGGTTTCAGGCACAAAAAGCGCCCGGTTGCTGGCGACGGGGGATGCACCAGCAACCGGGCTATCTGAACGGTAACAAGAGATCGGCTCTTGGCAAATTCGATCTCAGTTATCCGGACAGGGATTTACCTGTGGTTACGGGGAGTTGTGACAGGAGTCACGCATTCCCCTCTTTCTGTGGATCAGCTGAGCGTCACCTGGCGGTTGGTGAGACCACCGCGGGCGCGGCGCTCCTCCGGGGTGAGCGGGGCGTCCGAGGCGAGGGCCGCGGCGAGCCGCTCGGCGAACTCGGCGGCGGGCTTCTCGACATCGGCGGCCGTCACCCCGGTCGGCAGGTCCCACACCGGCACGGTCAGGCCGTGCGCGCGGAACGACCCGACGAGGCGGGTGCCCTCGCCGAGGCCGGAGGTCCCGGCCGCGTGCAGCCGGGCGAGCGCGTCGAGGAGCTTCTCCTCCGGGTGCGGCATGACCCAGCGCAGGTGGTTCTTCTCCGGGGTCTCGCACCAGTACGCGGCGTCGACGCCGGCGAGCTTGACCGTCGGGATGGCGGCGGCGTTGGCCCGCTCCAGGGAGGCCGAGACCTCCGCCGATGCGTTGTCCGAGTCCGGCACCCAGAACTCGAAGCCCTCGTGCACGACCGGCTCGAAGGCGGCCGCCGGGTCGAGCAGGTCCTGCAGGCGCGGGCCCTCGGCGGGGGCGCGGCGGCCCGCGACCGGGTTGCCCGGCTCGGCCTCCAGGGCGCGCTGCAGGGTGTCGGCGAGGTCGCGGCTGATGTCGCCGGACGAGGTGTCGTTCTGCAGGCCGAGCAGGACCGAGCCGTCCTCGCGGCGGAGCGCGGGCCAGGCCATCGGCAGGACCGTGGCGAGCTGGACCGAGGGCACGCCCTCGGGCAGGCCGTCCTTCAGGGTCAGTTCGACCGTCGCGGCGGGCACGAGCTCGCGCAGCGCGATCCAGTCGCCCTCACCGGCCAGACCCTCGAAGGGCCGCTGCACCAGCTCGGTCACGGCGTGCGAGGCGGCGCGGCCGTGACATGCCTTGTAGCGGCGGCCCGAGCCACAGGGGCAGGGCTCACGCGCACCGACTACAGGGATCTCTCCCGCGCTGAGCTGAGGCTTGCCCTTGGTCTGGGGGCGCTTCTTGGCCATCTTGGGTGTCTCCCGGTTGCGACTCTCGTGCGTACGGGCGCGAGCCTAGTCGGCCGGAGGGCCGCCGGGATTCACCGTGCGTCGTCCGGGATCCGGTCCGCGTTCCGGTCGCGTCTCAGTCCGCGTCGTCGAAGGCGTCGGCGAATCCCAGGTCGGGTATCGCGGACGCGGCCGGGGCTGCGACGCGCGTAGCGAAATCCTCGGAGCGGTGCCCCGGTTGCACGACGACCCAGACGGTGACCTCGCCGTGGATGTCGTCCCGCACCCCCCACGCGTCGGCGAGCGCGGAGATGATGTTGAGCCCGCGGCCGCCGTGCGCGGTGACCGACGGCTTCGCCGGTGCCGGGCGGGTGGGTCCGCCGCCGTCCGTGACCTCGACCGTGAGCCGGCCCGTGCGGTCGACGCGCCAGGCCGCCCGGACGTCACCGTCCCCGGACAGGCCCTCGCCCAGCGGGCGGCCGTGCCGGCACGCATTGCTGAGCAGTTCCGAAAGGATCAGTACGGCGTCGTCGATGACCGATTCCGACACCCCGCTGACGCGCAACTGGTCGCGCATCCTGTGTCTTGCCTCGCCCACGCCCGCAGGGCCATGGGGAACGGCCATGCTCGACGACGCGGGCACCTCCCGTGCCACCACCAACGCCACCCCCGAGACCTCCTTTGCCCCACGCCACGGTGTGAATGCCCCAATGGACTGGACCGGAAACCGGCCAACCCGTGTCTGGTGACGCACTCGTAACGATCGAATACGGACCGAACGCGCCGGTGCACTCCCTGTAACGGAAGTTAGCCGCGGCCCAGTTGGGACAGGACCTGCTTCGGGCGATTGGTGATGATGGCGTCCACGCCGAGTTCGACGCAGAGCTCGACGTCCTCCGGCTCGTTCACGGTCCATACGTGGACCTGGTGACCGGCCCGCTTCAGCTTCGCGATGTACGCGGGGTGGTTGCGCACGATGCGGACGCCGGGGCCCGCGATGCGCACGCCCTCGGGGAGGCGGCCGTCGCGGTGGCGGGGCGAGACGAACTGCATCAGATAGACGGTCGGGAGCGTGGGCGAGGCCGCCTGGACGCGGAGCAGGGAGCGCGCCGAGAAGCTCATGATCCGTACGGGAGAGGTCTCCTGGCTGTCGGGGGCATCGAGACCGAAGCGCTTGAGCAGGTGCAGGAGCCGCTCCTCGACCTGGCCCGCCCAGCGCGTGGGGTGCTTGGTCTCGATGGCGAGCTCGACGCGGCGGGGCGCGTCGGCGACGAGTTCGAGGAGCCGCTCCAGGGTCAGGACGGAGGTGTCCTCCCAGTCCGGGCCCTCCTCGGCCTCGTCGCCCGGGTTCTTCCAGGAGCCGAAGTCGAGGGCGGCGAGGTCCGAGAGCTCCAGGGCCGAGACGGCGCCGCGGCCGTTCGACGTACGGTTGACGCGTCGGTCGTGGACGCAGACGAGATGGCCGTCGGCGGTGAGCCGGACGTCGCATTCGAGGGCGTCGGCGCCGTCCTCGACGGCCTTGCGGTACGCGGCGAGCGTGTGCTCGGGGGCGTCCTCGGAGGCGCCGCGGTGGGCGACGACCTGGATCTGGTGCTGTCGTGCGAGGGTCACCGCGTCATGGTGCCACCGGGTGATTCCGGATGCGTCCTCGAGGAGCGGGTACGCGCACGGGCGAGGGTTTCGGGCCGCCGCCTGGACTGTCCCGGATGCGCGTGATTCGTCCCGCATCAAAGATGGGCACCGGACGGTGGCGCCGAACGCACAGCAACGGCTTATGGTGCCCTGACGGCCCATGGGAAAAGCTGACTGCAGACTTACCGGTACAGGTGGGCCGTGCACGACGAGAACGATGAGAACGACGAGATCGACGCAAGCGACAACAGCGCGGATCGACCGGATCGAGGAGAGAGAGCTGTGAGCACCGAGAACGAGGGCACTTCGGTTCCCCCGGCCCCGTCCGCACCTCCTGCTTCGGCGGAAACCCCCGCGTCCCCGGCCGACCCCAAGGCCGCCGCGCCGGAGGACGCCGCCCCCGCGGCCCCCACGGCGCCGCCCGCCGAGCCTGCCGCGCCGCCTGCCGCACCGGCCGCACCGGCCGCGCACCCCGCCGAGCCGGTCACGCACCGCGCTCCGGAGTACGCGGGAGCGACGGCCGGGGCCCCGCAGCCCGGAGGTCCGGCCCCGCACGGCGGCCATGGCGGTCACGGCGGCCAGACCGGCCACGGCGACCAGGGCGTGTACTCCTCGCCCCCGCCCGCCGGGGGCTGGCCGCCGCCTCCGCCGCCGGCCGTTCCCTCGTACTCCCAGGGCGGAGGTTCCGGTTCCGGCTGGGGCTCCTCCTATACGGCGGACCACCCGCAGCAGCCCAGGCCGGGCGGCCGGCGCGGTGGGCTGGTCGCGGCCGTGCTCGCGGCGGCGCTCGTCGCGGGCGGTGTCGGCGGCGGCATCGGCTACTGGGCCGCCGAGCGGAACGACAGCGCGTCGACCGACTCCACGACGGTCTCCGCCTCCGACTCCCCCGCCGACCTCAAGCGCGAGCCCGGAACGGTCGCGGACATCGCGGGCAAGGCGCTGCCCAGCGTCGTCACCATCGAGGCGCAGGGCGGCAACGGAGAGGGCGGCACGGGCACCGGCTTCGTCTACGACAAGCAGGGCCACATCCTCACCAACAACCACGTGGTGGCGTCGGCGGCCGACGGCGGCAAGCTCGCGGCGACGTTCTCGAACGGCAAGAAGTACGACGCCGAGGTCATCGGCCGCGCCGAGGGCTACGACGTGGCGGTCATCAAGCTCAAGAACCCCCCGTCGGACCTGCGGCCGCTGACGCTCGGCAACTCCGACAAGGTCGCCGTCGGCGACTCGGCGATCGCCATCGGCGCCCCCTTCGGCCTGTCGAACACGGTCACGACCGGCATCGTCAGCGCCAAGAACCGCCCGGTGACCTCCAGCGACGGGGCGAGCCCGAAGAGCTCGTACATGAGCGCGCTGCAGACCGACGCGTCGATCAACCCCGGCAACTCCGGCGGCCCGCTCCTGGACGCCCGCGGCGCGGTCATCGGCATCAACTCCGCGATCAAGCCCGCCGACAGCGGCGGCCTCGGCGGCTCCGGCCAGGGCGGCTCCATCGGCCTCGGCTTCGCCATCCCGATCAACCAGGCGACCAACGTCGCCAAGCAGCTGATCAAGAACGGCCAGGCGGTGTACCCGGTGATCGGCGCCACGGTCTCCCTGGAGGAGTCCACGGGCGGCGGCGCCACCATCCCCAAGCAGGGCACGAACAGCTCGGACGCGGTCACGCCGAACGGCCCGGCGGACAAGGCGGGCCTCAAGCCCGGCGACGTCATCACCAAGCTGGACGACCAGGTGATCGACAGCGGCCCGACCCTGATCGGCCAGATCTGGACCCACCAGCCCGGCGACACCGTCAAGATCACCTACAAGCGGGACGGCCAGGAGCACACGGTCGACCTGACCCTGGGCAAGCGCAAGGGCGAAAGCTGACCCGCTACTCTTGACCCCGCGCCACGCCCTCGACGGGGCGGACGGCGCGGGGTGGGTTGCCCGAGCGGCCTAAGGGAACGGTCTTGAAAACCGTCGTGGCAGCGATGTCACCGTGGGTTCAAATCCCACACCCACCGCGGTGGTTGAGAGCCTCTGACCGGCGAGATCCGGTCAGGGGCTCTCTTCGTGCTTCCGCCCCTCTGCTCAACTCCCGTCATCAGGCCAGCTGTTCGAGCAGCAGGGCGGCTCCGATCGCGATCATCATGGCGCCGGAGGCGCGGGTGACCGCCCGGGCCGCCGTGGGGCGGGTCCTGAGGACGGTGCGGGCCAGCACGCCGACCGTGAGGTAGACGACGGCGCAGGCGGTCATGTGGACCGTGCCGAGCAGGCCGGTCTGCGCGGCCACCGGCCAGCTGCTCGCGGGGTCGATGAACTGGGGGAAGAGCGAGAAGTACAGGAGCAGGGCCTTCGGGTTCAGGCCGCTGATGCCGGCTCCCTTCAGCATGACCTGCCGACGGGAGGAGGCCGACGCGTCCGGGTCGTCCGCCGTCGCGGTCAGCGTCGGGGGGTTCCTCAGGACGCCCCAGCCCAGCCACACCAGATACCCGGCTCCGGCGACCGTCAGCGCCGTGAGGACCGTCGTCGAGCTCGCCACCAGGACCACGAGTCCGGCGACGGCGAGCAGCGTGTAGCCCACGTACCCGGCTATCAGCCCGGCGACCGCGGGGACGACCGAGCGGTCCCGCAGGCCCGCCGCGATCGCATAGGCCCAGTCCGCGCCCGGAGTGAAGACCAGCAACAGGTCCACCGCCAGGAACGCCGCCAGCATCGTCGTGTTCATCGGCCGGTTTCCCGCCCCTCTCCCGTTTCCGTTCCGTGCCCGGCCCCACGGGCGTGCCGGGGGCCGAAAGGGAGATTAGGCGCGATGCGGCCAAAAGTGTTTCCGTCTTTTGCCCCGTATCCCGGGATGTCGGGGAAGATATGTCCCGTGGACGCACTTGACCGCAAAATTCTTACCGAGCTCCAGCTGGACGGCCGTCTCACCGTCACCGAACTCGCCGCCCGCGTGCAGCTGAGCGTCTCGCCCTGCCACCGCCGGCTGCGCGAGCTGGAACGCGCGGGCGCCATCCGCGCCTACCGCGCCGTCGTCGAACCGGCGGTGGTCGGCCTCCACTTCGAAGCCCTGGTCTTCGTCACGATGCAGTGGGAGGACAGGGACACGGTCACCGCGTTCGAGGAGGCCGTGGCCGACGTCCCCCATGTGATCCAGGCGCAGCGGCTTTTCGGCGACCCCGACTATCTGCTGCGCGTCGCCACCGCCGACCTCGCCGCCTTCCAGCAGCTCTACGACGAGCGCCTCGCCACCCTGCCGGGGGTGCAGCGGCTCACCTCCACCCTCGTCATGAAGCACGTCGTGGACGACCGGCCCCTCCCCGAGTGAGGTCAGGCGTGGCCCGTCAGCCGTGCCGCTGACGCGATCGTCGAGCGGGCCTCCCGCTCCGTGAGGCCCACACGGACGGCGGCGTCCGTGAGCCGGGGTGCGAGCTCGGGGCCGATCCCGTTCTCGTACGCGCGGCAGGCCGCCCAGAAGAGCCGTGTGTTGCGCTGGCCCTCGTGCGCCGCGAGCACGAACTGGACCAGGCCCTGGCCCTGTTGGGGCCCGGCGGCGGGGGCCGCGTGCCGGGCCGCGCGGGGCGGGGGTGTGAGCAGGCGCAGGAGCGCGGGCGGGCACGGGGCCGGGGGAAGGTGGGCCGTGCCGGGGACCGTGCTGTAGGTGCCGTGCGTGGTGCGGGAGCCGGGGCCGACCAGGTAGCCGCCCGCGCCCCGGATGTCGATGCCGGGGGCGAGCCGTCCCGCCGAGTTGGGCACGACGGTGTCGGGCGGGCCCGCGAGCCAGATGTGCCGGCCGCCGCTCGGGGTCACCACGACGACGGTCTCGGGGATCGTGAACAGATGGCGCAGGGCCAGTTCGCGCAGGGCGGCCGGGGCGTCGGTGCCGGACTTGGTGTCCAGGTCGATGCCGATGAGGTGGTGCGGGGGCAGCCCGCACGCGATGCCGTAGCCGGTCGCGTGCGGGGCGGCAGCGAAGAGCGCGCGGATGCGGCCGGGGTCGCTCGTCGCGTCGTACACCCCGTGGCCGGGGCGGCCGCACTCGCCGTGGCAGGGCGGCTGTTGATGGTGCTCCGCCTCGTCGTGGTGCGGGGAGCGGATCGCCGGGAGCTTGGTGGCCGAGAGCGGGATGACGGCCAGGCCGCGCTCGGCGGCGGAGAGCGCGTGAGCGAGGGCGAGCGCGGCGGCGTGCCGGGTGCCGGGGCCGCCGCCGAGGGAGCCGCCGCCCGGCGCCGAGCCCCTGCCCGGCGTCGCGGGGGCGCCCGGTGTCGAGGGGGCGCCCGGTGTCGAGGGGCCGCCCGGCGTCGCGGGATCGCCCGGCGTTGCGGGGGAGTCGTCCCCAGGGTCGTCCGAGTGGTGGTCCGCGCGGTCGTGCGGGTGGTCGTCCGAGTGGTCGTGGCGGTCGTCGCGGTCGGTGGTGCCCATGCCTTCATGTTCGTACAAGTGTTCGATGAAGGGAAGGGGGCAGGGCCGTACGGGGGGCCGTGCGGCTCCGCACGCCGGGGCGCCGCCCCCTCCCCGTACCGCCGACGGAACGCTTCGCCCCTTGGAGTGCCGGGGCCCGGCCGGGCCGATGGCCGCTGAGCTGCGCGGTTGGGGGCGCGAAGCGTGTTTATCGACTTGTCCTCACGCTTGCGGGGGAATCGGCCCATCCGGGGTGGTTCGCCGGGGATTCGGTGGGCAACTCTGGACTCGCGACGTCGTGCACCGGCCCCCGGGCCGGGAACAGACCGAGGCGGTCGGCCAACTGCCTTGGAACAAGCCGTACTTCGGGTGCGTCCGGCACTCACTCAGCACCAACCCGCCGGATCGCGCCTCTTGTTCAGGAGGAAATAGACATGGCAAGCATCCGTACCGCCCGCGCTCTCGCCGCCGTCGCGGCCCTGCCCCTCGCCGCCGCTCTCTTCTCAGGTGTCGCGACAGCGGACAACGGCTCCTTCGCGGACGACGGATCGAACGCGAGCGTGGCCACGGTGAACGGCAGTGGCGTCGCCGGCGACAACAACGGCAACAACGCCACCAACCAGCAGGTCGCCACCGGCTCCGGCGCGTCCAACCAGAACAACAACGCCCAGGTGAACGGCTCCGGCTTCACGGCGATCGACCAGTCGAACGAGAACATCGCGGTCAACTTCACCGAGCTGTGGTGAGCGGTGGGCCCCGGGACTGCTCCCCCCGGGGCCCACGCCGTCACGCCGTTGCGCCATGGCTCAACGGGGGTGTGTGACGTACTGCGCGGCGGTGCCCGAGGCGCCGCCGCGCAGGCGTGTCCGGGTGATCCCTTGACAGTGCCCGGTTTCTGACGGACAGTCAGAAACCATCTTCCGTACGGCTCCGTACGACTCGGTACGACAAGGAGAGGCCGCCGCCGTGCACCTCGCCCCGACCGCACGTCAGCAAGAACTCCGCGCCGAACTGCGCGCGTACTTCCGCGACCTCATGCCGGACGGGCCGCCCGGACCCGAAGGCGCCGCCGACACCGACGAACAGCGGCGGCTGCTGCGCCGCATCGGCGCCGACGGCATGCTGGGCCTCGGCTGGCCGAAGGAGTACGGCGGCCAAGGGCGCGGCCCCGACGAGCAGTTCGTCTTCTTCGACGAGGCGTACCGCGCCGGCGCGCCCGTCTCGATGGTCACCCTGAACACCGTCGGGCCGACCCTCATGAAGTACGGCACCGAGGAGCAGAAGGACTTCTTCCTGCCGCGCATCCTCAGCGGCGAGCTCGTCTTCGCCATCGGCTACAGCGAGCCGTCCGCGGGCACCGACCTCGCCTCCCTGCGCACCAAGGCCGTGCGCGACGGCGGCAGTTGGCTGATCGACGGGCAGAAGATCTTCACCTCCAACGCCCAGAACGCCGACTGGATCTGGCTCGCCTGCCGCACCGACCCCGAGGCGCCCAAGCACCGGGGCATCTCGATCGTCCTCGTGCCGACCGACGCGCCCGGCTTCTCCTGGACCCCCATCGAGACCGTGGGCGGACTGACCACGACGGCCACCTACTACGACGGCATCCGGGTCCCCGCAGGGAACCTCGTCGGCGAGGAGAACGGCGGCTGGGGCCTGATCACCAACCAGCTCAACCACGAGCGCGTCGCCCTCGCCGCGATCGGCATGCAGGCCGAGGACTTCTACCGGGCCGCACTCACCGCGGCCACCACCCCCGACCCCGTCACCGGCCGCCGCCGCGCCGACGCCCCCTGGGTGCGCGCCCGTCTCGCCGAGGTGCACGCACGGCTCGCGGCGACCCGGCTGCTCAACTGGCGTCTGGTCGGCGACGTCGGGGCCGGGCGGCTCGCGCCGGGCGACGCGAGCGGCGTGAAGTTCACGGGCACCGAGTCGGCCGTGGAGGTCTACCGGATGTGCCAGGAGGTCGTCGGGGAGGCGGGCCTCGTGCGGGGTGGCTTCCCAGGGGCCTTCGCCGACGGGGAGCTGGAGCGGATGAACCGGGCCGCGCAGATCAACACCTTCGGGGGCGGGGTCAGCGAGGTCCAGCGGGAGATCGTCGCGACGATGCGGCTCGGGATGCGGAGGGGACGGCGGTGACAGCGGTGACAGCGGAGGCGGACGACAGGCTGTTCGAGCAGCTGAGGGCGTACGAGGGGAAGTCCGCCGCCGAGGCGGGGCTCGGCCGGGACCTGGTCAACGAGCCGATGATCCGGCACTGGTGCGAGGCGATGGGCGACACCAACCCCGCGTACGCGGGGCCCGACGCCGTCGCCCCGGCCACCATGCTGCAGGCGTGGACGATGGGCGGGCTCTCCGGCCACCAGGGGCGCTCGGACGCGTACGACGAGCTGTTCGCGCTGCTCGACGGCGCGGGCTACACCTCGGTCGTCGCCACCGACTGCGAGCAGGAGTATCTGCGGCCGCTGCGGCCGGGGGACGAGATCACCTTCGACGCGCTGATCGAGTCCGTCTCCGAGCGCAAGACGACCAAGCTGGGGACCGGGTACTTCGTCACGACGCGGATGGACGTGCGGGCGGGCGGCGAACTCGCCGGGACGCACCGCTTCCGGATCCTCAAGTACCTCCCCACACGGCGGAGTTCACAGAAGCCCGGAGGCGACGCGGCGACGAACCGGCGCCCCCGCCCCGTCATCAACCGCGACAACGCCGGCTTCTGGGACGGCGTCGCCGCACACAAGCTGCTCATCCAGCGCTGCGGCGGCTGCGGCACGCTCCGCTTCCCCTGGCTGCCCGGCTGCAACGCCTGCGGCGGCCAGGAGTGGGACACGGTCGAGGCGAGCGGCGCGGGCACCGTCTACTCGTACGTGGTGATGCACCACCCGCCCTTCCCGGCCTTCGACCCGCCCTACGCGGTCGGCCTCGTCGAGCTCGCGGAGGGTGTGCGGATGGTCAGCAACGTGGTCGGGGTGGAGCCCGGCGAGGTGCGGGTCGGGATGCCGGTGCGGCTCGAATTCCTGCGAGTCGACGAGGAGTTGGAGCTGCCCGTGTTCCGCCCCGTCGAGGGGGAGGAGGGCTGACATGGACTTCACGCCCACGGAGGAGCAGGAGGCCGCGCGGCAGCTCGCCGCGGAGGTCTTCGGGGACCTCGCCACGCCCGAGCGGCTCGCGGCCGCGGGCCCAGGCAGCGACCCCGAGCTGTGGAAGGCGCTCTGCGCGGCCGGGCTGGTCGGCGCGGTCGAGGAGATCGGGCTCCTGGGACTCGTACTCCTGCTGGAGGAGCAGGGGCGGACGACGGCCCAGGTGCCGTTCGCGGCGAGCTGTGTGTACGGGGTGCTCGCCCTGGCGGCGCACGGCAGTGCGGAGCAGCGGGAGCGGCTCCTGCCCGGCCTCCGGGACGGTTCGGTGGTCGTGACGGGCGCCGTCTTCGACGGCCAAGTGGCCGAGGAGGGCGGGCGGTTGAGCGGGGTCGTGCCCTGGGTGCCGTGGCTGCGGGACGCCACCCACGTCCTCGTCGCGGCGGGCCGCGCCCTGTGGCTGGTGTGGACCGCCGACGCCGCGCAGGAAGCGGTGGAGCCGGTGGAGCTCACCGCGCCCTGGGCCGCCGGGCGGCTGACCCTCCAGGGGATCCCCGGAGAGCGGGTCGGGGGCGCGGGGGCGTACGAGGAGGTGCTGGCCACCGCCCGTACCGCCTTCGCCGGGGTGCAGGCCGGGGTGTGCGCGGGGTCGCTGGCGCGGGCCGTCGCGTACACCAACGAACGCGAGCAGTTCGGCAAGCCCCTCGCCGCCAAGCAGGGCGTGCAGCTCAAGGCGGCGGACGCGTACATGGACACGGAAGCGATCCGCGTCACGGCGTACGAGGCGGCCTGGCGCCGGGACAGCGGACTCGCCTACGGGACGCACGCGCTGACCGCCGCCTGGTGGGCCTCGGAGGCGGGCAAGCGCGTCGTGCACGCCGGGCAGCATCTGCACGGCGGCATGGGCGCCGACGTCGAACACCCCGTGCACCGGCACTTCTTGTGGGGCAGGCAGCTGGACGCCTATCTGGGGTGCGGGAGCGAAGTGCTCGAGGAACTGGGTGAGGCGATAGTGGCATCGGCAGCGGAGGAGAGCTCGTGATCGACGTCGACGCGGAACTTCCCGCGCTGGAGATCCCCATCACCCGCACCCTGATCGTCGCCGGGGCCATCGCGTCCCGCGACTACCAGGACGTGCACCACGACGCCGAACTCGCGCGGGCGAAGGGCTCACCGGACATCTTCATGAACATCCTCACCACCAACGGACTGGTCGGCCGCTACATCACCGACCACTTCGGCCCCCGTGCGGTCCTGCGCAAGGTGGCCATCAGGCTCGGCGCCCCCAACTACCCGGGCGACACCATGGTGTTGACCGGGACGGTCGAGCGGGTCGAGGACGAGACGGCCGCCGTCAAGGTGCTCACCGTCAAAGTGGTCGGCGCCAACCGGCTCGGCAAGCACGTCACGGGCACCGTCGTGGTCGCGGTGCCCGAAGGGGGTGCCGCATGAGCGTGCGGACGCGGGACACCCTCGGCGGGAAGGCCGCCATCGTGGGGATCGGGGCGACCGAGTTCTCCAAGGACTCCGGGCGCAGCGAGCTGAAGCTGGCCGTCGAGGCCGTCCAGGAGGCGCTCGACGACGCCGGGCTCACCCCCGCCGACGTCGACGGCATGGTCACCTTCACCATGGACACCAACCCCGAGATCACGGTCGCCCAGGCCGCCGGGATCGGGGAGCTCTCCTTCTTCTCGCGCATCCACTACGGGGGCGGCGCGGCCTGCGCGACCGTGCAGCAGGCGGCCCTCGCGGTGGCGAGCGGCATCGCCGAAGTCGTCGTCTGCTACCGGGCGTTCAACGAGCGCTCGGGGCGCCGCTTCGGCTCCGGGGTGCAGCACCGCGAGCCCTCCGCCGAGGGCACGGCGCTCGGCTGGAACCTCCCCTTCGGCCTGCTCACCCCCGCCTCCTGGGTGGCGATGGCGGCCCAGCGCTACCTCCACACCTACGGGCTCACCCCCGAGGCCCTCGGCCATGTCGCCGTCACGGACCGCAGGTACGCGGCGACCAACCCGAAGGCGTACTTCCACGAGAAGCCGATCACCCTCGCCGACCACGCCGCCTCGCGCTGGATCGTCGAGCCGCTGCGCCTCCTTGACTGCTGCCAGGAGACCGACGGCGGGCAGGCGATCGTCGTCACCAGCGCCGAGCGCGCCCGCGACCTGCCGCACCGCCCGGCCGTGATCAGGGCGGCCGCGCAGGGCGCCGGACGCGGCCAGGAGCAGATGACCAGCTTCTACCGCGACGACCTGACCGGGCTGCCCGAAATGAGCGTCGTGGCGCGGCAGTTGTGGCGCACCTCCGGTCTTTCCCCGTCGGACATCGACGTCGGGATCCTCTACGACCACTTCACGCCGTTCGTGCTGATGCAGCTGGAGGAGTTCGGCTTCTGCGGGCCGGGCGAGGCGGCGGAGTTCGTACGGGAGGAGCGGCTGCCCCTCAACACCCATGGCGGGCAGCTCGGCGAGGCGTATCTGCACGGCATGAACGGCATCGCGGAGGCGGTGCGGCAGCTGCGCGGCACCTCCGTGAACCAGGTCGACTCCGCCGCCCACACCCTCGTCACGGCCGGGACCGGGGTCCCCACATCGGGGCTGATCTTGGGGTCGGACGGCTGAACGCGGCGCGTGTCCGGGGCCGGGGTGCGGGCCCCACGGGCCCCGGGCACGTTCACTCGCCGTATGGGCTACCGAAAGATGATCATTGCACTGTTGCTGGGGGTGCTCCTCGTGCTCCCCGAGCCGGGCTTCGCCTCGGCCGCCCCCGTGACACCCGTACGGGCCGCGAAGACCCCCGTCTTCCAGGGCTGGGCCTTCGACTCCTGCCTCACCCCGTCCCTGGACACCATGCGCCGCTGGCGGGCCTCCAACTACCGCGCCGTGGGCGTCTATTACGGCGGCCGGGGCCGCGCCTGCAAGCGCCAGCCGAACCTGAGCCGCTCCTGGATGCGCACCGTCAAGCGCATGGGCTGGCGGGTCCTGCCGGTGTACGTCGGCTCGCAGGCCCCCTGCGTCACGGCCAAGCACAAGAAGGGCGTGCGCATCGGTCGCCACCCGGTGCGCCAGGGCACCCGCGAGGCGCGCGACGCGGTGCGCCGGGCCCGCTCGCTCGGCATCCGGCGGCACAGCCCGCTCTACCTCGACATGGAGGCGTACACGTACAAGAAGGCCGCGTGCGGGCGCACCACCCTGTCCTTCGTGCGCGCCTGGGACCGAGAGGTGCGCCACCGCGGCTACGTCCCCGGGTTCTACAGCAGCGCCGACTCGGGCGTGAAGCACATGGAGGCGGCCCGGCGCGCGGGGGTCCGGGACCTGCCCTCGGTGATGTGGTTCGCGCGCTGGCACACCAAGCCCCACCTGTACCGTGAGCCCTCGCTGCGGCGCCACGCCTGGCACCCGAGGCGGCGGATCCACCAGTACGCGGGCAACGTGAAGGAGCGGCACGGCGGCCGCACCCTGGTGATCGACCGCAACCTGGTGCACGCGCCGGTGGCCAGGATCCGATAGCGCGCTCACGGGGCTCACGGTGCTTGCGGGGGGCGGCGCCTGGGGGGTGAACCCTCAGGGGTTCACCCCCGCTCCTCCACCTACAGGAGGTGGGGCTACCTCCACTCGTACAACCTGAGGCGGACGTCGCTTCGGGACCTGCGGCCGATCCGCTGAAGTAGGGGGCGCTTCTAGCGTGGAGCCATGACCGCATCCATGGTGACCGTGTGCACCAGCGCATCGACGCCCGCGATGGGCAAGGCCCACAAGGCCCCGGCCCCGGCGGTGGCCACGGGCCCGCAGGGTTCCCCGGCGTATCCGTCGTTCGCTTCCTACATGCGGGCCCGCCAGGCGGTACTGCTGCGCACGGCCCGTTCGTTGACGGCGAATCCGAACGACGCCGAGGACCTGCTGCAGACCGCCCTCACCAAGACGTACGTGGCCTGGGACCGCATCGAGGACCACCGCGCCCTCGACGGCTACGTCCGCCGCGCCCTCCTGAACACCCGGACCTCGCAGTGGCGCAAGCGCAAGGTCGACGAGTTCGCCTGCGACGAGCTGCCGGAGCCGGAGGTCGTCCCGGCCACCGACCCCGCCGAGGAGCAGGTGCTCCGGGACGCGATGTGGCGGGCGATCATGAAGCTCCCGGCCCGGCAGCGCGCGATGGTCGTCCTGCGGTACTACGAGGACCTGAGCGAGGCGCAGACGGCCGAGGTGCTCGACGTGTCGATCGGCACGGTCAAGAGCGCGGTGTCGCGGGCGCTCGGCAAGCTCCGCGAGGACCCGGAACTCACGCCGGTCCGCGCCTGACCCTGTCGGCCCCTGCCTGCCCCTGCCGGCCCCTGTCCGACCCGCGCCCGACCTCTGCCCGACCCGTGCCCGACCTCTGCCCGAGTCGCGCCTGAGCTGTGCGTTCCGGTGGCTCAGACTGATCGATTATTCCCGGCGGTAGTGACATACCAAGTGGTATGCGGCGAGAATCCCCCCAGCCCCTACTGCTCCGTAGCGCCCACCGGGAGGACGCCGTGCAGAGCACGATGCAGGACGTACCACTGACCGTGACCCGCATCCTGAAGCACGGGATGACGGTGCACGGCACCTCACAGGTCATCACCTGGACCGGAGACGGAGCCCCGCACCGGCGCAGCTACCGGGAGATCGGCGAACGCTCCGCCCGCCTGGCCCACGCCCTGCGCGACGACCTCGGCGTGCGCGACGGCGACCGGGTCGCGACCTTCATGTGGAACAACGCCGAGCACGTCGAGGCGTACTACGCGGTCCCCTGCATGGGCGCCGTCCTGCACACCCTGAACCTGCGGCTCCCCGCAGACCAGGTGTCCTGGATCGTGAACCACGCGGCCGACCGGGTCATCCTCGTCAACGGCTCCCTCCTCCCGCTGCTCGCGCCCCTGCTCGACCAGCTCCCCACCGTGGAGCACGTGGTGGTGAGCGGCCCCGGCGACCGCGCCGCCCTCGACGGCGTCCGGCCCCAGGTGCACGAGTACGAGGAGCTGCTCGCCGGCAAGCCGGACACCTACGACTGGCCCGAGCTCGACGAACGCACCGCGGCCGCCATGTGCTACACCTCCGGCACCACCGGCGACCCCAAGGGCGTCGTCTACTCGCACCGCTCCATCTATCTGCACTCGATGCAGGTCAACATGACCCAGTCGATGGGGCTGACGGACGTGGACACCACCCTCGTCGTCGTCCCCCAGTTCCACGTCAACGCCTGGGGGCTGCCGCACGCCACGCTGATGGCCGGGATCAACATGCTGATGCCGGACCGCTTCCTGCAGCCCGCCCCGCTCGCCGAGATGATCGAGACGGTGCGGCCCACGCACGCGGCCGCCGTCCCCACCATCTGGCAGGGCCTGCTGGCCGAACTCACCGCGAAGCCCCGGGACATCGCCTCCCTCACCCAGGTCACCATGGGCGGTGCGGCCTGTCCGCCGTCCCTCATGACGTCGTTCGACGAGCTCGGTGTGCGCGTCTGCCACGCCTGGGGCATGACGGAGACCTCCCCGCTCGGCACGGTCGCCCACCCGCCGGCCCACGCACGCGGCACCGACGAGGAGCTCGGCTACCGCCTGACCCAGGGCCGCTTCCCCGCCGGGGTGGAGGCCCGCCTGGTGGGCCCCGGTGGCGAACACCTGCCGTGGGACGGGGAGTCGGCGGGCGAGCTGGAGGTGCGCGGCCCGTGGATCACGGCCAGCTACTTCGGCGGCGTGGACGGCGAACCCCTCAGGCCCGCCGACAAGTTCAGCGAGGACGGCTGGCTGAAGACCGGCGACGTCGGCGTGATCAGTGCCGACGGCTTCCTCACCCTCACCGACCGGGCCAAGGACGTCATCAAGTCCGGCGGCGAGTGGATCTCGTCGGTCGAGCTGGAGAACGCCCTCATGGCCCACCCGGACGTCGTGGAGGCCGCCGTGGTCGCGGTCCCCGACGACAAGTGGGGCGAACGGCCGCTCGCCACCGTCGTGTTGAAGGAGAACGCGACCGTCGACTACCCGGCCCTGCGCGACTTCCTCGCCGACGCCGGGCACATCGCCAAGTGGCAGCTCCCGGAGCGCTGGGCGATCGTCCCCACCGTCCCCAAGACCAGCGTCGGCAAGTTCGACAAGAAGGTGCTGCGCCAGCAGTACGCGGAGGGCGAGCTGGACGTCACGACGCTCTGAACCGGGACAACATCACGACGCTCTGAACCGGGACAACATCACGACGTACTGAACCGGACGTCACGACGCGCTGAACCCCCTCGCACCCCCAGGGGGTCAGCGCGCCCTGCGTATCGTCACCACCCAGCCGAGGAGCAGCCACACCCCCGCGACGGCGCACACGCCGCCCCAGCCCTGGTGCGTGAACGCCGTCGCGGCCAGGGCCGAGGCGCTCGCGCCGCCCGCGAACCCGGCCACCACATAAGCGGTGTTGGCGACCGCGGGGGTGGAGGTCGTGGTCAGCGCGACCGTCTGGTTCGCGACGTGCGAGGCGACCAGGGCCGCGTGGATGAGCACGGCCGCCGCGCACACCGCCCACAGGGCGCTGCCGCCCAGCCAGAACAGCGGCACCGACACGGCCGCGAGCCCGAACGCCGCCCGCACCACCCGGGCCGCCCCGAACCGGTCGACGAGCCCGCCCGCGAGCGGCGCGACCACGCTGGCCGAGAGCCCGAAGAGGCCGAAGAGCCCGGCCGTCGCGGTCGACAGGCCGTAGTGGTCACCGGTCAGGAGCAGCGCGAGCGAGGTCCACAGCGCGCTCCACGCCCCGTACATCCCGGCCTGCCGGACACAGCTGCGCCACAGCTCGGGGGAGCCCCGCAGCACCGTCGGTATCCGGACGAGTCCGCTGAACAGCGGGCCCGTGCGGACCGGGCGCTCCGCGGGCAGCACGGCCGCGGTGGTGAGGCCGAGCACCGCCGTGAGAGCGGCGGCCCCGAGGAAGACCGCGCGCCAGCCGAACGCCTGGCCCGCGAGCCCGCCCAGGACCCGGGCGGCCACGATGCCCGTGAACAACCCGGCGATGATCGCCGCCACATGGCGCGCCCGCCGGTCCGC
This sequence comes from Streptomyces odontotermitis, assembly GCF_050510915.1. NCBI lineage: Bacteria > Bacillati > Actinomycetota > Actinomycetes > Kitasatosporales > Streptomycetaceae > Streptomyces > Streptomyces odontotermitis. The sequence continues at coordinate 24,933 of NZ_JBNJLS010000022.1, read as the reverse complement.
GGGGGCGCGCGCGGCGACCAGCGGCACGAGCAGCTGCGGCACCACCGTGGCGGCCGAGGCCACGAGGACAGCGGCGGCGAGCGCCGTCGCCCCGGTCGCGGCCGCGCCCAGGCCGAGCGCGAGCGTCGTGACGAGCGAGAGGACCGCCACCAGGCGGCGGCGGTTGACGCTGTCGCCGAGCGGGGCGAAGAACAGCAGCCCCGCCGCGTATCCGAACTGCGCCACCGACGCGATCCACGCGACCCCTGACGCGGTCGAGCCGAAGTCGCGGGCCATGAGCGGCAGCAGCGGAGCGGCTATGTAGATGTTGGCCGCCGTCACGGCCGTACAGACGGCGATGAGGGTGAGGAAGAGGCCGGGCGGAACGGGTCGCCGGGCTCGCACGACCGACGAGGCCGTGCTGGCCCGAGCGGTCCGAGTGGCCCGAGTGGCCCGAGTGGCCCGAGCGGTCCGGGAGGCGGTGACGGAAGGCATGTGTGGCAGGACTCCTTCATAACCAACTGGTTGGTTGCAAGAAGCATGAGGCCCCCGGGACCCCTCTGTCAACCAACTAGTTGGTTGTAAGGTCCGCTACCCTGGAGCCATGGCAGTCAGAGACCCCGAGGCGACCAAGGCCCGGATCTTCGAGGCGGCGGTCGCCGAGTTCGCCCGGTTCGGGATCGCGGGCGCCCGCATCGACCGCATCGCGAGCGAGGCGAAGGCCAACAAGCAGCTGATCTACGCCTACTTCGGCAACAAGGCGGAGCTGTTCACACAGGTCCTGGAGCACCGGATGCTGGAGATGGCCGTCGCCAACCCGGTCGACGCGGACGACATGGACGGCTGGATGGACCGGCTGATGGACTACCACGCCGCCCACCCCGAGCTGCTGCGCCTCCTCTTCTGGGAGGGCATCGAGTACAACGACGAGGAGCTGCCCGACGAGGCCGAGCGCGTCGCCCACTACGACCGGAAGGTCGCCGTCCTCGCCGACGCCCAGAAGCGCGGCGTCATCAGCGACGAGATCCCGGCCCCCCACCTGCTGTTCATGGTGGTCGCCCTCGCGGGCTGGTCCACGGCGGTGCCGCAGATGCGCCGCATCCTCGTCGGGGACACGGACGCCGACCGGAACCGCCTGCGCGAGTCCATCAAGACGGCGGCCCGCCGCATCACCGCCAACTGACGCACGTCGTACCGCGCCAACTCACGTACTTCGTACGTCAGTTGGTCCCGATCTTCGCCAGCAGATCCACGATCCGGCTCTGCACCTCACCGCTGGTGGAGCGCTCGGCGAGGAACAGCACGGTCTCGCCCGCGGCCAGCTTCGGCAGCTCCGTCTGGTCGACGGCGGCCGTGTAGACGACGAGCGGCGTGCGGTTCAACTGCCCGTTCGCGCGCAGCCAGTCGATGATCCCGGCCCGCCTGCGCCGCACCTGAAGCAGGTCCATCACCACCAGGTTCGGCCGCATCTGTGCCGCGAGCGTCACCGCGTCCGCGTCGCTCTCGGCCCGCGCGACCTGCATGCCGCGCCGCTCCAGCGTCGCCGTCAGGGCCAGCGCGATCTCCTCGTGCTCCTCGATGAGCAGCACGCGCGGCGGGTGCTGCTCACTGTCGCGCGGCGCGAGGGCCTTCAGGAGTACGGCGGGGTCGGCGCCGTACGCGGCCTCGCGCGTCGCCTGCCCGAGCCCGGCCGTGACAAGGACCGGCACCTCGGCGGCGACCGCGGCGGTGCGCAGCGACTGCAGCGCCGTGCGCGTGATCGGCCCGGTGAGCGGGTCCACGAACAGCGCGGCGGGGAACGCGGCGATCTGCGCGTCCACCTCCTCGCGCGAGTGCACGATCACCGGCCGGTAGCCGCGGTCGCTGAGCGCCTGCTGCGTGGTGGCGTCGGGCGCGGGCCAGACGAGCAGCCGGCGCGGGTTGTCCAGCGGCTCGGGCGGCAGCTCGTCGTCCATCGGCTGCGGCCCCGGCCGGTTGTCCACCTCGACGGCGCCACCGGGACCGTCGAGCGGCTCGGGCCCCTCGGCCGCGTCCTCGTCCGGAGCCCCGATCGCGTACGAACGCCCGGTGCCCTCGGTCGCGGCGCCGAGCCGCGACTGCGGGGCGGCGGCGGGCAGCGGCTGCCCCTGCGCCGGTACGTGTTCCGGCGCCTGAGTCTGGCTCTGCCCCTGCCCCTGGCTCTGCCCCTGACCCTGGCTCTGGCTCTGCCCCTTGGCCGCGGCCCCCTGGGGGTGCGGGCGGGCGGCGCCGTCCGGGTCCGGGGGCGTGCCCAGCCTGCGCCGGCGACCGGAGCCGCCGAGGGTGTGGCCCTGGGGCGGGGTGTCCGTGGCGGCGGCCGGGGGCTCCTGCGCGGCGGGCAGCGGGACGGAGACGGAGGCGGGCCCGGGGGTGGGCGTGGCCGCCGGGGGCTGTGGTGACCGGGGCGGCTGCGGGGCACCCTGCGGGCGCCCCGGCTGCTCGCTCGTCTGCTGTCCGAACGGCACGCCCTGCCCGAGTGTGCGCACGCTGAACGCGCGCCCCTGCGTCGAGTTGGGGTCACCGGGCGCGGCCTCGGCGGGCAGCGGCTGGGCCACCCGGGGCTGCGGACCGGGAGCCGGACCGGGAGCGGGGGCGGGCGCGGGGGCGGGCGCGGGGACGCCCTGTGCGGGGGTGCCGTCGGAGTGCGCGCCGGGCTGCGGGGGGACGCCGGGGGCGTGCCCGACGGGGGCCGGGTCCGGCTCCGCGTCAGCGTTCACGTCCACGCCCGGAGCCTGGTTCTGGTTCTGGTTCTGGTTCGGGTTCGGGTTCGGGTTCGGGGCGAGGCTCGGGTCGGCTCCGGCCCTCGGGTCGGCCCCGGCCTCAACGACCCCTGCCTCCGGCGCCGGACGCGCCCTGCGACGGCCGGTCGGCGCCTGGGTGGGGTGCGGCTGTGGCGGGGTGTGGTCCTCGGAGGGATCGTGCAGGGCGGCGCTGTGCTGCCCGGTGTCCTGCGCACCACGCGGGTCACCGTGACCTGCGGCCTGCGGACCGCGGGGCGCCTGCTGCTGCCCGTGACCGGGGGCCTGGTCCTGGCCGCGAGCGAACTCCTGGCCAGGCACCTGCTGCTGGCCCTGCCCCTGACCGCGGGCCTGCCCCTGGCCGGGCACCTGCGCCTGCGCCTGCCTCCGGCCGGGCGCCTGCTGCTGAGCGTGGGCGAACTCCTGGCCCTGCGCCGCCCCGGCCGAGACCTCCGCCAGCTGGCCCGACGGCCCCAACTGGCTTGACTGGCCCGCCTGATCCGTCCCCTCCGCCTCCGCCTGCTCCTGCTCCTGCTCCGCCGCGGGCGGCAGCGCGAAGACCGTCCGCTCGCGGGCCGCCTCCTCCGCCGCGGCCCGCTCCTGCGCGGCCGCGAGCGCACGCCGACGCCGCCCGGTCGGACGCGCGCCACCCTCCGCCGCACCAACTTCGGCCCCCGGTACGGGAGTCGGGGCCGATGGCAGCGCGGGCAGTGCCTGCTGGGCGGGCTGGTCGGCGGGGCGCTGTTCCACGGCCCGCCGTGCCCTCCGCCCCGTGCCCTCCGCCGGAACCGGCACGCCCTGCGGCGGCACCGTCTCACCCAGCGCCGCCGACCCGGCCGCGTGCTCGGCGGCGGTCACCACGGCACCCTCGGCGGGACTCGGCCGCCCGCGCCGACGCCCCGTACCACCGGCGCCACCAGATACAGCCCCGGCCCCGGCCCCAGCCCCCTGAGCCGGAACAGGAACCTCAGCAGCCGAACCGGCTGAACCGCCCGAACCGCCCGAACCGCTCGAACCGGTCCCCCCGGCCCCAGCCACCTCCGCCCCCTCAGCAGCAGCGGCCCGCCGCCGACGCCGCCCGGTCCCACCAGTGGCACCACCAGCACCCCCGGACGTGTCTTCCGCCCCCGCGGCCCCAGCGACCCCGCTCTCCAAGAACGCGTCCACCGAAGACCGCCGCGCCCGCCGACGCCCGCCCCCGGTCGCCTGCTCGGGCACCACGACGGAAGCCCCGAGAGCGCCCGAGTCCCCGGCAACCGCACCGGCCCCCGCTCCCGCTCCCGTTCCCGTTCCCGTTCCCGCGCCCAACGGCACTTCCAGCACATACGCGCTGCCGCTCATCCCGGGCACCTCATGGGTCTGCAGGACCCCGCCGTGCGCCCGCACGATGCCCCGGACGATCGGCTCGTGCACCGGGTCTCCCCCGGCGTACGGGCCCCGCACCTCGATGCGGACGACCTCGCCGCGCTGGGCGGCGGCCACGACCACCGTCGAGTCGACAGAGGCGGAAGCAGAGCCAGAGCCAGAGGCAGAAGCAGAGGCCGAAGTCGCGCCCGCGCGCGTGCTGCCCGTCGCGTCGATCCCGGCGACGTCCGCGACGAGGTGGGCGAGCGCCGTGGCGAGCCGCCCCGGGTCGACCTCGACCTCGATCGGCGGCGCGTGCACGGCGAACTGCGCGCGGCCGGGCCCGATCAGCTCGACGGCGCCCTCAACACCCGTGGCCACGACGGCGTCCAGCAGGACCTTCGTCCGCGCGAGCTCCTCGTCGCCCGAGTCGAGGCGCTGGTAGGCCAGCACGTTGTCGACGAGGGTGGTCATGCGCGCGTACCCGGCCGACAGGTGGTGGAGGACCTGGTTGGCCTCGGGCCAGAGCTGTCCGGCGTCGTCGGCGGCGAGCGCGGCGAGCTCGCGGCGCAGCTCGTCGAGCGGCCCGCGCAGCGAGGAGCCGAGCACGGCGAGCAGCTGCTCGTGCCGCGCGGCCAGCACCCCGTACCGCTCGGCCTCGGCGTCGGCCAGCGCCTCGTAGCGGTCCTTCTCGCGCTCGGCGAGCGCCGCGTACCGCTCCTGCTCGGCGGCGAGCTCCTCCGCCCGCTGCTCGGCGGCGGCCCGCAGCTCCTCCTCGTGGCGCTCGACCGTCTCCTCGTGCTTCTTGGCGAGCGCGTCGTAGGGGCGCCGGTCGGTGAAGGTCATGACGGCGCCGACGAGCTGGTCACCGTCGCGCACGGGCGCGGTGGTGAGGTCCACCGACACCTGCTCACCGCTCTTGGACCACAGGACCTGCCCGCGCACCCGGTGCTTGCGCCCGGAGCGCAGGGTGTCCGCGAGCGGCGACTCCGCGTACGGGAAGGGCTCGCCGTCGGCGCGCGAGTGCAGGACGAGGGGGTGCAGCTCCTGGCCGCCGAGGTCACTGGCGCGGAACCCGAGAATCTGCGCGGCGGCCGGGTTGACCAGGACCACGCGCCCGTCGGTGTCGGTGCCGACCACGCCCTCCGCGGCGGCGCGCAGGATCATCTCGGTCTGCCGCTGCGAGCGCGCCAGTTCGGCCTCGGTGTCCAGGGCCCCGGAGAGGTCCCGTACGACGATCATGAGCAGCTCGTCGCCGGTGTAGCCGTGGCTGTCGTAGGCGTCGCGGCCGTCTTCCAGGTTCGAGCTGGTGACCTCGACGGGGAACTCGCTGCCGTCCGTGCGCCGTGCGGTCATCCGCTTCGGCTTGGTGCGTCCGCGCTCGTCGGTGGTCGTCAGGTCCGGGCGGCGCATCGATCCGGGGATGAGCCGGGAGTCGAACTCCGGCAGCAGATCGAGCAGTCCGCGCCCCACGAGCGCGGTGCCGGGCGCCTCGAACGTCTCCAACGCGATGGCGTTGGCGTTGACGACCGTCCCGTTGGCGTTGACGAGCACCAACGCGTCCGGGAGCGCGTCGAGTATGGCTGCGAGGCGAGCAGCGCCTCGGGATGGCCTGCTGCTCACGACGACGCTTCCTCCCTGATTACCGCACCTTGCCGACCGCGCGAGCCATTTTGGACCGTGGCCCGCGGCATGTCACGGGAGGGAGTCTACGGGGAGTGGTTGCGCGCGCGACGCCGGATGAGAGGGAGGTCGCACGCAGAACGTGTGAGCCTTCGGTACATGCTGGTCACGAAGCGGTCGCGACGGCGAAAACTTCTCCGGCCTCAGGCCCCGGCCGTCGTGGGAAGTACGGGCACGAGCGAGTCCCACCGCGAGATCTCGCAGCCGTCGGTGCGCTTGAACGAGGCGTCCACGTGCCGCCCGTGCCAGGTTCCGGTGATGTGTGCGGTGGCGGGACCGCCGTACTGCATGGTGCACATGGCGTCGGGAGCCACGGGCGCGAACGGGTCCTTGCCCCACGGCACCTGGTCCAGCGTCGCGCAGGCCCCGTCCGCGTCGGGGTGGCTGCCGCCCGTGGGCCGGCACTCCAGGTCGAAGGTCCCGTCCTGTCCTTCACCCGCGTCCATGACGGTGACCGTGAGCCGGTCGCCCGCCCGCGCCCCCGTGTCGGCGGCGGTGTCGGCGTGCGCGGCGACGGGCGCCGCGGACAGGGCGGCGACGGAGGCGGTGGCGGTGAGGACGAGGCGGCGCAGCATGGTGGGGCTCCCTGGGTGTCCCTGGGCGGGTACGGCTCTACCGCCTCTAACGCGCCCCGGCGCGTGACGTTGCGGGTACGAAATGCGCTTTGCTCTGCGGCCCGCCCGACTAGTACCGTGGAGGCCGCGATTGGTGACACGCCGCCCGGCTGTGTCATCATCTGCACGCACCCCCGCGCTCGCGCCGGAGTGCAAGCTGGAGGCGTCGCCTAGTCCGGTCTATGGCGCCGCACTGCTAATGCGGTTTCGGGGTAACCCCCTGATCGAGGGTTCAAATCCCTCCGCCTCCGCAGCAAGATCCGAAGCCCCGGTCCTTCTGGACCGGGGCTTCGGTGCGTATCGGGTGCATGAGCGTCGCCGAAGGTCGTTTTCGCAGGTCGCAAGGGGTGCGGCAAACGGATTTCACATGGCGGCGGCAGTCATGTAATGTTCTTCCTGTCGCCGCGAGCGGGCCGAAAGGCCGGGGAGCGGAGGCGGAAACAAAAGAAAATCAAGCACTCGTAGCTTAACGGATAGAGCATCTGACTACGGATCAGAAGGTTGCAGGTTCGAATCCTGCCGAGTGCACAGCGTCGAAGGGCCCCCGGATCATCCGGGGGCCCTTCGCGTTGTCCCGGACCGTCCGGGACCTTCTCTCTTCTTGGCATGGTCCGCACAATGGTCTGGACCTATCGTCGAGCGAGAGGTGGTCCGGGCATGTTCGGGATCAGGAGGCCCATGAGGCCCATGAGGCCCATGAGGCTCAGGGGGGCCAGGGGCAAGGCGCGCAGGGGAGTTCTGGCGGTGCTGGCCGTGGTGTGCGGGATGGTGTTCACCGCTTCCGGGCCCGCCGTCGCGAGGGGGGCTGCGGGTTCGGGTTCGGGTTCGGGTCCGGATTCCGGTTCGGGGCACCGCTTCGTGGTCAGTGAGCGGCAGTTCGAGCGGATGTTCCCGAAGCGGAACTCCTTCTTCACGTACGAGGGTCTGGTCGAGGCCACGCGTGTCTACCCGGAGTTCGCGCGGACCGGGAGCGGGACCGTGCGCAGGCAGGAGGCCGCCGCGTTCCTGGCGAACGTCAGCCATGAGACCGGGGGGCTCTACTACGTGGTGGCCCAGGACGAGTCCACGTATCCGATCTTCTGTGACGAGACCAAGCCCTATGGGTGTCCGGCGGGGAAGTCCGCGTACTACGGGCGCGGGGCGATCATGCTCAGCTGGAACTTCAACTACAAGGCGGCGGGGGACGCGCTCGGGATCGATCTGCTGAACAACCCGTGGCTGGTGGAGACCGATCCCGCGGTGGCCTGGATGACGGCTCTTTGGTACTGGAACACCCAGGCCGGGCTCGGGTCCATGACCGGGCACGAGGCGATGGTGAGCGGGGCCGGGTTCGGGGAGACCGTCCGGGCGCTGAACGGGCCCGAGTGCGACGGCGGGAAGCCCGAGCAGGTGGCTCATCGGGTGGGGCTCTACCGGGACTTCACTAGGGTGCTGCACGTACGGCCCGGGCGGCATCTCGCCTGTTGAGGGCCGGGTGGCAGGGCCGGAGGAGCGTGCGCGGTGGAGTGGTGGTGTGCGGGGCTCGGGTGGCCGGACGGGCGGCCCGTGCTGCGGTGGGAGCGGGGGGCCGCCCGTGCTGAGGGGCGGGCGAGCTCGCTCGTGTACGGGACGGGGATCGCGTTCCGGGCCGTCGGGGAGCGGGGGTGTGTGGGGGCCCGGGGGAATCCGTGTCCCCACGGCGCCGTCGTCCCCGGTGCGGCCACGCAGGCCCGCTGTCCGGAGTGCGCCCGGCTCGACCGGGCGCACTCCGTCGCCGCCGACACCCTCGCCGACGACCCGCGGACCTACCGGGTGTACCTGGCGTGGTTCGGGGCGGGGCTCGTCAAGGTCGGGATCACCCGGGAGGAGCGGGGTGCGGCGCGCCTCCTGGAGCAGGGCGCCGTCGCCTTCAGCTGGCTCGGGCGCGGGCCGCTGATGGCCGCCCGGCGGACCGAGGAGCTGCTGCGGGCCGCGCTCGGCGTCCCGGACCGGATCCCGTACGCGCAGAAGCGGGCCGTCAGGGCGGCCGTGCTGTCGGGGGCGGGTGGGTTCGCGGGGGAGCTGGTGCGGATGCACGCGCGGGCCGTCGCGCTCGGCGGGTGGCCCGACTCGCTGGAGCGGCTGCCCTGCGAAGTCGTCGATCATGTAAGGGAGTTCGGGATCGACGGGCTGCCGGTGGCCGGGGGCGTCGTGAGCGGGCTGGTGGACGGCGTGGCCGTGGCCGGGAGGCTGGTCGCGGCTGCCGGGCCCGATCTGCACCTGGTGGAGGAGGGCGTGGGCGGGAGAGCGCTCGTGCTCGACACGCGGTTGCTCGTCGGGTGGCGGCTCGGCGGGGCGGCGGGGGCCGTGCGGACGACGGCCGGGGTGCGGGAGGTGCCCGGGGTGCAAGGGGGGCTCTTCTGAGAGGGCCCCTCGTGGCCGATCACCGACCGGATGGTCAAGTCTCCGCGCCCGTACGGCAATGAAGGGCGCCCCAGGGTGGACAGCGCCCCGCGCGGGACCCGAGGCTGAGCTCATGAGTGATCACCCCATAGCTCCTGTCGGACCCTTCGAACCGCCTTACTACGCCGTCGTGTTCACCTCCCTGCGCACCGAGCGGACGGAGGGCTACGCCGAGGCAGCCGCCCGCATGGACGAGCTGGTCAGGGACGTGCCCGGCTTCCTCGGCAGCGACCACGCGCAGACGCCCGGCGGGCTCAGCATCACCGTCAGCTACTTCCGCGACGAAGAGTCGATCAAGGTGTGGCGCGCCAACGCCGAGCACCGCGTGGTGCAGAAGCGGGGGCGGGAGGAGTGGTACGAGACCTATGTCACGCACGTCTCCAAGGTCGAGCGGAGCTATCGCTTTGAGCGCGAGTGAGGCCGTGGAGGGGGCGGCCCCGGAAGGGGAGGCCGAGCGCGTACGGGCCTTCTGGGAGCGGCTCGGGCTGCCGGGGATCATCGACGTGCACACGCACTTCATGCCCGAGCGCGTCCTCGCGAAGGTGTGGGAGTACTTCGACTCCGCCGGGCCCCTGACCCGGCTGGAGTGGCCGATCACGTACCGGCACGAGGAGACGCAAAGGCTGCGACTGCTGCGGGAGTTCGGGGTCACCGCCTTCACCGCGATGCTCTATCCGCACAAGCCCGGCATGGCCGCGTGGCTGAACGGCTGGGCCGTCGACTTCGCCCGCCGCACGCCCGACTGTCTGCACACCGCGACCCTCTTCCCCGAGGAGGGAGTCGAGGGCTATGTGCGCGCGGCCGTCGACGCCGGGGCGCGGGTGTTCAAGGCGCATGTGCAGGTGGGGGCGTACGACCCGGGGGACCCGCTGCTCGACCCCGTGTGGGGGCTGCTCGCGGAGGCCGGGATCCCCGTCGTCATGCACTGCGGGTCGGGGCCCGTGCCCGGCAAGCACACCGGGCCCGAGCCGGTCGGGCGGGTGCTCGCGCGCCATCCCCGGCTGCGGATCGTCGTCGCGCACATGGGGATGTCGGAGTACGCCGACTTCCTCGACCTCGCCGAGCGGTATGAGGAGGTGCGGCTCGACACGACGATGGCGTTCACCGACTTCGTCGAGCGCTTCACGCCGTTCCCGCGCGCCGAGCTGCCGCGGCTCGCCGCCCTGGGCGAGCGGGTGCTCCTCGGCACCGACTTCCCCAACATCCCCTATCCGTACGTCCACCAGCTCCAGGCCCTGGAGCGCCTGGAGCTGGGTGACGACTGGCTGCGGAGGGTCTGCTACGGGAACGCGGCCCGGCTCTTCGGGCTCGGTGAGGGCACCCGCTAGAGGGGCAGTGCCTCTGCCAGGGCCCGCCACTGGGGCAGCGGCAGGTCCGTGCGCGGGTCCGCTGTCACCACCTGGACCGCGAGGTGGTCCGCGCCCGCGGCCAGGAACTCGTCCGCGCGGGCACGGATCGCCGCCGGGGAGCCGAGGGCGAAGACCGCGTCGATGAGCCGGTCGCTGCCGCCGTCCTTGAAGTCGTCCTCGACGAAGCCGAGGCGCAGGAAGTTGTTGGTGTAGTTGGGCAGCGGCAGGTAGTACGAGAGGTAGGTGCGGGCCAGCGCGCGGGCCGCCGTCACGTCCTCGTCCACGACGACCTTCAACTCCGGCGCCAGCAGGGCCTCTTCGCCGAGCGCCGCGCGGGCCTTCGCGGTGTGCTCGGGCGTCACCAGGTAGGGGTGGGCACCGGCGGCGCGGGTCCGGGAGAGCTCCAGCATCTTCGGGCCGAGGGCGGCGAGCACGCGGCGCTCCGCGGGGACCGGGGCGGGGGCGGCGTCCAGGGCCGACAGATACTCCTTCATCGCCGAGTACGGCTTGGCGTACTGCGGCGCGAGCGCGTCGTGGCTGACCCCGAGGCCGAGCACGAAGCGGCCCGGGTGCGCCGCCTCGAAGTCCGCGAGGCGGGCCGCCACCGACTCCGCGGAGTGCTGCCAGATGGAGAGGATGCCGGTCGCGACCGTGATCCGGCCGGTGGCGTCGAGGAGCGGCGCCACGTCGTCGAGTGCCGGGCTGCCGCCCACCCAGAGCGCGCCGTAGCCGAGCTCGTCCAACTCGGCCGCCGCTTCGGTGACGTGGTCCTTTCGTGCCGGGTCGCCCGCCTTGAAGGCGCTGCTCCACAGGCCGATGCGGCCCACTGCCGTACGCGCGTGATTCGGGGTCGTCATGATCGGGATGAACCGGGGGGATGCACTGCCTATTCCCGGAGGGGTGCGCCGCCGCTTCCGCTTCGCCTTCCCCAAGGGAGCCGGGCCCGGTTCTCAGGAAATTCACAGACTGGGGAAAGCTCCCTCTCACGGGCGCCGCACAGGCTGTCCGCCATGACCACCACCTCGCGCCAGGGGCGCACCGAACTGCTCAGGCCGGACGGGAGCCCCGTCCGCGTGCTCGTCGTGGACGACGAGGAGTCGCTGACCGAGCTGCTGTCCATGGCCCTGCGCTACGAGGGCTGGCAGATCCGCAGCGCCGGGGACGGCGCGGGCGCCGTGCGGGCCGCCCGGTCCTTCCGGCCCGACGCCGTGGTGCTCGACATGATGCTGCCCGACATGGACGGCCTCTCCGTCCTCGGCCGGGTGCGGCGCGAGCTGCCCGACGTGCCCGTGCTCTTCCTCACCGCGAAGGACGCCGTGGAGGACCGGATCGCGGGGCTCACCGCGGGCGGCGACGACTACGTCACCAAGCCCTTCAGCCTGGAGGAGGTCGTGGCCCGGCTGCGCGGCCTCATCCGGCGCGCCGGCGCCGCCGACCGCACGTCCGAGTCCGTGCTCGCCGTGGGCGACCTGACTCTCGACGAGGACAGCCACGAGGTGACCCGCGGCGGCGACTCCATCCACCTGACGGCCACCGAGTTCGAGCTGCTCCGCTATCTGATGCGCAACCCGCGCCGGGTGCTCAGCAAGGCGCAGATCCTCGACCGGGTGTGGAGCTACGACTTCGGCGGCCAGGCCAACGTCGTCGAGCTCTACATCTCGTATCTGCGCAGGAAGATCGACGCGGGCCGGGAGCCGATGATCCACACGCGGCGCGGCGCCGGGTATCTGCTGAAGCCCGCGCCCGCGGCCGTCGCGGCGGTGTGAAGCGGCGGCGGGGGCCGCGCACCCTGCGCACCCGGCTCGTCATCGCCGCGGTCGGCCTGATCGCGGTGATCTGCGCGGTCATCGGCACCGTCACCACGATCGCCCTGCACACCTATCTGTACGCGCAGTTGGACAAGCAGGTGCACGAGGTCGTCGGGATGGCCGACGGCGGCCACCTGCTGCCCGGCCCCGGCAGCAACGAGCCGCTCCGGTTCCTCGCCGGGCCCGGCAACAAGAACACCGTGGGCGCCGTGCTCGACACCGCGGACGGCACCGTCCGCGAAGCCGCCAGGAGCGACCGCGACAGCACCACCCGCACCTCCGATCTGACCGAGGCCCAGGCCACCGCCCTCGCCTCCGTCCCCCGCGACGGCACCGAGCACTCCGTGCACCTGCCCGGACTCGGCGACTACCGCGTCGGCGCCAAGCCCGGCGGGACCATCGTGGTCGGCCTCCCCGAGACCGAGGTCCGAGGCACCCTCTCCACCCTGATCTGGGTGGAGGTCAGCGTCACCGCGGCCGGACTCGTCGCCGCCTCGCTCGCGGGCGCCGCCATGGTCGGCGTCGCCCTGCGCCCGCTGCGCCGCGTCGCCGCCACCGCGACCCGCGTCTCCGAACTCCCCCTGCACAGCGGCGAGGTGACCCTCCACGAGCGCGTCCCCGAGTCCGAGGCCGACCCGCACACCGAGGTCGGCCAGGTCGGCGCCGCCCTCAACCGGATGCTCGACCACGTCCACGGGGCGCTGCACGCACGGCAGTCGAGCGAGACCCGGGTGCGGCAGTTCGTCGCCGACGCCAGCCATGAGCTGCGCACGCCGCTCGCCTCCATACGGGGCTACGCCGAGCTCACCCGGCGCGGCCACGAGCGCGGCCACGAGGAGGCCGGGCCCGACACCCGGCACGCCCTCGGCCGCATCGAGTCCGAGGCGCACCGCATGACCGGCCTGGTCGAGGACCTGCTGCTGCTCGCCCGGATCGACGCCGGGCGCCCCCTGTCGTACGCGGACACCGACCTCTCCCCGCTCGTCGTGGACGCCGTCAGCGACGCCCGCGCGGCCGGGCCCGGCCACACCTGGCGGCTCGACGTGCCCGCCGACCCGGTGCCGGTGCGCGCCGACGCCGCCCGGCTCCACCAGGTCCTGGTGAACCTCCTCGCCAACGCCCGCACCCACACCCCGCCCGGCACCACCGTGACCGCCCGCGTGCACATCGAAGGGCCGTGGGCGCGGCTCGACGTCGAGGACGACGGGCCCGGGATCCCGGCGGAGCTGCGGCCGCACGTCTTCGAGCGGTTCGCGCGCGGCGACACCTCGCGCTCCCGCGCCCATGGCTCCACGGGGCTCGGCCTCGCCATCGTGCGCGCGGTGACCGACGCGCACGGCGGCACGGTGACGGTGGAGAGCGCGCCGGGCCGGACCGTGTTCACGGTGCGGCTGCCCCTGTTGACCGTACGACTGCCCCTGAACCCGTCCCCGGCGCCGTCCTCGCAGCCGCCCCTGAACCCGTCCCTGAACCCGCCCCCGGCGCCGTACTCACAGCCGCACCACAGCCTCACCACACAGCTCTGACAGAGCAGTTGGCGAGGTTCGTGGCATGCGAACCGACTCCCTCCCGGCCGGCTCCCTTCCGGCGGCCCTGCCCGCCCGGGAGCACCTGCCCGCGGCCTCGCCCGCCGCACCGGGACCGGCACGGCCGCCGCTCCTCGACGTGGTCGTCCCCGTCCACAACGAGGAGCGCGACCTCGGGCCGTGCGTGACCCGGCTGCGCCGGCACCTCGAGAGCACCTTCCCCTACTCGTTCCGCATCACGGTCGCCGACAACGCGTCCACCGACTCGACTCCCCGGGTCGCGAAGGAACTTGAGGCCGACAGCCCGCAGGTCCGCTACGTCCGCCTGGAGCAGAAGGGACGCGGGCGGGCCCTGCGCACCGTCTGGGCGGCGTCCGACGCGCCCGTCCTCGCGTACATGGACGTCGATCTCTCCACCGGCCTCAACGCCCTGCTCCCCCTGGTCGCCCCGCTGATCTCCGGCCACTCCGACCTGGCGATCGGCTCCCGGCTCGCGCGCAGCTCGCGCGTGGTGCGCGGCCCCAAGCGGGAGTTCATCTCGCGGGCGTACAACCTCATCCTGCGCGGCTCGCTCCAGGCCCGCTTCTCCGACGCCCAGTGCGGGTTCAAGGCGATCCGGCGGGACGTCGCGCAGGCGCTGCTTCCGCTCGTCGAGGACACCGGGTGGTTCTTCGACACCGAGATGCTGGTGGTCGCCGAGCGCGCGGGCCTGCGCATCCACGAGGTGCCGGTCGACTGGGTCGACGACCCCGACTCCACCGTCCACCTCGTCAGGACCGCCACGGACGACCTCAGGGGCGTCTGGCGGGTGGGCCGCGCCCTCGCCGTCGGCGCGCTGCCCCTCGACCGGCTCGCCCGCCCCTTCGGCGACGACCCGCGCGACCGCCAACTCGCCGGTGTACCAAGGGGTTTGGCGCGGCAGCTGGTCGGCTTCTGCGCCGTGGGCGCGCTGTCGACCCTCGCCTACCTCCTCCTCTATTCCGCCTTCCGTACGTTCACGGGCTCGCAGCTCGCGAACGCGCTGGCCCTCCTGGTCTCCGCCGTCGCCAACACGGCGGCCAACCGGCGCCTCACCTTCGGGGTGCGCGGCCGCGACCGGGCCGTCCGCCACCAGGCGCAGGGCCTCGTGGTCTTCGCCATCGGCCTGGCCCTGACCAGCGGCTCCCTGGCCGCACTCGACACGGCCGCCGCCGACCCGGCGCACTCCACGGAGCTCGCGGTCCTGATCGCGGCGAACCTCGCCGCGACGGTGCTCAGATTCCTGCTGCTGCGGGCCTGGGTCTTCCCGGACCAGCGGACGGCGGACGACCAGCGGGCCGCGTGCGACCAGCGGGCCGGGGACAGCCAGCGGGCCGGGGACGGCCAGCAGACGGCGTGCGACCGGCAGCCCTCGCACGACTGGCAGTCCCCGCACGACTGGCAGTCCCCGCACGACCAGCAGCCCCCACGCGACACGGACCGCACGGACCGCACGAACCACATGAACCACACGAACCACCCCCACGACCCGAGGACCCCCCGATGACCACGGCCCATCCCGCCCCACCGCCCACGGCGCCACCCGCGCCCCCCTTCGCCGACCGCGGTCACCGGCGCGCGGGCGACGTCGCCCACCGGCTGTGGCGCGGCCGCACGGAGGACGCGCGCTGGGTGCGCCCGGCCTTCCTCGGCCTGCTCCTCGTCACCGCCGTGCTCTACCTCTGGAACCTCAGCGCGTCCGGCTACGCCAACTCCTTCTACTCCGCGGCCGTCCAGGCGGGCAGCCAGAGCTGGAAGGCGCTCTTCTTCGGCTCGCTCGACGCGGGCAACGCCATCACCGTCGACAAGCCCCCGGCCTCCCTGTGGCCGATGGCCCTGTCCGTACGGCTCTTCGGCCTCAACTCATGGGCGGTCCTCGTCCCGCAGGTGCTGATGGGCGTGGCCACGGTCGGCGTCCTGTACGCGGCCGTGCGGCGCCGCTTCAGCGCCACCGCGGGACTCCTCGCGGGCGCGGTGCTCGCGCTGACGCCGGTGGCCGCGCTGATGTTCCGCTTCAACAACCCGGACGCGCTGCTCGCCCTGCTCATGACCGTCACGGTCTACTGCGTGCTGCGCGCCCTGGAACACGGCCGCACCAAGTGGCTGGTGTGGGCGGGCGTCGCGGTCGGCCTCGCCTTCCTGACCAAGACGCTCCAGGCGTTCCTGATCCTGCCGCCGCTCGCCGTCCTGTACGCGGCGTGCGCACCCGTCCGGCCGCGCAAGCGTTTCGGTCAACTCGCCCTCTCCACCGGGGCGATGATCGCGTCCGGCGGCTGGTGGGTCGCGATCGTGGAGCTGTGGCCCGCGTCCTCGCGTCCGTACATCGGCGGCTCGCAGAACAACTCCTTCCTTGAGCTGACCTTCGGCTACAACGGCCTCGGCCGCATCAACGGCGACGAGGCGGGAAGCGTCGGCGGGGGCGGCGGCCGTGGTCCCGGTGGTGGCGGCGGTGGTGGTGGCGGTGGTGGTGGCGGTGGCGGTCAGTGGGGCGAGACCGGCCTCGGCCGGATGTTCAACTCCGAGGTCGGCAGCCAGATTTCCTGGCTGCTGCCCGCCGCCCT
The DNA here is from genome assembly GCF_050510915.1 of Streptomyces odontotermitis. NCBI lineage: Bacteria > Bacillati > Actinomycetota > Actinomycetes > Kitasatosporales > Streptomycetaceae > Streptomyces > Streptomyces odontotermitis. Next base: position 8,874 of record NZ_JBNJLS010000022.1, on the reverse strand, counting down.
GATCCTGCTCGTGGCCGGACTCGTCCTCACCTGGAAGGCCAAGAGGACGGACACGGCCCGCGCCGCGTTCCTCGCCTGGGGCTCCGCGCTGCTGATGACCGCCGGGGTCTTCAGCTTCATGGCGGGCATCTTCCACCAGTACTACACGGTGGCCCTCGCCCCCTACCTGGCCGCCCTCATCGGCATGGGCGCCACGGTCCTGTGGGAGGAGCGCGCCAAGTGGTGGGCGGGCGCCACGCTCGGCGTGACCGTCGCGGTCACCGCGTGGTGGGGCCACACGCTGCTCGACCGGACCCCGGACTACCTGCCGTGGCTGCGCTGGGCGGTCCTGGTGGGCGGTCTGGCGGGCGCGCTCGCCCTCGCCTTCGTGGGCCGGATGAGCCGCCGACTGGCCGTGGGAGCCGTGGTGGTGGGCGCGGCGGCGTCGCTGGCGGGCCCGACGGCGTACACGCTGTCGACGCTGGACTCCGCGCACACGGGGTCGATCGTGACGGCGGGGCCTTCGGGGGTGGGGATGGGCTTTCCCGGGGGCGGCAAGAGGATCTTCGGGGACGGCAAGGGGTTCCCGGGCGGGGGCAAGGGGTTCCCCGGGGGCGGGAACGGCGGGCCCGGTGGCGGGATGAAGGGTGGGACGCAGATGCAGCCGCCCGGCCGGCAGGGCGGTGCCCCGCCCGGGGGAGGCCCCACGGGGGGCGGCCCCATGGGTGAACGCGGCGTCCGAGGCGGCGGCATGGGCGGCCTCCTCAATGGCGCCCAGGTCGGCGCCAAGGCCAAGAAGCTCCTGGTGGCGAACGCCGACGACTACACCTGGGCCGCCGCGACCATCGGCTCCCAGAACAGCGCCAGCTACCAACTCGCCACCGGGAAGCCGGTGATGGCGATCGGCGGCTTCAACGGCAGTGACCCCTCGCCGACGCTCGCCCAGTTCAAGGAGTACGTGAGGGAGGGAAAGATCCACTACTTCATCGGCGGCCAGTCGGGCGGCCCCGGCGGCAACAGCGGCACGGCCTCGAAGATCACCTCCTGGGTGACGTCCCACTACAAGAAGGTCACCGTCGGCAGCGCCACCTTCTACGACCTGACGCAGCCGAGGAGTTAGCCCCCCTGCGGGGCTTCAGAGGTCGGCCACCGAGAGCACCGGGAGGAAATCCCTTTACACCGTACAAGAGTCTCCTCTACGGTGTACGTCGCCCACCTGACGTACACCGTAGAAGGAGCCTGAATGACGGCAACGACTGCCGAGACCCACGAGCCCGCCGCCCCCGACGGCGGCGGCCACCCGCAGCGCTGGCTGATCCTCGGCGTCATCTGCCTCGCCCAGCTCACCGTGCTGCTCGACAACACCGTCCTGAACGTGGCGATCCCGTCCCTCACCGAGGAGTTGGACGCGTCCACGGCGGACATCCAGTGGATGATCAACGCCTACTCGCTGGTCCAGTCCGGACTCCTGCTCACCGCGGGCAGCTCGGCCGACCGCTACGGGCGCAAGAAGATGCTGATCGCGGGCCTCGCCCTGTTCGGGATCGGCTCGCTCGTCGCGGGCCTCGCGCAGAGCTCGGGCCAGCTCATCGCGGCGCGGGCCGGCATGGGCATCGGCGGCGCGCTGCTCCTCACCACGACGCTCGCCGTCGTGATGCAGATCTTCAGCGACGCGGAGCGGGTCAAGGCCATCGCGATGTGGTCGACCGTCAGCTCCCTCGGCTTCGCCGCGGGCCCGCTGCTCGGCGGGGTCATGCTGAACCACTTCTGGTGGGGCGCGATCTTCCTGGTCAACATCCCGGTGGCGCTCCTCGCGCTCGCCGCCGTGATCAAGATGGTCCCGGAATCCAAGAACCCCACAGGCGACCGCCCCGACCTGCTCGGCGCACTGCTCTCCACGATCGGCATGGCCGCGGTCGTGTTCGCGATCATCTCCGGTCCCCGGGAGGGCTGGACATCGGGCCAGGTGCTCGGCTCGGCGGCGGTCGGCGCCGCGGTCCTCGCGGCCTTCGTCCTGTGGGAGCTGCGCATCCCGTACCCGATGCTGGACATGCACTTCTTCCGCAACCGCCCCTTCATCGGAGCCGTCGCGGGCGCGATCCTGGTCGCCTTCGGCATGGGCGGCTCGCTCTTCCTGCTCACCCAGCACCTGCAGTTCGTGATGGGGTACGAGCCCTTGGAGGCGGGCCTGCGCACGGCGCCGCTCGCGGTGTCGGTGGTCGCCCTCAACCTGCTCGGGATCGGCGCGCGCCTGCACAAGAAGCTGGGCACACCGGTCACGATCCTGTGCGGCATGAGCCTGCTCGCGGGCGGCCTGGCGCTGGTCGCCCTGCTCGGCGGCGGGACGGACGGCGGCTACGGCGGGATGCTGGCGGGCCTGATCGTGATGGGCTCGGGCATCTCCCTCGCCATGCCCGCGATGGCCAACGCCATCATGAGCGCGATCCCGCCGGAGAAGGCGGGCGTGGGCGCGGGGGTCAACGGCACGCTGGCCGAGTTCGGCCACGGACTCGGGGTAGCAGTCCTGGGTGCGGTTCTCAACTCCCGTTTCGCGGCCCTCGTCTCGGTCTCCGCGGCCTCCCTGCCCGCGGCGCTGGCGGCCGCCGAGTCGGAGACCGAGCGGGCGAAGATCGCAGACGCGTTCGCCTCGGGGCTCGAGACCAGCCAGCTGGTGGGGGCCGTCGCGGTGTTCCTCGGAGGCGTGGTGGCGGCCGCGTTGCTGAAGAGGGCGGAGAGGGCAGACTCACCGGTGACATCGGCACAGCCGTAGGGCCCGCATAGCATCGAGGTGGGCGGACGGCTGGATTCCGCTCCGCCCACCGGCCCACTCACCCTCCGTAGGAAGTGACCCCGTCTCTGCCCCGTCCCCGGCTCTGCCCCTGCCTCCGTCTCTGCCCCTGTCCCTGTCCCTGTCCCTGTGTCCCTATCTCTGTCGAATCTCTCTGGAAGGTGCGCCATGGTGAAGGCAGCCGACCGCGCGAAGCGCCCGGCGCGGACGAGCGTCTGGCTGGAGGGGAAGGCCGCCGCGCGCGGCGGGGGCGGCGGCCGCAGGTCCGACCAGCCCTCGGGCCTGGACCGTGACCGCATCACCGAGACCACGGTCCGGCTCCTGGACGCGGAGGGCCTCGCCAAGTTCTCCATGCGCCGCCTCGCCGCGGAGCTGAACGTGACGGCGATGTCCGTCTATTGGTACGTGGACACCAAGGACGACCTCCTGGAGCTGGCCCTCGACGCGGTCTTCGGCGAGCTCAACCTGCCCGAGGCGGACGCGAACGCGGACGCGGGCCAGGACCCGGACCCGTACCCGGACTCGGAGACGAAGGCGGACACGAAGGCGGACACGAAGGCGGACTGGCGCGACCAGCTCCGCGAACTGGCCGCCGAGTACCGGAAGTTGCTGGTCCGGCACGCCTGGGTGTCACCGCTCGTCGGAACCTTCCTCAACATCGGCCCGAACTCGATGAGGTTCTCCCTGACGGTGCAGCGCGCCGTGAAGAACACGGGTCTACCCCCGCACGAACAGATGGGCGCGCTCTCGGCCGTCTTCCAGTTCGTCTACGGCTTCGGCACGATCGAGGGCCACTTCGTGCAGCGCTGCGCCTCGGCGGGGATGACCCAGGACGAGTACTTCCAGCAGGCCATGGGCACGGTCAAGGCGGAGCCCCGGTTCGCCGAGATGGTGGAGAGCTCGACGGAGCTGATGGACGCGCGGGGCGGCGACACGGTCGAGGAGATGCGCGAGCGCGACTTCCGCATCGCGCTCGACCTGATGGTGGCGGGCATCGAGGCGATGCTGGCACGCACGCGTTCGTAGAGCCGTCGAACTCCCGTCTCCGTCGGCGCTCCGGGACCGGCCCGCGCTCAGTCCTCCGAGGCCGGCCGGGCCGGAAACCCTCCGGTGGCGACGGGTCCCCACCGCTCCGGGGTGACCCGGATGATGGACTTGCCCTGCTTGAGCATGGCGGCCCGATATTCGTCCCAGTCGGGGTGCTCCCCGGAGATGTTGCGGAAGTACTCGACGAGCGGCTCCACCGAGTCGGGTGCGTCGATGACTTCGGCGGTGCCGTCGACCTGGACCCACGGACCGTTCCACTCGTCCGACAGGACAAGCACGCTGACGCGCGGATTCCGCTTGGCGTTGCGGGTCTTGGCCCGCTCCGGGTAGGTGGAGACGACGATCCGGCCCGCGTCGTCGACCCCGCAGGTCAGCGGGGAGCCCTGCGGGGTGCCGTCCGCCCGCGCGGTCAGCAGGATCGCGCGGTGCCGGGGGCGGACGAAGTCGAGCAACTCATCGAGGGACACAGGGGTGTTGGTCGCGATGCTGGGTGCCATGTCCGGCACCCTACGGCCGCCGGGCCCGCCCGCGACCGAGGCAGGCGGACCCCTTCGTACATACGCCTGCCAGTACCCCCTTCACAGGGCCCCTCCACTGGTCCCTCCCCGAGGCGCTCGCCTTCCCCGAGGCGCTCGCCTTCCCCGAGGCGCTCGCCTTCCCCGAGGCGCTCGCCCTCCCCGAGGCACTCGCTACACCTGCGGCAGCGCATCCCCCTGCACGGCCTGGATGTCCAGCTCGACCCTCAGAGTGGTGCCGATCGCCGAGATCCCCGCCTGCACCACCTGGTTGTAGTTCATGGCGAAGTCCTCGCGGCGCAGCTCGGCGGTGGCCCGGAAGGCCGCCCGCGTACCGCCCCACGGGTCCGCGCCCGTCCCCAGGTAGCTGAGGTCCAGGTCGACGGGCCGCACCACACCGTGCATGCCCAGCTCCCCGTGGACCGTCCACCGGTCGGGCCCGGCCGGGGTCAGCCCGCTCGACCGGTACGTGATCTCCGGGTACCGCTCGACGTCCAGGAAGTCGGCCGACTTCAGGTGCCCGTCCCGCATGCCGTTGCCGGTGTCGATGGACCCCGCCCGGATGACCGCCTCGACCCGCGACTTCTCGATGTCCGCGTCGGCCCCGGCGATCTCGATGCGCCCCCCGAACTCCGTGAACCGCCCGTGCACGCTGGTGATCCCCAGGTGCTGCGCGACGGCGCCCACCGTGGAGTGCGCCGGGTCGATGGTCCACGTCCCGGGCGGCGGCAGCTCGGTGCCGCCCTGCCGGGCGAGGACGACCGTGCCGACTTCCGCGCGGCCGCTCGCCGTGACGAGCGCGGTCGAGGCCACGGGCGCGTACCCGACGGCGGTGACGATCACCGTGTACGGCCCGGGAGTCAGCTCCGCCGCATCCCGTACGACACCTTCCTCGTCCGTCGCGGCGCGCAGCACCTGCGCGCCCGTCATGTCCGTGACGGTGACGACGGCGTGCGGCACAGCCCACCCGTCGCGAGTCCGGATCCGCGCAGTGAGTCCCATATCCCCTACTCCAACAAGCTCGAAATAGCCGCATAAAACGGCCTGAAAACAACGACCCCCGGCGGTGGTGACCGGCCGTCCCCTGCCGTCTGTGCCACCACCGACCCGGGGGTCTCTTTCTCCATCACCGGGCGGGGGCGCTCCGCTCAGGGCGCCCCCGCCCGGGGCCGGTCACTCGCCGGGGTGGGCGAGCTCGATGTCGTGGCCGTCGACGCCGCTCCCGGCGACGCTCAGGCCGGTCGCCACCGGCGGGTATCCCGTCGCGATGACGGTGTACTCCCCGCTGTCCAGGTCGGTGAAGGCATACGCCCCGTCCGCCCCGGTCGTGGCGCTGGCGACGACATTGCCCGCCGCGTCCACCAGCGTGACCCGCGCGTCGTTCAGCGGACCGCCCGCCGCCCGCACGGTGCCCTGCACCTGCGCGCCGGCGCTGAGGTCGATCTCGACCCGGGTGACACCGGCGCCGCCGACCTCGACGGGCAGCGCGGTCGGCCGGTGGCCAGGCGCGTTCACGGCAATGGTCACGGTCCCCGGCACCAGCTCGGCGAAGGTGAACTCGCCCTGCTCACCGCTGAGTCCGGTGGCGAGCACGTCCCCGCGCACATCGGTCACGATGACCATGGCGCCGCGCACGGGCAGCTTGCTGTCGGCGGACCGCACGACACCGGTGAGCCCGCTGGTGCCGCTCAGCAGGATGTCGTACGCGAGGGCGTCCTCGCCGACCACGACGGTGGACGCCTGCGGCTGGAACCCGTCGGCGGAGGCGATCAGCACGTAGGACCCCGCACCGGGCGCGTCCACGGCATAGGCCCCGTCGCCCTGCGCGACCGCACGCCCCAACTGCCGTCCCCCGAGGGAGATCAGGGTGACCGCGGCCCGCGGCACGGGCGCGCTCTCGGCGCCGCGCACGAAGCCCCGTACCGGAATCCCGCCACCGGCCGCCTGGACGGGGAGGTCCCCACCCCCGGCGGAGGCGACGGCGGCAAGCCGCTGAGTGGCCTCGGCTCCGCCGTCTCCGGCGGCCGCGACAGTGGCGAGCACCGGCTGATCACCGACAGGAGCAGCAGCGGCGACGGCAGCACCCGAAGCACTCTCAGGAGCCTGCGCACCGCCGTCCGCCGGCGTCGAACCCTCGGCGGCCTGGGCGAGCGCCCCGGAGGTCCGCAGCGGAACTTCCTTGATGAAGAGGGTGATGAGGAAGGCGATGAAGGCCAGCGGCGCCGCGATCAGGAAGACATCGGCGATGCCGTGCCCGTACGCGCTCTCCATCACGATCCGGAACGGCTCCGGCAGCTTGTCCAGGTCGGGTATCGCACCCCCACCGGTGCCACCGTGCCCGAGGGCCGCGCCCTTCGGCCCGAGATCGGCGAGCCCGTCCTTCACGTAGTCGGTGATCCGGGTGGCCATGACGGCACCGAGCGCCGAGACGCCGATGGCACCACCGAGGGACCGGAAGAAGGTGACCACGGAACTGGCGGACCCGAGGTCCTCGGGCGCGACCTGGTTCTGCGTGCAGAGCACGAGGTTCTGCATCATCATGCCGATGCCGAGACCCATCAGGGCCATGTAGATCGCGATGTGCCAGTAGGCGGTGTCGTACCGGATGGTCCCGAGGAGCCCGAGCCCGGCGGTCAGCAGCAGGCCACCGCTGACGAGCCAGCCCTTCCACTTGCCGGTCTTGGTGATGATCTGGCCGGAGACGGTGGAGGAGATGAACAGACCACCGATCATCGGAATCGTCATGACCCCGGACATCGTCGGCGACTTGCCGCGCGCCAGCTGGAAGTACTGGCTGAAGAAGACGGTGCCGGTGAACATCGCGACGCCCACGAAGAGGGAGGCGAGCGACGAGAGGGCGATGGTCCGGTTGCGGAAGAGCCGCAGCGGGATGATCGGCTCACTGGCCTTGGACTCGACGAGGATGAACAGCAGCCCGAGTGCGATCGAGCCGCCCACCATCGTGTACGTCTGCCAGGACAGCCAGTCGTACTTGTCCCCGGCGAAGGTGACCCAGATCAGCAGCAGCGAGACGGCGGCGGAGATGAAGAAGGCACCGCCCCAGTCGACCTTCACTTCCCGCTTCACGACGGGCAGCTTCAGGGTCTTCTGCAGCACGATGAGCGCGATGACCGCGAACGGCACACCGACGTAGAAGCACCAGCGCCACCCCAGCCAGGAGGCGTCGGTGATGACACCACCGAGCAGCGGCCCGCCAACAGTCGCGACGGCGAACGTGGCGCCCAGGTAACCGGAGTAACGCCCGCGCTCACGCGGCGAGATCATCGCGGCCATGACGATCTGCGCAAGCGCAGAAAGCCCGCCCACGCCGATGCCCTGGACGACACGGCAGGCGATGAGCATCCCGGCGTTCTGCGAAAGCCCGGCAACAACAGAGCCCAGCACATAAATGACCAGGGCTATCTGTACGAGGGCCTTCTTGCTGAAGAGGTCGGAGAGCTTGCCCCACAGCGGAGTGGCCGCCGTCATGGAGAGCAGGGCGGCGGTGACGACCCAGGTGTAGGCGGACTGCCCACCTCCCAGATCGCCGATGATCTCAGGCAGGGCATTGGAGACGATCGTGGACGACAGGATCGCGACGAACATGCCGAGCAGCAGCCCGGAGAGCGCCTCCATGATCTGACGATGCGTCATGGGTGCGCTGTCGTCATGCGCTCCGTGCTTGGCGTGGCTGCCCCGCACACCGGATGGTGTGGTCGTGGCCATGGGCTTCCTTTTCTACTGCTTACGCGGGTGTACGGGTGGTGGTACGGGTGGTCTGTGCCGACCGGCAGTCCCCGAAGCTGTCCCGGAGCCGGGCCATCAGAGAGATGAGCATGCCGACCTCGTCGTCGGACCAGTCGCTCAGCCGGTCGGCGAGCAACTGCGTGGAGCGCTCGGAGAGCACCTCCATCTGCCGCTCGCCGGCTTGGGTGAGGCGCAGGATGCGGGAGCGCTTGTCGGCGGGGTCCGGGGACCGTTCGATCCAGCCGCGTTCGGCGACATGGGACACGTGCCGACTGGTCACCGACATATCAACGGCGAGCAGTTCGGCGAGCCGGCTCATCCGCATCTCGCCGTACCGGCTGAGCAGCGTGAGCACGGCGGCGGAACCGGCCGGGCAGTCGTGGGGCAGGATCCGGGCGAGGTCGCGCTTGACGGCACCTACGGCGCTGAGCTGGCGGGCCAGCTCCTCGTACTGACGCTGCGCGGCCACGGCACCTCCTCTGTCTTTGTTGCTTAGGGCAACCATAAAAGCAGTTGGTTGCCGCAGGCAAACTAAAAGAGGACCAAGGACCTAAAGCTCCGGCAAAGCTCTGTCTTTGCACGCCTAAAGCCCCAGGTGAACGCGGCACCGGACACGGGCCTTAGGTCACCCACCCCCTCCACCCCACCCAGAACCCCCGCCCCCACCCCAAGTCACCTCCCCCTGCCGGGGGCTCTTTCCCCAACCCCGCCCCTTCCCGATACGGCGACTCCGTCGCCCCTGGCGCACCCACCCGGGGGCTGCGCCCCCAGCCCCCCATCGGCGCTGAACGCGCCTCG